>CACEBX010000007.1 GCA_902557845.1 Rhodospirillaceae bacterium | reverse complement strand
TTTAAAAATGCTCCTACGGCTGCAATTTTTTCTTGCAGTTTGAGAGAATGTTTTCTTGTAGACTTGCCTATAAAAACTATAGGTTTTATGCACAAAGGGTATATTAAAAGTACACTAAGAGTTAGTACCCAATCTAAATATAACATGCTTATTAATAATCCTAATAAGGTAAAAAAGTCTCTTACAAGATTATTTAAAATTCTTATTATTGCTTCCCTAAGAATATTGAGATCATTTATAAATCTAGACTGCAATGATCCTTGTTGAAACTCATTCATGAGTAATACATCAAAGTTAACTATCTTGTCATAAAGTTTTAATTGAATAACTTTTATAATACCGTTAGATATCTTTCCTACTATTACTGTCTGATAAAAGTAAGAAATCCCTTTTAAAACTGTAAGAATCATAATAGCTATGGGTATATACATTAAATGCGTTATATTTTTTTCATTTAAGGCATTAAATGAAAAGTCTATTGCAATTGGATACAAAGAGGTTACTGCAGCAACAATTAACATAAGCATATTAGCTATTAGAAAATTTTTCTTCTGTGATTTTCCCCATTTAATAATTAAATTAAAATAAAGTAATAAAGTGCTAAAATTATTTTTTTTTCTTCTCAAGAACATTGTGCTATATTATTTTTTTATTATTTTATAACAAATTATCATGAAAAACTACTGGACAAAAAGTAAAGTTGATAAGTTATCAAGCATGTGGGCTAAAGGAATACCTGCAAGAGAAATAGCTGACAAGCTAGGAAATGTAAGCAGAAATGCTGTAATTGGGAAAGCTAATAGGCTTGGCCTTTCAAAAAAAATAAAGGAAAAAGAAGGTATTAAAGAAATAAAAAGCACTAGTCTTAATTCACTTATCGCTAATATGAAGGGTTGCAAATGGCCAATTGGACACCCTGGTGACGAGGATTTTTATTTTTGCGGAAAAGAAGTAATACCCGGTAAACCCTATTGTGGCGAACATTGTTTAATCGCTTACAGAAGAAAAGATAATAATCAAAAAATTAAAAAGTTTTTTAAAATTAACGCTGATTAATTTCTAGCATTTTTGGATAACTTATCCAATGCTTCGTTAATTACTTCCTTTGCAATAGTGGCTAGATTTTGATCTAACCATTCTCTTACCATTTCTCTAGTAGCATTAGTAACAGACCTGTATATGATATCTTTTGTATCATCTGTATCAAAAACGTCTGAATATCTCATTAATTCAGCCCTTACAGCTAAAGCAACATCATCACTTATTAAACCTGTCAAATCGAGATCTTTTTCCTCTGTATGAGGTTTAGTTTTAATGTCAGGCTTATATTTATCTTCTAATTTTGCGGGTGGAGATTCTAATTTAGATTTTAAACTGTTATTTTTAGCAAGATCATTATCTTGAACTTTATCTTCAATAGAAACACTTTCTGCCTCTTCGACTAAGGACTTAATCGACTTTCTAATATCATCAGGGCTTCTTTTATCCATTTGAATAATATATATTAATTTTCAATAAATAAAAATGTTTTTTAAAAAAACTTTAATTAGTAACTTTTATCCAATTTTGTGTAAGCTGCCCATAAAAAATAGAATTATAAAATAGCTCATAATCTGAATTAGCAATATCAAGACTTTTATGTTCATCTTCATTGTTATCATCTTTTTTTCTAATAACAATATTTTTATTTCTTTTATTTTCAAAAGATAAGTTATTTACAATATTTAAGTACATATTAAAATAAACGACAAAAAAAAAAAATATTTAGTTCTTGGAGGACATATGGAAAATGAATTATTAAGAATGAAGGAATTAAAAATTTCTAGAGAAAAAAATGTTAAAAAACTCACCAAAGTATTAAATTTACTAGTTAATTTAGAGTGGGAAATATGTACTGTAGCATCAAAAACAAATGACAACATTAGCAAGTTGGCAATTAAATCAGTTTCTGATAGTGCTGCTTGCATACAGACTGCAATTTCAAGACTAATTAGTACAGAAATTAACCACGTTAAGGAAAACAATACTGAAGAACAAAAAAATAAGATAAAAATAAAAAATGATAATATTAAGCTTCAGACCCTAAGAAAAGTTGTACTTAATAAAAAATGAAACCTGTATATTCTAATGCTGCAATAGTTTTTGGCTCAGGAGGTGGTATAGGAAAAGCAATAAAGCAGGAATTACTATCTGGAAGTGTATATAAAAATGTAATTTGTTACAGTAAAAGTAATGATATTCAATTAGATATTACAGATGAAAATGCTATCTTGAAAGCAGCTTATGAATTAAAAAAGAAAAATATTAAAATTAGTTTGCTTATTAATGCTGTAGGGTATCTGCATGATAAGACTTTTATGCCCGAAAAAAAAATATCTGAGATTAGCAATGAATACCTTCTCAACTGTTTTAAATTAAACTCTATAGGGCATGCATTAATCATTAAATACTTTACTCCATTATTTAATCAAGAAACAAAATCATTTCTTGTATGCCTATCTGCAAGGGTAGGAAGTATTACTGATAATTACCTTGGGGGCTGGTTTGGTTATCGTGCTTCAAAAGCTGCATTAAATCAAATAGTAAAATCAGCTTCTATAGAAATAAATAGAAATATACCAAATCTTATTCTAGCCTCTATTCATCCAGGTACTGTATATACAAAACTATCAAAACCTTTTATTAAAGAAAGCAAATGTTTTTCTACTAATGAGTCAGCAAAAAAGATTTTAAAAACTATTTTTAATTTAGAAAAAGCAGACTCAGGAAAATTATTAGATTATCATGGAAAAGTAATTCCATTTTAAAACATGAAAGTTAAAGGAAAATTTGCTAAAAATGTTAATGGTTTAAAATATTTTTATTTGCAATCAGGATATCTTAATAAAGAAAAATCAAATACAATTTTATTTTTACATGGCTTTCCTGAGTTATCATATAGCTTTAGATATTTAATGGAATACTTTACAAAGGAAGGATACTTTTGTATTGCTCCTGATCAACGAGGTTATGGGTATACTAAATTAATAAAAAATAAAAAAGACAAGGTAACTAACTATAGTATTTTAAATCTAACTAAAGATATTTTTTGTTTTCTTAAAGAATTAAAAATATCAAAGGTTAATATAGTTGGACATGATTTTGGTTCTTACGTTACTTGTTATTTTTCTTTAATATATCCTAATTTTATAAAATCAGTTGTTACTATGAGCATGCCTTTTAGTGGAACTAAAAATAAAAAATATAATTATGATATAAAAAAAATTAATGAGGATCTAAAGGCCCTTAAGCCTTCAAAAAAACATTACCAAGTTTATTTTTCAGGAAAATCTGCTAATAATAATATGACAAATAGCAAACAGGGTATTTTCAAATTTTTAAGAGCATATTATCATTTTAAAAGTTTTGATTATCAAAATAATCTTCCTTATAAATTAAAAAACATATCTCCTGTACAATTATCAGGAATGCCTGAATATTATATTATGAAAAAAAACTTAGGAATGTCACAAACAGTAAGCAAGTATATGCCAAGTAAATTACAGATAGATAATTGCTTTTGGCTTACAAATAAAGACTTAAAAGTTTATGCTGAAAGCTTTAGAAAAAATACTTTTCAAGGCCCTTTAAATTGGTACAGAATGATGATAGACAGAAAAGAAAAAAAAAGAATTCTTGATTTAAGGCTTCCGCTAAATTTAAAGTTTCCTTCAATTTTTATAGCAGGTAAATCTGACTGGGGTATTTATCAAAAACCGGGTGAATTTGAAAATATGAAAAAATTTTTTACTAATAATTTTAAAGCTTTTATTGTAGAAAGAGCTGGTCATTGGGTGCAACAAGAAAGGCCAAAAAAAACTTTTGAAATAATCATTAATTTTTATAAATCTAATATGAAAAAAAACATATAATATGTCAGTTTTGAATATAGTAAAAATGGGACATCCAGTTCTTAGAAAAAAAGCTCTTAAAGTTCCTTTTAAAGATTTTGATAAAATTAAAGATTTAGTAAATAATATGAAAGAAACTCTAGAATATATAGGAGCTAGTGGCTTAGCAGCTCCTCAAGTTTTAGTAAGCAAAAGAATTGTAGTTTATAGAGTTAATAGTAATAGAATCCCAAAAAATGCAAGTTTTAAAAAAATACCTTGGACTATAATGATTAACCCTACTATCACGCCATTATTAAAAAACAAAAAAGAATATTGGGAAAGGTGTCTTTCTATTCCAGGCTTGCATGGTAAGGTTCCAAGATATAGTAGTATTTTGGTAGAATATTATAATTTAGATAAGAAACTTGTAACTCATAAAGCTCATTCAACTTGGGCTGCACTTATACAACATGAGTGTGATCACCTAGACGGAGTTTTGTATCCCATGCAAATGAAAAATTTATCTAACTTTGGATTTAATGACACTCCAGGAGATGTTGCTAAAGATATGATTAAAAGAAAAAAATCAATTGATCCTCTTTTTTTAGATCTAGTTAAAAAGTGGTCAAAAGATAAATAATTAACAACACTTATTATTTTTCCGTTATTATATATTATAAGGAAATTCTTGGAGGAACTATGGTCACTCTTGGTGATGCTATACTAGCCATCAACCCAGATGCAGTCTTTGAATACGAAGATATAGATACTATATCTTGGCAAAGAAGAACTAAACCCATTAATAAAGAAGAAATACTATCTAAGTATAAAGAGCTCAAGGATTTAGAAAAAGAAAGAAATGCCCTAGAGAAAGCTAATCGAAAAGGGTTTTTAGGAAAAGTTATAGCTTTTCTAGATAATAATAAGATTATCTTTTATAATTACAGACAGCCTTTAGCAACCTTTTCTATACTTATATCACTAATCTTTGTATTAACTGAAAATTTTCATAAAGTTAGATATACAATACTCACCGACCCATATGGCACTGAATTTGTATATGATAGGTTTACAGGGAAGATTAAGAAAAAAATTAACTACTAACTAACTCATAATCTTCTCTTTAATTAGAGAAAGTTATGAATATACTTGCCAACTTTGATAAATATAAAAGCTTTTTTACTTTTAAAAAAAGACTTATATTAATAAATTTTCTTATATTGACCTCCCTCTTCTTTGTAATTTTTAAAAATATTAATGAAATTAGATACAAAGCTATACTTTCAGAAAATGGAGAAGTCTTGGTATTGGACAGATTCACCTCCAAAATAAGGATAAAGAGATAAATGGCTGAAGTAATATTTCTAGTAATTGTTGCCATATGTATTGTAGCACTATTTGCTATAGAAGGGAATCGAGCAAAAGAATTAAGTAAATTAGAAAATAAAATTGAATTTTTGCAAGATAGATTACTAGAGCTAGCAACAAGAACAGATGTACAAGATGCTTTAATAAAAATAAAAGCCAACGACCCTCAGAGAAAGCTTCTAAAAGTAACCAATAAAGAAACAGGGTCAGTAAAACTCAAAGTCGTAACTAGAGATGGAGAAGAAGTTAAAGACGTAAAATTGTCTTAAATTATGATTGGCTATAAATTATACTATTGATTAAATTATAAACACTAAATATATTATTTTTCATTGATAATCAGTTTTGATTTGTTACTTTTACTTTTTAATTAATAAAGGAGCATAAATGCTAAAATTTGTTTTTTTTCTATTAGCCTCATTTGTAACTACAAATTTGGCTTTAGCAGATGGTCATGAAACAGCAATAGCCGATCCAGCAGAAATAAGCTTTGTTTTTAATACCTTATTGTTTTGCATTGGTGGATTTTTGGTAATGTGGATGGCCGCTGGTTTTACTATGTTAGAAGCTGGTCTAGTAAGAAGTAAAAATACTGTTGTAATTTGTATTAAAAATGTAGGTTTATTTTCAATAGCTGGGGTGGCTTACTATTTAATAGGCTATAATCTCATGTATGCAGGCGTTGATGGTGGATATATAGGGTCATTAGGAATATGGTCTGATAGTGGTGCTGAATTAGCTGGCTCAGACTATTCCCCGGCATCTGATTGGTTTTTTCAAATGGTATTTGTAGCTACCACGGCATCTATCGTTTCTGGTGCACTCGCAGAGAGAGTTCTAATATGGCCTTTTTTCGCTTTTATCCTAATACTTACAGCAATTCTTTATCCAATTTCCGGTTCATGGCAATGGGGTGGTGGATGGCTCAGTGAAATGGGTTTTTCTGATTTTGCAGGTTCCACAATAGTTCATTCAGTTGGTGGTTGGGCTGCTCTTACTGGTGCAATTTTACTAGGTGCTAGAAAAGGAAAGTTTGATAGCAAAGGAAATGCTATTGTAATGCCAGGACAATCTATACCAATGGCTACATTGGGCGTTTGGATACTTTGGTTGGGATGGTTTGGTTTCAATGGAGCATCACAGTTAGCTTTAGGTTCATATGCAGACGCTGACGCAGTAGCATCAATTTTTGCTAATACTACAATGGCTGCTGCTGGAGGAGTTATTGCTCCTATGGTATTAAGTAAAATAGTTGAAGGTAAAACTAATATTGGAGCTACACTAAATGGTGCTATCGCTGGATTAGTTAGTATAACTGCAGAACCACTAACTCCAACAATAGGTCAAGCTATAATTATCGGTGGAATAGGTGGTATTTTATGCATGTATGGTATGAAACTATTGGATAAACTTAAAATTGATGATGTTGTTGGAGCAATTCCCGCACACTTAATTGCTGGAATTTGGGGCACATTAATAGTTCCATTTACTAATGCAGATACTTCTTACGGAACCCAAATTGTAGGAATTTTGGCATTCGGAATATTTACCGTTGTTTGTTCCTCCATTATTTGGAGCATCCTAAAAGTAAGCGTAGGGATTAGAGCTACTGAAGAAGATGAAGAATACGGCTTAGACCTTACAGAAACAGGTACCTCAGGTTATCCAGAATACGTCTCAAAAAAATAAATAACCTTGTACTTATTAAAGTAGTAAGAGTACTTAATCTCTTACTACTTTAAAATTCTCTTTATATTAACGTAAATTATTAATAGAATAATTATATGTTAATTTTCTTCAGCCAAATACTAATGCTTTTTAGCACTGTTATTAGTTTTTATATTTGGCTTCTGATTGCTCAAGCTATTCTGAGTTGGTTAGTTGCCTTTAGTATATTGAATACTCAAAATAAACTAATTTATTTAATTGGAGATTTTTTGTATAAAATTACTGAACCAGCCCTTAAGCCAATAAGAAGATTATTGCCTGATTTTGGGGGCATTGATATTTCTCCAGTAATATTGATCATTATATTAATATTCTTTAGAGACTTACTGTATAGATACGCATTATCAATTAATTTGAGTTAATTTCTAAATCTAAGTGACTTTAATTTTATAAACCCTTCAGCATCTTTTTGATTATACAAATTATCCTCTTCAAAAGTTGCTAACTTGTGATCATATAGTGATTTCTTAGATTTTCTTCCTAACAAACTAATATTACCTTGTCTTAAAAATAACTTAACTTGTCCCGTCACATTTTTTTGACTTTCATCAATTAAGGCTTGCAGCATTTTTCTTTCAGGACTAAACCATAATCCATCGTAAATAATTTTTGCATATTTTGGCATTATTTCATCTTTTAAAGTTATAGAAGGCCCATCTAATGTAATACTTTCTATTGCTCGATGAGCTACTAATAAAATTTCACCACCTGGTGTTTCATAAACTCCTCTAGATTTCATGCCTACTGTTCTATTTTCTACAATATCTTTTCTTCCTATACCGTGCTTGCCTCCTAATTTATTTAAATTATCAAATATTTTTTCTGGCGATAGTTTTTTTTTATTAATACTAATTGGGTCACCTTTAAAAAATTCTATTTCAATAAACTCTCCTTTAGATGAGCATTTTTCTGGATCTTTTGTCATTCTAAACATTTTTTTTTCTGGGTGCTTCCACGGATCCTCCAAAACTTTACCCTCGTAAGAGATATGAAGCAAGTTTGCATCCATGGAATAAGGAGGTTCTTTTGTAGTTTTTCCCATAAGTGGTATATTATTTTTGTTAGCATACTTTATTAATTTAGCCCTAGAGTTTAATTTCCATTCTCTCCATGGAGCTATAACTTTAATATTTTTATTATGAGCATAGTAACCTAACTCAAATCTTATTTGATCATTTCCTTTTCCTGTAGCTCCATGAGAGACATACTCTGC
The DNA here is from genome assembly GCA_902557845.1 of Rhodospirillaceae bacterium. Taxonomy (GTDB): domain Bacteria; phylum Pseudomonadota; class Alphaproteobacteria; order TMED109; family TMED109; genus JAYYAX01. The sequence goes on along the minus strand of CACEBX010000007.1, from coordinate 37,023 downwards.
TTTAAACCTCCTAGCAACCTCCATTTGAGCTTTGGCAATTAATGGCCTCGCTATGGCTGTTCCTAATAAATAAGTACCCTCATATAAAGCATTACACCTGAACATAGGATATATATATTCTTTAACAAAAATATTTTTTAGATCTTTGACTATTATTTTGTAAGCTCCCATTTTTTTTGCATTTTTTTTTGCAGTTTCTAATTCATTTTTTTGTCCAACATCTGCAATAAAAGCAATGACATCTAAATTTTTTTCTAATTGCAACCACTTTAGTATCACAGAAGTATCTAGGCCTCCTGAGTAAGCTAACACTACTTTTTTTTTCATAATATTTCCCAAACTATTATTTTTCATTTAAAGATTTTAATTGTCCGCAAGCTGCAAGAATATCGTCTCCTCTTGGCATTCTAATTGTAGCTATAATCTTACCATTTTCCAAAATAAATTTTTTAAAATTATTAATTTTTTCAGGAGAGCTTACATCGTACGTAGATCCTGGCCAAGGATTAAAAGGGATTAAGTTAACTTTTGATTTTAACGGACTAATAAGTTTAATTAATTGTTTAGCATCTTTTATAGAATCATTAACTCCTTCTAGCATGATGTATTCAAAAGTTATTCTCTTTTTTCTTTCTGAACTATTATAAACTTCTAATTCTTTAAAAAGTCTTGCTATAGGCCATTTTTTATTTACTGGAACTAATTCATCTCTAATATCATCAAAAGCAGCATGCAAAGATACTGCTAAATTGACGTCGGTATCTTTTTGAAAGTCTTTTATTTTGTTAACTATTCCCGATGTAGATAAGGTTATTTTTCTTTTTGAAATGGCTAAACCTTCTGTATCACAGAGAATATTGATTGAGTTTATAACATTATTGTAATTTAAAAGTGGTTCTCCCATTCCCATAAAAACAATATTAGTAACTTTTTTTTCCTCTGTTTTTTTCCTCCAATCCTCTAAGAAAAACTTAACTGTTATAATTTGACCTAAAATTTCTTCTAATTCAAGATTCCTCTCTAACTTCATAGTTCCAGTGTGACAAAAAGAACATGATAGTGAACATCCCACTTGAGAGGAAACACATATTGTCCCTCTTTTTCCTTCAGGAATAAAGACAGTTTCAATTTCTCTTTTATCCTTTAATTTAAATAACCACTTTTTTGTTCCATCTTCTGATGTATAACTTTCTTTAACGTCTAATAAAGAAATTGAAAAGTTACTATCTAAAAGAGTTTTTAGATCATTAGACAAGTTATTCATGTCAAAAAAACTTTTAGACCCTCTTACATAAAGCCAGTTCCATATCTGATTAACTCTAAACAACTTTATTTTTTTATTTTTAATAAAGTTTTCTAAATCTTTTTTTGTAAGGTCATATATATTTTTTTTATTTACAGACATCTTTAACTTTTTTAAATGCTTTAGTAAAACCAACTAAAGAATATGTATCTTTTGTTTCTGTCCCTCTATTAGAAATACCCTCAGCAATTAAAATATTTCCTTTTTTCATGGCTTCTATAACTTTTATATGCAGTTTTGGATTTCTTGAAGAGTTTATCCAAGCAGTTTGAGAAAATGTATCTATTTCAAATGTAATACCATCATCTATAGTTAACTTAACTTTTTGATTATCAGAAAAATAATAACCAAAATCAAATCCCACGTAGTATTTATTTTGTTTATTGTTATTATTGATAGCAACCATGGCATCTACTCTTCCTCTAGTATTATATTCTCCCTCCATTTTTTTCGGTCTAGCTATTGTATAACAAATAACTTTATCTGCTTTAGCAAAAACTTCCCAATCACTGTACTGACCTTTTTTAAACGATTTTATTTCAACAGCATTTACATTGCTAAAACAAATAATAAATATTAAAAAAAACTTTGATATTAAAAAAAGCATATTTACTACCGACAATATTTAAGTAAGAATATTACATATATTATTATTTTTATCTAAAGTAAAATGTTTAATGTTGTTATAAAAAAATATGGAGACCCTGAAAATTTGATTTATGAGGAATCGGAAAGTCAAATACTAGATGATAACTCAGTAAGGATAAAAGTAGAGTCCGCAGGTGTGAACTTTGCAGATTTATTAATAATAAAAGGAAGATATCAGGAAAGGCCAAGACCTCCTTTTTCTCCTGGCCTAGAAATTTCTGGTATAATTTTAGAAATAGGACTGAAGGTTTCTAGTCTTAAAGTTGGTGACAGAGTAATGTCAATTATGAAGTATGGAGGATATAAAACTGAGGTGATAGTGCCTGAAGATAATACATACCTTATACCAAAGAAAATGGATATTATAGAAGCTGGAGGATTTCCTGTAATTTATGGAACTGCCTTTAGTGCGATAATAACAAAAGCAAAATTAATTAAAAATGAAACATGTATAATATTGGGAGCTACCGGAGGGGTAGGAATGGCAGCTATCGAAATAGCAAAAGCTTATGGTGCCTTAGTGGTAGCATGTGGAGGCAATGACGAAAAACTAAAAGTATGTGTTGAAAAAGGGGCAGACTACACTATTAACTACAATGATAAGATAATAAGAAAAGAGTTAAAAAGCTTTGGTATAAATGAAGTAGATGTTGTAATTGATATGGTTGGTGGTCAATCAAGTTTAGATTTAGTTAAAACCTTGAAATGGAATGGAAGAATTATTATAGTTGGCTTTACCTCTGGTGATATACCTGCTATTCCAGTAAATAGATTATTGCTTAAAAATGCAAAAGCTGAAGGTCTATATTGGGGAGAACTTGCTTATAGAGAACCTAAAGAAATTGGACACGATTTCTCAGTCTTAGAAAGTTTATTTAATAATAAAAAATTAAACCCCTCTGTAAACAAGGTTTTTCAATTAAAAGATGCTGCAAAAGCCTTAAATCTATTAGCAGACAGAAAAAATATTGGAAAAATAGTTTTAAGATGTTAACTAGAAAATTTTACGTCAGTATCTGTTTTTTCTAAAATATCTTCTTTTGTAACATTATCAGCTAATTCTATAAGGGTTATACCATTATTAACTTCGAAAACTCCTAAATTAGTTATAATTTTATTTACCACGCCTTTTCCAGTAAGTGGCAAACTACAATTTTCAACTATTTTTGAAGACCCATCTTTTGAGTTATGTTCCATAAGAACAATAACTTTTTTTACTCCAGCTACTAAATCCATAGCCCCTCCCATACCTTTTACCATCTTTCCGGGTATCATCCAGTTCGCTAAGTCACCATTTTTTGAAACTTGTAAGGCTCCTAGAATAGATAAATCAATATGACCACCTCTTATCATAGCAAAAGACTCAGCTGAGGAAAAATAACTTGTATTAGGGAGTGAAGTAATAGTTTGCTTTCCAGCATTAATTAAATCAGAGTCTTCTTCTCCTTTAAAAGGAAATGGTCCCATTCCAAGCATTCCATTTTCGCTTTGCAAGGTTATATCCAAACTTTTTTCTATATGATTTGCTACAAGAGTAGGCATTCCTATTCCCAAATTTACATAGTCTCCATCGTTTAACTCTTGGGATGCTCTTAAACACATCTGCTCTCTATTCCAACTCATTTTTCTCTCACTGTAAGATTTTCAATTGATCTACTATAACCGTCACCTTTTATAATTCTATTTATATAAATTCCAGGAGTATGAATATGGTCTGGGTCTAGTTCCCCTGCTTGTACAATTTCCTCTACCTCTACAACTGTAACTTTTCCTGCAGTAGCCATCACAGGATTAAAATTTCTAGCAGTTTTCCTATATATCAAATTTCCAGCTTCATCACCTTTCCATGCTTTAATTATTGCCAAGTCAGCTACTAAACCTGTCTCCATTATATAATCTTTATCATTAAAAGTTCTTATTTCTTTATTTTTTGAAACTACAGTTCCTACACCAGTAGCAGTAAAAAATGCTGGTATACCAGCACCACCAGCTCTTATTCTCTCAGCTAAAGTGCCTTGAGGATTAAACTCTAATTCAATTTCTCCAGATAAGTATTGTTTTTCAAAGAGTTTATTTTCTCCTACATAAGAAGATATAGCTTTTTTAATTTGTCCAGTTTCTAATAATAATCCCAATCCATGTCCTTCTGTACCTGCATTATTTGATATGACTTTTAAATTTGAAACGCCGCTTTTTTTTAAAGCAATTATCAAGTTTTCAGGCAATCCACACAATCCAAAACCTCCTGACATTATTGTCATTCCATTAAATAAAATATCTTCTAAGGCATTATCGGCGCTACTAAATATTTTTTTATGTTTTCTTTTATTCATGTTTAGTTATAGATTATATAATTAAAGATTATGTCTTCAAGTATAAAATCAGGAATTTGGATGCTTTTTGCGTCTATAAACTTTGCCTTGCTGAACACATTAGTAAAATATCTATCAGATGACTTTCATTTGTCTCAAATTATTTTTTTTAGGTCTTTCTTTGCTGTTCTTTTTATATTTCCTTTTATTGTGAAATCGGGAATTCAAAGCTTAAAAACTAATTCAATTAAGCTACAAATGGTTAGATGTAGTTTAGCAGTCTTGGCAATGTATTTATGGTTTTATTCTATTTCTAAAATACCTTTGGCAGAAGCAACTGCTATAAATTTTACAGCACCTATATTTGGAGCAATTTTTGCTATTTTCTTATTAAAAGAAAAAATTAAATATAGAAGAGTTATTGCTATATTTATATCCTTAGTGGGTGCCCTAATAATAATAAGGCCAGGCTTAACTCACTTTAATATTTTTATATTTATAACATTAATTGCCTCTATTTTAATGGGTATGGCCTCAGTCTATATTAAAAAAATTACTTTAGTCGACCACCCTAATGCTGTTGTGTTTTATATGCCAATGTTATTAAGTATAGTTTCTTTGATTCCCTGTATAATTTTTTGGAAAAGCCCTACAGTTTTTTCCTTTATCCTTTTAACTTCTACAGGACTTACAGCATTTTTTGCACATATATGTATTACTAAAGCATTCTCTTACTCAGAAGCAACCTTTGTTCTTGTTTTTGATTATTTGAGACTTCCCTTTACCGCAGTTTTAGCTTTTATTTTATTTAAAGAGGTAACTGATTTTTGGGTATGGGTTGGAGGTCTAATAATATTTCTATCAAGTATCTATGTGGCTTACAGAGAAAGAAAAATCGGTAAAAAACCTAGCACCTCTTTGATGTCAGCAAAAAGACTTTAAAAAAATGCTTAGTTTTTTTAAAAAAATTAATACAGACATTAAAGGAATTATTTATATATGTTTAGCTTCTTTATTTTTTTCTTTAATGTCTACTTTTGTAAAATTATGTTCCTCTAACTTAACACTGATAGAAATTATTTTTATTAGATCTTTGATAGCTAGTATTATTTTGTTACCATTAATTTTTACTTTTAAAATTAAAATTAAAACTAACTTATACTCTAAGCATCTACTCAGGTCTATAATAGGAGTTAGTGCAATGTTTTTAAACTTTTATGCTATAAGCAAACTTCCTCTTGCTAACTATACTATAATTTCTTTTGCAAAAATTTTTTTTATAATACCTCTAGCATTTTTATTTTTAAAAGAGAAAATTAAAACAATATCTTTTTTTTATATTTCTTTAGGATTTATCGGAATTATCATTATGCTAGGATATGAAAAAGGTGAAAAGGAATTATTTCCTTATTATACATGTGCAATTTTAGCAACCATATTAATTGCTTATATAAAAATTTTTATAAAAAATATTTCAAAAAAGGAAAATAACGCAAAAATTCAATTTTACTTTTCATTAAACTCTACTTTGCTTTTAATGATTCCTTACATGTTTACTTTCTCTATTCCTTTGCTAAAAGATTTTTTTTTTATTTTTCTGTTATCTATTTTTGGACTGTTAGCTCAGTATTTTACTATAGAAGGTTTAAAAAACTCAGAGGCGATCAAAGTTATGCCATTTGACTATTCAAGAATTATATTTGGCTGTGTTATAGGATTATCTTTTTTTAATGAAAAGATTTCTTTGGGTATGGTATTTGGTGCATTAATTATTATTTTTGCTGGTATTAAATTAATAAGAATAAAACCTTATAACTTAAATCAATAAAATAATTATTAAGACTGCAGATGTGACAAAAAAATTCAAGTTTCTTCTTAAAACAAGATACCAATCTGGAAAAATATTTTTTAAATAGATTTTTTCATAAAAAAAAATAATATTTAGAAAAAATATTCCTATTAATAGTTTTAGTGTGATTGTGATTTTTAAAATGTAAATAAAACTTACTAATATTGAGGGAATTATAGAAAAGAAAATCAGCCTAGATTTTTTTTTTTTTAAGGAAAGAACAAAACCCCAATGAGTTGCTCCAATGAATACAATTATGATAAATAAATAAAATATTATAAAATTTAAATAAATACTTACATTATTTTTATTAAAAAATATTAAAAATATAATAAGTAAAAATGGGAGAAAACCAAAAATTCCATTTACTTCAAAAGTATTTAGTTTTTTTATTCTTTTAATAATTATATTTAACAAAAGTCTTTTCCATTAATTGTGCTAAAGAAAGATCTTTTTTTGTAAGTTTATTTTGGTCGTGTGTACTTAAAGTTACATCTACTTTATTATATACATTAGTCCAATCAGGATGATGGTCAATTTTTTCAGCACTAAGAGATATTTCAGTCATCCATGAAAATGCTTCAGAAAAAGTTCTAAATTTAAATAGTTTTCTAACTTTTCTATTATTGTCAATAAAGTCCCATTTATTTTTTGAGAAGAATAGTTGTATGTTATTTTCCATTAAAAAACCTCATTTATAAATATATTTCTAACTTGAATATATTATATTAAATAGCATATATTATATATATATTAACATAAAATGGAGTTTAATATGGCATTTGGTAAATTTACTAATGATTATAACGTCAGGGCTAAAGCATCGTCTTTGTCTTCTACTGATGAAGGGTTAAGAAAGTTTATGCTTAAGGTATATGGCTACATGTCAGTAGGTTTAGGAATAACTGGTGTTATTGCATGGCTGTTTGCTAATGCATTTGTTGCACAAAATCCTTTTGTAGTCTCTTTAATGCAACCGCCGCTTGCTTACGTTGTAATGTTTGCCCCTTTGGGTATTATTTTATGGATGAGTTTTGGAATAAATAAAATGCGTGCTGGTACTGCTCAAAATCTTTTTTGGTTGCTAGCTGCATGTTATGGTGTTTCTTTAGCTAGTATATTCCTAGTATACACCGGAGCTACTATAGCAAGAGTCTTCTTTATAGCGGCTTCAATGTTTCTGACTATGAGTATTTGGGGTTATACCACAAAAAAATCTTTGGCAAAAATGGGTTCTTTTTTAATGATGGGTTTAATAGGTTTAATTATTGCCTCTATAGTAAATATTTTTTTAGCTTCGTCAGCTTTACAGTTTGCAATGTCTATAATAGGTGTAATCATTTTTGCTGGACTTACAGCATATGATACTCAAGTTATAAAAGAAATTTATGTAGAAAACGAAAACTCTGAAGATTCTTCAAAAAAAGCAGTAATGGGTGCATTAAAATTATATTTAGATCTTTTATTATTATTTCAATATTTATTAATGCTTTTTGGGAACAGAGAGTAAAATACTTTTATAAGGGGTTTTTACAAAAACCCCTTTAAACTTTCCTATGTCTTATGACAATCAATATAATGAGTATAAAAAAAACCCTGAACTATACTGGAGCAATAAAGCCTCTTTAATTGATTGGTATCAAATATACGAAAGTGTGCTCTCAAAAGATGAGGATGGAAACTTTATTTGGTTTAAAGGTGGAAAACTAAATACTTGCTACAATTGTATTGATAGACATGTAAAAAATGGTTTGGGGAAAAAAAATGCTATTATTTATGATAGCCCCATAACTTCTACAAAAAAATTTATAACCTATGATCAGTTACTTATAGAGGTTTCAAAATTATCCTCTTCTTTACAATCTTTAGGAGTTAGTAAGGGCGATAGAGTCATACTGTATATGCCTATGATACCAGAAGTAATATTTGCTATGCTAGCTTGTGCCAGAATAGGTGCCATACATTCAGTAGTTTTTGGTGGCTTTGCTTCCCAAGAGCTTGCTAATAGGATTAACGACTCTACTCCTAAAGTTGTAATTGCAGCAAGTTGTGGTCTTGAGCCAAATAAAATAATTAACTATAAAGAAATTTTAGATGAAGCTATTTCGTTAAGCAATCATTCTCCAGAACATCAAATAATTTTTCAAAGAAAACAACTTAATGTCTCTTTAAATAAACCGGGAGACCAAAATTGGAAAGACATAATGTCTGATGCAAGAAAGTTCACAGAATGCACTGAATTAGACTCAGAAGATCCACTTTACATTCTCTACACATCTGGAACTACTGGAATTCCTAAAGGTATAGTTAGAACTAATGGAGGACATGCTGTTGCTCTACATAATAGCATGAAAATGACATATGATATCAATCAAAATGATACATTCTGGGCTGCTTCAGATGTTGGATGGGTAGTTGGACATTCTTATATAGTCTATGCTCCTTTATTATTAGGGTGTACGACTGTATTATATGAAGGAAAACCTGTTGGAACACCAGATGCAGGGCAGTTTTGGAGAGTTATTTCAGAACATAATGTTTCAACAATGTTCACTGCTCCTACAGCTATCAGAGCAATTAAAAAAATAGATCCTCGTGGAAGTGAGATAAAAAAATATAATTTTAAAAACTTTAAATATCTATTTTTAGCAGGAGAAAGAGCAGATCCAGAAACTATTAAATGGTCAATTGACCACCTCAAAATTCCAGTAATAGATCATTGGTGGCAAACAGAGACAGGTTGGTCAATTGCAGGTAACTTTCCAGAATTTGGGATATTTGATATAAAATATGGGTCAACAGGTAAAGCAGCACTAGGATATCAGGTAGAAGTTTTAGATGACAATGGTAATAATCTAGAACCAGAAAAAATGGGTAATCTAGTAATAAAGATGCCTCTTCCTCCAGGGTGTAGTTCTAGCATTTGGAATGACTCTGAAAGATTTTTTAAAGCATATCTAAAAAAATATAAAGGTTACTATAATACTTCGGATGCAGGAGTAATAGACTCAGAAGGATATATATCAGTAATGTCAAGAACAGATGATATTATAAACTGCGCTGGTCATAGAATATCTACTGGTTCAATTGAAGAAATATTGACTTCGCACAAAGAAATTGCAGAATGCGCAGTAATTGGGCTTAAAGATAGCTTAAAAGGGGAAGTTCCTTTAGGTTTGCTGGTTCTAAACGAAAAAACTAGTAAGTCAAACCGAGAGATTATTAAAGAGTCTATAGAATTAGTAAGAAAAAAGCTAGGTGCGGTAGTTGCTTTTAAGGCTGCCTATGTTGTGGATAATCTTCCTAAAACTAGGTCAGGAAAAATATTAAGATCAACTATATCTAGAATTTTGAATGGTGAACAATTTAAAATGCCTGCAACTATAGAGGATAAAGAAACTTTAAATTTTATTAAAGCTATTTATGATTCTTTTTAATTATAATAAACTACAAATTTCTTCATAGTTTCTTTCGTTCTTAGAATTTATTAAGCCCTTTCTAATAAAAAAACTAGCTAAAACTAAAGCACAATTTTTTTTGAAATCATTAGTAAAATTTATTTTTTCTATAACTTTGTTACAACTATACAATTTAAACTTTGAAACTTCACCATCGTTATTTACTGGAATAATGTTAGTTGGCAACTCTAAGTCAAATAAAAATAGTGTATCTCTTCTCAAAGAAAATTTTTTATTTCTCCAAGCATAAGTTATAGTTCCTACTTGTAATGCCTTATTTAATATATTTTTTTTTAAGGATGCTTCTTCAAAACTTTCTCTTATAAGTGCTTGATACACTGTTTCACCTGCCGATATTCCTCCTGCAACAGTATTATCAAGTTTATTTGGCTCTACTTTTTTGTTAGCAGCCCTTAAAGGAACCCAAACCTTAATTTTATTTTTACCAGTCTTAACGTAAGCTATTAAATGTACTCCAAACCCTTTTATTCCTAAATATTCGACAAGTGCCCTTTCTATTATAAATAACTCTTTTTGCCCCAATACAGATACACATGGAAAGTTTTCTCCTGTCACTCGTGAAATAATTTTTTTTTCTGCTAGTAATTCACATATATTTTTTACTGTAATGTTAAGATGCTTTTTTTTTTCTTCTTTAAAAAAGAGGCTATTATTTTTTAAAATAAAAGGTAGTTTATTTTCTAAAAGAAGCTTTACTATTTTCTTGTGAACTAAACCTATTTGATAATTTTTGCAATATAAATTAATGAAATTTTCTTTATCAATAAAATTATTAAGTTCATTAATTTTTAACAGAAGTGACAATTATTTTACAGGCTAAAGTTTGAACCAAACTTTAAATATTTTTGCTTTCTTTCTTTAGATAAAGTAACTCTTGGTTTTTTTCTTAAACCTTCAATAACTTTCTTTAATTCCACCTTTAAGCTTTTAAAAGCTTCGCTAGGGTTTCTATGAGCCCCACCTATTGGTTCTTTAATAACTTTATCTACAACCTTAAGCTTTTGTAAATCTTCTGAAGTAATTTTTAAACTATTAGCTGCTATTTCATCATAACCTTCAACTTTCCATAAAATTGAAGCGCATCCCTCAGGAGAAATTACAGAATAAATTGAGTTTTCTAGCATTAAAATTTTATCTGCAGTTGCTAAAGCTACTGCACCTCCTGACCCTCCTTCGCCGATTATAACGCTAATGATAGGTACTTTAACATTTAAACTTGTTTTTATGGCAGAAGCTATGGCTTCTGATTGCCCTCTCTGTTCAGCTCCAACCCCAGGATAAGCACCAGCTGTATCCACTAGTGTTACTATAGGTATATCAAACTTTTCAGCTAACTTCATAAGTCTTGAGCTTTTTCTATAACCTTCAGGTCTCGCCATTCCAAAATTTCTTTTTAGTCTGCTCTCAGTATCAGATCCTTTTTCTTGACCTATAAGCATTATTGAAATCTCTTCAAAAGTTGCCAAACCTCCTATTATTGCATAGTCTTCACCAAATTTTCTATCCCCACTTAATGGAATAAAATCAGTGAATAAATTTTCTATATAGTCCGATGAGTGAGGTCTATCGGGATGTCTAGCTACTTGTACTCTTTGCCAAGGCGTCAAATTTTCATATTTTTCTTTTAACATTTTACTGGCTTTAAACTCTAAGTCAGTTATCTCATCTAAAATTTCTACAGTTTTTCCTGTACTTAGATGTCTAAGTTCATTAATTCTTGCCTCTATTTGGGCTACTTCATTTTCAAAATCTAAAAAAAATTTAATCATTTTTCTTCAATAAAATCTTATTGTTTAACTCTACTATATTTTTTGCTTGTTTAATAGTTACAATATCTAATAATTTACCATTAATTGCAATAGCTCCTTTTCCACTTTTTGCAGATTTTTTAATAATTTTAAGCATTTCTTTTGCATCATTAAGCTCCTTCTTTGTAGGAGAAAATATCTTATTTGATAATTCGATTTGTTTTGGATGAATAAGCATTTTTCCGTCAAATCCTAGTGAATAAGAACTTTTTGCTAATGCTTTAAAACCTTCATTATCATTAAAGTCTCCATATGGGCAATCTATAGCTCTTAAACCATTAGCCTTTGCCGCAACTACTATATTAAACAAGGCTACTTGCCAAATGTCATTCAAAAAAAAATTTCTTTTTTTCTTTCCTGAAATTGAATTAAGGGTTCCATAATCATTATGAGTTCCTCCTATGCTCATAGTTTTAGCTCCTATTGAAGCAGCAAAGTCTGCTGCACCAAAATGTAGACTTTCAATTCTATTGCTTGAGCTAGCAATTTTATTAACATTTATAAGACCTTGTGCTGTTTCAATTATTAGTTCAAAACCAATTTTTTTTTTGACTTTATAAAGATTTTCCAATCGGTTGACAATTTTTTCTAATTTCATAACATCTTTTTCTGAATTTACTTTTGGCAACATTATTAAATCTAGTTTCTGATTATTAAATCCTATTAACTTTTCTATATCTTTTTTAAAAAAGATTGTATCCATAGGGTTTACTCTTACTGATAAGGTTTTATTTTTCCAATTAATATTTCTAATAGCATCTAAAGTATTCTCTCTAGCTTTATTTTTTTTTTCTACAGCAACTGAGTCTTCAAGGTCTAAAAAAATAGCATCACTTTTGCTTGCTGCTGCTTTTTCAAAAATTTCTGGTCTTGAACCTGGCACTGCTAGCTCTGATCTATTTAATCTAAGAGGAATAATTTTTTTAATATCAGCTTGATTTTTCATTTAATTAAATATCAATCTTTGTTAAAGGATGCTTTTTTAAGGCCTTTTTAGTATCTTCCATATTTACATGGGTATAAATTTCTACAGTAGAAATGTCCTCATGCCCAAGAAGTTGTTGTAATACTTTTAAATCTGCTCCATTTTTAAGCATATGAGATGCAAATGCATGCCTTAAAACATGAGGAGATATATTATCAACGCTTATATCAACTTCTTTTGCTACTTTTTTTAGCCTATTGTAATATGAATATCTTGAAATATGGGAATTTGAATTCGGAAATAACCATTTTTGTTTATAAATATATTTATTATTCTCATATTTTTTTTGCACTTGAAGTAAATAATGTTTCAAAATTTTTTGAGCATATTCTCCCAAGGGAATATATCTATCTTTATTTCCTTTTCCTTTGATGTATAAATTTTTCAGATCCTCGGAAATAGATGATGTTTTTAGTCCCACTAACTCTGATACGCGCAAGCCTGAGGCATATAAAATTTCAGTTAGAACTAGGTTTTGTAAATCATTAAAAGTATTAGCATTTTTTTTCATATAATTTAAAAGGATGTTTATATCTTTTTCACTCATAAACTTAGGAAGACTTTTAGCCTTTTTTGGTAAAAAAATATTTACAGAAGGATTAGAGGTTCTAAATTTTTCCTCTGAAAGAAAATTAAAAAATTGTTTTATCACACTAATTTTTCGTAATCTACTTGATGCTTTTATTTTATTACTGACTAAAAAACTAACCCAATACTTTAGAGATTCTTCACTGCAACTAATAAAGTTTATTTTATTTTTATTTAAAAATTTTTGAAAAATATTTAAATCAGAATTATAGGAATTAATAGTTGTATTGCTTAGATTTTTTTCTGTTATTAACTTATCTAAAAATAATTCTGTTAAATCTTTATCATTGTATTTTAAATGCTTTTTCATTTTGCTAAAAAATTGAAATTTTTTTCCATTGCATAACTTCTTGCGTAGCTTTCTAATCCTATCAGATTTAAACCTTCTAGTCCTTTGTAAAAGCTATATATTTCCTTATAAAAACCTATTTCTTTTTGTAGCAATGAGATGGAAAGCAGTGCAGATTCAGCTAAATTATTATTATTAATTGCATTTTCTAACATAACATAATTACTAAAGTCATTTCTAATGAAGTTGAAAGATTCCAGTGAAATAGCTTCATTAGAAAAAAACATTCTCCACATTTCAGAAGGTATCTCCTCACCTAAAGCATTCAAAGTTACAATTAATTTTAAAAAGCCTTTGTCATCTGTATTTAAATCATTTTTTAAAATTTTTAAAAGAAAGCTTAAATCCACTGTCTGACTTCTATAATTTAAAATATTAGTGTCATGCAAATAGCTAAAAATAAGAAGTCTGCAAAAATTTATATCAATACTAGCTCTTTCTTTAATATCGCTAGTCCCAAAAAATATCCACTTTTTTGATGCTTCCGTTTCATCCGATAGAATTAATGCTTTGGCTGCTGGAAGGTTAAACCAGTTTAAAGTTGGATCAGGTGAAAGTGACATAGTTAAATTTTTTGTTATAAGCGAAATAGCCCTTAGGATATTTTTTTCTTCAGCTAATTTCCATAACTTCATTAGGTTTTTTGCTCTGTCAGTTGTAGATAAAGTATTTGTAATAATCTGAAATGAAGCAGCTCTTAACTTAACACTGTTTCCTTTTTGATTATGATTTTTCATGTAAGAAACTAGTTCTTCTGAAGTTATTAAGTCTTTGTACTCTTTGACGAGAAGAGAAGGTCCATAAATATTTTGATTTACTAAAAACTCTAGACTTTCTATTTGTAATTCTTTAGTAAATAATTTTAAATCATAAATTGTCTTATGAAATAAAATAGGTTTACTGCTAAAAGTTTTTTTTGAAGCATTATAACTATAAAAGCTTAGAATTTTTAATAAATGATTTTTTTCTTCAGGAATACTATCAAAATCCAAATTATTATTTTTTATTTTTTCTAGATAGTTAATTGCGTTATCTATAAACTTATCTTCATTTTCTATATCATTCTCTAGCAATTCCAAAGCAAGCGCAGCTTCCTCTTCTCTTTTAAGAATAAATTTACAGACAATAAGAATTTTTCTGTAGAAAGTAAGATTTTCTCCAGCACCTAACATTGTAGAAATATTATTACATACATATGGAATATCAAAACTATTCAATCTTAAATTAAAGTGGCTATTATCAAATTCTTTATTTCTAAAATCCTGTGGAATACTGCTAATTAATTTTTCTATATCTTTATTAAAGCCCGTATTTATTAAATGAAATACTTTTTTTTCAAAATAAGGAATTTTGCTCGCTTGAATATTTATATTTTCTATCGACGAATCAAGGCTTTCATTAGATTTAACTGCTGGACTTTTTGCTCTAGACAGAATTAGGTTTTTAAATAAAAGTCTAAGTGTAGGAGAGTCTGTTGAGGAATTAATTCTATTTATTAAACCTTTTGATAAAGAAAAACTAGTGTTTCCCCACATCATCCAGCCTAAACCCTCATTATCACTAGACAAGGTGCCATACCATGAATTATTATCTTTGTTAGGTATATCTTTTACCACTATAGAACTTTTATCATCTGTCTTATCTGTACTATTTTCTAAATAATTCTCTTCCAAATTAGTAGAATTATTTGAGTCTGATAAAGGATTACTATCTTCTTCCGTACTATACTGCTCAATTTCTGTACTATCCTGCTCAATCAGGATAGTATTTTTTTCGTTTGATATAATATTTTTTGGATTGTCTTGTGCTAAAATACTAGCACATGAGTAAAAAATAAAAAATAATAAAAGTCTAATCATTTAGTTTTTAATCTATTAGTATCTATATTTCTTTCTATCTGCTTGTTGGGCGCAGGAAGATCCCAAAATATAAAAAATATTAGGCTTCCTCCTAATGTTATTATAAATAAAAAAACTATTAATCTCTTTAAAATCATTTTTTATACTATTTGCAATAATTTCATGATATATAATTATTATATTAAATAATATTATTAGTATATATAATTTTTTTTGAAATTTGACATCTCTAACATTGCCTTTAAAAAAAAAATTTATTGTCCTTATAGGATTCATGGGAGCAGGTAAAACCTCACTAGGAAGAAGCTTGTCAAAAAAGTTAAATTTGCCCCATATTGATACAGATTATGAGATAGAAAAAATTAAAAAAATGAGGATAAATAATATTTTTGAATTTTATGGAGAGAGTTACTTTAGAGATCTAGAACAAGATACAATAATTAATATTATATCAAAAAATAAAGCAGCAATTATTTCTTTAGGGGGCGGTAGTTTTTTAAACTTTAAAATAAGAGAGTTTATAAAAAAAAAATGTTTAAGTATTTGGATTAGTGTAGATATTGATACTGCATACGAACGTATAAATAATTCAAAAAATATTAGACCAATTTTTTCTAAAATGAAAAGTAAAAATGAACTTGAAATTTTATTGAATAAAAGAAATTTGATTTATAAAGAAGCAAATATTAAAATAGAAGCGAAAAAATTAAATAAAAGTCGTCTGTTAGAAAAAGTTTTGTTTAAAATTAATAAATATTTAGAGAATAGTAATGAAAACTGTTAAAGTATCTCTTAAAGAGAGATCCTATAAAATAATTATTAAAAATAATATATTTGAAGATGTGGCATACTATCATTTTTCTAAACACAAAAAATCTAGAGCAATCATTATAACAGATAAAAATGTAGCTAAATACTACATTAAAAATTTTGTTAGTTTTTTTAATAAATACAAATCTGAAACGCTAGTTGTAGTGATAAAGCCAGGCGAGAAAAGTAAAGATTTATTAATTGTTAAAAAAATAATAGAAAAGCTCTTAAATTCAAATATAAAAAGAAATGATGTTATTTATGCTCTGGGTGGTGGAGTAGTAGGAGATTTTTCTGGATTTCTTGCTTCCATTATTTTGAGAGGCATAAAATTTATTCAAGTTCCTACTACATTGCTGTCTCAAGTTGATAGTTCAGTTGGAGGAAAAACCGGAGTTAATACAAAAACTGGTAAAAATTTAATTGGTAGTTTCTATCAACCATCTGCCGTATTTATAGATCCAAATACTTTAAGAAGTCTTCCTCAAAAAGAATTTCTAGCCGGATACTCTGAAGTTTTAAAATATTCTATCATTAATGATAAAAAGTTTTTTTTATGGCTGGATTTAAATTATAAAAAAATTATTTCTAAAAACTCTAAAATTATGACAGAAATTATCGCTAATTGCTGTAAAAAAAAAGCTATTATTGTTAAAAAAGATGAAAAAGAGCTTAATTATAGAATGCTTTTAAATTTAGGCCATACATTTGCACATGCAATTGAAAAAGAACTTAACTATAAAGTCAAACATGGAGAAGCTGTATCTGTTGGACTTTTAATGGCCATGAAATTATCCGTATTATTGGAGAAGACTAACTGTATTAACTTTAACTTAATAAAAGTACATATGAAAAAACTTAACCTTCCTACTACTTTAAACTGTTTAAATCCTAACCAAAAATGGAATGCAAAAAGCTTAATTAGAAATATGCAAAGTGATAAGAAAAAAGTTGATAAAAATATAAAATTTATTTTATTAAATGATATTGGAAAGGCCTACATAGAAAATCATGTCAGTAATGAAAAGATTCAATTAACAATTAAGGAATTTTTTTAATGATGGATGCTTTATTGGTATATCAAATTTTTATAATATTTTTCTTGATTTTTTTATCTGCATTTTTTTCTTCTTCTGAAACCGCAATAACTAGTATTTCTGAGGACGTTTTACAAAAAAAAGTTGAAGAAAAAGACCGTAACTCTATTAAAACTCAAAAACTTTTAAAGAAAAAAGAGTTAGTTATAAGTGGTATTTTACTTGGAAACAATTTAGTCAATATTCTTTCTTCAGCAGTTGCTACAAACCTATTTATTAAGGCATTTGGTACAGTTGGTATTCTGTATTCAACTATAACTATGACTGCTATGATTTTTATATTTGCTGAAGTCTTGCCAAAAATATATGCAATTAGAAAAGCAGAAAAACTTTTAATTTTATACACACCTTATCTTAATTTAGTTTTAATGACTTTATATCCAATAAACAATATAATTCATAAAATTATTCAATATTTAGTTAAGGCTAAAAACTCAAACAAGCAAAGTTTCAACCTAGATAGAATAAGAGGCGCAATCCTTCTAGCTGATAAAGAAGGAAATATGCTTAAAGATAAAAAATTAATGCTTGAAAGCATTTTAGACTTAAAAGATAGAGAAGTCCATGAGGTCATGATACACAGGAAAGATATTTTTAGTTTAAATATAAATTTATCAGAAAAAGAACTGCTTAAAAAAGTAAAAAAAACAAACTTTTCTAGGTTACCAATATGGGATAAAAATACTGAAAATATTATTGGTTTAATTTTAGTTAAAGATTTATTAAAAACACTAATAGAAGAAAAAAAATTTAGTATTAAAAAAATATTACAAAAACCTCTATTTATTCCTGAAACTACTAATCTACTTAATCAATTAAATACATTTAAAGATAAGAAAAAACATATGGCATTTGTAGTAGATGAATATGGAGTATTACAAGGGTTAATTACATTAGAAGATATTCTAGAGGAGATAGTAGGGCAAATAGAAGATGAATACGATGTTTCAGCTACCAGTCAGTCAGATATATCAGGTAATATTTATGTAAGAGGGAATGTAAGTATAAGAGATCTAAATAGAATTTATAATTTAAAATTTCCTGAAGATACAGCTTCTACAATTGCCGGGTTAATTATTAACTATGCAAAAAGAATACCTGAGATAGGAGAAATTTTTGTTATAGATAATATTATGCTTACAGTCTCATCTAGAAGCAAAACTAGAATAACTAAAGTTCATATTCAAAAAACCTAACAATCTATTCTAAAAGTTGTAGATAGTTTTTATAAATTGACATAACTAAAACTGCTGCAGTCTCAGACCTTAATACTCTATCATGTATTTTTACCCTATTTATTACAGGATTAGCATAAACCTTTTTAATTTCATCATCAGAAAAGCCTCCTTCAGGACCTATTATAAAGGAAATATTTTTTGAAAAGTTTTTTTTAAAATATTTTGATAAATGTATATCACTCCTTTCCTCATTACAGAAAATAATATTATCTGATTTATTTTTAAATTTTAGTAAAATTTCCTCGAAGTTTTTTACTTCATGCAACCTTGGTAATTCTAATCTCCCAGATACTTCACTTGCTTCTTTCAGATGTAATTTAGACTTTTCGTAATTAAAGCTTCTTACATTTACTCTGTCAGTAATCATCGGGTAAAGGTTTTGTACACCTAGCTCTGTTGACTTTTCTAAAAGCCATCTCAAATTATGGCTTTTTATAATTGCAAAATATAAACTAGGACCCTCTTCGGAAACTTGTTTTTTAATATTTTTTATACATTTTATTATATTAATATCCTTAGAAAGGATTTCTGCTTCCCATTCTCCATCTTTTCCATTAAAAATTCTTATTTTTTTTTTTTCTGTTAACCTTAAAACATTCTTAAGGTAATGTTTATCTTTAGAAATTAACTCAATATCATTATTACTTTTTAGTTCTTTATTTATATATAATCTTGGGATATTTTTGTAACTCATTATGAAGAATTTTTTTTTATATTTGAATAAATTTATTTTAGTTTCAAGATATAACAAACCTCATGGTATTTTTCTTCTATTTTATCCTTGTATTTGGGGTTTATCAATATCAAATAAAAATATACTAGAAGTTTATTATTTTTACATAATTTTTTTCATAGGCTCTTGTGGGATGAGATCTTTAGGATGCATCTGGAATGATTGGAATGATAGGAAGTTAGATATTTTCGTTACACGTACAAAAGGGAGGTTGTTAGCTTCAGGAAAAGTTTCTAATTATGAAATAATTATATTTTCGACTATTAATCTTATTTTAGGTGTTTTTCCTCTTTTTTTTATTGGAAAATTTTCAATAATTCTATGCTTCGTAGTTTTACCTTTAATTATAAGCTATCCTTTCATGAAAAGAATTACCTGGTGGCCTCAATTTTGGTTAGGCTTAAATTTTAATTGGGGTCTATTAGTAAGTTTCTATGCTGTGTCAGAGATTAAATTTAATATATCTATTTTACTTTTTTACATAGGAAGTATTTTTTGGACTATTGCTTACGATACTATATATGGTTTCCAAGATATAAAAGATGACCTTAAAATAGGTATTAAATCTACCTCTATAAAATTTAGTAGAAGTCCTAAGTTTTTTTTAATTTTAAATTATTTGGCATGTTCTATTTTTTGGCATATGTCTTTATATACAACAAAAATTAAACCTTTAATGTTACTATTTTTAACCATAATTTTTATACCTTTAATTTTAAATACTATGAAAATAAACTTAAATGATCCTTTATCGTGTGAAAAGTCTTTTAAATATAATAGTTTTTTTGGATTTTTTACTTCTATTTTACTAGTTTCTTTTAGTATTTTGTTAAAATGATTACTATAATAATACCTTGTTTAAATGAAAGAAAAAATATAGATCTGATTAAAAAAAATATAACATTATTTAAAAAAAGTAATCATCTTATTGTAGATGGTAATTCGAAAGATAACTCGAAAGTAATTTTAAAAAAAAAAAAAATAAACTTTATAGTCACTCCTGCATCTAGAGGTTTACAACTTAGAACAGGAGCAGAGGCTAGTAATACTAAGTGGCTTCTTTTTTTACATGCAGATACTAAACTTAGTAAAAAAAATATTTCAGAAATTTACTCTTTCATATCTTCTAAAAGTGTTTTTAAAATCGGTTTTTTTAAAGTTAGATTTAGAAAAAAGTTGCTCATAGCAAATTTTATTTCTGGCTGGGCTAACTTAAGAACAAAAATTTTCAAATTACCTTTTGGTGACCAGTGTTTATTAATTAGCAGACAATATTACTTTAAATTAGGTGGTCACTCAAAAGAAAGAGTTATGGAAGATATAGAGTTTATTATGAGAGTACCAAAAAAAAATAGATTTCTACTTAAATCTAAAGTTTCAACATCTTTTAGGCGATTTGAAAAAAATGGTATATTGCTTCAAGGTATAATTCATCTTATATGCCAGCTAATGTTTTTACTAAATTTAAAGAAAAGTTTAATTTATAAAGTTTATTACCGTTATGATAAATAATATTTTTTTAATGACCAAGATTCCTATTCACGGACTAATAAAAAGAAGGCTTTCAAAGGATATTGGAAATTGTAAATCAAAAAGACTTACCCTTTTAAATATTGAAAATATAAAAAAAATTTTAAATAATAAAAAAACTTATAGGTTTTTCCTCTATACTACACCTACTAAAAAATTTAGAAGCTATTCTTATAGTTTTTGCAAAAATGTTTTTCTACAGAAAGGATCTAACTTAGGTAAAAAAATATGGAATTTAAAAAATTCAGTTAGAGGCAACTTTATTGTATTAGGTAGTGATATCCCTTTTATTAACTTTGAAGATTTATATAATGCTTTTGAAATATTAAAATCTAAAGATATTGTAATTGGACCAACATATGATAACGGGTTTTGGCTAATAGGATTTTCAAATAAAAAGTCTATTATGTACCCCTTTAAAGAAATCAGATGGAGCACTAAGCACTCTCTTTATGACTTGGTCAGAAATATAGAAAAAAATGGTAATAGCGTTAATTACTGTAAAAAATTAAGAGATATTGACATAATTGATGATTATTGCGAATATAGTGATAAGGTTTAACAGACCGTAGAGACGTGTTATTAACTATAACCTTGAGGGAGGTATTATATGAGTGGACAATTAGATCCGTCAGATTTAGTAGGAATGTCCTTTTGGATTATTTCTGCAGCAATGGTAGCAGCTACTTTTTTCTTTTGGGTAGAAAGAGATAGAGCAGTTGGAAAGTGGAAGACTTCTTTAACTGTAGCAGCAATGGTGACAGGTATAGCAGCAATACATTACTTTTACATGAGAGGAGTTTGGGCAGATACAGGCGAAACCCCTACAGTATTTAGATATGTAGACTGGCTTTTAACAGTTCCTTTACAAATTGTAGAATTTTATCTAATTCTTGCAGCAATTGCTGTGGTAAAGTCTTCATTGTTTTGGAGATTGTTAATTGCTTCAGTAGTTATGCTAGTTGCAGGATATCTAGGAGAAGTTGGCTCAATAAATGTTTGGGTTGGATTTGTTATAGGTATGTTAGGATGGCTATACATAATTTATGAAATATTTGCAGGTGAAGCTAGCCAAATCAATGCTAGTAAAGGTACTGCTGCAAGTCAGAAAGCATTTAATGCACTCAGATTAATAGTGACTATAGGTTGGGCTATTTACCCAATTGGATATGTTATTGGTTATACTGGAGGCGGAAGTGCTGAAGGTTTAAATATTATTTACAACCTAGCTGATTTTGTAAATAAGATAGCATTTGGTGTAGTTATTTGGGCTGCTGCGACTTCAGACAGTAAAAGCTAACTAATTAATTACTCTAAAATTTTAAAATCAAATGCCCTGCTTTATCAGTAGGGCATTTTTTTTCTGTAAAAAAAAAAATGAAAAAAGCTATTGTTATAGGTGCTGGTTTTGGTGGAATAGCATCTGCTATTAGATTAATTAAAAAAGGATATAAAGTAGAATTAGTTGACCGATGCAATAATTTGGGAGGAAGAGCTCAATTTTTTAATATTAAAGGTTTTAAGTATGATGCAGGACCTACAATAATTACCGCTCCTTTTTTATTTGAAGAACTTTTTTCTATTCATAATAAAAAATTAGAAGATTACATAACTTTAAAGCCATTAGATGTGTGGTATAGGTTTATTTATAATGACGGTACTTATTTTGACTACGAAAAATCTATTGAAAAAACTATTTTA
This sequence comes from Rhodospirillaceae bacterium, assembly GCA_902557845.1. Classification (GTDB taxonomy): domain Bacteria; phylum Pseudomonadota; class Alphaproteobacteria; order TMED109; family TMED109; genus JAYYAX01. The sequence continues at coordinate 14,734 of CACEBX010000007.1, read as the reverse complement.
AATATGAAAGAAATAAGTGAAGATGATGCTAATAATTACCAAAACTTGTTAGAAAGCTCAAAAAAAATTTATGATTTAGCATTTACTAAATTAGCCCATCAACCTTTTCATAATTTATCTACAATGATCAAACAAATTCCTTTTCTTTTAAAGTTCAGGTCTTATGAAAATGTATATAAATTTACAAGCAGATATTTAAAGAATGAAAAGCTGCGAAGAGCATTTTCTATTCAGCCTCTTTTAGTAGGCGGAAATCCTTTTGAAACTACATGTATATATTCTTTAATTCATTATTTAGAAAGAGCACATGGTGTTTATTTTGCTATGGGTGGCACAGGAAATTTAGTTAAAGCACTTTCTAAGCTGATGAAAGAAATTGGTATAAAAATAACACTTAATACAACAATTAATAAGTTTGTTTTAAAAAATAAAAAAATATACTCAGTTATTGACCAAAAAGGGAATGAGAGAAAGGCTGATATTTTTATTTCTAATTTAGATCCTCTTCATCTTTACAAAAATATAATATCTAAAAATAATAGTCTCAGTTTAAAGTATAAAAAAAAATATGCTAAGCATTCTATGGGATTATTTGTCTTATTTTTTGGTACAAAAAAAAAATTTAAAGATATTAAACATCACTCTATTATATTTGGAAAAGAATACTTGGAATTATTAGAAACAATTTTTAAAAAAAATGAGCTTCCAAAAGATATATCGATTTATCTTCATAGACCAACAGCAACAGATAGTAGTTTTGCGCCTAAGGGTTGTGATAGCTTTTATGCTCTAGTTCCTGTTCCTAATTTAGAGTCTAAAAGTATTTTATGGGAAAAAGAGGCAAATAATTTTAAAAATCATGTTGTAAAAGTTTTGGAAAAGAAATTGATGCCTGGACTTAAAAAAGAAATTGTACAAGAGTTTTATATGACACCTTTAGACTTTAAAAATAATTATTTATCAGATGAAGGGGCAGGGTTTTCTTTAGCTCCTTTTTTTACACAATCTGCATGGTTTAGGTTTCATAATAAATCAGAAGTTTTAGATAACCTTTTTTTAGTAGGAGCAGGAACCCATCCTGGGGCTGGTGTGCCTGGAGTTCTTAGCTCCGCTAGAGTATTGGAGAGCCTCTTATAAAAAGTTCAGAAAAAAAAATATTTAAAAAAAATAGTAAAAGTTTCTTTTTTGCAGGTTTGTTTCTAAAAAAAAAAACTTTTAAAAATATTACTGTTTTATATCAATTCTGTAGATATATTGATGATGTCGCTGATAAGAATGGTAGAAATAAAAAATTTAAGTTAAAAGATCTTAAAAATAAATTAACTTGCAGTAATGGGGGTAATAAACTTTTTAATATTAAAAAACTGATATCTAAAAAGATTATAAATAAAAACCATTTATTACTGCTTATAGAAGGTATTAATAGTGATATTTCAAAAACAGTAAGGATAAAAAATAATAAAGAACTAATTTCCTATGCTTTTGCAGTAGCCGGTACGGTAGGTCTTATGATGTCAGATATACTTAATATTAAAGAAAAAATAGCTCAAAAATATGCAATTGACTTAGGTATTGCTTTTCAGTTGACTAATATAGCAAGAGATATAATTGAAGATGCTAAAATGAACAGAATTTACATCCCTTTTTCTTGGTATAAACTAAATATAAATGAAATAAAAAAACTGAATAAAAATAGCTTAGAAAAACTGAGAAACTCTACAAAGGATTTATTACAATTGGCAGAAATATATTATCAAAGTGCTTTTAAGGGGTTAGCATTTTTATCTCTTAGAAATAGGTTTGCTATATTGCTAGCTCTTCTAGTATACAGACAAATTGGAATAAAAATAATAAATAATAATTTTTCTAATTTGCATTCAAGAGAAAAAGTATTTTTCTTTGAAAAAATTTTATGCTTATTTAAATGTATACCTTTATTTTTATTTAATTTTAAAATACATAAAAAAAATTATAACCATAATACAAGTCTACACTTACATATTAAAACCCTATTAATAAAGATAAATAAGAGTGAAACAAAAACAATTTGATTACATCATACTAGGAGGAGGTTGCGCAGCATTATCATTAGCAAACCAACTTGTTAATAATAATATAAGTAAATATTCGTTTTTAATATTAGAAAGTAGAGAAAAATATACAGATGATAGAAGTTGGTGTTTCTGGAAAGAACATGAAGATAGTCTAAGTAATTTAGTATCTAAATCATGGAAAAGCTTCTCCTTTAGCTTTAAAGATGAAAAAGTAACGCACATTTCAAATAAGTATCATTACAAATATATTAGAAGTATTGACTTTTATAATAGGGCTATAAAGAAAATAAAGAAATCAACAAATATTGATATAAATTTAGGAGAAAAAGTTACAAAAGTTATTAGTAAAAAGAAAATTAACTTTGTTTATACAAATAAAATGAATTACATAACAAAAAATATAATAGATACAAGGCCACAAAAAGCTTTATTCCTCAAAAATCCTTTTCTATTACAATGTTTTTTAGGGTATGAAATAGAAGTTAAAAAATATAAACCAAGATTTAATTTTGCAAAAATAATGGATAATATGAGAATAGAGAATGGACAATTTTTTTTCGATTATTTACTTCCTATGGGCAAAAATAAATATTTAGTTGAAATAACATCTTTCTCAAAAAAGAATATTTCTTTTAAAATATTAGAAATATTATTAAATAAAACTCTTAAAGCAAACAACTTTAAGGACTATAAAATAGTAAGAACTGAATATGGAGAAATTCCAATGGGGTTTATAGAAAAAACTTTTAAATCTAAAGAAAATAATTATTTTTTAGCTGGAACCTTAGGTGGTGCAGTTAGACCATCTTCAGGATATGCTTTTTTAAGAATACAAAAATGGGCTTCAGAATTTGTATACTCACTAAAAAATGATAAAAAATTGAATTCTGAGTTTGTAGAGAAATTTTTAATTAAGAAGTTAGATATTATATTTTTAAGGATTTTAGTAAAAAATTTAAATATTGCTCCTATAATCTTTTTTTCTTTTATTAAAAGGATATCTACCAATTCATTTATTAGATTCATGAATGGGAATCCAAATTTTTTTGATTATATTAAAATTATATATGCAATGCCAAAAGTAACTTTTATAAAAACTCTTTTTTTTTCATTAAAAAAAAATGATAAATAGGTTTTTTACAGATAGTTATTTATACTTGTACTTTTCTATAGCTGCAATATTTATTAACTTTCTTTTCAAAGATTATATCAATGATAAAAATATTGTTGTTATGCTAGTTTTTTTTGTTATTTTCTTTGGATTGCCACATGGAGCTTTAGATACTTTATATGCAAAGAAAAGTAATTTATATTATAATTTTATAGGTTTTATTACATTTAATATTGTTTATTTATTAGTAGGATTAATTACTTTTTTTCTATGGTTATTTTTCCCTCTACTTTGTCTATTTATTTTTTTATTAATTTCTATTTTACATTTTTCAGAAGATTGGAAAACTGAAATAAGCTTTCTACAAAGGATAATATTAGCTGCTTCTATAATAACCCTCACTGTTTTCTTTCACAGAGAGGAAGTTGAAATAATATTTTTTTCATTAACAAGTTCAACTTACATAGCTAATCTAAGTTTATTTTTTTATTACGCAAACTATTTACTTTTGCCCATGCTTTTAATAGTTTTACTATATAATATTAGAAATGATAAAATCGTATTAAATATTATAACAATTACACTTACTGCTTTTTTTTTAAATCCCTTAATTTATTTTTTATGTTACTTTTGCTTCTTTCATAGCGTAAAAAACTTTAAAGAAAGTAAAAACTTTTTGTTTTCTGATAATAAGCCCTTACAAAATAAAGTAATATTACTTAATTTATTATTAACAATATTTCTTTCCATAATAATATTTAAGTTTTTTTTAATAGGATCAATAGAAGATAGATTATTAAAAATTATCTTTATAGGCTTGGCTTCTTTGACAGTGCCTCATATGCTTTTAAAAGCCTTCGTTAATTATAAAAATTAATAAATCACTTTTCAGATAATCTAGGCATTAACTCTACTAAATTACATGGTAGATTTCTATTGTCTAACTGGTTTTTTATTATGCCTTCCCATGCATCTTTACATGCCCCTGGAGAACCAGGCAAACTAAATATAAAAGTTTTTTTTGCAATGCAAGCAGAAGCTCTGGATTGAATACTTGAAGTACCTATTTTTTTATAACTAATGTATCTAAAAATTTCTCCAAAACCTGGAATATCTTTTTCCTTTACTATATTTAATGCTTCTGGAGTAACATCACGTCCAGTAATTCCCGTTCCACCTGTTATAATAATTACATCTATAGATGAATTATTTAACCAAGACTCTATTGTCTGTAATATATTATCTACCTCATCTTTTACTATTTTTTTGATATTACATAGATGTCCTTCTTTTAGAATACTCCTAACTAGATAATCTCCAGATTTATCAGTATCATTTGTTCTACTATCAGATACTGTTAAGACAGCTATATTTACTGGCTTAAACTCTCTTGTTTTATCTAAGTTTTGCATCTCTTACTAATTTAAAATCTTGATTAGAAAATACAGGCCATTTATCATTTGCTAACATTGTTCTTGTTGGTTTATTTTGACCTAGTTTATCTCTATATATCCAGAAATCTGTAAGAATAGCTTTAACAAACATTCTAGTTTCTTTTATAGGTATGCTTTCTATAAAAGCTAAGGGATCTTGTTCATTAATAGTTTTTTTCCATTTTGTAACTCTTGTTATTCCAGCGTTATAAGCTATTAAAGTACTTAATACCTGATTTTTTGTATTTGGGTTTTTTACTAATTCCTGAAGAAGCTTTTGTCCTAATTCAAGATTAAGATCTAAAGAATATAATTGATGCTTATTTCCATATCTTAATCTATGGTCCTTTTTTATTTTGCTAGCTGTTCTTGGCATCAGTTGCATTAAACCCCTTGCACCTTTTAAGCTTTTTGCCTTTAAATTAAAAGCTGACTCTTTTCTAATAATCGCGTATATGAATGCTCTATCAAATATAAAACCCTCCTCTAATTTCCAATCTGGTGTTGGATAAATACCACTTATATATAATGCATAATCTTTTTTATAAAAAGTTTCTGCTAATCTTATTTGAACTGCAGCTAAATCTAGCTTCTCGCTTAAATGAAGCAAAAGCTTAGCATTCTTCTTATTTAATTTTGAATACAGGTTTCTCATTTCTAAATCTGCCTTGTCATAGAAGTTTAGTTCAGATAAAGCAATTAATCTTTGGAAAACATTATGATTTAAAATTTTAGTATTTTGGTAAGTTAAATTTTCATATCTTGATTTTTTCCATATAAAATTTTCTTTCTTTTTAAGCTTTTCTATTGCTAACTGTCCATACATTGTTCTATCAAAATTTGAAGCTTTTATATAAAGTTCTTTTCTTTCTTTATTTGAAGAAATAGTCTTTGCTGTCCAATAAAGACATGCTGCCCTTAAATTAGGAGAATATTTATCAGATGAACTTAAAATAAAATCATTACATTTTGTAAAATATTTTTTTGCATTATTAATATCCTCTAACTTATAGGCACTTATTCCAGCCATGAAGAAATGTGTAGGTGATTTAGTATTTATTTTATTATCTAAAAACTTATATGCTTCTAAAGCTTCCTTAGTAAACCCACTATAATATTTTTTTTCAGCATCTTTTTGTAAAAAATATTTAATACTTACTTGAAGGTTTTCATTGTTTTTATAATATTTAAATAATTGATTAAATCTTTGAGTTGTTATTAAATTAGAAAGATTTTTTGGAATTTGAAAATGTTTACTGGAGTTTTTTGTTTTTGATTTAGTAATATAATATTTTTTGCTTTCTCCATACCCTCTTAAATAATTTCCATATTTTGGCTTTTGCAAAGTTTCTTTTTTATTTTCTTGAGACTTTCTTCTCATCATTAACTTGTAAACTCTTCTTTGCATTACTGCAGGAAAGTCAGTATAGTTTTGCAACCAATCTGCTAACTCACTATAAGATGATTTGTATTTGTTGGGATGCATTAATTTATCATATTCTAAATATCCTAATAAAATTTTATTGCTCAAAAGCTTAATTTTTATGTTAGAGTCTTTCCAATTTCCATTACTTTGTAATTTATTAATTTCTAAATATAACTTTTTATCCTTTTCGTTTAATATTTTTGGAATAGTTGCGCTATGATTGGTTTTTAGGCTTGGACTCTGATTAGCTAATATAAATTTATTATTGTAATAAAGAAGCAGAATTACAAATAATTGTATAAATTTTTTCATATTTAAAAATTATAACTACACTAAATATGGTATTAAAACAAAAATATATAACAATATCAAGTAATTAAATCTATTTCTTGTTTAATTTTTTTTAAATCTTCCCAAGCTTCTCTTTTCCTAGTAGGTTGTCTAAGCAAAAATGCTGGATGAAATATAGGCATTGTTTTTATGCTTGTAGACTTGTTTATAGAGAAATTCTGCCATTTCCCTCTTAACTGAATAATTCCTTTATTATTTTGCCTTAAAATAGCTTTAGTAGCAATCGCTCCTGTCAATATTAAAATTTTTGGATTTATAATTTCAATGTGTTTTAATGCGTAGGGAAGACAGATATTAATTTCCTCTTGAGTTGGATTTCTATTTCCAGGTGGCCTCCAAAATATTAAGTTAGTAATATAGGTATTTTCTCTGTTTTGCCCTATAGCTTCCAGCATTTTGTCTAGCAAATTTCCAGCTTGCCCTTTAAATGGTTTACCTAGTTTATCTTCTTCTTCTCCAGGGGCTTCTCCTACTACCATTACATTAGCTTTGCTGTTCCCATCCGAAAAAACAATATTGGTAGCAGTTTTTTTTAAGGCGCACTCATCAAGACCCTCTACCTCTTTTTTTAAAGCTTCTAAGTTATTAGCTTGAATAATTACTTTTTTAATTTCATTCTTATTTATTTCATCTTCTATTAAATCTACATTTTTGGAATATATAGTATTTTGATCTTTGTATGAAAAGGAAGATTCATTAGTTTGAAAAGGCAAAAAACTTATAACATTGTTTGTATAATGCCATTTTAATAAGCTATGTAATAATATACTTTTTTTACCCAATTTAGAATGCTGAATAAGGAATAGGCTTGCCTTTAGGATCTTTTATGATTTTACCTTCTTCTGTTTGAGCAGCCATATATCTTCCCTCTCCTACCCAGGTTCCGATATATAAAACTGGTTTTATCACCTTACCATTATATGTTTTATCTTGTTGTTTTGCCCCTCTGGCATTAGGATTATTTTTATTTAAAGCCATATTACCTCTTAATTACTTTTCTGATATAATGTATAATAATTTTATTTTATGGTAAGTAAAGTGTTTTTGTTTAAATTGAATGATTTTTTGTGCATAGTATTAATATTATCACTTGTAATATTTACTGGAAAACAGTTACAAGCTGTTAATTATAAAAAATCATACTTTGGTTCTATATTATCAGGTCAAATAGCTAATTATAATAATGACTCTTCTATTTCAGCTGACTTTTTTAACTATGCACACAACATCAACCCTAAAAACAAGGAAGTTTATAAACTTTCCTTAATGTCACTCATTTTAAGCGGTGATATTGAGACTGCAATATCTACTGTAAAAAATTACGAAAAAAAATTTGGTAAACAAACGAGTGAAACTATTATTTCAAATTTTCTAATATTTATAAGTGAAATAAAAAATAATAATTTTAGTAAAGCTTTACAACATCTAAATAATAGTCAGTCTTTTCTTATAACAGAAAAAATGCTTCCAATATTACAAGCATGGCTTTCACCAAATCTTAAACAAGCTATTGTCTCTCTAGAAAAATATGAATATAAATCAGAAGGATTAGCTTTAAGTAATTTTTATTATCATCATTTAGCTCTTATTCAATTATATCATAACAAAAAAGCACTCTCTAAAAATACTTTTGAAGAACATTTAAAGACTTTTGATATAGAAAAGCTAAGAACATTATACTTTTACTTTAATTTGTTTAGCAAAAATAATTTGGATAATATATATATTTCTAGGTTTTTAGAAAAATATCCAGACCATAGTTTTTCTAAATATTTAAAAAAAGATAATAACAATATATTTAAGAAGTTAATCTCACCAAAAAAAGGAATATCAGAAGCCTTATATAATTTAGCTTATACTTTATATTCTCAAAACATGTATGAAACTTCATTAGCATTAGCTCAAACCTCTCTTTATATTGATCCTGAAAATCATTTAGTAAAGTATTTGATATCTATGAATTTAAAAAGTTTAGATAAAAAAATGTTAGCTATAGAACATATGAAAAGTATTCCATCTAATAGTTATATTAATTGGAATGTCTTAATAAATATTTCAGAGTTATATATAGACTTACAACAATACAGCTTTGCCTTAGACTACCTACATAGACTAGAAAAAGGCTATGAAGAGAAAACTGAGATTTTTTATAAATTAGGTGAATTATATCATATTCAAAAAGATTATAAGAATGCAACTAAATACTTTTCAGAAGCTATTTCTAGCCTTAAAGTAATAGAAAATAGGCATTGGTATTTATACTACTCAAGAGGAATGGCTTATGAAAGATCTAATAAATGGAACTTAGCTGAAAAAGACTTTTTATATTCTATAGAATTAAGCCCTGAACAACCTCTTACTCTTAATTATTTAGGCTACTCATGGATAGATTCCGGAAAAAATATTGATGCGGCAAAAGATCTTATTTCCAAGGCTGTTAAATTAAGACCTGATGATGGTTATTTTGTTGATAGTCTTGGATGGGCCTACTATAGAATGGGTGAATACAAAAAATCAGTTATAGAATTAGAAAAAGCTGTAAGCTTGGTTCCTAACGATCCGATAATAAATGATCACTTAGGAGATGCAATGTGGCGTGCAGGTTATAAGAATGAAGCAGTGTTTCAATGGAATCGTGCCTTAATTTATAAACCAGATGAAGACCTAAAAGAAAAAATTAAATTCAAACTAAAAAAAGGTCTATAATTAAATTTGGTACACTCTAGTTATTTACAAGAAAGGGCTTATGCAAAAGTTAATTTAACTTTTAGAATCTTAGGAAAAGAAACTAAAGATTATCACTCTGTAAATAGTGTTGTGACTTTTTTACCTGATCTTTACGATAATATTTTTATAAAAAAAAATGAAAAATTGACTATTAATACATACGGAAAATTTTCTAAAATTCTTTCTGAAAGTGGCGGTGATACAATAGTTGCAAAAACAATACATTTAATAAAAAAAAAGTATTCTATATCGAATAACTTTAAAATTAAAATTCAAAAAAATATTCCAATAGGGTCGGGGCTAGGAGGAGGTTCAGCTGATGCTGCTGCTGTTGCCAGGGTTATTTTTAAGATGTATAAACTAAATATTAAAAAAAAAGAGATAATCAGCCAATTGGGTACATTAGGAGCAGATCTGCCAGCTTGTTATTTTTCATTTAATCAAAAAGTAGAAGGCTTTGGTGATAAATTAAATAAATTGAAAATACTTAATAAAAATATATGGATATTATTAATTAAGCCTAATATTAATCTAAGCACTAAAAAAGTTTTTAAAAGTTTTTCTAAGCCTTTTTCAAAAGCACCAAAATATAATTATAATTATAAAAACTTAATTAATGATATGAACTATCATAATAATGACCTACAGGAAGCAGCTGAAAATAGTTCTTATATATTCAAAAATATGATAAATGAACTTCCAATTACAAAAGCTATTTTGACTAAGCCCAAAATGACAGGAAGTGGATCTACTATTTTTATTCTTTTTAAAAACAAACCTAGCACTTTAGAATATGAGAAAAATATTAAAGAGATAACAAGAGGTTGCTGGAAAAAAATATCAAAAATTATACTTTAAATTTCTTCTAAGCAAAGATAACTTGAAAGTATTTTCCATAAGGCAATGTATAGTCATTGGTCCCACACCACCTGGGACAGGAGTAATAGCTTTTACCTTAGAAAAAACATCAGAGTAATCAACATCACCAACTAAAATTTTTTTATGATTCTTATCATCTATTTGATTGATACCTACATCAATTATAACTGCTTTTTCCTTGACCCAATCGCTTTTAACCATCTTTGGTATACCTGTGGCTGCAATAATAATATCGTTATCTAGACATAGTTCTTTTAAATTTTTTGTTTTTGAATGCGCTAAAGTTACAGTAGCATTTTGATTAGTTAACAAATATGACATTGGTCTTCCTACTATGTTAGATCTTCCTAAAATTATAGCCTTGGATCCTATAAGATTTACTTCAGTATGCAACAACTTTAAACATCCTAAAGGTGTACAGGGAACAATATAAGGTCTTCCTTGTGCTAATAATCCTATATTTTTAGAGTTAAAACCATCTACATCTTTTTCATATGATATAGCATCTGTTACTTTATTAGCATTTATATGAGATGGTAAAGGTAATTGAACAAGTATGGCATCAATATCATTATCATTATTATAACTATCAATACAATCTAAAAGATCCTTTTCACTTGTTTCAGCACTTAACATCTTTACAGTAGATTTAATTCCAACCTCATCAGCCTTAATTTGTTTATTTTTAACGTAGATTTTACTAGCTGGGTTATTACCAATTAAAATTACTACTAATGTAGGTACTATATTTTTATTTTTTTTTAATCCTTGTAGCCTATCTTTTAGTTCTTCATTAAGGTTAGATGCTATTTTTTTTCCATTAATAATTTTCATTTTACTTTTTTTTTTTATACTCTTGCTCAAAAGTTAAACAAATGCAATATTATTAATTATATTGGGGGATAGTTTAATTGGTAGAACAGCGGGTTTTGATCCCGTCAGTCCAGGTTCGAGTCCCGGTCCCCCAGCCATAATTACACAAGTTATAATAATAAAATGTTATTTTTACTAAAATTGTTATTCTTATTCTTTTTAATACAAAAAAATACTACAGCTAGCCAAGATAATTATATTAATATTTTTAAAGAAACCCTATCAGGGTATAATATTATGTATGATAGTTTAAAGAGCTTTAAATCTGGCGCAATTTGTATTCCGCATAAAATTGATAAAGTATTTACTAAATATGCTGTAGGCTTTAGTTTTAACGTGTATAAAAAGAAAAATGCTGAACAAATAGCTCTTGAAGGCTGCGAAAAAATGAAAAAAAAATTAATCTCATATGATTGCAAATGCGAAATTATACTATAGTAAATAATAATAAAGAGGTGCCATTTGAAAAATAATAATATAGAACAATTTAGCGAAAATATTTTAAAAAACTATAGAAAAGTTGGTATTGATGAATTTGAGCTATCGATTTCTAATAACAGAGTATTGTCTGTACAAACCAGAAATGTAAAGCTTGAAAACATTGAGAGCTCAGAGGGAAGTAGTATTTCGTTAAATGTAGTATTAGGAAAAAAACAAGCGACACTAAGTGCTAATAATATACAAGGATTAGATGTTTTAACTTTTTTAGAAAAAGGAAGGTTTATGGCAGAGTCATCTCCTGAGGATCCCTATTCTGGATTACCTGATTATAATGATTATGCTAATAGCCTTAAGAAATTAGATCTTGAAGATAAAAAAGTTATAGATAAAGAAATACTTTCAGATTTAGCAGTGCAAGCTGAAGAAAGTATGCTAGGTATAAAAGGAATTACAAATACTGAAGGAGCATCTGCAAGTACTAGCAATACACAAATTACTTTTTTATCATCTAAAGATTTCTTCAAAACTTATAATAAGACTATTCATACAATATCTTCTATTGGTATTGCAGGAAGAGATACTAATATGCAAAGAGACTATGACTATTCAGCGGCTATTCATTTTGAAGATTTAAAAAGCCCTTTAGAAATAGGCAAACGAGCAGGAGAAAGAGCAGCTTCAAGATTAAATTCTAGAAAAATAAAAAGTAGTAGTGTTGACGTTGTATTTGAACCAAGAATTGCTAAAAGCCTACTATCATCATTGGCATCCTGTATTTCTGGAACATCAATTGCTAGAGGAACTAGCTTTTTATCAAAAAAGATAGAAAAAAAAATTTGTAAAGATGATATTACAATTGCTAACATGCCACAGCTATTAAGAGGTTTAGGGTCTGTGCCTTTTGACACTAGAGGCATTAAGTCAAAAAATTTAAATTTAATAGAAAATGGATATTTGAAAAACTACTTGTTAGGACTGCGAAGTGCTAGACAATTAAAAATAAAGCCTAATGGTAATTCAAGTCCTTATAATTTGACATTAAATAATGGAAAAGTGACTCCAGATGAGTTAATCAAACCAATTAAAAAGGGAATATTTGTAACAGAAATGTTAGGAATGAGCTTTAATCCTGTAAATGGAGACTATAGTAGAGGTGCTGCTGGCTTCATGATAGAAAATGGTGAACTTACTTTTCCTGTAAACGAAATTACTATTGCAGGAAATATGAATGATATTTTAAAAAAAATAACACCAGCTAATGATTTACAGGTAATAGAAAATATGAACTCTCCTACTGTATTAGTTGAAAATATGACATTGGCCGGCATTTAGTGTTTTTATTTTTTTACAATTTTTTTTTATATTTAACTTCTCCTATAATTATCTTAATAATATTAATTAGAGTATTATTAGGAAAGGAACATAATAAAAAGTATATAGAAAAACTTGGCATTACAAATAATATTTACAAAAAAAAGAATAAGTTAATTTGGTTTCATGCTTGTAGTGTTGGTGAAGTAAAGTCTTTAGAAAAAATATTACAAGTATTTTTAAATAAAAAATATGATGTTTTAGTTACAACAAGTACATTGTTGTCTGAAGCTTATGTAAAAAAAAACTTTTCTAAAAATATTTCTCACCAATTCCTTCCTTTAGACTTAAACTTTTTTGTTAAAAAATTTTTAATGAATTATAAGCCAAATATATCAGTATTTGTTGAGTCAGAAATATGGCCTAATTTAATTAATAATTGTCGTCAAAATAATATTCCACTTGTTTTAATCCAGGCAAGCTTTTCAGATAAGTCACTCAAAAGATGGCAATTGTTTAAAAAGTTTTTTAAAAACCTATTAGAAAGCTTTGATATTATTATTGCTCAATCTCAGGTAGAAAAAAATAAATTATTTAAATTTGCAAATATTAAAATTCATGATGTTTATAATTTAAAAAACTCTTCCTTAAAGCTGAAAGTAAAAATAAGTAATGTGAATCAAATTAAAAAAGAGGTAAAAAACTCCTTTATTATTCTAGCCTTAAGCACTCATGTCGGAGAGGAAAAGATTTTGCTTAGCAGTTTAAGAGAAATAATAAAAAAAATAAAAGATGTTATTTTAATAATACAACCACGTCATCCAAAAAGAGCAAATGAAATAAAAAAAATTATTAATAACCATGGTTTTAAATTTATGCAAAGGTCAACCTTACAATTACCAAAAAAAAATACACAAGTATACTTAGCTGATACCTTTGGTGAAAGTGGTACATTAATTTCCTCAGCTAATATAGTAATACTAGGAGGAACCTTATCCCCTGTAGGAGGACACAACATAATAGAGCCTGCCCAGATGTCTAAATGTATAGTTATAGGAAAATATTTTTCAAAAATAAAAGATACCGTAAATATTTTTAAGCATAAAGGTGCTATAAAAATATTAGAAAATAATAGCAAATTATCTAAAATAATAATTGATTTATATAATGATAAAAATACACTTAAGAGTATTGGCAAGAAGGCTTTTTTAATAACTCAAAGTTTTCCAAAAAAAGAAAAAGAAATTGTAAAAAAAGTTATTGCGTTAGAAAGAAAAAATGAAAACTCCAAAATTTTGGTATAAAGATAAATCAAGCTTAAGATATATATTTTATCCTTTATCAGCTTTATGGTTGATAGGAGTTTATTTTAAAAAATTTTTAACAAAACCACAAAAGTTTAAAGTTCCTGTAATATGTGTTGGTAATATAATATCTGGTGGAAGTGGGAAAACTCCCTTAACTATTGAACTTGCAAAGTTATTTTTAAAAAAAAAATTTGTTGTCCATGTTGTAAAAAAAAAATACAAGTGTAAAAATACTCAAGATCTCATTCTTATCAATGAAAACAGTAACCCTCTTTTAGTAGGAGATGAACCTATATTAATCTCTAAAATAACTACTACATGGCTTGTAAAAGATAGAAAAATTGGTATTGAACACGCCATTAAAAAAGGAGCCAACCTTATTATTTTAGATGATGGTTATCAAGACTTTTCTATTATAAAAGATTATAATATTTTGACTATTAATCAAATGCAACAATTTGGCAATAAATCCATAATACCAGCAGGACCTTTAAGGGAAAAGATTTATTCTGGCATACAAAGATGTGACAGTATATTTTATTATGGGAATATGGACTCTTTAGATCCAACTGTTCTTAATAGTTCTAAGCCTATAACATACGCTAAATTACTATATGAAAAAAATCTTTTAAAAAATGTAAAAAATAAAAATATTTTGGCCTTCGCTGGAATTGCTCATCCCAAAAACTTTTTTATCTCTTTAATTAATTATGGATTTAATTTAGTGAAAAAGATTGAATATCCAGACCATTATAGATATAAAAAAAAAGACTTTAAAAAAATAATTTTGATGTCTGAGAAGTTTAACCTAACAGTATTTA
>CACEBX010000006.1 GCA_902557845.1 Rhodospirillaceae bacterium | reverse complement strand
AAAAACCTTTTTAATTTACCTATAAATATTAATAAAAATAAAATTAAAACTAGATCTGATAATCATACAAGGGCAATTATGTTTGCCGGAGTTAGGGAAACAGCCGAAGAGTGTAATTTATTCTTAGCAAAAAAAAATATAGAATATAAAAAAAAAAATCTTGTTTTAAATAATAGCTGGGACAAATTTTTAAAGAATTCTCTATCTCCGTGTTTTGACAATCTATTTTATTTTGGCAGAGCTATAACTCCTACTTATTTAAGAATTAGATTCCATGCAAGATTTTTTATAGCTAACTATGAAAATTTTATAGGAAGAATTAAATCTAATGGAGAACTTGATGACCTAGGTTGGATAGAAATTAAAAAAGCAAAATTACTTCCTATTGCTGATGTGACAGAGTTCTTAATAGATAGGTTAATTAATCTAAAAGAAAATAAAAAATTATTTGATAAAAAAAATTCTTACCCTATGTTTACTAGAAAAAATAATAAAGAATGGGTTAAGTGGGATTAATAAATTTTTTGGAGAAACAAATGAATACTATTTTTAAAGAAGTTTTACATAAAGGTCTGACACAAGAAGTCACAATTAATAAAGTTCTTATAGATAAAAAATCTAAGCACCAAAGAATACAAATATTAGATACTCCAGTTTATGGGAGAATTTTAGTTTTAGATGGAATTATACAAATTACAGAAAAAGATGAAGCTGCATATTCAGAAATGTTAGTTCATCCAGCTATACAGGTTTTAAAAAATCCTCAAAATATTTTGATTATAGGCGGAGGTGATGGAGCAGTTGCGGAGGAAATACTAAAATATAATTTTGTAAAAAAAATAGATCTAGTTGATATAGATAAAGAAGTTGTTAAACTAAGTTCTAAATATTTTAAAAAAATAAATAAAAATGCCTTAAATAATAAAAAAGTTAATATATTTTTTCAAGACGCTTTTGACTTTATAGCTACTACTAAAAACAAATATGATTTAATAATAGCCGACAGACCTGACCCTATAGGGGCAGGTATAAGTTTATTCAAGGAGAAGTTTTATAAAAATGTTAATAATATTTTAATAGATGAAGGAATGGCTATATTTCAAAGCGGTGTTCCCTTCTTACAAAAATCAGAAACTAAAGAAGTTCTTAAGCATGTAAATAAAATTTTTAAAAAAAATGGAGTTTTTTTTACCGTTGTACCCTCCTATATTGGTGGTTTTATGGCATTAGTTTGGAGCTCTAATAAAGTCGATTTGAAAAAAAATAAATTAATAAATAGAAAAGTAAAAATTAAAACATTTTATTACAATGAAGAAATAAGAAAAGGTGCATTTTATTGTCCAAACTTTCTAAAGTTTGTATGAGTTTTATTCAATAAAGTATTCAGAAATATTTTTTATACCATTAAAATTAGAGCTATATACTGTTGTATAAGCGCCAGCAGATATTATTCTTAATTTATCACCACTCTTTAAATTACTAGGAAGTATACATTCTTTTTTCTTATAAATAACATCATGTCCATCACATGTTGGTCCAGCTAGAATAAAGTTTTCTTTTTTTACTTTTTTTGATGCTTTTGCCTTTATTTCATAATGAATAGCCTCTCCTTCTGTCTCAGCTAGTCCATTATACCTTCCTACATCAATATAAACCCATCTTTTTTTATTGTATTGACCTCTAGAAGAGACTAAAATAACTTCTGTTTCTATTACGCCAGCGTCAGCTACTAAAAACCTTCCTGGCTCAATTATAATTCTTATTGGTTTTAAGTTTCCAAAATTAGTATTTATAGACTTAAGAATATTAGAAGAATAAATTTTACAATTATAAACCTTATTTTTATAAGTAGTGGGCATACCTCCCCCTAAATTTAGGAAACTAAGTATAACTTTTTTTTTGGAGAGAGATTTAAAAATATTTGATGCATAAGCTATTGCCTTTTGCCAAGTTTTTAAAGATAGTTGTTGTGACCCTACATGAAACGAAACTCCTATAGGCCTTAGTCCAATTTCCTTTGCTTTTAAGATTAGTTTTTCTGCAGTTATATTAGAGCAAC
The DNA here is from genome assembly GCA_902557845.1 of Rhodospirillaceae bacterium. Classification (GTDB taxonomy): domain Bacteria; phylum Pseudomonadota; class Alphaproteobacteria; order TMED109; family TMED109; genus JAYYAX01. The sequence continues at coordinate 44,835 of CACEBX010000006.1, read as the reverse complement.
CAAATTTTTTTGAAAGCGGCCACTCTGATCCCCCATTAGGAACCATTAATCTACAAAAAACATTCACCCCAGGAGCTTTTTTAGCTATTTTTATTAATTCTTCGTAAGAGTCAAATGCAAAGAGATTTACTCCAATTTTATATGCTTTCTCGATATCTATCTCTTTTTTAATAGTACTTCCAAAAGATATTTTTTTCGCACTAACTCTAGCTTTTATACAAGTTTTAATCTCCTCAATACTTGCACAATCAAATGAACTTCCTAATCTATTTAATAACTTTATAATTTTTGTATTTGGATTAGCTTTAACTGCGTAATAAATCTCTATACTCTTGTATAGATTTTTTGTATATAAATAGTTTTTTTTTACTTTAGATAAATCAAAAATTAGAGCAGGAGACTCTGGTTTTTTTTGTTCTAGCCAATTAAGACATCTATTTGTCAATTTTTATAACCCCTCTTTTAATCTTTTTTAAAATTTTCTTTTTTGGTTTAAGGGTTTTAATTAGATATGCTGCAGCAGCCTCAGGATTAGTATCACCGCACATGAATATATCAAAAGCAATATAATCTCTTTCTGGCCATGTATGAACACTAATATGGGATTCAGCCAATATTGCAACACCTGATATTCCCTGCTCTTTTCCAAACCTATGTAAATGAATATGTAATAAAGTAGCTCCCGCCAAATTAATAGCATTTTTTAAAGTCTTTTTTAAGGTTCTTACAGAGTTATCAAATCTAACTCCCCAAATATCTAATAAAAGATGATTTCCAGCATACAACTGTTTCTTTTCTACTATAAAATGATCAGCAGATATATTTTTTCTAGAAATTAGTTTTTTTTGAGATGTAATACTCTCTTTTACAAAATACTCCATAAGATAATCCCCTAATTATGGTAGGGCTGGAGAGACTCGAACTCTCAAGGATTTACTCCGGGGGATTTTGAATCCCCTGCGTCTACCAATTCCGCCACAGCCCCTTTTTTAAAAAAATATTAAGATAAATTAATAAACTTTTTTAAGAAATATACAATATTTTTTTATTATATTAAAAGATCTAATCACCTTCTCATTTTTATAGCTAAATTATACCTTGATTTTTAATATTAGCTTACTCTAGTATATGAATGTTATTATTTATTCTTTCTACTTAATTTATAAAGTTAGCTTTTTATTATAGAACAATATTCAAAAAAGAAAGAAAATTAATAAACAATACAAATGACCCATGAAAAAACTAATTTTTAATATAATAAGTAAAATAATAAAAATCTCTGATAATAAAAAGTCTCTTAATTTTTTAGCTATATTTTCATTTCTGGAGTCAATTATTATACCTATACCTCCGGATATTTTTTTAATTCCTATTACTTTAACTAAAAGGTATAAGTGGTTTTATTTAGGAATTTTCACTACTTTTTTTTCAATTTTAGGGGGGATCTTGGGATATGTAATAGGAATGTATTTTTGGGATTTAATTGGTATGAAAATTGTTAATTTTTATGATGCGCACCATCATATTGATTATATAAGGAATCTTTTTAATAAGTATGGCTGGGTAGTTATATTAATAGCAGGGTTTTCTCCTATTCCTTATAAGATATTTACAGTGAGTAGTGGAATGATGGGGTATAGTTTTATAGTTTTTTTACTTTGCTCTTTAATTTCAAGAGGCTTAAGATTCATAAGCTTAACCTTTTTAGTAAATAAGTATGGTGAAAAAAGTATAAAGCTTGCAGAAAAACATTTTTTAAAATTTACTATTATACTTAGTTTTATGATTATTATATTTGTGTTTTTAATATTTTAGCTATGGATTTAAGTTATAAAAACTTTTTTTATTTCAGCTTAATTATCAGCTCATTAAGTGTAGCCACATCCTTTTTTTTTGAATATTATTATAACTTAACTCCTTGCAAAATATGTTTAGTACAAAGATACATGTGGATATTAATTTCAGTTATTTCTTTTATAGTTTTATTTAGGGTTGCTAGCAAAAAAATGATTTCTTTAATAACTTTGATTGCTTATTTTTTATTATCATTAATAGCTCTCTATCATACTGCTATTGAATTAGGATTTATTAATAATATATTTTCGTGTACAACAACTTCAGGTTTAGAAGCTACTAGTATAGAACAACTCAGTGACATTATAATGAATACAGAAAATAATGATTGTGCTTTTCCAAAATTTTCTTTTTTTGGTATTACTTTTTCCAATTTAAGTTTTATTGCAAGCACTATTCTACTTATTTTTAACTTGCAAGTTACAAAAAAAATATTATGTAACAACTATGAAGCATAAAAAAAAAATAGATGAAATAATCCGTGTTGACCTTGCAGGTGAAAAAGGGGCAATAGGGATTTATAAGGGACAACTTGCAGTTATTAAAGATAAATCATTCTCTGAAGAAATTAGTAAAATGTTAAAAAAAGAAGAAGAACACTTTAAAAAATTTAGCGAATTGCTAATTAAGTATAGAGTGAGACCTACTGTTTTAGATCCTTTATGGGATAAGGGTGCATTTGGGCTTGGATTATTGTCTGCAGCCTTAGGAAAAAAAACAACAATGGCCTGTACAGAGGCGGTAGAAGAAGTAATAATTGAACATTATCAAAATCAAGCGAAATACCTTAAAGGAAAAGATAATAGTTTAGCTAAAGTCACTAGACAGTTTGCTGATGATGAAAAAGATCACATGCACCAAGCAAAAAATTATGATACGGGAAATGATTTTTTTCATAAAGCTTTTAAGATTGGCGTAAAGTCTCTTTCAAGACTTGCTATTAAACTCTCAGAAAAAATTTAACTTGTTGAAAAAGATTCTCCACAACCACAACGAGCGGTTTCGTTAGGGTTTTGAAATGTGAATCCTTGTTTAAATTTTTCTTGCTTCCAATCAATAGTAGAACCTAGTAAAAACATAATAGCACTTGGATCAATTATAAAGATAACTCCGTCTTTTTTAATAACTTCGTCACCTTCATTAATTTTTTCAGACATAGATACTTCATATGTCATACCTGAACAACCTCCCTGGGAAACACTTACACGAAGACCAACAATATTCTTATTCTCATTTAAAAGGTATTTTGCTCTACTTACAGCATTATCAGTAATGCTTACTAGCGTATTATTTTTCATATTAAACCTAACTCTAATTTTGCAGCTTCCGTCATTTTGTCTTGATCCCACGGAGGCTCCCAAGTTATCTGTACTTTTACATCCCTAACTCCATTAACCAGCAACACAGTATCTGCTATTTTTTCTGGTATACTTTGGGCTTCTGGACAGTGAGGAGTTGTCAAGGTCATAGTTATTTGCACATCATTATCATTACTAATATCAATATCATATATCAAACCTAGCTCATATACTGAAACTGGAATTTCAGGATCAAATACTGTTTGCAAAGCTTCTATAATTTTTGTTTTTAAATTTTCTTTTTCATTAGTCATATTATTCAAAAATACTTTTTTATATCATTTAAGTTTTCTAAAAAATAGTTTACATCATCAAAATCATTATAGATACCCACTGATGCCCTTAAAGTAGTATCTACTTTAAAATACCTCATTGCAGGCTGAGCACAATGATGCCCTGCCCTTAGCGCTATACCTCTTTTATCTAATAGCAATGCTAAATCATGAGGGTGAGCACCTTTATATAAAAATGATACTATACTTATTCTCTCTTTAGGATCACCTATTAACTGTATATCACCATCATTTTTAAGTTTTTCCAGTAAATAGTTAGTTATCATTATACTATGATTCTTAATTTTAGACATTCCTATCTTTTGTACGAAGTCTATAGCATACCCTAATGAAATTGCTCCAACTATATTGGGAGTACCAGCTTCAAATTTGTGAGGAATCGGTGCAAAAGTCGATTTTTGTATAGAAACAAAATCAATCATCTCCCCTCCCGTCTGGTATGGGTCTAAATCTTCTAAGATACTTCTTTTTCCAAATAAAACCCCTATACCTGAAGGTCCATATAATTTATGTCCTGAAAACACATAAAAATCACAGCCTAAATCTTGTACATCTACTGGTATATGAGGAGCAGCCTGACATCCATCTATAACTGTAATAATATTATGTTTGTTTGCCTCAGCACAAATTTCTTTAATGGGCAACAAAGATCCTAAAGAGTTAGTAATGTGCGGAAGTGCAATTACTTTAGTATTTTTAGTAATTAGTTTTTTTACATCCTCTAAGGTTATATCTCCGTTTGCATTAGGTTTTATCTCAAGAAGATTTGCGTTTTTTTGTTCACATACTATTTGCCAAGGTATGATATTAGAATGATGTTCAAGAGTGCTGATTATAACTTCATCTTCTTCAGAAATAAATTTTTTCATTAAGCAGTTAGCAACTAAATTAATACCTTCAGTAGCACCTCTTGTAAATATTATTTCTTCTGTATAGTTTGCATTCAAAAAGGATTTTACTTTTTCTCTAGAACTCTCATATGCATCAGTAGCTACCTGACTAAGATAGTATATTCCTCTGTGTACATTAGCGTATTTATTTTCATACACTTGTTTCATACTCTCTATAACAACATCAGGTTTTTGTGCACTTGCAGCTGAGTCTAAGTATACTAGATTCTTTCCATTAACTTTAGTTTTGAATATAGGAAATTGTTTTTTTATCTGCTCAAAAGATTTACATGGTTTAAATTTATCTAATTTCATTTATATATCTTTCCCAATAAACATTTTTTCAACTTCACTTTTCAAGTTTTCAGATAAATTATTATCTTTAAAATTTAGTTCATTTATAAATGCTGAAACTAACATTCCTATAGCTTCCTTTTTTGAAAGACCTCGGCTTTGCAAATAAAATACCTTATCTTTTTCTAATTCACCAAATGAGGACCCATGGGAACAAGAAACATCATCTTCAAAAATTTCTAGCTCTGGTTTAGAAAAAGCCTTAGCTTTATCATTTAGTAATAACGCCTTAGAAAAGAAATTACCCGAACTATTCTTAGCCCCCTTCAGTATTTTTATTTTTCCATTCAGTGAAGTTTTTGAAGTATCATTAGATATCATTCTCCAGTCTTGTTTGCTATCAGAACTAAATGCATTATGCGTTACTTTGCAGAATACATCGCTGTTTTCAATAAGTCTTGATAATAACATTCCTTTGATGTCTACCTTAGAGTTTTCTCCATTCAAAAAAACTCTAATATCTTTCTTAGAATTGCCTTTGTTAATAGATGCAAATTCTAAAAGCGCCTCTTTTTCTAAATGAAAATTGTATGAGGAAGTATTTAAATTCATAGATTGATTAAGACTAAAGTTTGACATTCTTACCTTTGAATTTTTTTCTAAGTAAACCTCATAAAAAACATTAGTCCAATTATTTTCTTCAATGTAAGATGTCAAATCTAAAAAATTTACTTCTGCATTTTTGTTAGCAACTAAGAGAATATATGGATTAATTATAGTTTCATTAGCTGAAATTTGATTGTAAAGGCAAATTTCATTTTCAACTTTGAAGTCCGCAGCTACCTCTATCACTACTCCTTGATTAAGAAGCGAATTAAGCGACAATAAGCTTGTAGTTTTTTTATCAACTATACCAGATATTCTGTCTTCTGAATATTTCTTACTATTGGAATATAATTTATCAACTATAGTTTTATCTTTATTATAATACTCATGGAGACTATGTATCTTTACTTTATCTTCAGTATTAATTTCTGTTAGCTTTTTGTCTAACACTCCGTTATTAAAAACTATTAAATTCTTGAATGAAATATTTTCTTTTTTAAAAAGAGTACTATTTTCTGAAACTAATAGCTTCCACTTTTTTTTATTAAAGGCCTTTACATTAAAGTTTTTCCACTCCTCTATCTTGTTGTCAGGAAAAATATTATCTAGAAATTCTTTGTTAAGAAGATCGTTATTTAACCAAGGCTTATTTAATTCTTTTATATTAGTTTTTTTTAATTTATTTAAATAATCATTTAATAGCATTTAAGAGAACTCCTTGTATCCCTTTTCTTCTAATATTTTTACTAAATTATGATCACCAGACTCAACTATTTTACCATTATTAAAAATATGAACCTCATCAGGAATTACGTGGTCCAATAACCTTTGATAATGAGTAATAATTAACATAGAATTCTTTTTGTTGCTATACTCTGAGATACCCTTAGAAATAACTTTAAGAGAATCAATATCAAGTCCTGAATCAATTTCATCTAAAACACATAATTTTGGTTTTAATAAAAGTAGTTGTAGAATTTCATTTTTCTTCTTTTCTCCTCCTGAAAAGCCTGCATTCATGTCTCTTGAAAGAAAAGATTTATCAAGCCCAAGTTTGCTGGCAATCTGGTTTATTTCTTCTAAAAAAATTCTTGTGTTAACAGGGTCAATATTATTTTTTTTTCTAATGGAATTAATAGCTGTTCTTAAAAAAGATGAATTAGCTATTCCTGGGATTTCAACAGGATATTGAAACGCCATGAAAATTCCCATAGTGGCCCTCTCTTCAGGATCAACCTTAAGAATATCTGTATCTTCAAATTCTATGCTACCTTCTTTTATATCATATCCTGGTTTACCAGATATTACGTTAGAAAGTGTTGACTTTCCTGATCCATTGGGGCCCATTACAGCGACTTTTTTACCCTCATCGATTTCTAAGTCTAAGTTATTTATTATTAACTTATTTTCTACAGAAACAGATAAGTTTGATATTTTTAACATTATCCGACTGCTCCCTCTAAGCTAAGTTCTAATAGTTTTTTTGCTTCAACGGCAAACTCCATTGGAAGGCTTTTAAAGACTTCTCTACAAAACCCATTAACAATCAATGCTGTAGCATCCTCTTCCGTAATACCTCTCTGCAAACAAAAAAATAATTGTTCTTCACTAATCTTTGAAGTAGATGCTTCATGCGCTACATCAGAAGATTTATTTCTAACATCTATGTAAGGAACTGTATGTGCTCCACAATCATTTCCAATTAAAAGTGAATCACACTGTGTAAAGTTTTTTGTATTATCTGCCTTGGGTAAAATACTCACTAATCCTCTATAAGTTTGTTGTCCTCTTCCAGCAGAAATTCCTTTAGAAACAATTCTTGAGGATGTATTTTTTCCTATATGTATCATTTTGGTTCCTGTATCTGCTTGCTGACAGTTATGCGATAAAGCAACTGAATAAAACTCTCCTGAAGAGTAATCTCCCTTTAATATTACACTAGGATATTTCCAGGTAACTGCTGATCCAGTTTCTACTTGAGTCCATGAAATTTTAGAATGTGCTTCTTGGCAAATACCTCTTTTAGTAACAAAATTATATATTCCCCCTTTTCCATTCTTATCTCCAGGATACCAATTTTGAACTGTAGAATACTTGATTTCAGCATTCTCTAAAGCGACTAACTCTACAACAGCAGCGTGAAGTTGGTTTTCGTCTCTCATAGGAGCTGTACAACCTTCTAAATAAGAAACATATGAGTTTTTATCTGCTATTATTAGAGTTCTTTCAAATTGCCCTGTATTTGCAGCATTAATTCTAAAGTAAGTACTTAATTCCATAGGGCACCTTACCCCCGGTGGAATGTAAACAAAAGAACCGTCGCTAAAAACTGCTGAATTTAAAGTAGAAAAATAATTGTCGTTAACCGGCACAACTGTACCTAAATACTTTTTTACTAAATCAGGATGAGTTGCAACTGCTTCAGAGAATGAGCAGAAAATAATCCCTAGCTTACTTAATTCACTTTTAAAAGTGGTTGCCACAGACACACTATCAAATACTGCATCAACTGCTACTTTGTGACTGTTTTTTACCCCAGCTAAAAACTCTTGTTCCTTAAGAGGTATTCCTAATTTGTCATATGCTCTCAACAACTCAGGATCTACTTCATCTAAAGACTTAGGCTTATCATCTTCCGATTTAGGCGCAGCATAATAATGAATATCTTGAAAGTCAATTTTATCATATTTAAGATTTGCCCAGGTAGGAAGATTATCTTTTCTTTTTTCTAGTGTCTCAAATGCTTTCAATCTCCATTCTAATAACCACTTAGGTTCATTTTTTTTTTGTGAAATAAACCTTACTATATCCTTATTTAATCCCTTCGGAGCTAAATCTTGTTCTATATTAGTAGTAAAACCATACTTATATCTAGAAGCTTCCTCTACTAATTTTGTTGTATCATCACTTGTTCTCATAATTTACCTACTGTTTATACTAATATTAGTCTATGAAGGATCTACTTTGACCGGTAATATCATTAATTTTTATTTTATGTAAAGTAGCTTGCACAGAATTGTTAACTTTATTCCAAACATTTTTAGTAATGCATGTACAATATAAGTTACAACTTTTTTCGTCACTTACCTCTACACATTTAGTTAAAGCTACAGGGCCTTCAATAGCTTCTATAATATCCTTTATTGATACTTCTTTTAGACTTTTTGATGGGCAATACCCACCATTTGCACCTCTCACTGGCTTTAATATTTTTGCTTTAACTAAAAGGGATAATATTTTATTTACTGTAGCTATACCTATACCAACTTTATTAGAAATACTCCTAGCAGTTAGTTTTTTATCTTGGAAACAGCAAAGTATTAATACAGAATAATCAGCTAATCTTGTAATTTTTAACATGACAGTAATATATACTAATTTGGTAAAGTATCAAGCTTTCAGGATAAAAATTTATGAATAGAGTCAGCTGCATCTCTTCCTTCTTTAATAGCCCAGACTACCAATGACTGTCCTCTTCTTGAGTCTCCTGCAGCAAATACCTTCTTATCTGAGGTTAAATAGTTTTTTTGGGACGCAGATATATTACCTTTATCATCAAGCTTTAGTTTTAATTCTTCTATTGGTCCTTTTTTTAAAGGATGCACAAATCCCATAGCTAAAAGTACTAAGTCAGCTTTAATTTTAAAGTTACTATTTTTTATTTCCTTAAAATTTTTATCAATTTTAACACAATTTAGACCTGTCACCTTGTTAGATTTAACTTCAAATGATTTAGTAAGAACAGACCAATCTCTTTTTACTCCTTCCTGCTGAGAAGAAGACGTTCTTAATTTTAAAGGCCAATTTGGCCAAGTTAATTCTTTATTTTCATTCTTTGGAGGCATCGGCATAATCTCTATTTGTTTGACGCTTTTTGCTCCTTGCCTAATTGAAGTACCTATACAATCGGAACCTGTATCACCTCCTCCGATAACTACAACATTCTTATTTTTAGCTGAAATTTTTAACTCTTCTTGATTTATTTCCCCAGAAACCATCTTATTTTGCATAGGCAAAAAATCCATAGCAAAATTAACTCCGCTAGCTTCTCTTCCAGGAATATTTAAATCTCTAGCATGCTCAGACCCTGAACAGATTAAAACTGCATCATAATTTTTTTTAAGTTCACTAACACTTAAATCATTGCCTATGTCTGTAGAAGTTTTAAATAAAACACCTTCTTTTTTCATTTGCTCAACTCGTCTATCAATTAGATGTTTTTCCATTTTAAAGTCAGGAATTCCATACCTCAACAACCCTCCTATAAGCTTATTTTTCTCAAATACGACTACATTGTACCCCTTCCTAGCCAACTGCTGTGCAGCTGCCATGCCTGCTGGGCCAGATCCAATTACAGCTACAGATTTAGAAAGCTTTTTTAGTGGCTTTTGTGGTTTTACTAGACCTAATTTCCAACCTTTATCTATTATTGCACATTCAATAGTTTTAATTGTAACTGGGCTGTCCTCTATATTTAGAGTACATGCTGCTTCACATGGAGCCGGGCAAATTCTTCCTGTAAACTCAGGAAAATTATTTGTAGAATGTAATGTCTTTAATGCATTCTCAATATCATCATTATAAACCATGTCATTCCAATCAGGTATAATATTATTTACAGGACAACCAGAGTGACAGTAAGGTATTCCACAGTCCATACATCTAGAAGCCTGAATTTTTAAATCTTTTTCACTCAGTGGAACTAAAAATTCTTTGAAACTTTTAATTCTATTTTTTACAGAAAAGTAATCTCTATCTTTTCTATCATGATCTAAAAAACCTGTAACCTTACCCACTTTCTACTCTCCTAGTTTTTTTAAATTATAATTTTTTTTATTCATATTTTCTAAAGCTATTCTATAGTCTTTTGGAAATACTATAGTAAAATTTTCTTTTTCATTATCCCAATTGTTTAGTAACGTTTTAGCTAAAGAACTTTTGGTAAATTTAAAGTGATTTTTTAACAAAAAATGAATTCTATCTTCATGAAACTCCAACATATTATTTTTTAAAAAATCAAAGGTATATTTTCTAGTATTATTTTTTGATTTCTTTACTTTAGACAAGTCTATTAAACTTAGGTTACATTGCTTTTCAAAAACGTTATCTTTATCATAAACATAAGCAATTCCTCCAGACATGCCTGCTCCAAAATTTTTTCCTGTTTTTCCCAAACACACAACTACTCCTCCTGTCATGTACTCACAACCATGGTCTCCTAAACCTTCTACTACAGCCCAAGCTCCAGAATTTCTTACTGCAAACCTTTCACCACCTATACCCCTAAAATAACACTGACCAGCAATAGCACCATATAGTACAGTATTTCCAATAATTATACTATCTTCTGGAATTATCTTAGAGTCTTCTGTGGGAAATATATTAATTTGTCCACCACATAGACCTTTTCCAACATAATCATTAGCTTCTCCAGCAAGATTAAACGTTATACCATAACTACTAAAAGCTGCAAAAGATTGTCCAGCAGTACCTTTTAAATTTATAGTGATACTATTTTCTTTCAATCCTTCATGTCCATAAATTTTTGCAAGATATCCAGAAAACATTGCTCCTGCTGACCTATCGGTATTATAAATATTATAATTCATTACAAGTTTTTTATTTTTTGAAAATTTACTCTTAAATTCTTTAATAAATTTAGTATCTAATATGTCTATTAGTGCATGTTCTTGGTTTTTAGTGTTATAAACCTGTTTTCTATTTTTAGTATTAGGTGAATAAAATATATTTTTAAAATTTAAACCTTTAGTTTTCCAAGAAGTTAAGCTTTTATTAAATGATAATTTTTCTGTTCTACCTATTAAGTCACTAAATTTTTTTATACCCATCTTTGCCATGATTTGTCTTATTTCTTCTGCTACATAAAAAAAGTATTTTATAACGTGCTCTGGTTTGCCTGCAAATTTTTTTCTGAGCACTGGATTTTGAGTAGCTATACCAACGGGACATGTATTTAAATGACACTTTCTCATCATTATACAACCCATTGCTATCAATGGTGCTGTAGAAAACCCAAATTCATCAGCTCCTAATAAAGCTCCTATAACAACGTCTCTGCCAGTTCTTAACCCTCCATCTACCTGAAGAGATATTCTACTTCTTAAGTTATTTAAAACCAGAGTTTGCTGAGTTTCTGCTAGCCCAAGTTCCCAAGGAGAGCCAGCGTGTTTTATAGAAGTTAATGGACTCGCACCAGTTCCTCCTTCAAAGCCAGAAATAGTAATATGGTCAGCCTTAGATTTTGCAACTCCAGCAGCAACAGTACCAACTCCTACCTCTGATACCAGCTTTACAGAAATTCTAGCTTTGGGATTAACATTTTTTAAGTCAAAAATTAGCTGGGCTAAATCTTCTATTGAATATATGTCATGATGTGGAGGTGGAGATATTAAACCTACACCTGGAGTTGAAAATCTAACTTCTGCAATTACATTGTCGACTTTGTGTCCTGGTAGTTGCCCTCCCTCACCCGGTTTTGCACCTTGGGCAATTTTAATTTGTATATCTGTACTATTTACTAAATATTCTGTGGTAACTCCAAATCTTCCAGAAGCGACTTGTTTAATAGCACTTTTTAAGTTCTGTCCATTTTTTTGTTTTTTAAATCTAAATCTTTCCTCTCCTCCCTCTCCAGTGTTGGACCTTCCTCCTATAGCATTCATGGCTGCAGCAAGGGTAGTATGAGCTTCTCTACTTATAGAACCAAAAGACATTGCTCCAGTTGAAAACCTTTTTACTATTTCAGAAGCACTTTCAACTTTTTTAATATTAATTGGTTTTTTTGAATACTTTATCTCAAATAACGATCTAGGATTTAAGTTTCCGTTCTTAGTTCCGTTTATATTTTTAGCGTAATCTTCATACTTATTTTCGTCTTGCGATCTCACAGATAGCTGTAGGTCTGAGATAGTATCAGGGTCCCAAACATGCTTTTCTCCATTTAATCTATAAGCATATTCCCCTCCAATATTTAGTCTAAATAACTTTTTTTCTACGGCACTGATTCCTTCTATGTGCCTTCTTCTAGTTTCATTGATTACTTCTTCAAAACCGACTCCTTCTATTAAGCTAGAGGTTCCCGTAAAATATTTATCAATAAAAATTGAATTTAGACCAACTGCATCAAAAATTTGAGCTCCATTATATGATTGATAGGTAGAAATACCCATCTTTGACATAACCTTTAAAATGCCTTTTCCTATTGCTTTGATATATTTTTTTTCATTTTCATTAATATTTTTAAAATCCTTTTGAGGACCTATTATTTCTCTTAAACTCTCTAATGCCAAATAGGGATGAATTGCCTCAGCCCCATATCCTGCTAAAACAGAAAAGTGATGAACCTCTCTTGCTTCTCCTGTCTCCACAACTATACTACATTTAGTTCTCAATCCTTTTGTAATAAGGGATTGATGAACTGCAGATAAAGCTAGCAATGAAGGAAAAGCTATATTTTTTTTAGAAGTGTGTCTGTCTGAAAGTATTACAATTTTACAACCTTTATTTTTTACTTCTTGCTCTACTTGTTTGCAAATTTTTTCTAATTTTTTTTCTACATTGACAAGACTATCTTTAATGTCAAAAATTGTGTCAAACCTTTTTACTTTAAAATTACTTTTTTGATTTTTTGATATTTGTTCGACTTTTCTAATTTCTAAAGTTGATAAAATTGGCTGTGTTAACATTATCCTTTTTTTATTGTCTATTCCAAGATTTAATAAATTTGCTCTTTCACCTAAGTAACTAATTAGACTCATAACTGTTTCTTCTCTTATGGGATCTATTGCTGGGTTTGTTACCTGAGCAAAATTCTGTTTGAAGTAATTAAATAAAAGTTTATTTTGTCTAGATAGAACGGCAATAGGAGTATCCGTTCCCATCGAACCAGTAGCCTCTGCCTTATTTGCCACCATAGGTTTCATTAAAAATTTAATATCTTCTTCAGTATACCCAAAAAAATTTTGTTTTATTTTGATATTTTTCTCTTTTTCTAATTGAAAATTTTTTGATGAAACTTCTTCCTTTAAAGTGACTATATTTTCTTTTATTATTTTACTATAATCCAACTTACTATACATTTGCTTTTTGAGGTCATTATCTTGAACAATCTTACCTTTGTCTAAGTCAACCAAAAGCATCTTGCCTGGCCTTAGTCTATCTTTTTTTATGATTAAGTTTTCTGCTACTCTTAAAACTCCCATCTCAGAAGACAAGACTATTCTGTCATCTGAAGTAATAAAATATCTTGCTGGTCTGAGGCCATTTCTATCTAAAGTTGCTCCAATTTTTTTTCCATCTGTAAAAGCTACTGCTGCTGGACCATCCCATGCCTCGCTAAACTGGGAGTAATATTTATAAAAGTCTTTTTTTCTCTTATTCATATTTGTTGCATTTTGCCACGCCTCTGGTATTAAAAGCATCATAGCATGCTCTATTGAATATCCACCTGCAGTTAAAAGTTCTAACGCATTATCAAAACAAGCAGAATCAGATTGCCCGTAAACAATTAAAGGCCAAATTTTTTTTAAATCTTTTCCTAAAACTTTACTTTCTAAAATTAACTTTCTAGCATTCATCCAATTTACATTTCCTCTTACAGTATTTATCTCACCATTGTGGCAGATCATTCTAAACGGTTGTGCTAAGTCCCAAGATGGAAAAGTATTAGTAGAAAATCTTTGGTGTATAAGAGAGAAATTACTAACGTATGCTTTATTTCTAAGATCAATAAAATACTTTCTGACTAAATTAGATAATAACATCCCCTTGTAAGTAATAATTTTATTAGAAAATGAGCTAATGTAAAAATTATCAAAAACCTTGTTATTTTTAGATAGTCTAGTAATTTCATTCGAAATTTGTTTACTTGCTATAAAAAGCTTTTTTTCTAGTATTGAAGAATTTAATTTTCCTTTTATCTTAACAAAAAATTGCTTTATTGCAGGTTCACTTTTTTTCATTTCAACAGACAAAATAGAACTTTTTACAGGAACATTCCTGATATGGAATAATTGTAAATTATTTTCTTCTAAAAACTTACTTATAACCTGTTTTGATTTATCTTGTTCCTTTTTTGAGGTAGGAAGAAAAATCATGCCTACACCATAATGATTTTCTCTTGGTAACTCCTTAGAAGCTTTTTTAAATTCATTTCTGAACAATTTGTCTGGGAGATTAGTCAGCATGCCTGCACCATCTCCTACAGTTTTATCAGCACCAACAGCTCCTCTATGTTCTAAGTTTTCCAACATTTCTAAACCATTCTGGACTACAGAATGATTTTTATTACCTTTAATATTGGCTACAAAACCTATTCCACAAGCATCGTGCTCATTTTTAGGATTGTATAATCCTTGCTTTCCAGGCCTATATCTATATGTTGTTCTTTTTTTCATATCATTTTTATTTATACTTTTATAAATTAGTGCTAAATCACAATAAAACCAGAACTAACGCGAAATCAGATTATAAGTTTATGAAAAAAAAAAATCAATTTTTAATAACTCAATAAATGATTAAAAAATAATCAAGTTAGAAGTAACAATAGAAATAAGATTAAATTTTAACCACTAAAAATATAGTCATCTACATGGCCATTTCTTACTTAGTATTTTTGTTAATAGGTTTTGAGCGCTATATTTCTGTATATTCCCTACAGAAGATGCAATAAATACATATTCTTTAATTAAAGATACAGTCCTAATGCCTTCAAGGTTTGCTGCGATTTGCTTATTTATATTTACATTCCTTTTTCTTTCTGCACATAAAGTAGACATAATTTTTCCTGTGGTTTCTACTATACCTTGACATTTACCCATATTAAATAGCACCTGCTGGTCAACAGGTGACTCGAATTCATTTTCTATCCAACTTGTATAATTATTGCAGCTTTTCAAAAGGTCATATGCCGAATATTCTTGCGCTAAACTAATTTTAGTTTTTATAGCTATTAAAAAAATTATTATTAATATTTTATTTATCAAATATCTATTTAAGAAAATCTCTTAATCCTCCTATAAATAAAAACCAATATAGCCTAATTCTTGCAAAGAGTCCTGTTTTCTTTTCTAAATACCTTTTCTTCTCTAGGCCACATTTAGTTTTTATCTTTAGCATCTTTTTTGCAAACCATATCAATACCACTTCCTCCCCAAGGGTTACATCTTAAAATTCTTACCACAGCCATTCTTGTACCCACAATCAGTCCTTTTTTTTCAATTGCTTCTAAAGCATAATTGGAGCATGTAGGATAAAATCTACAATTATTTCCTAAATAAGGTGATAATACTAATTGATATAATCTAATAAGATACTTTACTAGTGTTTTAAAATTTATTTTTTTCATTTTTAATAAGGCTAATAATTTTTTCAATCGAATAACTCTCTACATCAGTGCTTCCTAGTTTTCTTAAAGCCACTGTATTACTTTCTACTTCTTTTTCTCCTATTACTAAGATTAAAGGTATTTTTGTATTACTATGTTCTCTAATTTTATACCCTACTTTTTCATTTCGTAAATCTATCTTACTAGCTATTCCCTCTTTTAGAAATTTATTATGTAAATTAGTTGCATACTCATCAAATTTATTATTGATTGTTACTATTACTAAATTTACTGGGCTTAGCCATAAAGGCAATCTTCCTGCATAATGTTCTATTAAAATACCAATAAACCTCTCTAAAGAACCAAATAATGCACGATGAATTAGCACAGGCCTTACCTTTTCTCCTTCTTTATTTATATAGTTACAAGAAAGTCTTTCTGGTAAGTTTAAGTCAATTTGAACTGTACCACATTGCCAGTCTCTTCCTATAGCATCTCTTAGAACAAATTCTAACTTTGGACCATAGAATGCCCCCTCTCCTGGATTAACTTTATAAGGTATACCTAACTTATTAATTGTAGATAGCAATGCTTTTTCAGATTGATCCCATACACTATCACTGCCTACTCTTTTTTTAGGTCTATCTGAGTATTTTACAGTAATATCACTGAAACCAAAATCTTTATAAATTGAAATTATTAAGTTACATACTATTTGACATTCTTCTTCCAACTGCTCCTCTGTACAAAAAATATGAGCGTCATCTTGCGTGAAAGCTCTAACTCTCATAAGCCCATGTAAAGCTCCTGAAGGCTCATAACGATGAACCTTCCCAAATTCTGATATTTTAACAGGTAGATCTCTATAACTTTTAATTCCTTGATTAAATACTTGTATTCCACCTGGGCAATTCATTGGTTTTATAGCATAAGTCTTCTCTTCTTTAGTAGTTGTTGTAAACATATTTTCACCAAATTTTTCCCAGTGTCCTGACTTTTCCCATAATGAACGATCCATAATGTCAGGTGTATTAATTTCTAAATACCCGGCTTCGTTTTGTTTTTTTCTCATATAGTTTAATAAAGTTAGAAATAACTTCCAACCATCTGGATGCCAAAAAACAGAACCTGGCGCTTCTTCTTGAAAATGAAATAAATTCATACTATTCCCTAAAAGGCGATGGTCTCTTTTTTCTGCTTCTTTTAACATGTTAATATGGTGTTCTAGATCTTCTTGAGTTTTCCAAGCTGTTCCGTATATTCTTTGCAGCATTTCATTATTAGAATCACCTTTCCAATATGCACCAGCTACTTTAGTTAATTTAAAAGAACCTATATGCTTTAAATTGGGCAAGTGCGGGCCATAGCATAAATCAAAAAAGTCTGTATCTTCTTGACAATAAATTTGAAAATTATCCTCTTGTGGAGATTCTTTGATAATATCTACTTTGTAAGACTCTCCTTTATCAAAGAATAACTTCAAAGCCTCTTCTTTATTCACAAATATTTTGTTAATTTTACTTCCAGCTAAAGCTATTTTTTTCATTTCTTTTTCTATCTTAGGTAGGTCTTCATTAGATATAGGTTTTTCAAATAAAACATCATAATAAAAGCCATTCTCTATAGTGGGTCCTATTGCAAGCTTTGATCCTGGATATAAATTTTTTATCGCTTTAGCAAGCACCTGAGCTGTCAACGTATGCCTCATAATTTCTAAGCCACTTTCTGAATCAACAGTTAATATCTCAATTGTTGCATCGTTATTAATTGTATCAGTTAAATCTTTGTACTCGCCATTAACCTTCACAGCTATAGATTTTTTTTCTAAGGATTTTGAAATACTTGCTGCTATCTCTATACCTTTAATTCCTCTATTGAACTTTACTTTTTTTCCATCTAGAAAGGTAATAAAAATATTTTTTTTCTCTTCCTGTACATTCATTTCTAATTTACCCATTTCCATTTTACACCATCAGGACTATCTTGTATTTCAACACCTAAATTAATAAGTTTTTTTCTTAGGTCATCTGCCAAATTATAATCTTTATTTTTTCTCGCTAAGTTTCTTTTTTGTATTAATTCTTCAATATTTTTGATATCCATATTGTCAATTTTTATTTTGTTTTTAAACCAGTTTTTTGGACTCTGTTTAAATATCCCTAAAATATTGCTAACTGTCATTAAAATTCTTTTAAGATTTTTTTTGTTTTTGTCTGTTTCAAAACTTTCTTTATTTCTAACTATTTTATTCAAATATGCAAATGCTTTAGAAATATTTAGATCATCAAATAAGCACCTCTGTAATTCGCTTGGTAATGTTAAATTATCATTTTGAACTTCAATACCTTCCAATCTACTTAAAACATCGTAGAATTTATCTAATATTTTTTTTGATTGTGTTATTAAACTTTCTGTCCATACTAAAGGACTTCTGTAATGAGCACTTAACAAAGCAAGTCTTATAACTTCTCCGTTGTAAACATTTAAATAATCTTTTAAAAGAACTATATTTCCTAGTGACTTTGACATTTTTTTTTCCTCTATTGTCACAAAACCATTATGCATCCAATATCTGGCATAACTACTAAAATCATCTTTTGTGTTTTGAAAGCAACAACTTTGAGCAATCTCATTATCATGATGAGGAAACTTTAAATCTAACCCTCCGCCATGAATATCAAATGGAGTTTTTAAAATATCTGACGCCATAGCAAAACACTCCGTATGCCAACCAGGTCTACCAAAGCCCCATGGAGAGTTCCAACCTGGTTCATTTTTTTTTGATGGTTTCCATAAAACAAAATCTTCTGGATTTTTTTTATAACTCTCTATCGCTACTCTGCTTCCTGCAATTTGTTTTTCTTTGCTTCTTTTTGAAAGCATTCCATATTTTGGAAAAGACGAAACAGAGAACAAGATATGTCTATCTTTGCAGTAAGCAAAACCTTCATTTTCTAAATGCTTAATTTTATTTATCATACTTTCAACATAATCAGTAGCCTTAGGTTGATAGTCAGGTAAATCAACATTTAGCTTTTTCATTTCAGAATTATATATTTCAAGATATGTTTCACTAATTTGTTTACATGTTTTTTTTTCTTCTAAACTCCTTTGTATTATTTTATCATCAATATCAGTTATATTTGAAACATAAGTTACATTGGGAAAGGCATAACGTAGTAATTTTACTACAGTATCAAAAACGACTGCCATTCTTGCATTTCCTATGTGAGCATAGTTGTAAACAGTAGGACCACAAGCATAAACTCTAATGTTATTTTTATCTACTGGTATAAATATTTCTTTTTTGTTAGAGATAGAGTTATATATTTTTAAATCATTCATATTTTATTATATTTCTTTTAATTAAAAAATTGAACAAATCAAATATAGGCATCCCCTGTATTGTAAACTGGTCTCCTATTACCTTAGAAAATAAAAGATACCCTTTAGATTCATATTTATAGGAACCACAAGAATTTATGGGATTATCAGTGTCAACATAATTACTGATTTGCTTTTTTGTTATTTTTCTCATTTTTAATTTTGCTGTACTACTAAATGAATAAATAATCTTCCCATTCAAACAAACACTGACTCCACTTATTTGTTTATGCTCATTACCAGCTAACATGCTTAATTGAATAATTGCATTATTTTTATTTATAGGTTTATTTAATATTTTTTTTTCATAAACACAAATCTGATCAGCACCTATCACATGATGATTATTATATTTTCTGCTTACGGCGATAGCCTTAGCTTGTGCTAGTTTTTTGCATATAAATGTGTAGGACTTATCTTTAAATTTTCTTTTTATAAAATCTTCGTCTAATTTTGATGTTATAGTTTTAAAATGCAAGCCAGCATCTTCTAGTATTCTTTTTCTAACTTGAGAGCCACTGGCTAGGATAAAAGGCAATTTAGTTTTTATAGAAAATTTTTTTTTTTTTTCCAACAATATTTTTTTTAATCTTATTTAGATATAAAGTTTAAAAACTCTGATCTAGTTCTAGCATCAGTCCTAAAGACGCCTAACATTCTACTTGTTACTGTAGATGACTCAGTCTTTTTTATACCTCTGGTAGTCATACACTGATGCTGTGCATCAATTACCACAGCTACTCCTCTTGGTAATAGTGCATTTTGTATACATGATGCAACTTGTGCGGTCATGGTTTCTTGTGTTTGTAACCTTTTACCATATACATCTATAACCCTAGCCAATTTACTTATTCCCACGACTCTTTTATTGGGAATATATGCTACATGAGCTATACCCAAGATAGGTACCATGTGATGTTCGCAGTGTGACTCAAGTTTAATATTTTTTACTATTACCATCTCATCATACCCTGCAACTTCTTCAAAAGTTTTTGACAAAATTGCATGAGGATCCTCAAAATATCCTGCAAAAAATTCTTTGTAGGCTTTTATTACTCTTTTCGGGGTCTCTATTAACCCCTCTCTTTCAGGGTCATCACCAGCCCAAGATATTAAAGTTCTTACAGCTTCTTTTGCTTGTTCTTCGGTAGGCTGTTTTTTAATATTTTCTTTTTTCTTAAGTATGTTAGTTTGTTTCATAATACTTATTTATCACTTTTATTTGATAATTTCAAATTTTCTACTAAATTTATTGTTAAATGAATAAAAAAATAAAATTTTCAAAAAGAACTTCAATATTTGAAATCGAAGAGGGAAACAAGCTTTGTCCTAAATTTAATAAAGCAAAACTTCTACCTTGTATTACAACTGAATATAAAACTAAAGAAATACTAATGTTCTCATATGTAAACAAATTAGCTTTTCAAAAGTCTTTAGAAACAAAAAAAGCACATTATTATTCCAGAAGCAGATCGTCTATATGGCTTAAAGGAGAGACTTCTGGAATGTACCACAATATTAAAAATATTTTAATTGATGATGATCAAGACTGTATAATTTTTGAAGTAAAGCTTACCAAACCTAAAAAAGGAGGAAAGGAGGCATCCTGTCATGTAGGTTATAAAAGTTGTTTTTATAGAAAAATTCAAATAATAGATGGTAACGTTTCACTTAAGTTTACAGAGAAAAAAAAATCATTTGATCCTAATATAGTTTATAAGGGAATTGCTAATCCTACAAAAATATAATTATTTTAAATTGACAAAATAATAAACTTAATTAATTATAGTTTTTTACAATATTCTTTATAGGAGAAACTAATAATGAAGTATTTTATTTTGTTTTTTTACTTTATTTACTCTTTAGCTATTTCAGAAGAAAAGCTCGGAACAGTAGAAGTAATAGGTATATCTCCTTTGCCAGGTATTTTAATTGAAAAAAATAAACATCCAAGCTCCTCTCAATCTATAGATCAAAATGAAATTAAAAAAAACCTAGCTAAAACCTTAGCGGATATTATGAATGAAAACCTTTCAGGTGTAACTGTAAAAGATGTACAAAATGGAAGTTTTCAAAAAAACCTTGATTACAGAGGTTTTACTGCATCCCCTCTTTTGGGTGAGTCACAAGGTATCACAGTATATTTAGATGGGGTACGTATAAATGAAAGTTTTGGAGATACCGTTCAGTGGGAACTTATTCCAGAATATGCAATAAAAAGAGTTGATTTAATGAGTTCTAATCCCGCTTTTGGCCTTAATGCATTAGGAGGATCAATTGCTTTAACAACAAAAAAGGGCCTAGATTATAAAAATGAAGAACTTTATTTAAACAATACAGTAAGGGTAGGTTCATATGCTTACCACTCTGAAACCTTTGAATTTGCTACAGGAACTGAAGATACAGGACTTTACACTTCATTAGAAAAAGCAAGTGATGGAGGGTGGAGAGACCATAGTAAAGGAAAAATTGCAAGATTTTATAGTAACCTTGACCATGAAAAAGAAAATTATAGTATTAATTTTTCTATTTTGGGAGGAGATACTGACTTAAATGGTAATGGAGTTACTCCGGTAGAACTATTACATGTTGATAGAGCATCTGTTTTTACTTGGCCTGATAATACTACTAATAAAGTATTGATGTTGACGGGAACAGTAAATTACTATACTGAAAATGACTCAATACTAACTTCGAATATTTATGTGAGAAGATTATTTAGGAATACTTTTAATGCTGATGAAGTAGATGCAGAGGAATGCGCAGAGGATGTGGCAGCTGATGCTAACGAACTTCAGAGTGATTATGGATTTGATGACTCTCCTTTATGTGGAGAAGATAATTCTACTGGAGATTACGGTGTTATTTTGGACCAAAATGGAAATGCTATTGAGTCAAATGATAATATTAGAAAGTATGGTTTATTAAATAAAACATTTACTACTACCACAACAATAGGTGGAACCTTACAATATGATACCTTCAAGAATCTATATAACAGAGAAAATCAAATATCTATCGGATTTTCTTATGACCAGGCAAAGTCTTATTATAGGTCAGGAGGATTTTTAGGTAAGCTAACTAACGAAAGAACTGTTGAACCCCTTTTTAATAGCTTTGACCAGCCTATTGAGCTATTAGCTGAACAAGAGCATACGGGCAATGGTGGTGATCCAGATGAAAAAGAAAGAGGAGACATAGGGCCAGCTGAAGTTACTGGAAAGTTAAATTTGTATGGAGCATATATTAGTAATACTTTTAAATATGATGAACAAACTACCTTATCTGCATCTGCTAGAGCAAACATTGCATTTGTAGAACTTATAGATAATTTTAAAACAAATATTTATACTAGAACTGCATTTGTTAATGGTGACCATAGATATTTTAGATTTAACCCTTCAGTAGGTTTTGTTCGAGAGTTATCTGATAGCACTTCATTACTTGTAAATTATAGGGAAGCTAATAGAGCACCATCTCCAGTAGAATTAGCATGTGCTGATCCCGGAGCCCCATGTAGACTTCCTAATGCATTCGTAGCTGATCCGCCTTTGGAACAAGTAATAACTAGGGCAGTAGAAACGGGCTTAAGAGGTGTTTATAATTTTAATAAATTTAACATTAACTGGAGCTCTATAGGATATTTAACAAAAAACTATGATGATATTATCTTTGTAAGTTCTGGTACAGGATTATCATCAGGCTACTTTAAAAACTTTGGAGAAACTCAAAGATTAGGATTAGATTTCAGCTTAAATGCTTCTCATAAAAATAGAAAAAATTGGTTTAAGGGTTTCAGATTAAGTTACTCTTTCATGCAAGCTTCATTTCAGTCAGCACATACATTACCAGCAGCTAACCACCCTAACTCAACAAATGATGTAGAAGCAGGTGACATAATTCCTGGGATGCCTAAACACAAGATTAATGCTAATGTTACATATGGTTTACACGAAGATTTGAATATAATTGGCGGACTTACTGGAGCTACTGGAGTTTTTTTAAGAGGTGATGAGTCAAATCAATTAAATAAAACTGCTCCATATGCTGTTTTCAACTTACAATCAGAATACTCGCCCAAAAAAAATATAAATTTTTTCGCAAGACTTGAAAATGTACTCAATAGTAAATATGAAACTATGGGAGTTTTAGGTGAAGCAGCTTCAGATGAAGTAAATGTACCTATAGCAGAGTTAGGAGATACAGGAAATGGAGATACTGCAGTAGGACCATTAGACCCAAACTTCTTATCTCCTGGACAACCAAGAAGCTTTTTTTTAGGCATAAATATTAAGTGGTAATTAAAATAATTTTTTGTGAAATAAAGAAGTTAGAGCTATGATTTTTTATAGATCTATATCAACTTTTCTTTTTCAAAAAAATAGTTTTTTTACTTCACTTATAATTCATAGTGTACTCTTAATCTATGGGATAAATTATATTAGTTATAAACCTAATTTACCTTTACAAAATAATAAATTAATAGCTGTACAACTTTTCAATCAGAGTAATAAAAATAGAGAAGATATAAATGATGAGAAAAAGTCTTTTACTCCCAAAAAAATTGTAAAACCTGGAATTACTTCAAAAAATTTAGATTCTCCAAATGAAAAAAAAAAAAATAATAATACTAATACTAATACAAAACAATCTAAAAATTTAATTGAAAATAAAAAGAAAGAAGATAAGAAAGATAATTTTATAAGCAAAGATAAACAGTCAAGGATAGAAAGTATATCTAAAAATCCTAGCTTAAATAATATAAGTAAAGAACTTAGCGAAGAAACTAAGAGTTCATTAGCACCAAAAATAAAAAAGGATAATTATTTAAAGTTAGTAGAAGATTACAAAGCCTACTTAAAAAATAAAATTCAGAACGAGGCATCCTTATACTACCCTAAAGTTTCTATCAGAAAGCGAGAAGAGGGTAATGTAGAAATATTATTCTCTCTTGATAAAGAAGGAATAATTAAAGAAGTTACTGTAGGAGATAATACTAATGCTTCAAAAAGAATAATAGATTCCTTGACTAAAGTATTAAAAAATAAGATTGTTAAATTTGAAAAACACGAAATACTAAAAAAAATTAATACTTTTTCAATTATAATCGTATATAAGTTAAAATAATGCTTAATGAAATAAAAAACCATGCAGATAACCTTAATCAGATTTTAGAAATTGAAGGTGAAGAAGGACAATTTGAATATTTAATTGATTATGGGAAAAAAGCTAGTTGCTTTTTGGAAAGCGCCAGAAATGAAAAAAATCTAATGTCTGGATGCTTGGCAAAAGTTTGGCTTAGAAGCTATAAAAAAAATGATAAAAATTACTTTGAAGGAGATAGTGACGCTTTAATTGTAAAAGGATTAGTAAAAATAATAGCGGAAGCCTTCTCAGGGCTAAGTACTGAAGAAATTAAAAATGTTAGACACGATATAGTTAATCAATTGGGATTAGGACCTAGTTTATCTGCTAGAAGACAAGTTGGAATGATGGCTATGATTGACCATATAAAAATCATTTCTAAGGCAAAATAATAATTGCTTATATTTTTACAAAAAATTTTTAAGACTAATTCAGTTTACCAACTAATAATTGTTTTCTTAGTTTTTGCTATTAGTGGAAGCTTATCTGTATATGTCTCAGAACCAGTTCTTAACCTTTTAAATTATAAAGAATATGTACCTAATAAAATAATTCAAATCTTTTTAAGACTACTTATTATTTTTCCTGTTTATCAAATTATTTTATTAGGAGTAGGGGCTATTTTTGGAGAGTTTCAATATTTTTGGGACTTTGAAAAAAGATTCTGGAAAAGATTTAAAAAATAATAATATTCATATCATTTTATTTTTATTTTTATATAATATAAATATGTTTGGTGTTCTGTAAAAAGAAGTAAAAGGGAATATGGTTTAAAGCCATAACTGTCTCCGCAACTGTAAACGACGAAAAGTTTTTCTAAAGTCCACTGGATAATTTTCTGGGAAGGAAGAAATACTAGTCGTAAGTCAGGAAACCTGCCAAATATGGTCTAGCTTACGTCGGAGGTTACGTTTAAAGCGCGATTACTTCGTTCATGGCCAATTTTAAAACTATTTGAAAGGAAAGGTCCATGAAATTTTTAAAAGTAATATATTGTATAATTATTTTTTCAATTACTAAAAACGCTATATCTCAAGAAAGCTTGGGAAATATAGTAGTAACTCCTAATAGGTCTCTAGTTGAATTAAATAAGGTAGGATCATCTGTACTAAAGATTAATAAAAAACAAATTGAAAGTTCTGCTGCCACAACTACTAGTGGTATATTACAAGAATTTGGAGGATTTACTGTCTCTACTAAGGGAAATAAAGGAACTGACCCAAGTTATTTTAATAGAGGCTTATCAAGAAAATATATAAAAGTTTTGGTAGATGGTATGGACTTATCAGATATCACTTCAACTCAAGAAGAGCCAACATATATTGACAATTTGAATCTAATTACTATTGATAATATTGAAATTTTAAATGGCTCACAAGGAACTCTGTATGGAGGAAACGCAATAGGAGGTGTAATAAGTATAAACTCCTCATTTCCTGATGAATTTGGATTTAAAGAAATTAACTATTTAGAAGCAGGATCATATGGATCTATAAAAAACTCTAACTCTTTCAATTATTCAAATGAAAAATTACAGCTAGTTGTTAATTTAGAGGGTGAGAGGTCTACTGGCTATAGTAGTTTTATTGAAACGGAATTAGCCCCTACAGAAAAAGATGGCTATTACTTATATGGGTCAAATTTTTTATCAAATTTTATAATTACAGATGATGTAGAAGCTAACTTTAATGGTAGGTTTTATAAGCAACACAACGAGTACGATGATGCTTATTCTTATCCGGGTGATAGTTTAGTGCACTACAGAGATGATAAAGTGTATGCTTTACTATTTGATTTAATTTTTAGTCATAATGAAATAAGTCATAAAATTACTTATCAGCCTACTTACACAACACGCATAAATACAATTGGTGGGGTCTATGAGTATGATGGTAGAAAAAATAAATTGGAATATATTTTATCAGGTAATTTTTTTGGCATAAATACACTATCAGGTTTGGAATATCTTAAGAAAAGTGCTGATATGAATGGAGATTTAGCAGATAAAGAAATACATTCTATTTTTTCCGAATTTAGATTTAAACTATTAAATTCTACAAATGTTGATGCTTCTATTAGAAGAGAATACGACAGTCAGTATGATACTTTTGATACAGGAAGAATACAGTTTAACAATAATATATTTAAAAATGTTATTTTAAGAGGAAGTCTTGGAACAGGATATAGAACGCCTACACCATACGAGCTATATAGTTCATACGGAAATACTAACTTGACACCTGAGAAATCTATTACCTATGATTTAGGAAGTGAAATAAGCTTTAAGAAAAATTCTGGTAAATTATATTTTGGTGTTTTTGAAACTAAAGTAGAAGATATAATAAAGTATGCTGCATCTAAATACAGACAATCAACAGCAAATCTTAAAACACATGGATCTGAAATAAGTTTTAAAACTTCAATTTATGACTTTTTAACTACAAGCATAGATTACACAAAAACTCATGGAAAAGAAAATGATGGTGATAGTATAACTTTAGTTCCTAAAGATAAAATTGTTTTTTCTTTGAACTATGAGCCAAGAGAAAATATAAATATTAATACTTATTACTTATTTCAAAATAAATCTAAAGATACTAAATATAATGAATTACCTGTTTATAGATCATTGAATTTGAATGCGAGCTATTCATTTCAAAAAAACTCAAAAGCTTTTGTAAAATTTGAAAATATTTTAGACAGAGATAACATAGTAAATAGAGGTGGTGGAACATCAGAAAATTTAGGATATAGAAGTCCTGGACTCTCTATGTATTTAGGATTAAAGTTTGAAAATTAGAATTAAAATTTAATTAAACTATGCTAACATATAGTATGGCTAATAATAAAATTAGGAATTTTATACTTATAAGTTTTATGTCAATACTTATAAGTAGATTAATACCTCACCCTCCAAACTTTAGCACAGCAATTGCAGTAGCATTTTATCTTCCTGCACTTTTTGGAATCAAATATATATTTTTGACTTTAACTGCATTCATATTTAGTGATTTAATAATAGGAATGCATAATTTATTATTATTTACCTGGGGAAGCATTGTATTTATAGGCTTATTTTCAAAATATTTTAAGAGTTTTTATTCTAGACTTATTGGCATTATAGGTAGTTGTTTAATATTCTTTATAATATCAAATTTTGGTGTTTGGTTTTTAAGCAATACTTATAGTAGTGATTTATCTGGTCTTATAACCTGCTATGTAATGGGATTGCCTTTTCTACAAAATAGTTTTTTCAGTAGTATAGTAATTGCTATTTTTATAGAGCTTTTAATAACAATAAAGTTTTCTAAAGTTTATATTTCTAAAATAAATACTAAGTTTTTGTATTAATTTTCAAGCACCCATTCTGGTAGGATCATCAAATTAAAGTCAAAAACCTGATTTAAGATTATTTGGCATACTGCAGTAACTATAAAAATAGAAAGAATATTAAGTGGGAATCCTGCTCTTATCATATTATTAATTTTTAACTTTCCGCTACCAAAAACAACTGCATTTGGAGGAGTTGCAATAGGAAGCATAAATGCGCAACTTGCCGCTATAGTAGTAGGTATTACAAAAATAAGTGGGTTAACTTCAAGTCCTACAGCAAATATAATTAATATAGGAGTAAATGTTGCTACTGTTGCAGTATTGGAATTAAGTTCTGTTAAAAATATAATTAAGCCTACAGCAATAAGTATCAACAAGTAAATATCTAATCCATACAAATAATTAGAAAAAGATCCTATCCACTCAGCTAAACCTGAGTTTTTAATTCCTCGTGAAAGTGCTATTCCACCACCAACCAGAAATAACACACCCCATGGAATCTTATTTGCAGTTTCCCAATTACAAGCTCTTTTATTAGATCCGTAGGGAATTATAAATAAAAGCAATGCTCCGAGTATACCAATTGATGTATCATTTAGATTTAAGCTAAATTTTTCATTTAGTGTTTTTCTAAAAATCCAAAGCGAAGCTGTCAAAAAAAATACAGTCGCTACAACTTTTTCAGTTATACTTGGTTTTCCAATTTCTTTTTTCATTTTCACAAGTGTATTATCCAAAGCATCTGATTTTTGAGAAGATACCTTAAATACAACTTTAGTTAGAAAAAACCAGACAATTGGCATTAAAATAGCTACTACAGGTAGGCCTATCATAAACCAATCAATAAAACTTATTTTATAACCATAATTATCACTAAGTATACTTGCCAACATTATATTTGTTGGTGTGCCAATTAAAGTTGCAGTTCCTCCTATGGATGCAGCGTAAGCTATTGACAGCAATAGGGGCACAGCAAAATTCTTATCCTCTACATTCTGCTGGATAGTAAAAAGTACTATAACTGAAGTAGCAATTGGTAGCATCATTATAGTTGATGCCGTATTACTAACCCACATACTTAAAACTGAAGTGGCAATCATGAATCCAGCTATAATTTTACTTGGACTAGTTCCAGAAAAACTAAGAATTTTTAAAGCTATTCTTTTATGTAGTCCACACTCTTCCATAGCAGAAGCTATAATAAAACCTCCTAAAAATAAAAGTACAAGGGGGTGTGCATAAGATGCCGATACTGTTTTCAATTCAAATAAGCCTAATAAGGGGAAAAGCAAAAGAGGGACTAAACCAGTCGCATAAATAGGAATCGCTTCTGTTACCCACCATATTGTCATTAAGATAGCTACGCCAGCGGTAAACCAAGCTATTCTATCTAATCCCTGTGGTGGAGGAGAGAAGTAAATAAATAAAAAGACTATAATTCCAAATATTAACCCTAATAAAGAAATATTCTTTTTATTAACCAATTTTAATTAATCTAATTATCTAAATAACCTAAGGACTTCCAAGTTTTGTAATTTTCTCTAAAAGTTTCAAGAGAGTTCCAAGCTTCTTTAAAATCTTCATTTTTATCACTTTCCTCCTTTACAACCTCTAGCCAAGCTTTTTTTAATGTATCTAAAATTTCTTCGTTCCATTTATGAATTTTAACTCCTTTATCTTTTAATGAAACTAACGCTTCTATTTGAATAGCTTCTCCTTCAGCTACTCCATGCCTCATATTATCTCCACAAACACTTTCAATTTGTGCTTGCTGCGTTACAGATAGATTATTCCATTTATCCATATTTATCATAAGCTCAAATAAAGTCGATTGTTGATGCCACCCAGGAAAGTAATAATGTTTAGCTACTTGATAAAAACCTAAGTTAAGGTCAACTGCTGGCATTGAAAATTCTGTAGCATCAATAGTTCCCAATTCCAAAGCTGGAAATATATCACCCCCTGCAATTAATTGCGTTGAAACACCTATCTTTTCCATTACTTTAGCCCCAAGTCCAAAAAAGCGCATTTTCATACCTTTCATATCTTCTAAAGATTTAATTTCTTTTCTAAACCAACCTGAAGCTTCTGGAGCAATTACCCCACAAAATATACCTTTTATATTATGTTTCTCATAAATTTTTTCAAATAACTCTTTTCCTCCTCCATAGTAAATCCAAGCCATGTATTCACTAGCAGATGGGCCAAATGGAACAGCGGCAAATAGAGGTAAGGCCGGAACTTTACCTGCCCAATATCCTGGAGTAGACCAACCTGCGTCTACTGACCCTGATGAAACAGCATCAAAAACTTCTAATGCTGGAACTAGTGCTCCTGGCTCAAAAAACTTAATTTGAATATTTTTACCAGATACTTTTAAAATTTGATCTTGAAACCTTATGCCCATTGTACCTAATTGAGTTAAAGACCCAGGAAAAGTACTAGCCATTTTCCATCTCACCTTTTTACTTGATTGTTCAGATTGTTTACCTTCTGAAGATTGATCATTATTACCAGAGCATGCTACTAAAATTAATGACAATGAAAACAAAAGAATTTTTGCTAATTTAATCACTTTTCCCCCTATATAAAATTAAATATTATCTCATATTAGTAACCTTCGCCACTAAAATTTAAATTTTTCCATGCTTCATAAGATATTATTGCAGCTGCGTTGCTTAGGTTCAAGCTTCTACTGTTGTTCTTCATAGGAATTCTAAATGTTTTGTTTTCATAATTTTTGATAAAATTTTTAGGCAAACCTTCTGTTTCAGATCCAAAGATAATAACTGAATTATTGGAAAATCTTGCCTCAGTATATTTTTTTTTTCCAAACTTTGTTATTATTATAAGGTTTTGTATATTTGTATTTTTGACATACATGTCTAAGTCCTCAAAAACTATTGGTTCAGTGTTAGAAAAATAATCTAACTTAGCTCTCTTTAAACTTTTATCATCTAAACGAAAACCAAGTGGTTTAATTAAATGTAATTGAAAACCAGTATTAGAACACAGTCTCATAATGTTTCCTGTATTTGGAGGTATTTGAGGTTTATACAATACTAAAGTTATCATTTATTGAAATATATAAATAAAATTGCTTTTAATAAAAATATTTTTAAGTAATATTTAATTATGACTATTATTAAAGATAATAAAAACTTATTTACACTAGAAAAAAATACTGCTGGAGCACAAAGAAAAATGGCAGCAATATTTGCGGCTGATGTTGTAGGTTATAGTAAATTAATGGCTCAAAATGAAAAACTGACATTATTCAGATTAAAAGAAACTAGAAAAACTACTGACCCGATCATCCAAAATTTAGGTGGAAGAATTTTCTCTACAGCTGGTGATTCGATAATGGCGGAATTTGCAAGTCCCGTTGACGCAGTTGAGGCAGCTATAGAAATACAGAATAAGGTAACTAAAACCTCATTAGAAATTAATGACGGTATTACAATTGAATTTAGGATAGGTATTAATTTAGGCGATATAATGGTTCAAGATAATAATTTATATGGAGATAATGTTAATATTGCAGCTAGATTAGAAGCTATATCCAAACCAAGTGAAATATGTATCTCTGAAAAAGTCTATCAAGAAATTAAAAATAAAGTTAATGTTAACTTTAACTTTCTCGGAACAAAAAAACTAAAAAATATAAGTGAAAAAATAAATGTTTATTCGTCAAATCTGACAAGTATAGAAAGTAGTAATTTCAAAAAAAGTTTTCTTAAAAAAAAGATGTTAATTGGTTTATTATTAACAGCTACTCTATTTATTTCAATTTTTTTCATATATAAGTATTTTTCCCCCGATAAAATAGCTTATAATCAAAGTAGTGTTAGTAATTTAGAGGACTTCAAAGCTTCTGAGGATAGAAAACCAAGCGGCTCTCTAGCTGAAGATAATATACTTAAGATTTCCTTAATGAACTTCAAAAATCAGTCTAGTACCTTTTCTTCAGATAAACTTAATATTCTAATGGAAAATATCAAGTCAACACTTACAGAAAAAGATACGTTGGCTACAGTAATCTCTCCTGAAGGTTCAGAAAATCTTAATCCTCCTGAAGTTATGTTAATAGCTACGGAAGCTAACTCATCGTTTGTAATTAATGGATTAGTTTTTTCTGAGAGTAATGAAAGCTTTCTAACAATAAAAATTTATGAGGCCAAACGAGGATCAATGATTGCTAGCAAGAAAATAAAATTAGATAACTCTGATGATTACAATGAGGCAATCAACTTCTTTTCCTTATTTAAAAAGGATGTACTAAAATAATTTTTTCGATGGCGGAGAGAACCTCCTCGCTATTCCATTATAATCATCTGATTTTATTAGATAATATAGCATTATAATTTTTCAGTCCACAATGTAGTCTACAATTTAGATTCTTAAATTAGGTTTCTGCTTATTCAGAACACTGAGTAATTTGCTTATGTAGCTTAACCTAGTATTATTTTTAGTTTCATTAGATTTTATTCTTTTTTAAGAAATGCTACTTTACTTGGTATATTACTAATATATTAATGCTATATATTAAATTTATAGTCATTTATAGAGTTATTAATTTTTTCCTCCCCTAGGTTATATAATAACTCTATTTTTTTAAATTCACATTAATAACTTAATTAACTAATCCTATCAATTATCTGTTCATAGAAGCTGACTGGCAAAAGAGAATTGGTTATAGAGAAGACTAGCAATATTGAAAAGTTGCTATTCGTAAGGGAGATTTCAAATAGCAACTCATTACAACCAAAAATTTGATTATAGATGAATTAATTAATTAAAAAATTAGAGTTAAACTATTATAATTTAAATTAATTTCTATATTAAAATATTTTAATCAGTACTTAAGGTTTTTTCTTATCTTCATGTTCTTCTAGATTAAGAATTGCTCTAGCTAAACCCACAGACTTAGCTTTTTGGTATCTTCTCTTACAATAAATAGACCAAAACTCAAGCCTTAGTTTAGTAGGGATAATTAAAAACTCTCTTTTATTTTTGCTATTTATTTTTTTTAATATCCAATCTTCACCTACAGAGTCCTGAATAATTTGATTAAGGGAAGTTCTTGAAATTCCAAGTGTTTCTACTAAAACTGATGCTGTGCAAGGTATGTTATCATAATGATAAAGAATAATATTTCTATGAACAGTATATCTTTCAATAGTAGAATAAATATAGCTCAAAAACCTTTTATGTTTTTGCATTAAGTCTAAATCATTATTATATAACTTATAATCTGAGACTTTTCTTTTAACTATTCCTTGTTTGAAGTCTAGTACTTCAGCCATAGCTACTCTTTTAGCATACTCAATTTCCAGAGAATTTTTTTTTTTAAAATAAGTCATACTTAATAATAATTAACTTTCAGCAGAATAACATTACAGTTTAACTTACATAATATTTATTTATATAAGATTTTAAATAAGCAGTTTCAGAAGACAGATATATTATTCTTTTTTAAGAAATGCTACTTCACTTGGTCTATTACTAATATATTAATGCTATATTTTAAAGATTATAGCCATTTATAGAGTTATTAATTTTTCCTCCCTAAGTTATATTGATAACTCTATTTTTTAAATTCACATGGAGGTAAATACAAATGCTAAGAAAAAAAATAATTTATATCTTTTTTTTAACTATATTTTCTATAACAAATCTAAACGCAGAACTTAATTATAAAAAAATTGGACAATGGGACTTAAAAATGGGCAGAAATAACTTTGCAATGACCTCTAAGACTTGGCACGTTGATGTTATGGAAGGTGGAACATTAACTTTAGGAAAAGATAAAGGAGAAATTCAGGTCTGCATTGAAGATGGACATCTTTACGGTGAACCTAATGGTCTTATATGGGTAGAATTAAAATGCTCTATAACTATGTCAGATGAATCAAAAATTTATTTAGAATATTCAGCTAAACTTACACCAGATGAAAATTTTCTGAATAATCTTGCCAATAATAAGGCCTCCTCTGCTCCAGATAATGGACTTAAATATTGGTTTGCTGAATTTAAAATGAAAACTACTAGTGAGAAATATGCTTGGGTAAATGAACATATATTTTTAGGTAAATCTATTGAACTTAAAGGAGATACTACTGGAAAAGGCATGGGTAGGGCTTTTTATGACTTATATATTTTTGAAAATTAAATAAAAAGAGAACACTTTGTGGGCACTTTAATTCACTTACTATAATTTTAAGGTGCCTCTTCTAATTTTTATAACTAAACCTTTTAGCAAAAGAGGGAGGTAATACTTCTGGTTAAAACTAAAGTGCTAGGGTGATTTGCTAATGTGGGTCTACCTAGTTTTTCTTTTTAGAAATGCTACTTTACTTGGTATATTACTAATATAATAATGATGTATAGTAATAATTATAAACATACTTAGAGTTGTTGATTTCTACTCCCTAGTTCTTAGCAACTCTTTATTTCACATAAAATGGAGAAAATATGAAATATATAATTATATTATTACTATCCAATTTAAGTATTTCTTTATTTGCAAAACCTTGTGAATTTACTTGGAAAAACAAACCAGAAGATAGCAAATATACTGAGCAATATTCAATAAAAACTAACATAGAAGGGCATACAATCAGAATATTTAAATTAGAAAGTAATTTTAAAGACTTTAAGAAAAATTGTGAGGGTTTATCTGCTATAAGTGCAGAGTTATGGGGATATAGTGATTATACATATAAAAATGGAGTTGTTACTGGTTACTGGACGCGAGTATATGATGATGGAAGCACAATGTATGGAACTTGGTCTGGCTCAGCTCAATCACCTGTAGACCAAAATAAAAACAGTATGATTATTTCTAGTAGTAAAATAACTGGAGGAACTGGTGTTTATTTTAATGTAAAAGGATATGGAATGAGTAAAGGAGAATTTAACCCAGGAACTGGTTATACCTCTAACACAAATACTATATTTTATAAAATCACAAAATAATTATTTAAGCATAATTAGATTTTAGAAGTCAAAAAGTACTAAAATATTTAGTCTAGGTAAATGTTATTATGATATTTACCTTGTCTTTTAATTCTATTCTTTAACTTAATTAACTAATCCTATCAATTATCTGTTCATAGAAGCTGACTAGTAAAAGAGGATAGAAAATATGTAACTTTTTTTTCTATTTAATTAATCAAGCTTACATTTTTGTTTATAAAAGAAATCTGTATTTAATTGGGTTACAGCATATGTACATTTTTTTTCTTTAAGAAATTTATATTTTTCTGGTACTTCAATATAGGTATTTATACCTACGCCACCACCAACTAAAGAATTTCTTTTTCTAGAAACTTTAAAAACTATTCCTTCCTGGTCTATCATTTCACATAAGATATCAAGCTTTTGATTGTCACCAGCTATTTCCATACTACCATAACATACTTCGTTACCATAATTGCCTTTAGAATCTACCCAATATCCATTAGTAGTAATGTGAATAAATTTACTATTATCTTGAAATTTTAGTGTTTTCTGCTCACTACCACCACGTGAGTCAAAAATATAGTCTGATGATAAAAGCTTAAGTGAGTAAAAAAAAAATAATAAAATAAAGTATCGCATAAAATAATTATATATTCTTACTTAGATTTCACAACTTTCAATATTAAAATTAGTTTAATAAAAAATTGATATTGCTTTTTAAGCTTTTAAATATAAGTTATAATGATGTTCAAACATATATTTATCATTAAGCTCTCATTTGTATTTTTTGCTTCGATATTAAGTACAACAGTCTTTGCAGAAAAAGACATTTATATCCTTAATAGTCATTATAAAACCACTCAAACTATGTTTAACCTATCAGATGGTAGTAATTATAACACATGGAGCATGAAAGGGTCCTGGACAGATAATTTCAGTAACTTTGGTAGTGTAAATTGTGTTGGTCAAGCGCAGCGTTCAAAAAAAAAGGACTTATCTATTTATGGAGTCTGTCAAATTAAGGATGAAAAAAAACTAAAAAAGTGGTGGACTATAGAGAGAAATGTAGGAGTTACAGAACTCGGAGTTGGCAAATCTGTTCAACTTGCTGCAGAAGGTTACTGGAGTGTTTTAAATGGTGCAAATTGTAATTATGCCATAAAACATGGTGAAGAATATTCATACTCTATTACAAAATGCAAAATTACTAGAAACCAAGCAGAAAGTTTAAGTAATAAAGTTAATTAAATTATTTACACCTGTGTCGATAGAAATTAAATTCGTCAATATATCTAATTGCTAAATTACATTTTCTTCCAATCAATCTTTCAAATTTTCCTGTACCATCCAAATAAGTAAATACTCCAACACCAGCATCTAGTGCATCACTTTTTCGAACTATATTTCCTGTAAACTTTTCATCATCTTGATTTCTTCCTGAACAACCTAAATTTAACACTACACTTTTATCTAAAAATTTATCTATAGTTCCTAAACATATAACAATACCATAATCACCATTGCTATCTGTCCATGTAGATTCATTAACAATAATTGATTTCTCAATACCTTTTTTCAATTCTATTGACTCATTAGATATAACTTTACCACTTGCTTCAAACTCGTATGTGTCTGCAAAACTCAATTTAGTAAAAGCAAAGAAAATTATTAAAGCAGATATTATTTTCATAAAAACATAATAACTTAATTAACTAGCTCTATCAATTATCTGTTTATAGAATCTGATACATCAGGTCTAATTTTATTAATCATTATTTAGATTGCATATTTGTTTAAAAAAATTTATTTTTTTATTCAAATAGTTTACTGCATATGGACATTCAGTACCTATGAATTTTTTGTATTTTCCAGTAGCGTTAAGATATTTTAATCTTCCAATACCTGCATCCATATCTTTATCTCTAAAAAGTTGTGTCCAAAATTTATCACCATTTGAAGCTGTATTTTCACAAAATACAATTAATGAAATTGCTTCACTTTCCTCTAAGATATGTCCATTACATTTATTTGTGCCATATTCTCCAAAGGAGTCTGTCCATCTACTTTCTATATTAACAGTGGTCGAAGTCAAATCCTTTGAAATTTTAATGTGGTCAGATATTACACTAGAAGATGACTCATATGTATATTTTTCAGCCTTCAGCGTAAAAACAAATAAAAAATGCAACGTAGCAATAAGAAAAAATTTCATGATTAAATTATATGATAAAATTCCATTATGTCTTTATTTTTTGATTAAGTTGATATGCAAGTTAAACTTTTATCATCTGCATCACCTGAAAAACCTTGAGTAGAAAAAAGGAATAACAAGATGAGTAAGTATTTCATAATTAATAAAAGTCGCTTACTTTTTTGCTAGGGTTAACTTTTTTATCTATTGATTGTCCTGTTAAAGGTATACCAGTCTTTTTTTTATAATTACTTTTATTTTGACTTTCATCACTACAGCTAATTAAAAATAAACTAAACACTGATATAATTTTTATTAAATTTTTTACATTCATCATAATACTTTATTAAATAAAATTATAACTTAATTAATTAGTCCTATCAATTATCTGTTCATAAAGGTCATGTTGAAATAGAGGTCTATCAAAAACCATTTAGGTTTCTGATTCCAAAATTTCCTAATTCGGAATATTTAAAAAGTTTGTTCTCAGACTTTTCAGCTATATCATCTTTTCCTTTGATTAAACTTAAATACCTAAGTGCTAAGCTAGCTTTTTTAAATATATCCAAATCATTATTGCTCAATGCATCTAAAATTATATTCTGAGAAGAAATTAAAAGGTTTTTATGTGTTTCAACAATTTCTTTTAAGATAATCCTAGTGGCAAATTCTAATGCCTCTTTAAATTCATCGGTTTGCCTCCAACGAGATAAAGTTTCTTCTCTTATTCCTAGCTTTTTAGCAATAGCTTTAGCCTTAACCCCACAAGCAATTAGGTGACATGCAATTTTTTGACTTTCATTGAGTTTTGTTGACATTAATTATTTCTCTGGCTTATGTCCAAGAAATCCTCTTTGTTTTTTCTTTTCTTCTATTGCTTTATTAATTTCATTTTCATCCCAAATGATTTTGTTAGGTCCTAAACGAAATGGTTTTGGAATAATATTATTTTTGGCCCATCTTACTACTGTAGATGAACTAATATTTAGCTTTCTAGCAACTTCTTTTTTACTTAAATAAATTGATTTCATTGGCTTAGTCTCCATTAAAAGTTAATTTTTAAATTTTGAAACCATCGCCACTAGATTTTTAAATCTATTTCGAAGTATTAGCATGTTTGCATGCGTGTAATCACTCCTTAGGTCTACACCTGGCCGTGATTTTGGCCCATAAATAAATTATGAAGTACTTTAATTTTAACATTTTCTTTTACATTGAACAAGTTTAACCTTCTTTAATAATGAGAAATTCTTCCCAATCATTCATAATTTTTTTTCTTTGATGAAATAAATCAGACCGCAAATAAGCTTTTTCTATTTTATTGGGTAATTGATGTGCTTGTGAAAACTTAATAGCATAATGTTGATATTTACCTTCTTCTTCTGCCCAAGTTCTAAAAGTTGAACGAAACCCATGAACAGTAATCTTCAATTCTGAAAATTTTGACCTCAATAGATTAAGCATAGCACCATTTGATAATGGTTTTGCTAAATAAGTATTTGGGAATACGATTGCATGATTATGTTTTCTTTTCATAAAATTTATAATTTTAATAGCTTCATTGGATAAAGGTATTTTATGCTCTTTTCTTGCTTTCATGTTTTGATAAGGTATCGTCCATATTCGATTGTCCAAATCAAACTCATCAAATTTTGACTTAAGCACTTCACTGGTTCTTGTAACAGTAAGAATGACCATTCTAAGTGCATAAGCTGAGAATAAGTCTAATTGACACAACTGATTATAAAAAATTTTTATTTCACTATGTTTCAAATAAGAATGATGTTTTACTCTTTGAATTTTATAAGGGTCTGCAAGCACATGGCTTAGATGTTCTTGCCAAGAAGCAGGGTTTTCTTTATCGTACCATTTCTTAATCTTTGCAAATGATATGATTCTAAAGAGTCTTTGTTGAAGCCTTCTAGCCGTCTCTGTCTTCGTTTTCCATATGGGGTGCAAAACCTCCACAATGTCATTATGGTTTATATCAATAAAAGGTTTTCTATCTAACACAGGCTTGGCATAAGTCTCAATAGTACTTCGCCATTGTTGTTCACTTTTAGGATTAGTCCATTCGTCTTTTTTTTTTGTTGTAATATATAAATCAGCAATTTCTGAAAATTTCTTATTTTGTTGTTCTTTTAAAATTTCATGTTTTCTCTTTTCATGAAGTGGATTTATTTTTTTTAATCGAAGTCTTTTTTGCTCAGCTAGTTTTTCTCTTGCTTCAGATATTTTAACCTCAGGAAACGTTCCTAATGACATTTCATGAGATTTTTTATTAAGTCTAAAGCGATACGTCCATAGTCCCTTTCCTTGTCTTGTAATACGTATATATAGTCCTCCTCCATCATGATGCTTTCCTTTCGTTAAATGGATTAACTCCTTATTTTTAAGCTTGTACATTTTTCCTCCAGTCCACAACTTAGTCCACAAAGGGACGTGATTTATGATGATTTATAGTGAAATAGCTTGGAGAACCTTCGTCAAGAGAATCTAGACTCACCCTAAGGTTATGACATAGTATGACATACCATAGCACTCTAGATGGCGGAGAGAGAGGGATTCGAACCCTCGATACGATTGCTCGCATACACGCGTTCCAGGCGTGCGCCTTCAACCACTCGGCCACCTCTCCTTTCAAATTAAAAAAATTAATATATAATTTTTATATGTCTATAAAAGTAAAATTGCAAATTTATTTAGTACTTTTAGCTTCTTTTTTTATGTTTTTAGGGATCATAGTTGAAGACATATCCTTTGGAAAATTATGGTTTTATATAAATGCTAATAGCTTGGTAGGAATTCAATCTTTTTCAGAATCAGCATCAGACTCCTATAAATATGGTATTTTTTTTTATGATCTTGTAATGATATTATTAAGTTTAAACTTGTTTTTTTTAAGTGGTGTATTTAGCATTTTAGTATCTCTAATTTTGTTTCTTTTTCTAGGCCCTTAATTCACCATTTACTTCTTTTTTTACTTTCAAAATAATATTTTGCATTATCTCATTTATTTCTTTAGCATTAAAAACTTTATCTCTTTGTAAAATTTCTACTTCTACTCCAACGGAAAATTCTTTATCTTCTTTTTCTGGATTTTTGTAGATATCAAATACTAAGACTTCTCCGATAATGTCATTGCTAGATTTGATAGAATTAATTAAGGCACCTACGTTTGTATTATTTGGTAGAATAAAAGAAAAATCTTTTTTTAAAGTAAGAAAAGGCGATGGGCTAAATTCCTTAGACTTTATCTTATGTGAAAAATTTTTAAATACCATTTTAAATGCTAGGTTTCCTAATACCGTCTGCTGTTTAACCAAAAATTTTTTCATTAATTTAGGATGTAATTCCCCTAAACTTCCTACATATTCATTATTAATAATAATATCAGCTGATTTACCAGGATGATAATACTCACTTTTACTTCTTACAAAGTCAACAGAGATTTTAGTTGAAAATACTTTTATAATTTCCAATAAAATTCCCTTCATATCAAAAAAGTCATAATATCGTCTATTATAATACAAATTTTTTTCTGTTTGATAACCGCTTAGAACTAACCCTATAAATTTTTCTTGGTTAGAATATTCTATTCCTTTAAAAATATCTCCTATCTCAAACATAGAAAAAGTATCGCACCCTTTTACATAATTTTTTGAGACAGCATCTAATAAATTTGGATACAATGAATTTCTCATTATACTTAATTCATTTGATATAGGGTTAGTTAATCTCAGCTGTTCATTGTAGTCTGACTCAGGGATAATTTTTTTAGGTGATATAAAAGTATAAGACTTTATTTCATCTAAACCAAGATTTGCTAATTTATCTCTTAAATCACTCTCTATATTTTTAGAAAAAGGCATATTTTTATAAACCAAATGATTATTATCTAGAAAATTTTCATATGGTATTTTGTCATAGCCATCCATTCTAGCAATTTCTTCTACAATATCGTTTTCATTAAATATATCATGTCTCCAAGATGGAGCTATCAATGCAAGACCAGATTTTTCCTTTTTTATTTCAAAACCTAGGCTTTCTAGATACTTAATTTGTGAGTCAGCGCTTATACTATATCCTATTATGGTTTTAAAGGTATCTACTTTATAATCTATCGAACAATTCTTTTCTAAAGATTTTCCTGCTGAAACTGCTTTACTGAAACTACCACCACAGTATTTTACTATCATTTCAGTAGCATAACTCAAGCCCTCTAACAAACCATTCTTGTCTATACCTCTTTCAAACCTATATCTAGCATCAGTAATTATATTGTGTCTTCTTCCCGTATTTGATATCAGGTCTGGATCAAAATAAGCAACTTCAAGAAACACTTTTTTTGTATTATTGTCTACACAACTATTTGCACCTCCCATAACACCAGCTAAACTTAATATTTTTTTATTATCTGCAATAACTAGATCTTTTTCAGTTAAATGATAGGTCTTGTTATCTAATCCTATAAAACTTTCTCCATTATTTGCTCTTCTTACTTTTAAATTTCCTTCAATTTTATCTAAGTCAAAAACATGAAGAGGACGGCCTAAATCAAATAATATATAATTGGTAATATCTACTAAAGCGCTGTTAGGTTTAACTCCTACTTGTGTTAGTTTTTTTTTAAGATTTGAAGGGCTATTAGGGTTATTTTCTACTATAAACTCTCTACCTAAAATTAATGGACAGTCTTTTTTATTTTTTAAATCAGAAAGATCCCAAATCACATTGCTTTTAAAACTGTTCTCTTCATGAAAATATTCTTTTTTTATTAACTTTTTTGATAATTTGGCTGCTAATTCTCTTGCAATACCTCTTACAGAAGCGCAATCGCCTCTATTAGGCGTAAGTCCTATTTCATAATTATAATCTTTTTCTAAGTAACTACCATAACTATGTCCAACTTCATAAGTGTCTCCTAATTCTATTATTCCTTCTGACCTATTAGATAAGCAAAGTTCTTCTTCAGAGCAGAGCATGCCATCACCCTCGACTCCTCTTATACTTTTTTTTTCTAATTTAAACATTTTTCCTGGGATAAAGGTTCCATTTGGAGCAAAGACAGTCCTCATACCTTCGTATAAATTACTAGCTCCACACACAACATTATATATTTTTTCTCCAGATGTAACTTCGCACAAACTCAATCTATCTGCATTAGGATGCTTTTTAATTTTTTTTAGCTCGCAAACTAACATATCCATTAGGCTAGGGTTTATTAATTTAAAACTTTCTACCTCTAAACCTAGATCAGTTAAAATGTTAGCTATTTCTTCAGGGTCACTATTAATTTTTATGTGCTCTTTTAGCCAAGAAAAAGTAAACTTCATCTTAACCCTCTAATTATATTAGGGAAACCCTTAGGGCTAAAGCTATAATTATTTAACCACTTTAAATCATTATCATAGAACATTCTTAAGTCATTTATGCCATACTTTAACATGGCAAACCTCTCTACGCCTAAACCAAATGCAAACCCCCTATATTGGTTGGTATCTATACCACAATTTTCTAGAACCTTTACATTTACAATTCCACAACCTAGTACTTCAAGCCAATCATCATCTTTTCCTATTTCTAAGGTTTTATTTTTTTTAGAACATCCTATATCCACTTCCGCTGAAGGTTCCGTAAAAGGGAAATAAGATGGTCTAAACCTTACCGGCATATCCTGAATTTGAAAAAACTTTTCTAATAACACCTTAATTACACTTTTAAGTTGTGCCATATTTACATTTTTATCTACTACTAGTCCCTCAACTTGATGAAACATTGGAGAATGAGTAGAATCATCATCACATCTGTATGTAGTTCCTGGAGCAATGATTTTAATTGGTAGCTTTTTCTGTGACATAACTCTTATCTGTACGGGAGATGTATGAGTTCTCAATAGCATGCTTTTCTTATTCAAATAAAAAGTATCATGGTCTTGCCTAGCAGGATGATTTTCTGAAATATTTAAAGCAGTAAAATTATTATATTCGTTTTCAATATGGGGTCCTTCTTTTATTTCAAAACCCATATTTACTAATATACTCGTTAATTCATCTAATGTTTTAGTAATTGGGTGTATGCTACCGTTATTGATAGGTCTAACAGGTAAAGAAATATCAATTTTTTCATTAACTAGCTTTGAATTTAATTCTCTGTCAATTATTTCTTTCCTTTTGTTGAAAAAAAGGATTTCAATATCTTTTTTTATAATATTTAATGTTTTTCCGGCTATAATTTTTTCGCTTTTATTTAACTTTTGTAAGGACTTTAGTAGAACAGTGAGTTGTCCATTTTTACCAGTATAATAGACCTTTAATTCATCTAACTTTTCTAAAGGAAGATCAGCAGAGAGTTTTTTGAAAACTGAAAATTTTAATTCATCTGCTTTTTTAATAGTTTCTTCGATTTAAACACCTCGAAATGTTGAAGTTAATTCTTTATTTTTTCCATTATAGCTTTAAATGCTGCTGGATCTTCATAAGCTATGTTAGCCAAGACCTTTCTATCTAATTGAAGGTTTTTCTTGTTTAGCTTTGAAATAAACTCAGAATACTTCATGCCCATTTCTCTACATGCTGCATTGATCCTAATAATCCATAGTTTCCTGAGTTCTCTTTTTTTATTTTTTCTATCTCTGTAGGCATATTGTCTATTCTTTTCAACTCTTTGCATAGCCGCTCTGAATGTATTTTTTTGTCTTCCTCTAGATCCTTTAGCTTCAGATAATACTTTCTTATGTCTTGCGTGCTTAGTTACACCTCTTTTTACTCTGGCCATTGTTTTCCTACTTAGCTATGTTCTTAAAAAATTTCTTTTTATAATTTTTTCATCAGACTTTGCAAGTATACTAGTTCCTCTTGCATTTCTGATAAATTTATTCGTTCTTTTAATCATACCATGCCTTTTGCCAGCTTGGTTCATTTTAACCTTACCAGACCCAGTAAAAGAAAATCTTTTTTTTGCACCGCTTTTGTTTTTAATTTTTGGCATATCAATAATTTAAAATTATTAAATATATTTCTATTTACTTTTCTAATCAAGTTTTATTTGCAAAATTAATATAACTTTATTTTTTTTCTTCTGGAGTCAATATCATAACCGCTTGTCTTCCTTCAAGTTTGGGGGCTAACTCTACCTTAGAAATATCCTTTGTTTCATCTTTAATTCTCTCCAATACATTAATTCCAAGCTCCCTATGAGCCATCTCTCTTCCCCTGTATCTGAGAGAAATTTTAACTTTATCTCCTGCCCCCAGAAACTTTTTAATACTTTTAATTTTTATGTTAAAATCATTTATATCAATATTTGGTCTAAATTTAAGTTCCTTTATATCTATAACTTTTTGCTTTTTCTTTGCTTTTGCAGCTTTCTTTTGAGCCTCAAATTTAAATTTTCCATGATCAAGTATTTTGCAAACAGGTGGTTTGGCATTAGGAGAAACTTCAACTAAATCCAACCCTATATCTTCTGCCATATCTAGAGCTTTCTGTAGTTTGACAACACCAATCATCTTGCCTTTGTTATCAATTAATCTTACTGGATCTATAAAAATTTCATTATTTATGCGTGGGCCCGCATTAGTTGGAGAATTATGTCTTACTATAACAATACCTTTCTATAAATAAATTTACTTATAACTAAAAATAATTAAGATTGCTATCTTTTTTTTGCTATATCAATTTTAATATATCTTCAGGTAAAATATCATTAATATTATTTTTTTTAATAATAGAAATATTTTCTCCTATTGGCGCACATAATTTAGGATCAGAATCGGAACCAAATAATACTATTTTTTTAGTGCTTTTTTTACTACATTGAGAAATTAAGTGCATAGGCCCTGTATCATTTCCTACAACCCATTTA
Organism: Rhodospirillaceae bacterium; assembly: GCA_902557845.1. Classification (GTDB taxonomy): domain Bacteria; phylum Pseudomonadota; class Alphaproteobacteria; order TMED109; family TMED109; genus JAYYAX01. Next base: position 313 of record CACEBX010000006.1, on the reverse strand, counting down.
GACTTTCTAGCAATTTCAGCTAAATCTAAATAATTAGTCTTTCCTATTAAGTTTTTACACCTAATATCAGGAATATTTTTTTCATTAAAATATTGCATTTCAGCAATTCCACCTATTACTATCGGAAATATTTTTTTTTGGTTTAAGAGCCTTATTAAAGTTATATAGCTTTCAATACTCCATCTTTTTTTAGGCCTATGCTTTGCTCCACCTATAATTAGTAAAAATAAATTATTTCTAAGATTAAATTTATCTATATTACTTTTTAAAAACTTCCAATTTACTTTAGCAACTTTACTTATCCCAGCTAACC
>CACEBX010000005.1 GCA_902557845.1 Rhodospirillaceae bacterium | reverse complement strand
AGGAAACAATTAATAATTTTAGGTGATAACGTTATATATCCTCAAGCATTTAAAGCTTATGCTGATTTTAAAGAAAAAAACAAGTTAATTGAGGATGGAGATGACTTTGATAAAATTCAAGAAGTTACAGAAAATATTAAAAAGGCTATAAAAATCTTTTATAAAAGTCACAAAAAGTCAGATCCTACAGCCAATTTTAAATGGGAAGTTATACTAGTCGATAATAAGGACGTAAAAAATGCTTGGTGTATGCCTGGAGGAAAAATGGCAGTTTATTCTGGTATTCTAGATGTAGCTAATAATGATAATGCTCTTGCAGCATTGATGGGGCATGAAATAGCACATGCAGTAGCTAGACATGGATCTGAAAGAGCTAGCCAAGGAGTTTTATTGGATATTGGAACTATGGCCTTAGAAAGATTGATATTAGGTCAATCATTATCTGGAGATGGAAAACGATTATATGAATACTTTGCTAATTTCGGGGTAATGTTACCTTTTAGTCGTGGTCATGAAACAGAGGCAGACTATCTCGGATTAGTATTTATGCATATTGCTGGCTACGAAATGGAAGAAGCAGCTAAAATGTGGGAAAGAATGAATAAAGGTAACTCTAATAGTCAGCCACCAGAATTTTTAAGCACCCATCCATCAAATAAAACTAGGATAGAAAATATAAAGAAATGGATACCTGAAGTAAGACAAAAGTTTAAATTATCATAAGTTAAGATAGTTTATTACAAGCAATTTTTATTCTTTTACCAGCTTCTGATAAAAGTTCATCAGATGTTGCATATGATATTCTAAAATAATCTTTTTTTCCAAAAGCAATTCCAGGAACAACTGCTACTCCAGCTTCTTCAATTAAATACTCACAAAAAGCAGAGTCATCACTTAATATAACGCCGCTTTTTGTTTTGGATCCTATTAATTCAGCACATGAAGGAAATAAATAAAAAGCACCAGATGTTTGGCTGACACTCAATCCATAGCTATCATTAATGATATCTGTAATTAGATCTCTTCTTTTTTTAAATATTTGGTTATTTTTAAAAATGAACTCTTCTTCTCCTTGAAGAGCACTAAGAGCTGCATATTGAGAAATTGAGCTTGGATTTGTAGTCGACTGTGATTGTATTTTAGCCATGGCTTTTATAATCTCTTTTGATGCTCCCGCATACCCTATTCTCCACCCTGTCATTGAATAAGCCTTTGATACACCGTTAACAGTTAATATTCTTTCTTTATGCTGAGGTATAATTGTAGCTAAAGTAGAAAACTTAAAATCATCATAAACAATTTTCTCATAAATATCGTCTGATATGAATCCCACATGCGGAAATTCGTCTAAAATTTTCCCAATGTTTTTTAATTCATCTACTGAATAACAACTTCCTGTAGGATTTGAAGGTGAATTTATAATAATCCATTTAGTCTTTTCAGTTATTGCTTTTCTAAGTTGGTCTGGAGATACTTTAAAATCACTTTCAATACTTGTATCCAAAATAACTGGAATACCTTCGGCTATAACAACCATATCTGGATATGATACCCAGTAAGGAGCCGGTATTATAACTTCGTCTCCTTTATTTACAGTTGCCAAAAGTGCATTAAACAAAACTTGTTTCCCTCCAGCACCTACTGAAATTTCGTTTATATCAAAGATAATTTTGTTATCTCTTAAAAACTTTTTACAAATAGCTTCTTTTAACTCTGGAATTCCATCCACTGCTGTATATTTTGTTTTACCCATTTCTATAGCTTTTATGGCTGATTTTTTAATATGTTCAGGTGTATCAAAATCAGGTTCGCCTGCTCCTAAACCAATAACATCTTTTCCAGCTGCTTTTAATTCTCTTGCTTTAGTAGTCACCGCAATTGTAGGTGATGGTTTAATGCTGTTTACTCTATTAGATATAAAATTATATTTCATAAAAAATTATTTTTTTGATATTAATAGTATATCTTTTTTTTAATATTTAAAATAATTAAGGAGAAAAAAATTAATCCTAATATAAACAAACTTGGAACTGAAAGTGCTTTTGTTCTTCTTGCCAAAGCACAAAAACTTCAACAGCAAGGAAAAGATATTATAAATTTGGGTATAGGACAACCTGATTTTAAAACACCAGAACATATTGTTGATGCAGCCGTGGCATCCTTAAAAAATGGAGAACATGGTTATACTCAAGGAAAAGGCATGCTTAAATTAAGAGAAGCTGTAGCGGAAGATATACATAATAGAAGAAAAGTTATAATAGACCCAGAAAATATTGTAATAGTACCGGGAGGAAAAGTAACGATGTGGCATGTTATATTAATGTTTGGTGGAAAAGGAAAAGAAATTATATACCCTAACCCTGGCTTTCCTATTTACGAAAGTGTAATTAACTATTCTGGTGCAAAACCTATTCCTATAAAATTAGATATTTCAAACAACTTTAAAATAAATTTTGATCAATTAGAAAGTTCAATTAATGAAAATACATCTTTAATAATTATAAACTTTCCTTCTAATCCTATTGGAGGAGTTATTTCAAAAAAAGATATGGAGATATTAGTTTCAATTTTAGAAAAATATCCAAATATTAAAATACTATCCGATGAAATATATAGTAGAATTCTTTACGATAATGCTGAATTTATTTCTCTACTAGAATATCCTCAACTTAAAGATAGGGTTATAATTTTAGATGGATGGTCGAAAACATATGCTATGACAGGTTGGAGAATAGGATATGGTGTATGGCCAAAAGAATATGCTCATATTGCAGAACAATTAAATATTAATTCTTTTTCTTGTACTAATACTTCAACGCAATTTGCTGCTATAGAAGCATTACAAGGCCCCCAAGTTTCAGTTGAATTAATGATTTCAGAGTTTGATAAAAGAAGAAAAATAATGATTAAACAATTGAATGAAATAAAAGGTTTTGAGTGCAGTAATAGCAAAGGAGCTTTTTATCTTTTCCCTTCAATAAAAAAAACAGGCTTGAAATCTAATGAAATGGAAAATATTTTACTTAATGAGATAGGTATTGCAGCGGTATCTGGAAATAGCTTCGGAAGGTTCGGTGAAGGTTATATAAGATTCTCTTACGCCAACTCAGAAGAAAATATAAGGATAGCATTACAAAAAATAAAAGAGTATTCAGAAAAAATAGGTTGGTATGCTTAAGCTTAATAAAGAAATAGTAAAAGATTTATTTCCCAATATAGAAAAAAAGCGCTTTGATCTTATAACAGAAATGAAACCCTCTGGCGATCAAATTGCAGCTATAAAAGAATTAAGTAACGGTTTAGAAAAAAAGGAAGAAAACCAAGTATTATTAGGTGTAACTGGTTCAGGAAAAACTTTTACAGTAGCTCATGTAATCAATAAAATTCAGAAACCATCATTAATAATGGCACCCAATAAGACCCTTGCTGCCCAGTTATATGGTGAGATGAAATTACTATTTCCCAATAATGCAGTAGAGTATTTTGTTTCATATTATGATTATTATCAGCCTGAAGCATATGTCCCTAGAACAGATACTTTTATAGAAAAAGATGCGTCAATAAATGAACATATAGACCGTATGAGACACTCGGCTACAAGATCATTGTTTGAAAGAAGTGATGTTATTATTGTAGCATCAGTTTCATGTATATATGGACTAGGCCCAGTCGAAACTTATTCAAAAATGATTCTTACTCTATTCAAAGATCAAAAAATTTCTAGAGAAGAAATAGTAAAAAAATTTGTTAGCTTACAGTATAAAAGGAATAATTTTAATTTTATAAGAGGTTCATTTAGACTAAGAGGGGATATAGTGGAAATTTTTCCTGCCCATTTAGAGATTACAGCCTGGCGAATCGAAATGTTTGGAAATAATATTGACTCTATTTATGAAATAGACTCTCTTACCGGGGAAAAAATAAAACCATTAGATAAAATAAAAATATATGCTAACAGCCATTATATAGCTTCTAAGCCAACACTAGATCAAGCAATTTTGGAAATAGAACTTGACTTAATAAAAAGAATAAAAGAACTCAAAAAAAAAAATAAACTCTTAGAAATGCAAAGACTAGAGCAAAGAACAAAATATGATCTTGAAATGTTAAAAACTACTGGTATGTGTCAAGGAATAGAAAATTATTCCAGATACTTATCTGGAAGAAACCCTGGCGAACCTCCTCCTACATTATTTGAATATTTTCCTGAAGATAGTATACTTTTCATTGATGAAAGTCATGTCGCAGTGCCTCAAATAGGAGGAATGTACAAAGGAGATGCTAGTAGGAAGAGTACCTTGTCTGATCATGGATTCCGACTTCCATCCTGTAAAGACAACAGACCTCTTAAATTTGAAGAATGGGATGCTATGCGCCCTAGCACTGTCATGGTGTCAGCTACACCAGGCCCTTGGGAGCTTGAACAAACTAAAGGCATATTTATAGAACAAGTCATTAGGCCAACAGGTTTAGTAGACCCAATATGTGAAATAAGGGAAGCTAAAAATCAAATAGATGATTTATTGGGTGAAATTAAAAATACCATTGAAAATAACTTTAGAGTTTTAGTTACTACTTTAACAAAAAGAATGGCAGAAAATATTACTGATTATTTAAAAGAAAATAGTATTAAGGTGAAATATTTACATTCAGATATTGATACTCTAGAGAGAATTGAAATTATAAGAGAACTTAGACTCGGAATATTTGATGTTTTAGTAGGGATTAACCTTTTACGAGAAGGCCTTGATATTCCAGAATGCGCCCTTGTTGCTATACTTGACGCAGATAAAGAAGGTTTTCTTAGATCCAAAACATCCTTAATACAAACTATTGGTCGAGCTGCTAGAAATATTAACGGAAGAGTAATTTTATATGCTGATACAGAAACTCAATCAATAAAATCTGCATTAGAAGAAACTAATAGAAGAAGAAAAAAACAAATAGATTGGAATATTAAAAATAATGTAAAACCTAAAACCATTAAAAAAAATATTAAAGATTTATTAGAAAATATTAAAGTTGAGGAAAAGAATAGTATTAAAAATAATGAAAATAGGAACAACCTTAAATCATATGTTAATGATTTAAAAAAAGAAATGTATAAAGAGGCGGAAGCTTTAAATTTTGAAAAAGCAGCAAAATTAAGAGATGAAATATCTAATTTAGAAAAGAAAGAGTTAAGTGTAAAATGAAACCTATACAATATGCTACTCTAGTTACAGGAGGTTCAAAAAGAATCGGAAAGTCAATTGTAAAAAAATTAGCAAGTGAAAATAGCAATGTAATTATACATTATAATAAATCAAGAAAAGAAGCTTTAGCTTTATGCAAAGAATTAAAAAAAAATACTAATGTTATTTCTATGGCTATTCAGGCTGATCTAAATAAGCCCTACCAAGTAAAAAAAATTTTTAGTATTCTAAAAAAAAAATCAATTGTTATTGATTGCCTTATAAATAATGCTTCTACATTTGATTATGATAATTTAAAAAAAATGACCTTAAATTCTTGGAATAATCATATAGTTCCAAATTTATATGCACCTTTAATGCTTTCTAAGGAATTTGCTGAAGCGCTTCCTATAAATAAAAATGGAAATATAATCAATATAATCGATCAGAGAGTTTTAAATTTAACACCTCATTTTTTGAGTTATAGTGTATCAAAATCTGGCCTATGGACTATAACAAAGACTTTAGCTTTAGAGCTAGCTCCTAAAATAAGAGTAAATGCAATAGGTCCAGGCCCTACAATTAAAAGTAAGTTACAAACAGAAAAAGAGTTTAGCCTTCAATGTAAATCATTACCCCTTCAACAAGGAGCTACTCCTGACCAAGTTGCAGAGACTATATCATTCCTATTAAAAGTAAAGTCTATTACTGGACAAATAATTGCTCTAGATGGAGGACAACATTTAGGATGGGGTCAAGTTAGTAACAAAACAAAGGTATTAGACTAAATGGAAAAGAAATCAATTTTCGTAAAAAACTATATAACTTATTGCTCAATTGGAATTTATGCAAATGAAAAAAATAAAAAGCAAAAAATTAAAATATCTGTAAATTCAGATTTATTAAGTGTAGCAGCGAAAGATTCCATTAACAGCACTGTTTCGTACGAAAAAATTATTTCTGTCCTTGATGAAATTAAAAGTTATGGCCATATTAATTTATTAGAAACTTTAGCTAAAAAAATAAGTTTTAAGCTAGAAAAAATTAAAAATATTAAAAAAATTAAGATTGAAATAATAAAATGTAATTTATTAAGTGGAAATCAAGAAGTTGGGATAACTTTAGAAAAGTCATTAAAAAAATAATTGTAATAAAAAATTGCAACAAGGAATTTACAATATTAAAAAAATTATTAAAGACCTACCTAATAGTAGTGGTGTTTATAAAATGATATCTATTACCAATGAAATTCTCTACATTGGCAAAGCAAAAAATTTGTCAAAAAGAATTAGTTCTTATGCCAATCCGCACAGATTAAATAATAGACTACAGAAAATGATAAGCCTTATAGATAAAATTGAATATATTTCCACAGTGGATGAAACTAAAGCGTTATTATTAGAAGCTAGTTTAATAAAAGAAATAAAACCAAAATTTAATATTTTACTTAAGGATGATAAAACATATCCAAATATTGAGTTTAGAATTGGACATAAATGGCCACAAATAAAAAAACATAGAGGGCGAAAAAGCAACGAACATTGCTATTTTGGTCCCTTTGCTTCTGCATATCATGTAAATGTTACTTTAGATATACTTCAAAAAATATTTTCATTAAGAACTTGCTCTGACTTTGAATTACTTAATAGAAAAAGACCTTGTATACAATTTCAAATCCAAAGGTGTTCTGCACCCTGTACAGGAGAAATTTCTCCTAAAGATTATAAGGAAATTGTAGATAATTTACTCAGTTATATGAATGGAAAAAATAGTAATTTAATGAATAATTTAATTAAAAAAATGAATATTGCTTCCAAAGAATTAAACTATGAAAAAGCAGCAAATTTCAGGGATAAAATTAGATCATTGGAAAAAACTCATCATACTTTTAAAAATTTATATAAAAATATTGAGGAAGCTGATATTTTTAGTGTTGTTCGTATTAATGAGCACATTGCTATAGAGGTTACTTTTTGTAGGAATAGTCAAAACTTTGGTTCAAATACTCATTTTGTAGAAAATAAAATAGAGGATGACCTAAGCCTAATTCTTCAAAAATTTATAGTACAATTTTATAATACTCAAAATATCCCAAATAAAATAATAATTTCTGATGACATTCATGAAAAAGAGCTCATAGAAAATGCTTTTTTTACAAAAGCAAAATCAAAAGTTAGTATTCTAAAAGCAACTGAGGCAAATACAAAACTTATAGTAACGGAAGCTAAAAAAACTGCTGAAATCAATCTTGCAAAAAAAATATCTGAAATGAATAAGAATAAAAATTTACTAGAAAGCTTAAAAATTAAATTTAATTTATCAATTAACATAAGTAATATTGAAGTTTACGATAACTCACATTTTTCTGGAAAGGAAGCTGTGGGAAGTTATATAGTAGCTAATAAGGAAGGTTTTTTGAAAAGTAAATATAGAAAATTTAATATAAAAAACTCTAACTCTAGAGATGATTATTCTATGATGCAAGAAGTTTTAACCAGAAGAATAAAGTATGGTCGCTATCCTGACCTAATTATTATAGATGGAGGAAAAGGCCAGCTTTCTTGCGCAAAGGAGGTCTTAATAAAAATGAATTTATCTAATATAAATTTAATTTCTATTAGCAAAGGAAAAAAAAGAAACTCTGAAAATGAGAGGTTTTATTGTGATAATGGCAAAGAGGTTTATTTAAAAAAAAATGATCCCTTATTTTACTATCTACTCCGTTTGAGAGATGAAGCTCATAGATATGCTATAAGCAATCATAAAGTTTTAAGAAATAAAAAGCTATTTAACTCAGAAATTGATATGATTCCCAATGTAGGGGCTAAAAGAAAAAAAAATCTATTATTATTCTTCAAAAATGTTCAAGAATTAAAGAGTGCTACTTTTGATAGACTTTGTAAGGTGCCGGGTATTAATAAAGAAACTGCTATGGAAATTTATAACTTTTTTGATAAAAATTAAATCCATGAAAAAACTTCCTAACATACTAACTAATTTAAGACTAGCCTCTCCTATTTACTTTATTATTATTTTGATAATTTTTAAAAACCAACAAATACAATCTCTTATACTATTTTATTTATTTCTAGTTCTTAGCATTACTGATTATTTAGATGGATATTTAGCAAGAAAATTAAATGTAACTTCAAGTTATGGAAAGGTATTTGACCCAATATCTGATAAAATTTTAACCTCATCTGCTTTATTATTTTTATGTTCTATAGATAATTTAATATTATTGCCTTCTATTTTAATTATATTTAGAGAATTCTTAATATCAGGCATTAGAGAGTTTTCTTTAAGCAAGGGAAAAAAAAATGTAAATGTTTCGATTTTATCTAAAGTTAAGACAACACTACAATTTTTTATTATAAGTTTTCTTTTAATTTTAAATAGTTTACAAAGTAAATTTATATTTTATGAAAAAGTAAACATTGAAAAATTATACAATTTTTGTATTTTTGGACTTTGGTTAGTAACTTTATTGACATTATATACAGGTTTTCAATATTGTTATAAAGTATTTAAAAATAATAGAATGGGAATTAAATAATGAGGATTTTATACTTTTCATGGATTAAAGATGGTATAGGTAAAAGTCAAGAAGATATTGATCTTACAGGAAATATTAAAAATATAGCTGACCTAATAAATTTTTTATCTGAAATTAACAATGATTATAATAAAGTGTTTAGTGATTTATCCTCTATCAGATTTTCTAAAAATATGAATTTAGTTAATATTGAAGAGAATATCAAAAATGAAGATGAAATTGCTTTTTTTCCTCCAATGACAGGTGGGTAATGATAAAAGTACAAACAGCAAATTTTTCTTTAGAAGAAGAAGTAAAAACTATGCTCAAAAAAAATGATAATGTAGGAGCAATTAGTAGTTTCATTGGAATAGTAAGAAATAAGGCAAAAGAAAAAGACTTAATCTCTATGACTCTAGAGCATTATCCAGGAATGACAGAAAAGATGCTTAAAAAAATTGAAAATGAAGCACTTTCAAGATGGAGATTGTTAGATAGTTTAATTATTCACAGGCATGGAGAATTATTTCCCGGTGAAAATATTGTTTTAGTAATTACACTTTCTAAACATAGGAAAGATGCTATTAATTCTTGTCATTTTCTTATAGATTGGTTAAAAACTAAAGGTCCGTTTTGGAAGTTTGAAAAAACAAAAAACTCAGGACATTGGGTTGAAGCTCTAGACAGTGATAATCTGGAGGAGCAAAAGTGGAACATTTAAATCTTATTATTCGTTAATAAAGAATATTTTTCAATCAAATTTTTACACATTGTACCAGGAATAAATGCATAGTCTCCAATCTGATTTACTGGTGTTACTTCTGCAGCTGTACCAGTCACAAAACATTCTTGATACGAATTCAAATCTTCTAGTTTAATTCTTTTTTCAAAAACATTTATCCCCTGTTCTTTAGCTAACTTAATTATAGTCTGTCTAGTTATACCATCTAGGAAACAATCCGCTATTGGCGTATGAATTTCATTGTCCTTAACAAAAAATATATTAGCTCCGGTTGCTTCTGCTATGTAGCCTCTATAATCTAGCATTAAACTATCATCAAACCCTTTACTCTCTGCCTCATGCTTTGACAAAGTACATATCATGTATAATCCTGCTGCCTTTGTATTCACTGGAGCAGTAGATGGGTCAGGTCTTTTCCATTTTGATACATTAAGCTTTATTCCTTTTAATTTAGCCTCAGGAGAAAAATAAGAAGGCCATTCCCAGGCAGCTAGAGCAAAATGTATTGTATTTTTTTGTGCTGATATTCCCATCATTTCACTTCCTCTCCATGCAACTGGCCTTATATATCCATCTGAGATTTGATTTGCCTCTAATACTTTTTTTCTTATTTCAAAAATTTCCTCAGATTTATATGGTAATTCAAAACCTAGAGTTTTTGCAGAATGAATTAGTCTATTGGTATGTTCATGTTCTTTGAATACTTTTTTTTTGTATGACCTTTCTCCTTCAAAAACTGAGCTAGCATAATGTAAGCCATGACTTAAAACGTGAAGTTTAGCATTATTCCATTCAATCAACTCATCATCAAAAAAAATATATCCTTTAAGATCTGCGTAATTCACTATTACTCCTCCTATATTATTATTATTTAATAATTATAATATTCAAAAAAAGATAAATATATATAAAAATAATTAATTTGATATCTTTAGACATGTTTCAAAAAAAACATATATTAGTTATAGATGATGATGAAAAATTAAGGAAACTTTTAAAAAGCTTTCTATTTGAACAAGGGTATTTAGTTGATACATCAAAAGATACTCATACTGCAAAAATAAAAATGTCAAATATATTATATGATCTTATAATATTAGATGTAATGCTACCTCAAGAAAGTGGTATTACTTTTGCTGAAAAAAATAAAAACATTATCAATATTCCAATACTTATGCTTTCAGCTATGAGTGAAGTAGAAGATAGAATTAAAGGATTAAAAACCGGAGTTGATGAATATTTATGTAAACCATTTGAACCTGAAGAACTACTATTAAGAATTGAAAATATTATAAAAAGAAGATCAGTTTTAAAAACAGAGGCAAATTCTATCATTTTAGGTGACTGTATTTTTAATTCTAAAGACCATATTTTGATATTTAATAAAGATAAAATAGAGCTTACATTAAATGAAAGTAAAGTTCTATTTCATTTATATAAAAAATCTAATTTTGCTGTTAAAAGAGAGGAATTAGCTAATATATTAAAAGTTTCTGACAGATCAGTTGATGTAATAATAAAAAGATTAAGACAAAAAATAAATCATATTCCAAACCATAGAAATTTATTACTTACATCAAGGGGAATAGGTTATAAAATGGAAGTAGATACGTTATGAATTTAAAAAAATTTTTACCCAAAACATTTTTTGGAAGATCTCTTACCATAATTATAGTACCAATGCTAATATTACAAACTGTACTTACTTATTTTTTTTATGAAAGGCATTGGGAAGATGTAGGGAGAAGATTGGTTTTAGGATTAGGTGGACAAATAGCATTCATAATTTCTGAGTTAGAAAAAGACGAAAATTCTAATACAAGTCTTTTTAAACTAGCAGAAGAAAACTTTTTAATTAAATCAAAAATTGATGTTAATAATTCATTAGAAAATTATGAACAGCATAAAATTAGATCACTTTTAGATAAAACTTTGTATTATTCTCTGAAAGAACGATTAATTAAACCCTATAAGTTTGATACTAGAAGTTTAAAAAATAGAGTTCAAATTTTTGTTCAAACCCAAAAAGGGGTAATAACTTTTGACGTGCCTAGAAAGAATTTACATAGTTCTACAATTGAAGTTTTTATAATATGGATGGTATCAACTTCTATTTTGTTAATTTCTTTAGCCTTTTATTTTATGCGAAAACAGATAAATCCATTAAATAATATTATGAAAGCAGCTGAGGAATTTGGAAAAGGAAATAATAATTTTAAGTTATTTCCAAAAGGCTCTTTTGAGTTAAGACTTTTAGCAAAGGTTTTTATTAAAATGAGAGAAAGAATTAAAAACCAAATCAAACAGCGTACATTAATGCTTGCAGGAATAAGCCATGATTTGAGAACACCATTAACTAGAATAAAGCTTCAAATTGCTCTTTTAAAAGATAAAACTGCATCTACTAGTATTAGTAAAGACGTAGAAGAAATGAAGGAAATGATTGACTCATACTTAGCTTTTGCTAAAGGAGAGGGAGAAGAAAAAATTGAAAATCAAAATATTTATTTATTTTTTAAAAATATAATAGCCAAATGTGAAAATCCAAAAAAAATTAAAGTAACGCTTAAAATTCCAAAAAATATTATGTTTTTTGTAAAGCCTTTAGCAATTAAACGAGCATTAAACAATGTTTTATCAAATGCTTTTTTTTATGCAAATAAAAAAATATTGATAACTATTAAAAAAGTAAAGAGCAAAGGTACTTTAATCATATTTGAGGATGATGGCCCTGGTGTTCCTAAAGATAAAAGAGATGATGTAATTAAAGCTTTTTATAGAATAGATGAATCAAGATTATCTAAATCTGCTAATACTGGATTGGGTTTAACCATTACTAGAAACATTGTAAGTGGCCATGGTGGAAGTCTTGAATTAGGTTCTTCTATCTACGGAGGGCTTGAAGTAAAAATATATATACCCTAAACGTTAGAGAATAAACTGGTATTATTTTTTATTCGCATAATTCCCTTATTTATTATTGCAAAACCAGCATCTTTTTCGTTTTCATTATATAACCATTTATTAAATGCTAACAGCCATACTGCTAGCAATAATTTTATTAAAACAATTTGGCTAATATTTGTATTCTTTTTTTTAACTTTTTTTAAAAATTTACTAATACTCTCTTTATTACTTTTTAAATTTGTTATTAAAAAAGAAGGATTTTTCATTGATGCATTAAGTATATTTATTATACCAAACTTATACTTAGACATTATTTCCAATTTATTCATAAAATACTCTTGAATAATTTCATCATTAGAAGATATTTTAATTTCTTCATCTGATATATTTTTTATAACCTCTTTATCAACGTTAATATTATAAAAGCTTAAAAAGTGGTTTTTATTAGGTATGACTTTTTTTAAATCACTTTCTTTAATATTTAACTTTTTTGCTATATTTTCTATTTTAACTTTTTCCCAATTTCCTAGCTCAGCTTCTCTAAAAAATATTTTAAATATTTTTTCATAGTTTTTAAGCATTTTCCCCTAATTTTTTTGATCTTTTATAAGCTGCTAATATAGCTTTATTTAAAATTATCATCAAGTTTGTATTATTTTTAGTTAATATTTTTAAAGCTGCCTCTGTTGTTCCACCTGGACTTGCCACATCAGAAATTAATGCATCAATATTATTATTATTTTCTAAAATCTCAGATGCACCTTTAATTGTTTTTAAAACTAATTGTTTTGATGTTTTATCAGAAAAACCAAAACTTTTAGCTGAATTTATCATTATTTGCAAAAACAAAAATACATATGCTGGACCACTACCTGAAATTGCAGTAAGCGGATCAAAGAGTTTTTCACTTTTAATCCAATAAACCCAACCCAAAGAATTTAGTAATTGTTCTACCTTTTTTTTATATTTAGGAATAATCGGTTTTCTTGAAAAAACTCCCGTTACACCCATACCTATATTAGAAGCTAGGTTAGGCATTGCCCTAAAAAAAGTTGCTTTACAATGAATTCTTTTTTTTAAGCTTCTTAACGTTACACCTGCCATGATAGACAAAACAATTTTCGTGGTTATATTTTTTGAATTGATTTCTTTTGAAACAGCTAAAAAAGTTTGAGGCTTAATTGCAAATAATAATAAATATCCTGTCCAAGAATCTGGAATTTCTTTATTAAACTCAACATCGGAATATTTTCTCTTTAAAGTATTTCTTTTTTTATTATTTATTTCTACAACGCTAATTTCTTTTTTAAACTCAGAGTTATTTTGCAACCATTTTTTAAGTACTGCCTCTCCCATTTTTCCAGCACCAATTATTAATATTTTCATATTTATTGACTAGGCTTCACCTAGCGTATAGAGCATCAAACTATTCAAAGAGTCATTAGCATTTTTATTATCCCATAATAAAAATTGAAATGCCGGGTAAAACCTTTCACATTCTTCTAAAGCTATCAAACTTACCTCTTCTATTTGAGTTTTACATAGAGATTTTTTATTCGAGATAAGTATTGAGTGCCTAAAAATAGGCCATCCATCTTCTAGCCAAACCTCAAAATGTCCTAAAGCTAGTTTTTGATTAATATTAGATAGTAATTTATATATTTCGACTGAGTTTTTATCAGTTACTTTTATATCTAAAGCACATGAAATATAAATAATATTTCCTCTTTCATTTAAACCATAAGAAAGCTGGTAATCACACCAGTTTCCTCCAACTTGGACATGAATATTTTTATTATCATCCCTTTCATAATCCCAACCATTTGCTAAAACCACTTCTTCTACAATATCAATTGGATCATCAATTTTTTGAATATTTTCTATTTTTATTTGAGTCATTTAACACATTATATAGTATATAATAGAAATGTTAACCCAATATAAGGTATTTTACCAGAACTTATTTCTTTTTATTTAATTTTTTTTCAATATTAGATAGTTTTTTACTTAATTCATCAATTTCATTTCTAGATTTTACTATCATTTTCTTCATTTCATCTAATTCCACCTTTTTCATGAAATTCATATCTTCAATAATTAAAGAAACTTTATCTTTTAGTTTCATTTTTGAATAATCTTTAGCGCCTTCAAAGCTTTTTAAGACCCCTCCAGCTAAAGTTATAAAGTCACTTAAAATTTTTTGCTTTTTCATAATAACCTATACATTTTGTATGATATACATAATATAATTAAATTTTCTAAGTTGTAAATAAAATGAGGAATTATGATTATAGTAACTGGTGGTGCAGGATTTATAGGAAGCAATCTGATAAATGCGCTAATAGAAAAAAAAAAGGAAGTTTTTTTATGTGATTTTCCTATTTTAGTAAAAAAAAATTACTTTAAACATTACAATAAAATAAAACAAATTATTAAACCAGATAATTTATTTACATTTATTTCTAATAATAATGTTAAAGTTATATACCATTTAGGAGCCATTTCTTCTACTACTCATAAAAACCCAAACAAACAATGGATTGATAATGTATTATTTAGTACAAAATTATGGAAAGTTTGTAGTAAAAAGAATATACGACTTATTTATGCTTCTTCAGCAGCAACTTATGGAAATGGAGATCAAGGATTTGAAGACGAAGAAAGTTTTGATTTTTTAAAAGAATTATCTGCTATGAACGTTTATGGATGGACAAAAAATGAAGTTGACGTAAGAAATATTTTTTTAAAAAAATTCTTAGGTATTTGTCCTTCTCAGTGGGTCGCGTTAAAATTTTTTAATGTGTATGGAATTAATGAGTATCACAAAAAAAATATGATATCGATTGTTTTAAAAACTTTTTTACAAATAAAGGAAAACAAAGAAACTTGCCTTTTTAAGTCCTATAAAAAAAAATATCTCGATGGTGAACAAAAAAGAGATTTTGTTTATGTTAAAGATTGTGTAAATGCTTTGTTATGGTTTTTAGATAATAAACAAATATCAGGAATATTTAATATTGGAACTGGAACAGCCAATACTTTTAATGAATTAGTAAGTGCGGTATATAAGTCCTTAAATAAAAATATCAATATAAGGTATATTGAAATGCCAGAGGCATTAAAAAGTCAGTATCAGTATCATACTCAAGCTAATCTAAATAAATTAAAAAACTTAGGATATAATAAAAAGTTTTATTCACTAGAAGCAGGTATTAGTGATTATATTAATATTTTAAAAACTAATGATAGCTTTTCCTAATATAGACCCTACTGCTTTTAATATTTTCGGTATTGCTATTCAATGGTATGGGATAGCCTATGCAATAGGATTATTATTAGGATTATTTTACTCAAAATACTTAATTAAAAATAATAATATTAAAAAGGAGTTTTTTGATGACCTTATTTTGTGGATTACTTTAGGAATAATTTTTGGAGGAAGACTCGGATATGTAGTTTTTTATGATTTAAGTTTTTACATTAAGAACTTATCTCTAGTTTTTTTAGATATTAGAAAAGGTGGCATGTCATTTCATGGTGGTTTATTAGGTGTGATTACAAGCACCTATATATTTTGTAAAATAAAAAAATTACATTTTTTAAAATTTATGGATATTATATCATGTGCAGCCCCAATTGGAATTTTTCTTGGCAGAATAACTAACTTTATTAATTCAGAGTTATGGGGAAAAACAACATCATTGCCTTGGGGAGTAGTCTTTCCTAATGGTGGCCTAACTCCTAGACATCCTACTCAAATTTATGAAGCTTTTTTAGAAGGGATAGTTTTATTTCTAATTTTAAATTATTTTTACAGAAAGAAGTATTTTATAGAAGGCTATTGCGCAAGTATATTTCTTATTCTGTATGGTGTTTTTAGAGTCTTGATTGAATTCATTAGAGTACCTGATGATCATATTGGCTATTTGCTAGGTAATTTTTTGACAAATGGAATTTTACTATCCCTACCTATGATACTACTAGGGTGTATTATTTTTTTTAAAGTAAATGACAAATATAGAAAAAATATTAAAAAATAATATTAAAAAATATGGAAGTATTTCAGTTGAAAATTTTTTTAATGTAGTATTGTATCATAATAAATTTGGCTACTATAAAAATAACAGAATAATAGGAAAGCTAGGAGACTTCATTACAGCACCAGAAATAAGTCAAACCTTTGGAGAAATATTAACAAACCCTTTATTGCTTAACTACAGTATAATTAAAAAAAATAGATTGCTCTCTTTAGTAGAGTTAGGGCCTGGTAGAGGTTTGCTTGCTAATGATATTTTGAAAACTATCAACAAATTAAATACAAATTTTTTTAAAAAAATAAAAAGCATATATTTTTTAGAAAAATCAGAATTATTTTTTAAATATCTAAAGCAGTTACATATTTCGTCTCTTATTATTGATGATATTGGGAAAGTACCAAATAATTTTAATATTATTTTTGCTAATGAGTTTTTTGATGCTTTGCCCGTTAATCAATATATTTTTCAAAAAAACAAATGGTATGAAATTCTTATTTGTTTAGATAAAAAAGAAAATTTTGAATTTACAATTGCTAAAAAAGCAACAAATATTAATTATTGTTTTCCAGAAAATCCTACTGAGGGTTATATTTTTGAATACTCTAGTTATATGATCAATTTATTAACAGATATTTGCAAAAAAATGAGTTCTTATGGTGGTATTTTTTTTATAATTGATTATGCCAGAGATAAAAAATTAAAAGATAGTACTTTAGCTTCAATCCAAAAACATAAAAAAGTTGACTTATTTTTTGATTTAGGAAACTGCGATATAAGTTATAAACCTGATTTTGAATTAATTAAAAAGGTATGTATACATAATAACTGTAAAGTTCTTGGTCCATTCACTCAATCCTTTTTTCTACAAAGTTACGGAATTAACGATAGAATTAATTTTTTAGTAAAAAAAAATCCCAAACTAAAAAATGAATTACTCAACCAAAAATTAAGATTAATTGGAAATAGTTATATGGGTAAAATATTTAAAGTTCTAATAATAACTGATAAAAAATATAATTATGAGTTTATATAAATGCTATATTTAAAAAGTAAAAATTTAGGCATCTACAAACATGGTTTTTTTTTAAGGCTAGGTGGGGTATCTAAATCTTATTATACCTCTTTAAACTGTGGCTACTCATCTAATGATAATTATAAAAATATTACAAAAAATAGAATTCGCATATTAAATAAACTTAGCATTGGTTTAGAAGAATTAGTTGTTCCAAATCAGTATCATAGTAATATAATAAAAATATATAAACCCAATCAAAAAAGCTATAAATGCGACGGCTTAATAAATACTTTACCCGGAGTTGCTTTGGGTGTGCTAACCGCAGATTGTTGTCCAATTTTAATTGGCCATAAAAAGAATAAACTAACTGGAGTTATTCATGCTGGATGGAAAGGTGTCCATACCGGAATTATTGAAAATTTTATTTCTAAAATAACTAAATTAAATTATAAAAAAAAGGATTTAATATTTGCTTTAGGACCCTGTATAGGAAAAAATAGTTATGAAGTTAGAAAAACTTTTAGAAAGAGTTTTTTAGAAAAATATTCAGAATCAGAACCTTTTTTTCAAGTTAAAAAAAATAAAAACTACTTTAACTTTGATCTTAGAGGGTGTATAATAAAAATTTTAGAAAAAAATAATATTTCAGACATATGGTCTTCCAAATCAGATACGTACAAATATCCTAAGAGATATTTTAGCTATAGATATTCCGTTCACAAAGGCTATAAGGATTATGGAAGAATGTTGTCTTTAATATTAAAGTAAAATATTAAATTTTTGTAGACAAATTTAGTAAATAAAGCTTAAATTTTTAATGGAAAGTTACTAAAATGAAATTAATGACCTGTAATAGTAATAAAGCACTCTCTAATGAGATTGCCTCTATTTTGAATTTACCTTTAACAGATGTAACAATAAAAAAGTTTGCAGATGAGGAAATGTTTGTAGAAATCAACGAAAATGTAAGAGGACAAGACGTTTATTTGATTCAGTCAACATCTAAACCAGCAAACGATCACTTAATAGAACTATTAATTTGTATAGATGCCTTAAAAAGGGCCTCTGCAAAACAAATAACTGCAGTTATTCCTTATTTTGGTTATGCCAGACAAGATAGAAAACCAGGTCCAAGAACACCTATCTCAGCAAAGTTAGTTGCAAATCTTATAACCACATCTGGAGCTAATAGAGTTTTAACAATCGATCTACATGCCGGACAAATTCAAGGTTTTTTTGATATACCAGTAGATAACCTCTATGCTGCACCTATTTTAGTTAATGACATAAAGAAAAATTTTACTTTAAAAAATACTATAATTACTTCTCCTGATGTTGGTGGAGTAGTTAGAGCTAGATACATTGCCAATAAACTAGACGTAAACTTAGCAATTGTTGATAAAAGAAGAGAAAAAGCCAATATATCTGAGGTTTTAAATATTATTGGTGATGTTAAAAATAAAGATTGTATTCTTATTGATGACATAGTTGATACAGCAGGAACTTTATCTAACGCAGCAGACGCATTAATATCTGAAGGTGCAAAATCGGTTTCAGCTTATGTTACTCATGGAGTTTTTTCTGACCCAGCATTAATGAGAATAAAAAGTTCTAAACTTAAAGAATTAGTTACTACTAATACTATTAAAAAAATTTCTAGTGAGGAAGAAAATAAAATCAGAAGATTATCTATTGCGCCATTAATAGCAGAAGCTGTAAAAAGAATTGATAATTATAGTTCAGTATCAAGTTTATTTAATTAAGGAGTATAAAAAATGAAAGATATTAGTATTTTAAATGCTTTTTCAAGAGAGACCGTAGGGTCTAATAGTTCTAAGAAGATAAGGGAGGAAAGTAAAATTCCAGCAATTATTTATGGAGATGGTAAAAACCCTCAACCAATATCTTTAGATATAAAAGATTTGCGAATTGCTATTAGTAACTCTGCTTTCGTAAACAAAATATATGACTTATTAGTTGAAAAAACAAAAACTAGAGTTATTGTTCAAGATATATCACAAAACCCTGTTACAGATCGTTTGGAGCATGTTGACTTTCTTAGAGTTAATGACAATACAAAAGTTACTATAGAAGTACCAGTAAAGTTTATAAATGAAGCTTTAAGTCCAGGTTTGAAACGTGGCGGAGTTTTAAATGTTGTTAGATATACAGTTGAAGTTATTTGTCCTGTTAAAAATATACCTGAAAATTTTGAGTTTAATTTGGATGGACTTGAAATTGGAGATAGTATTCATATCAGTCATACTCAAATGGATCCTGCTATAAAACCTACAATCACTGACAGAGACTTCACTGTTGCTAGTATTCTTGCTCCTTCAGCACTAGTATCTGCAGAGGCAACTGAAGAAAAAACAGAGGAGGATGGTGAAAAGACTGAAGAATCTGAAAACAACGATGAACAAAAAAATAAAGATGATGAATCTTCTGAAAAAAAATAAAGTATGTATTTGATTGCAGGACTAGGTAATAAGGGAAAAAAATATACAGATACTAGACACAATATAGGATTTAAAGTTATAGATAAAATCATTGCTAAATATGACTTTAAAAAATATAAGGATAGTGCTTACAGTCATACATTCAAAGGAGAAATTTCTGAAAAAAAAGTATTATTAATAAAGCCTATGACATTTATGAATAATTCTGGTAAAGCAGTTTCAGAAGTATCGGGGTTTTATAAAATACCCGCAAAAAATATATATATAATTCATGATGATATAGATTTATCAGTTTCACGTGTTAAAGTAAAATTTGGTGGAAGTGCTGCAGGTCACAATGGAATAAAAAGTATTGATATGCATGTAGGAAAAGATTATTACAGAATTAGAATAGGAATTGGAAAACCCTCTAATCATCTGGAAGTAAAAGACTATGTTTTAAAAAAATTTTCAAATGATGAATTTAATAGAATAAAAGAGAAAGCTGATATTTTGGTACAAAATATTTCATATCTCCTCAAGAAGGATGTGAATACTTTTCTTAACTTACTTTCTACGAGTAGCTAATGGGATTTAAATGTGGAATTATAGGTTTGCCTAATGTTGGAAAATCCTCGTTGTTTAATGCTTTATTAGGTTTACAAAAAGCATCTTCAGAAAACTATCCTTTCTGCACAATTGAACCAAATGTAGGCAGAGTTCCTATTCCTGATAATAGACTCAGAGAACTATCATCTATCAACAAATCTAAAAATACTATTCATGGTCAAATAGAATTTGTAGACATTGCGGGGCTTGTAAAAGGAGCTAGCAAAGGAGAAGGATTAGGAAATCAATTTCTTTCGAATATAAGAGAAGTTGACGCTATAATTCATGTTGTAAGATGTTTTGAAGATAAAAATATTTCTCATGTTTATAATAGAATTGATCCTATAAGTGATATAGAAATAATAGATAGTGAATTAATTTTATCTGATATATCAAGAATAGAAAAAATGTTAGAAAAAATGAAAAAATCACTTAAAAGTTCTAAAGAAGAATATCAAATAAACTTTCCTACTTTAAATAAAGTCAAGTCAGAATTGGAAAAAGGTCAAACAATCAATAAAGATATTTTGAATGAAGAAGAATTATTAGTTGTAAAAAGTGCTGGATTATTAAGCTACAAACCAATAATGTATGTTGCTAATGTAGATGAAAATTCAATAGAAATAGGAAATAATTATTCAAAACTAGTTGAAGATTTTGCTAAAAAAAAGAATATTAGCTTTGTTAAGATTTCATCAAAAATTGAAGAAGAGCTGGCTTCATTTGATGACGAAAAAGAAAAAGATACACTAATGGAAAGTTTAGGTATATTGTCTTCTGGAATTGATACCTTTATAACTCAGGGTTTTAAATTACTAAATTTGATAACTTTTTTTACTTCTGGTCCTAAAGAAAGCAAAGCATGGACAATTCCTAGTGGTTCAAGTGCTCCAGATGCGGCTGGTACTATTCATACAGATTTTAAAAAGGGATTTATTGCAGCGGAGGTAATTAGCTATAAAGATTTAATTAATGCGGGTGGAGATGTGAAGGCAAAAAGTATGGGAATGATTAAAACTCAAGGAAAAGAATATGTTATAAAAGACGGAGATGTTATTTTATTTAGGTTTAATGTATAATTAGCTATGGAAAATGAAAAAATACACTATTTTAAATCTGCAGATAATTTTTCAATTCCATATTTTGAATATGTTCCTAATGAAAAAATTAAGTCTGCTATAGTTTTAATTTATGAAATATTTGGAGCTACGAACCACATGCATAATTTTGCTTTTAAATTAGCAAGCAAGGGTTATTTAGTATATTTACCAGATATTTTTTCGAGAATAGAAACGGGAGTTAATCTAAACTATAATAAAATTGGTTTTGATAAAGGACTTATTTTAAAAGAAAAATTAGGTTGGGATTATCCTGTAATGGATGTAGTAGCATTAGCCTCCTTACTTAAACAAAAGTATAAAGTAACGTGCTTGGGGTTTTGTTATGGAGGGTCAATAGCCTGGAGAGCTACTCAGAAAAGCTTTTTATTTGATAAATCTATTTGCTATTATGGTTCAAGTATTCCAAACTTTTTAGATAATAAAATAAATAATCCAACAATGGTACATTTTGGTAAATTAGATAAAGGAATACCTGAAGATAAAGTGCAAAAAGTAAAAGATTTCTCAAAAAATCAAAATCATGCCCTTATTGTTAATGAATATGATGAATCAGACCATGGTTTTAATTGCGAAGATAGAAAGTCTTATAATCAAAAAGCAGCAGATTCTGCTTTGGATAGCAGCCTTGAGTTTATAGATAAAAGTTATGATTAAATTCCTTTCCACTAATTTATTCCTGATGTTCTTTCTACTAAAAAGTTATTTGTATTCTATAGAACCACCTAAAATACTAATTATTTCAGATTTACAGGTGTCAGAAAATGATTTAGAGGCGGAAATTAACGATAACCTGTCTCTTCACTATGATGGATGGTTATTTGATAAAAATGTAAAAACAGAAAATTATTGCGATGCTAAAGGTAAGAAGTTTGATAGTACTACTGAAAAACCATTTAGACCAACACCAACATTATTTAATTTTAAAATAGGTAAAGGTTTAGTTATCCCAGGGTGGGAACTAGGTTTGTTAAAAATGAAAAAAGGTAGTACAAGATGTTTAGTAATACCTCATCAACTTGCTTATGGACATAGAGCTATGGGCGATTTAATCCCTGCTTATTCAACTTTAATTTTTGAAGTACAATTAATTGAAATATACAAAAGTAAAAAATAAATTATGAATAAAAAACCTTTATTGGCTATAATCGGGGGAAGTGGTTTATACAATTTAGAAGGTATTAGAAAATCTCATTTAACTTTCCCTTCTACTCCCTATGGAAAGCCTTCAGATAAAATATTAATAGCAAAATATAAAAAATTAGAAATTCTTTTTTTACCTAGGCATGGAAAGACTCACAATATACCTCCTCATAAAATAAACTATAGAGCAAATATATTTGCTCTAAAAAAATTAGGAGTAACTGATATTATTTCAGTATCAGCAGTTGGAAGTTTAAAAAAAGCACATAAACCAGGTGATTTTATTTTAGTGGACCAATTCATAGATAGAACAAAAGTAAGAGAAAGAACATTTTTTGAAAATAATTTAGTGGCTCACGTTTCATTAGCTAACCCTATTTCCTCTGAACTTTCAAAACTAATTTATAATTCTAGAAAAAAAAATAATGATAGAATTAAACAGGGAGGTGTTTATATATGTATAGAAGGCCCCCAATTCTCTTCTTATGCTGAATCAAAATTATTCAAGAGTTGGGGGTGTGATGTAATAGGAATGACTAATATGCCTGAGGCAAAGCTTGCAAGAGAAGCTGAAATGGGATACGCCTCAATTGCTATGGTAACTGATTATGATTGTTGGAATAAATCGCATAATGAAGTTACAGTAGAGCAAGTTATAAAAGTAATGCAAAGCAATACAAAAAAAGCACAAAATCTTTTAATTTCTTTTTTTGAAAAAGTTCTAAAACTTAAATCATGGAACTGGAAAAACCCTATTTACTCTAATTTAGATAATGCCATAATTACTAACTTAAAAAATGTTAATAAAAACAATTTAAAAAGCCTTGAACCCTTGCTTAAAAGATATTTAAGCAAGTAAATAAAGTATCTACTTAACGTCCTTCCAAATTTTTTTGTAAGATAAAAAGAAAAAGAAAGTCATTATTAAAAGAAATATTATTACCTTAATACCTGAAGATTTTCTTTTTTCTAATTCAGGCATAGCTGTCCAAGTTAAAAAGGTAACAACATCAATGACTTCTTGTTCTAAAGTAGCTACAGTACCATCCTGATATTCAACATCATCACCATATAAAGGTTGTGGCATAGCTATTATATTCCCTGGCATATACTTGTTATAATAACCTTCTCCTACATCAACACCCTCAGGTGCATCTTCATATCCTAATAACAAAGATCTAAGATAATTAGCGCCATCTTTTCTTGCTTTGACAATTAAAGTCAAATCTGGAGGATAAGCACCATTATTAGAGACTTTAGCAGCCTCTTCATTCGGATAAGGATTTACAAATTTATCTGAATAAATAGCGTTTCTTTTTTTTATTTCACCATTTTCATCTGGAATATCATCTATTAGGAATTGCTTGGCAATATTATTTATTTGGCTTTTGTTATAACCTATATCCTCTAGGCTTCTGTATGCTAAATGATTTAAACCATGACAAGCAGCGCAAACCTCAGTAAACACTTGAAGGCCTCTCTGTGCACTATTCTTATCTAAGCTACCTAAAATCCCATCAAAAGAAAAATTATATTTCATTGGTTTTAGACCATCTGATGCAGAAAATAAAGCTTGTATAAATAATGTAGTAAAAATTATTGTAAATAATATTATTTTCATAATCACGCTATTCTGCTAAGACTGGCTTGCTTATACTAGATGGTAGGGGTTTAGTCTTCTCAAAATAACCAAGTAAAGGAAGTATAATTAAAAAGTGTATAAAGTAATAACTAGTTGCTATCCTTCCTACTAAAATATATGAACCTTCAGCCGGTTTACTTCCTATCCATCCTAGTATAATTGCATCAACTAAAAAAACCCAGAATAATAATTTATATATTGGTCTAAAAGTAGCAGACCTAACTTTACTTGTATCTAACCAAGGGAGAAGAAATAATACAAATATAGCACTAAACATAGCTATAACTCCTCCTAATTTATCAGGTATTGCTCTCAAAATAGCATAAAATGGCAAAAAGTACCATTCTGGAACTATGTGTGCTGGAGTTTTTAAAGGATCAGCTGGAACATAGTTATCTGGGTGGCCTAGATAATCTGGAGCAAAGAATACAACAAAGAAAAAAATAGTAAGTGCAACCCCTAATCCAAAAAAATCTTTAACGGTGTAATAAGGATGAAATGGAATACTATCTTGAGGTCCTTTTCTATCTATTCCCAAAGGATTGTTAGAACCGTGTGTGTGTAATGCTACTATATGAAGCACTACTACTCCAACAATAAGAAAAGGAAGTAAAAAATGAAGTGTATAAAATCTACTAAGAGTAGGATTATCAACTGAATAACCACCCCATAACCATTGAACTACACCCTCTCCTATAATAGGAATTGCTGAGAATAAATTTGTAATAACTGTTGCACCCCAAAATGACATTTGGCCCCATGGCAAAACGTATCCCATAAATGCTGTAGCCATCATTAAAAGAAGAATTATAATACCTAGCCACCATAATAATTCTCTAGGCGCCTTGTAAGAACCATAGTACAAGCCTCTAAAGATATGAATATATACTACTATAAAGAAAAATGATGCTCCGTTCATATGAACGTATCTTATTAACCATCCATGGTTAACATTTCTCATTATGTGTTCTATAGACGAAAATGCATGATCTACATGGGCTGTGTAGTGCATTGAAAGCATAATACCTGTAATTATCTGAACTAATAAGAAAAATCCTGCTAAAGATCCAAAATTCCACCAATAATTTAAATTTTTAGGAGTAGGGTAATCAACAGCAGAGTGCTTTAATAAAGATATGATTGGTAGTCTGTAATCAATCCATTCTAAAACTGAATTAGAATTATTTGTATTATTCTTTTTCATTATCCAACTAAAATTGTATTTTCATTAGTAAATTCATATGGTGGAATTTCTAGATTTGTGGGTGCTGGACCTTTTCTGATGCGACCTGATGTATCATAGTGAGACCCATGGCAAGGACAAAACCAACCTCTATATTCTCCTTTATCTGAGGCAGGTACACAGCCTAAGTGAGTACATACTCCTATAAGAACTAAAAACTTAGGATTTTTAACTCTTTCCTCATCTTTTTGTGGGTGAGGTAAATTACTAACATCAACCTTTTGTGCTTCTTTTATTTCTGCATCAGTTCTATGTTTTATAAATAAAGGTTTTCCTCTCCACATAACCGTTTTACTTTTTCCTTCTGCAATCTCTGCTAAATCAATCTCTACTTTGGATAAAGCTTCTACATCCTTTGATGGGTTCATTTGATCTACAAGTGGCCATCCAGCTGATACTACAGCTACTGCACCCATAGCTCCTGAAGCTTGATGTATAAAACTTCTTCTAGTTTTATTTTTATTTTTTTTATTAGTTGTCATTTTTAATATAATTTTATATTTACATTTATTATATTGTTATTAATAAGATGTAAAGAATTGATTGTAATTCAAGTTAAATTTATGAAAAAAAAATATTTACCATCACTATTAAATAAAGATCTATGGCAAAAGAGGTCTAAAGTTTCAGAAAATTGGTTTGAAAACTTGAGAAATAGTTTTTGTAAAGAATTTTTAAAACTAGAAAACTTATATAATGATGAAAAAGGTTATAAAAAAGTACTCTTTAGAAAAAAGAAATGGTACAAAGATGATACTTCAGATTTTGGTGGAGGAGTAAGTAGTATATTAAAAGGTAACTTATTTGAAAAAGTCGGAGTTAATATATCTACAGTTACTGGAACATTTCCAGATGACTTTAAAAGTAAAATAAAAGGAGCTAATGAAGACCCAAGATTTTATGCTACTGGGATTTCATTAGTAGCTCATATGCAATCACCTTTTATTCCAGCTGCTCATTTTAATTCAAGGTTTATAATTACAAAAAATGCTTGGTATGGAGGCGGCTGTGACCTTACTCCAACATATGATATTAATATTATAAGGAAAAA
Source organism: Rhodospirillaceae bacterium (assembly GCA_902557845.1). Classification (GTDB taxonomy): domain Bacteria; phylum Pseudomonadota; class Alphaproteobacteria; order TMED109; family TMED109; genus JAYYAX01. Next base: position 22,019 of record CACEBX010000005.1, on the reverse strand, counting down.
CTTTCATAAAAATTTAAAAAAATTTTGCGATACATATAACCCCAAATACTATGAAATTTATAGTGAAATGTGTAAAAATTATTTCTTTCTAAAACATAGAAATGAAGAAAGAGGTATAGGTGGTATTTTTTTTGATTATTTACAAGATAATTGGGAAAAAGACTTTAAATTTGTAAAAGGTTCTGGTTTATTTTTTTTAAATTATTTAAAATATATTATTAGTTCTCGTAGTTCTAAACCTTGGACAGAAAATCAAAGAAAGAAACTTCTTCTTAAAAGAGGAAAGTATGTAGAGTTTAATTTATTGTATGATAAAGGAACAACATTTGGTTTAAAAACGGGAGGTAACATAGATGCTATTTTAATGTCAATGCCTCCTAAAGTAATTTGGAATTAATTAAAAATGTTCTACTTTTATCCAAACATTGTTTTTTATTTGGTTTAAAATCTTTTTCTATCCACCAAGCTTGTGTTTGCCTTAAGGTTCTTCCTAGCAAAACCCCTCTTTTTAAACCTATTTTATTTAGATCATTTCCACCTACTGGAAAATCGGGAGGCAACCAATCTTGTAAAGTTTTTAGTATTTTTTTTCTTAAATTTTTTTTATTTATTATACACTTTAAATAATATAAATTTATACTTGTATCTCGTCCTAATCTATATTTAACTAATCTAGCTTCTTTAACACTACAGATATCATATAACTTATAACTTAAGTACAAGAGTTTTATATAAGAAAATTCATGTTTTTTTAAAAATAAATTTTCTCTTAATTTATCTAAATTATATTTAGCTATTATTACTAAAAAACTTATTCTAATCAGTTTTTGTTTTTTTAACTTATTTATTGAAATAACAGAAGAAGATTGTATTTTTTCAATTCCCGGCAATACTAATTTTAAAATTTTTTTATTTTTCATTAAAATTAAAACATCAGCAGCATATTTTCCTTTTATCAATTTAAAAAACTCATATGCTCTTCTTTCTTTTGAAATTTTTGAGATGTCTTTTATTGATTTCAAACATGACAACATTGAGACACTATGAATAATATTTTTATTACAACCATAATAAGATAAAAATCTAAAGTATCTTAAAATTCTTAACCTATCCTCTTTAATTCTTTTTTGAGGATCTCCTATAAACTTAACTATCCCTCTCTTTAAATCTGTAGCTCCATGATGAGGATCATAAATTTTTCCGTTAGAACCCAAATACATAGCATTAATTGTAAAATCTCTTCTACAAGAGTCCAAGAAAATATCTTTTACAAATTCAACTTTAGCTTTTCTTCCATAGGTTTCTTTATCTATTCGCATGCTAGTAATCTCAATTTGATTACCTTTTGATATTATACTAACTGTTCCATGTCCTTTTGATAAATCAATAAATTTTATTTCTTTTTCTCTTAATTTCTTTTTTACATATTCTGAATTGAATTTTACAGCTAAATCTATATCCTCCAAAGGCTTTTTAGATAATACATTTCTAACCGCCCCACCAACAATAAAGATATTATCATTTCCAAATAATGTGAATATTTTTTTCAGTAGTTTAATTTCATACCACTTTGTATATTGAGAATTACTCTTATTCACCAACAACTCTTCCAGGAATAACTTTTTCTCCATTGTATTCTGGAGGCTCGTATATTCCTCTATTATTTTCTAGTGCGCCATTTCTAAAAAAAAATATAAATAATAAAAATAATAAGGTTAGCAGCAGAAATATAAGGTATCTAATAGTCAAACTTTTAGTAAAAACTATAACTACCTTATTAATTAAAAGTAAAATTGTAAGACCTAGAATAAGAAATAGAATTATTTTAAACATTTTTAAGAGTAATATTTTTAACTAGACGGCTTAAATGCACTAAAATAAGAGCAGTTGTTCCCCAAATTCTCATATCTTGCCAATATATATCATAATAAAATTTTGTTTTATTAATACTTTTACTTTTAAAACAACTTTTAGTTAAGTTCTTTCTTTCAAAAAGAAAGTTTATAGGAAAATAAAATATTTTATCTACTTCTTTTTCATTCAAAAACAGCCCATATTCTCCTTCAGTTATTCCTACTATTGGCTTTATTAAAAAATTACTTCCTGACAAATACAAATTTAACTCTCCTAAAGTATAAATGTTTTTTTTTTTAATACCTATTTCTTCATAAGTTTCCCTTATTGCACAATCATGATTAGTTTCCTCTTTATTTAGCTTTCCTCCAGGAAAACTAATCTGTCCTGGGTGGTTTTTAAGATTCTTTGATCTTAACGTTAAGATAACATTTAAATTATCATTTTTGTTATCAAATAAACACAATACAGCAGCTTTCTTATGTTTCTTAGGTACAGCAATACTGCTACTGTAATCTTTTTTAATAAAACTAGTATTGTAAATAATATTATTTTTCAAAGAATTTGCTAGTTCAATTTTTAATTTAGATAATATATTTTTCATTTTAATTTATTAATTAATTGTCATAAAAGTTTGATTACTTTATAATCTGCTTTTGTTTTAATATTAAATTCTACTTAGAATAACATTTAAGGGAAAAAAATGAATACGTTATCTAATAAAGAAAAAAATGAATACACTGAAAATAGCCTTATGCTTTTTCAAAAGAAAGTTGCGCATGTAAATTCAGAAATAAATCAGCTTGTTTTTGGTCAAGAAGCTGTCATACAGCAAATAATAATAAGCCTTCTTTGTGGAGGTCATGCTCTAATTATTGGATTACCTGGATTAGCTAAAACTAGAATAGTAAATTTTTTAGGAATAATACTGGGCCTTGAAACAAAAAGAATTCAATTTACACCAGATTTAATGCCTGGTGATATTTTAGGAACAGAGATTTTAGACGAAGGAAATAAAACTACAAACTATTTTAAATTTATAAAAGGTCCTATTTTTTGTCAATTATTACTTGCTGATGAAATTAATAGAGCTAGTCCTAGAACTCAGTCTGCTTTATTACAAGCTATGCAGGAAAAAAAAGTTACTGTAGCAGGAAAAGATTATTTTCTACCTAAACCTTTTCATGTTTTAGCTACTCAAAACCCAATTGACCAAGAGGGAACGTATCCCCTTCCCGAAGCTCAATTGGATAGGTTTTTAATGAATATAAAAATTAACTATCCAGACCTAGAAGCTGAAAAAAAAATTTTGCTTCTTTCTTCAAAAGAAGACAATGTAGAACCAAAAAATATAATCTCTTCTGAAGATATTTTATTATTTCAAAAATTAATTAAAGAAATACCAGTAGGAGAAAGTGTAGTAAAATATATTTTGAAATTAGTAAATGAAACTAGACCAGAAACTTCTACTATAAAATCTGTTAAAGATAATGTTCTTTGGGGACCTAGTCCTAGAGCTAGTATTTCACTTTTAGCAGCAAGCAAAGCTAAAGCTGTTTTAGAAAAAAGATATTCTCCTTCAAAACTAGACGTAAAAAGTTTAATAATGCCAATTTTATCTCATAGAATAAATCTTAATATATCAGCTAAAGCAGACAATATTAATTTGGAAGAAATTCTTGATGACGTCACTAAGAGAATAGAAGAATAAATGACTATTCTGCAATCACTTTTCAGGTCGTCAGAAAAAACTGCAAACCTTTTGCCATCCTTATTATCTCACTCCTCAATACTTTTGAAAAGTTTATATGAAGGTTTGCATTCAACTAGGTTTGCTGGAAAAGGAGAAAATTTTTGGCAGTACAAAGAATACACCCAAGGAGAAAGTGTAATAAACATAGATTGGCGAAAATCTGCTTCCACAAAAAAAATTTTAATTAAAGAAAGAGAAAAAGAATTATCTAAAACAGTATACTTATATTTTGATAGAAGTTATTCAATGAATTACAAAAGTGAAGGTGTAAGCTATAATAAATTTTTTTTATCAGCATTGCTAACACTTACGCTATGCAAACTATTTTCTAATAATAAAGAAAAAGTGTTTATTTTTAACAGTGATAATAAACCAATAAACTGCTCAGCTAATATAAATAATTTTAACGTAAATTTCCTAAAAAATAAGAAAAAGCAAACCTTCCCCTCTATAAATCAGTTTAAAGATAAGTCATTATGTATTTTTTTTAGTGATTTTTTATTTGATAGTAAGGATTTTAATAGCTTGCTTAAAAAATGTAAAAAAAAAGAAATTCAGGGTTATATAATTCAAATTTTAGATCCAATGGAAATTAATTTTAAATTAAGTTCTGCTACTATGTTAAGTGATCTTGAAACAAATGAAACTTTGATTTTTGATAAAGACATAGATGTAGAGAATGAATATATAAAAAAATTTAAAAAATTAGAGTATGATTTAAGAAATATTTCTTCTTATTCTAACTGGAAGTATTATAAATTTTCTACTGATAAAGATATAAATAAATTTATATTAAGTTTATCAAAAAGTATATTAATAGATAAATAAAAAATTTTGTTGCCTATTATGATTAACTTCTCTAACGTTTATGCTCTATTTGGCCTAATATCATTGCCTCTTATCTTGTATATAATGAAATTCTATCCTCCTAGCCCTAAAAAGGCTGACTTTTCAAGTTTTTTTATTTTAAAAAATATTATTAATAACAATATAGAAAAAACTAAATTTCCATTATGGCTTATAATTTTTAGAGTTTTACTATGTTTTTTTATAGTTTTATTTTTTAGCAAGCCGTATTTAATAAAGAGCAGCCAAACAGATAAGTATAAAAACTTTGTTATCATAGCTGATAATGGATGGTCAATACCAAGCAATTTAGAGAATTATAAAAATATAATCAAAGAAATTAGCCTTGATGCTGAGAAAAATAAGAAAGAGATACATTTTTATTATTCATCATCAGAAAGTTTTAAAAAACCTATTATTTTTAAATCCCATAACGAAATAATTGATTTTCTTGATAAAAACCCTTCTTTACCAAAGCAAATTATTAGGGAAAGTTTTTTTAAGAATTTATCTATTAATAATTATTTCAAAGAATCAAAGGTTTTTTTTATTTTTTCTAATTTAGATTCAGCATCAATAGAATCTCAAATTAAAAGTTTAGATTTAATTAAAATAAATAATCCTTCTATACAAATAATAAACCCTATAAAAAAAATCACCTTCATAGAAGAGTTAAAAGTAGAAAAAGATAATATTAAAATGAAAATTAGAAGAAAAGGACCTTACATTAATAATGATTTTTTTATACAGTTTATAGGCGAAAAGGATGACTTAATATTAGAAAAAAAATATACTTTTTCTAAGAATAGTAATGAATTTGATATTACAGAAAAGTTTCCTTTAGAAGTTATAAATCAATTTTTTTTAATAAAAATAATTAATGAAAATCATGCTGCAGCATTTTATTATTTAGATGACTTTAGAAAAAAAATCCCTGTTGGTATAGTTGCTGAAGAAAATTATGCTTTAGAAAAACCTTTGTTATCTTCTGTATATTATTTAAAAAAGATTCTTGATAATACTCATTTAACTTTCCAAGGATCTATTAAGAAAATCCTAGCAAAAAATACGTCAGTAATTTTTTTACCCTCATATAAGAGTTTACTAGAGTCAGAAATAAAAGAATTAAAAGATTGGATATATAGTGGTGGAGTATTAATTAGATTTTCAGATAATAAAATAATAGATAAGAGTGATATTTTTTTTGATGGAAAGAAAGACTTTATCTCTTTAAGAAGAATAGGAAAAGATTTGTCTTTTCAAAGCAACCTTTCCATTGATTCCTTTAAAAAAAACTCTATATTTAGCTCCTTAAAAGTACCTAAAGATTTAAATTTTAACAAGCAACTGATTTTAGATAGTTTTAATTCAAATATTGTTACACTTGCTTCCTTAGAAGATCAAAGCCCCTTAATTACAATGAAGTATGTAGGAGAAGGTAAAGTAATATTATTTCATATTACCTCAAATAATGAATGGTCTAATTTACCGTTATCTAGTTTATTTGAAGATTTAATTTTAAAGCTATTATTAATTTCTAAAACAGAAAAAGAATTACCTTCAAAAGAAATGAAGATAAGGTATGAGATAAACTCAACTGGAGCACTCGCATCACCTAAAAAGAATTACTATTTAAATTTTACACCTAATAAAAAAATCTTTCCCTCTTCAGATCAACCTGCAGGAATTTATGATAATAATAAACTATCAATTGCTCTAAATTTGTCTGGAAACTTGAAGACTCAAGGTTTTTTTGAATCTTTTGATAAAGAAATAAAAATTAAAAATAATTACAACAAGTCAGTTATAGAACTAAAAAACTTTATACTATGTTTGGTATTTATTATGTTTTTAATAGATATGTTAATAAATATAATACTAAAAAAGAATATTTTATTTTTAATTTTTTTAAAAAAAGTTAAGCATTTATCAATTTTATTTTTTTTAGTAGTTATTATATTTTATGGAAAAAATTTAGAAGCCAATGAACGTTATACCAATCTATTTTTAGCATATATCAAAACAGATAATAAATTATTAAATCAAATTGCATTTAGTGGATTAGAGGAACTTAGAATGAACCTTGTTGAAAGAACTTCTTTAAACCCCGTAGGTGTAAAAGAGGTTGATATATTTGAAGAAGAATTATTTTACTATCCTTTAATATATTGGCAAATAAAAAACTCCAAACCAAAGTTATCAGAAAAAATTATAAACAAAATAAATAATTATTTTGACTCAGGAGGTATAATTTTATTTGACGTTTTAGATTTTTCAAAATCGTATACAAATATTAATAGAAGTAAGATAGAAGAAATAAAAAATCTTCTAACTGCCTATGGTATTAAAAACCTTAAAAGCATTCCAAAAAACCATACTCTTAAAAAAAGTTATTACTTGTTAAATAAATATTCCGGTCGCTGGGACAATAGAATACTTTTAATTCAAAATGATAACCTTGAGACAAAAGATGGCGTGACCTCAGCAATCGTTGGTCTTAATGATTGGGCAGGTGCATGGGCTAAAGATAAAAATCAATATCATCTTTTTCAAGCAGTCCCTGGAGGAGAAAGGCAGAGAGAAATTTCTTACAGGTTTGGAATTAATCTTTTAATGTACTCTTTAACAGGTAATTATAAATCAGATCAAGTTCATAGCAAATCAATTCTAGAAAGGTTAAAAGAAAGTAATTATATATGGATATAAATCTATACCCACTGTTTTCCTATGAAACAACTTTCTTCTTGGCTTTATTATTTATAATAATTTCAATATTATATTTTTTTTTCCATTTAAAGCATTTTTTTCTAAGATTTTTTATATTTCTTATTTTGCTACTTTTAGTCTTGAATCCTTTAATTAATAGTATGAAAAAACTTTATCATAAAGATATCTTGATACTAATATATGATAAAACACAAAGCGTTATAGAAACAAAAAAATTAGAACAATTGCTAAAAGTTAAAACAGATATTAAAGAGAAAGTAAAACAAGTAGAGAAATTAGAAATAGTAGAAATAGAAGTAGATAATCTAAATAATATAAACGACGAAAAAATAGATACAAAAATAATTACAAAATTACAAAAATCCTTTCAAACAATAGAAAAGGAACGGGTTGCAGGGGTTATAATTGTAACTGATGGAATTATCCATGACTTAGAAAAAATAGAAGCTGACTTTATAAATATACCTATACACTTTTTCCTATTAGGAGAGAAAGATGAAAGAGACCGATCTATTATTACAGAAAATGTGCCTGATTATGCAATAGTTGGTAAACCTATAAGTTTTAAATTCAAAGCAAGTGACGAAAATTATAATGGTAAAATTGAGGCTAGTTTTTTTTTAGATGGAGTTAATATTTTAAGTAAAAAATTTTTTCCTAATATTTATCATGAAATAAAATTACCAATTTCTCATGCAGGGGAGAATTTGCTTGAAATTAAGATTAACAATCACCCTGATGAGATAACGTTTACAAATAATTATAAAGTTTTTAAAATTAATGGAATACATGAAAAACTAAGAGTAATGTTAATTTCTGGTGAACCTAATATGGGTTTGAGAAATTGGAGAAATATACTCAATTCAGACCCATCCATAGAGCTCTTACATTTTACTATTTTAAGGCCTCCATCTAAAAGAGATTTAACCCCCGTAAAAGAGTTAGCACTTATACCTTTTCCTTCTCAAGAACTATTTTCTGCAGATATAAGTAAATTTAGTTTAATAATTTTAGATCAATACACTCTTCAAGGTATTCTTCCAAAGAAATATTTAAATAATATAGTTGATTATGTAATTGATGGAGGAGCTATTTTAAATATATCTGGTAAAGAGTATCTTACAGATAGGAGTCTTTTGAACTCCCCTTTAGCAAATATTTTACCTACTAAGCCTCAAGAGTTTTTTTTAGGTCCTTTTATTCCAACTTTAACAGATTATGGAAAAAGACACCCCATCACTAATAAGTTGGAAAAGTCATTTAGAGAAAGGCAATGGGGGAAATGGCACAGTTTCATTAAAGCTGATAAAGTTTCTGGGAAAACTTTGATGAAAGCTAATAATTATCCTCTTTTAATTATCAATGAAGTTTCAAAAGGAAGGGTTGCACAAATATTATCTGATCAAAGTTGGATTTGGAAAAAAGATAGAGAAAATAAAGGCCCTCTCTTAGAGTTATTAAGGAATACTATTCACTGGTTGTTAAAAACACCTGAGCTACAAGAAAATTATTTGGAGGTTTTTAAAAATGAAAGCCTTATTAACTTAAATCTAAATAGCCTCAATGTTGGAAATACTGTAGCTATTATCACACCTCCTTCTGGTAAAAGTTTTTCCACTTTAATGCAAGATGATAAAAATGGAAGTTTAATTGGACAATTTGAAAGCAAGGAATACGGAAAGTTTAATTTGGAGGTAAATAATATAAAAAAAGACTTTTATTTAGGTATAACTGAAAGTAAAGAGTTAGAAAAAGTTTCATCATCAACTTTTCTAATAAATTCTTTTTTTAAAAAAAACAAAAAATACCCATACAGTATAATTTGGTTAGAAGATAACATTCCTACAATTACAAAGATCTATAGTAAAAATAATATTGCTGGAAATAATTGGGTAGGCATACTTGAAAAAAAGGTGCAAAAGAAAGATACCTTTAATAATAAAGAATACTTTAATTGGTTATTAATGATGCCTTTGTTACTTCTTCTATTATTTGTATGTTGGTTTAAAGAAAATAGATAATAAAATGAAAAAGTTAGCATGTGGAGTAGATGAAGTTGGAAGAGGAGCTCTTGCTGGTCCCCTTGTTGTTGCATCTGTTATATTTAAAGATTATAAGGAAATTCCATATAATATTAAAGATTCTAAACAAACAAATATGAAACAAAGAAAAAAAATTGTTAGAAAAATTATGAGTAGTGCGTATGTTGGAACTGGTTGTGTAGATGCAAAATTGATAGATAAAATTGGCATTTCAAATGCTACCAAAGTTGCAATCAATCAGAGTATTTTATCAAATATCTGTCGTAAAGATTTAATACTAATAGATGGGAATATAAAGCTAGATAATAAATACAATTGCAGAAGTATTGTTAAAGGTGACTGCAACTATGTATCTATAGCTGCTGCTTCAATAGTAGCAAAATTTATAAGAGATAATATTATGATCCTTAAAAGCTTTAAACAACCACTTTATAAATGGGATAAAAATAAAGGTTACGGTACAAAAGAACATTTACTAGCAGTTAAACTTTATGGTATAACTGATTTTCATAGAAAATCATATAAAATTCAAATAAAATAGTAGTAATGAGCAATCAAGTAAAAAAATTTAAAATTAGAAATTCTAAATTCATATTAGGTAATACTTTAGAACAATTAAAATGTTTAGAGGCAGAGTCCTTAGATATGATTTTTTGTGATCCTCCATATTTTTTACAATTAACAAAAGAACTTAGACGACCAGATATGACTGTAGTAAAGGGTGTAAAAGAAACCTGGGATAAATTTTCATCTTATAAAGAATATGACGAATTTACTAATCTGTGGCTTAGTGAATGTAAAAGGGTTTTAAAAAAGAATGGAACTATTTGGCTAATAGGAACCTATCATAATATATATAGACTTGGGTTTCATCTGCAAAATTTAAACTTTTGGGTATTAAATGATATTATTTGGAATAAGGTAAACCCCTTACCTAATTTTAAAGGTACAAGATTTACAAATGCCCATGAAGTATTGATTTGGGCAACAAAATCAAAAAAGTCTAAATATACTTTTAATTATCAAACCATGAAAAAGATGAATAATGACAAACAAATGAGGTCAGATTGGAATCTTAAAGTTTGTCAAGGAAAAGAAAGATTAAAGGACAGTCTAAATAAAACCTTGCATAGCACTCAAAAACCAGAAGAATTGCTTTTTAGAATTATACTAGCATCAACAAAGCAAGGAGATATAGTTTTAGATCCCTTTTTTGGAACTGGAACAACAGGAGCTGTATGTAAAAAACTAGGCAGGAAATTTATAGGTATTGATAATAATCCTATTTATATGCATGCAGCAAAAAGAAGAATAATGAAAATAAAACCCATTGATACTTCAGACATAGAAAAAATTGATACTAATAATTCTTCTACAAAAATACCTTTTTCTAATCTTTTGAAGAAAGGGCTTATAAAACCTGGAGAAAAAATTTTTAATTCAAGAGAAAATATTAAAGCTACTATTTTATCTAACGGTAACTTAAAATTTAAAAAAGTAGTAGGCTCTATTCACAAAATCGGCGCCTACGTTCAAAACAAACCTTCTTGTAATGGCTGGACCTACTGGTATGTAAGACAAAATAATAAAGTTATATCAATAAATGATCATAGAAACTTTCTAAGAGAAGCAACTTCCTCAAGAGAATAATCAATTATCTTTTTTGTTAAATTTGATATTGGATATGTTTTAATTGTATTTTTATCTACCCATTTTCCTTTAATATTATTCTTAATAATTTTTTCTTTTTTTATAATCATTACTTTTGAAAAAAGTGTAAAATGAGAAAATTCATGCTTAATTGTTTTCTTTAGAAACATAGGATTATAACTTTTATCTAATTTAATTACCCCCATATCCGCTATCTTTTCATTGCTTTGCCAAATACTTGAAGGAACTTCATACATGCCTCCTAATATTTCTTCGATAGGCTTCCTTCTTATTAAGAATAATTCTTTTGAGTCATATATAAAATAACTAATACAATATTTTTTATTCTTTTTTAATTTTATTTTTTTATAATTACCAAACCCTTTGTAATCACAATATTTAGATAAAATACATGAGCTACATTTAGGACTTAATTTAGTACAGTAATCATTAGAAAAGTCCATTATTGCCTGGGCAAAGTCACCTCTATTTTTTTTTGGAAAAATTATTTCTCCAAGTTCTTTTATTCTAATAGGACTTAGTTTGCTCGAATTTATATTAAATATTCTTTTTATAAATCTTTCTACATTTGTGTCTATTACCAGTTCTTCTTTTCCAAATGCAAAACTTGCTATTGCTGAAGAGGTATATTCTCCTATTCCTGGAAACTTCATCAATAGTATTTTATCTGAAGGTATTTTGCTATCGTATTCTTTAATAATAATCTTTGCAGTTTTATGCAAATTACGAGCTCTTCTGTAATAACCTAAACCTGACCAGGCTATTAAAATGTCATTTTCATTAGCTAATGCTAAAGACTTAAGATCAGGAAATTTTTTTAAAAAGTTTTTATAATAATCTAAAACTGCTTTTACTCTAGTTTGCTGTAGCATTATTTCTGATATCAAAGTTTTGTAGGGATCCTGATTTTTTTGATTTTTTATTCTCCATGGCAGTACCCTACTACTTTTTTTGTAGTATAATTTCATTTTTCTCTGTAATATTTTAATTCTAATGTTATTCATTTTATTATGAAAGATTACTTTAAAAACCTTAATACTATTACGGAAAATATAAAAAGAAAAATTTATAAAAAGAAAGATACTAGACTTATTATTATTATGGAAAGTTGGGAAGAAATAGTAGGAAAAGAATACTATAAAAAATCTAACCCTTTAAAAATAACTAGAGACCTAGAGCTTAAGGTAGAAGTGAGTAATGATATCTTGTTAGACTTTTCCTATTCTAATCAGATTTATATAAATAAAATAGATAATATTCTTGGATATAAGGAAAGCATAAAAAAAATTTTTGTAGTACAAAAAAATTTTTAATGATTATATAATATTATTGGAGAAAAGATTATGCTAATAAATATTAAACCAATTAAAGTTTTTACTGTATTGCTATTAACACTATATAGTTTTATATCATTATCAAATTCAAAAGCTGAACTTTCTAATAGCTCTGCAAATGAGCTAGGCAGCGACTCTGCAAGTTATATTTTAATTGAATATGCATCAATGTCATGCATTCATTGTGCAAATTTTCATAATAATGAATTTCCTAAAATTAAAAAAGATTTTATAGATACTGGTAAATTAAAATTTATTTATAAGGACTATCCACTAGATAAACCTGCTATGTTAGCTGCAATGGTTGCCAATTGCTTTTCAGGTGAACAATATTATGAAATACTATCAACTCTTTATAGAAATCAAAAAGAGTGGGTAATAGAAGCTAATAATAGTGGAAAGTTTTACAGCGCTATACATAATTCACTGAAAGTTCACGGAATTACTTTAGATAAAATTTTAGGATGTATAGATGATAAAAGTGAAGTAAATAAAAAGACTTGGAGCAAAATCATAGCAACCAGATTAGAAGGTCAAAAAAATGGTGTAAATTCAACACCCTCTTTCTTTTTAAATGGAGAAAAAATTGAAGAACCATTTAGTTATGAATTACTTCAAAAATTAGTTAAATAATATCCCATATATATAGAAATTCCTTTGCTTATAAATACTATATTTAGTATATATATATATTAATTAAGGTGTAATTTGTATATTAGTAAAATAAAATTATTAGGATTTAAATCTTTCTCTGATGAGACTACTTTATCTTTTGATTGCGGCTTAAATGGAATTATAGGACCAAATGGCTCTGGAAAGTCCAATGTAGTTGAAGCAATAAAATGGGTAATGGGTGAAAACTCTTCCAAAAGCTTAAGAGGTTCCGGAATGAATGACATTATTTTTAGTGGTAGTACAACTAAAGCTTCTAAAAACATTGCAGCTGTAACTCTATTTCTTAAAGTAGACACTAAAGACATATCATCTTCTTGTAAAAAGCATGTAAAGTCTGGAAGTATTGAGGTTGAAAGACAAATTATAAGAGATACTGGATCAACATATAGAATTAATGGCAAGGAAGTAAGGGCTAAGGATGTTCAGTTTTTGTTTGCAGACTTGTCCTCAGGTTCGAGAGCATCTAATATAATTGACCAAGGGTCTGTTGGAAATCTTATTATACAAAAACCTGCTGAAAGAAGAAAAATATTAGATGAAGCCGCAGGTATATCAGGAATAAGCGCAAGAAAAACAGAAAGTATTAATAAACTGGAAGCAACAAAGAGAAATCTTTCAAGACTTTCAGATATCTTATTAGATAATAAAGAAAGGCTCTCAAAGCTAAAAAAACAAGCAGATACCGCAAGAAAATATAAAGAAACAAACGATAAAATATTAAAACTTAATAAAGAAATAGCTTTTGCGAAATTACAAAAAGCAACGCTTAATAGTAAAAAAATAAAAAATAACTTAGAAGAAGTTTCTAAAAAACTTGCAGAAAAAAGTACCTCTCTTGAAGAATTAGAAAAAGTAAAAGTTAGTGTTTCAAAAGGCCTAAATAAGCTGCAGGAAGAAAGTAGAATAATAAATCAAGAAAACCTTGATAAAGTAAATAGTATAGAAAAGATTAATATTGAAATTATTAATAATGCAAAACAATTAGAGTCTTTAAAAAATCTAAAAGAGCAAATAAAGAAAAATCAAGGATTTCAAAATGAAATACTTGAAAACTCCTTATCAAGGTTAAATCAACTAGATAATGAATTAATAAATTATGTAAATGTTAATAGTGATAAGAGTTATAAAAATAAAGAAGATGAATATAGTAAACTAAAAGAAGAACTTTCAACCTCGACTGAGGTTCTGCAACTTGACTCTTCTAAATTAATTAATAAAAAAGAGATAGTAACAAATAAAGAATATGAAAAACTATTGCTGCAGAAAAAACTTACAGAACTTAATACTGAAATAAATATATTAAAAAAATCATTAAATAAAAAAGAAACTACTTATAAAACTACAGACTATTTTCTAGATATTGATAAAAATAAATTTAAAATCACTAATGAAAATAAAGAATTAAAAATTAAGCTAGATAAAAACAAGGAAAAATTAAAAGAATTCAATACGTTATCCCTAACAGTCAGCAAAGATAAAGAAAAGTTAGCACAACAAATAGAACAGCAAAATAAAAAAATTTTTAACATAAAAAATCAAATATCTGTTTATAGCTCATTAGGTTTTAAAAATACCAATAAAAATATTTTGAAAAATATAATTGTTGATAAAAATTTCCAATTAGCCTTTTATCTTGCCCTTGGAGATGGAATAGAGGCATCTAATGATAATAAATCATCAGTTATATGGAATAACGTAGGTTCTGAAAAAACTTATGCTTTACCAGAGAAAGTAGTACCTGCATCTAAATATGTAAAAGGACCAAAAGAAATTCAATTATTTTTATCTCATGTAGGAATAGTAAATAATAAAGAGGACGGAATAAAGTTTCAGAAAGATTTGAAGCCAGGACAAATATTAGTGTCTAAAAATGGAAAGTTGTGGAGATGGGATGGTTTGTTTATTAAGGATGGAAGTAAAACTATTACATATAAGAGGATTATCAGCACCACAAAACTAATTGACCTAGAAAAAGAACTTAAAAGTGAGACCATTAAAATTGATAAGCTTAATAATATTAAAGACCTTATAGATAAAAAGTTTAAAAAAATTGAATTAGAAATAAAGGAAATTATAAAGAAAATTGAAGATAATGATGCTTTTATAATGTCTAACAATGCTAACTTAATTGATATAGAAAAAGAATTACTTCTAAAAACAAATAAAAAAGAAATGCATTTTGAAGAAATTAATAAAGAAAAGAATCTCATAGCTGATAAAATACAACATGAAAAAGTAATAAATTCTGATATTAAATCATTGGAAAGTATCATAACTAAAGAAAGTGGCTTTATAGTTAATTTAAAAAAAAGTGTATCAATTAAAAATAAGGAGAATTCCTTTATAAAAAATAAATTTGAGAACTTTAGGATTGAGTTTGAAATAAATAAAAAACAAATAAATGAAGAAACTATAAGAAAAGAAAAAATAGAAGAAGAAATAAATGCCACACAAAAACAAATAAAAAATACTCAAAATATCCTTCTTACTCTAAATGATGATATAAAAAAAGCTGATTATGATGAAAATATACTATTATCAAAACCAAATGACTCTGAGCTTAAAATTAAAGATTTAGAAAAAAGTATTAATGAGAATAAAGAAAAAATGAAAAATTTGGAAAAACTTATTTATGAAAACAAATCTGAATTAGAGTCAGTATTAAAAAAATATACAAATATTAAGTTTAAATTGGATGAACTAAAAGAGGATAATATACGAAAAGAGACACAATTAGAACAACTAGATTCCTCAATTAAAACAGAAATAGATAGAGTAGAAGCTGACTTAAGGCTAACAAAAGAAATAATAAATAATAATATTAATGACCGTGATTTTTCTTATATTAATATTAAAAATGAGGAAGCAACCTTAAGAAATTTAAAAAATAAAATTGATACTGTAGATGATATAAATTTATCCGCAGAAAAAGAACTGAATGATTTAGAAAATAAAATTAATGATATTCTAATAGAAGAAAAAGATCTTAACAATGCGGCAAAGAAATTGGAAAAGGCTATAGAGGAACTTAATAAAGAAGCTAGAAATAGGGTCTTAAATACTTTTACAAATATAAATAATACTTTCTCTGACTTATTTAAAAAACTTTTCGATGGAGGAAAAGCTTATCTTGAACTTACAGACTCAGAAGATCCTCTAGAAGCTGGACTAGAACTGATGGTTTCTCCTCCTGGAAAAAAATTACAAAGACTTTCACTTTTATCAGGAGGTGAGAAAGCGCTAGCATCATTGGCCTTAATTTTCTCTACTTTTATAAATAGACAAACTCCTATTTGTATTTTAGATGAGGTGGATGCTCCTTTAGATGACTTTAATGTTGAAAGGTTTTGTAATTTACTAAAAGATTCTTCTAATATTACTAATAAAAAGTTTTTAATAGTTACGCATAATAAAATTACAATGGGCTATATGAACAAGATTTATGGAGTAACTATGAGTGAACCAGGTGTTTCTAAGCTAGTATCTGTTAATTTGGATAAACTAGAACCTGAATTTGCGGCAGAATAAATATATAATGAATAAATTAAAAGAAATTGACCTTAAAATTAAAGAGTTAAAGAATAAAAATAAAAAAATATTATCATCTAATAATGAAATTAATCCTAAATTTTACAGTATGGCTATGAATATAAGCATTGAATTAATAACTGGTATAGGGTTAGGAGTTTTTTTAGGTTTATTGATTGATAATTATTTACAAACGAAACCATTAATGTTTATAATCTTTTTTATTGTAGGAACAATTGTGGGTTTTTACAATATGTATAAAAGCTTAAAAAAATATGGATATTTTAAATAACGGAAAATAATATGGCAGCAGATAAGGGACCTCTACATCAATTTGAAATTTCTAACCTTTATGAAATTAAATTAGAAGGCATTGATATTTCTTTCACAAATTCAGCCTTATCAATGATTCTATCTATTTTAGTAGCAACTGTAATTTTTTATTTGGGTTCAGGGAAAAATCCTAATATCCCAGGAAGATTACAAGTTTTAGTAGAAATGTCTTATGACTTTGTAGCTAGTATGGTTAGAGATAATGTAGGTAGTGGAGGAAAAGTTTTTTTTCCTTTTATTTTTACTTTATTTTTATTTATTTTATTTGGAAATATTTTAGGTATGGTTCCCTATAATTTCACATATACAAGCCATATTATAGTTACTTTTGGTTTAGCGGGATTTATTTTTTTAGCTGTTACACTAATAGGTTTGGCTAAACATGGAATGGGTTTTTTAAAGTTCTTTGTACCTAGTGGAGTTCCATATGCGCTTTTACCTATTTTAATACCTATAGAAGTAATTTCTTACTTTGTAAGACCTATTAGTTTGAGTTTAAGATTATTTGCTAATATGATGGCAGGCCATACAATGTTAAAAGTTTTTGCATCCTTTATTGTATTATTAGGATTTTTAGGGGGTTGGGCACCTTTATTACTAGTTGTAATACTAACTGGATTTGAAATAATGATAGCCGTATTACAAGCTTATGTATTTACTATATTGTGTTGTTTATATTTAAACGATGCATTACACTTACATCATTAATTATTTAAGAAAGGATATAAAATGGAAGTAGAAGCAGCAAAATTGATAGGAGCAGGATTAGCAACAATAGCACTTGCAGGTGCAGGTATCGGAATTGGTAATATATTTGCTGCCTATGTATCTGCAGCAATAAGAAACCCATCGGCAGCTCCAAAAGTTTTTGGAAATGTTTTATTAGGTTTTGCACTTACAGAAGCTATAGCATTATTCGCGTTATTAATTGCATTTCTCATACTCTTTGCATTCTAATTATGCTATTTAAAAAAAAAAAACTAATATTAATTTATTTAGTTACTTTATTTTTATCTAAAAATACCTTATCTGCAGAGGGAATGCCTCAGTTTAATGCTGAAACATTCCCTTCTCAATTATTCTGGTTAGTCATTACTTTTTTATTATTATACATATGTATGAATTTTTTGATCCTTCCAAGAATTAGAGATAATATTAGACTTAGAAAGAATAAAATAGCAAATGATATAGAAAGATCTGAGTTACTAAAAGAACAGATAGAAAAAATGGTGCTAGATTACGAGTCAAAAGTTCTTCATGCTAAAAATCAGGCATATGAAAATAGAAAGAATGCCGTAGAGAAAGCCAGCCATGAATTTAATTTACAATTAGATACTGTTAAGAAGAGAATAATCCAAAAGATTAATAAAGCAGAAAATGAAGTAAAAGAATATAAAAAAAATATTGAAAATGAAGTTAACAGTGTATCAATAAATTTATCTTCTAGTATTCTTGAAAAGGTGATAGGCAAAGGTCTCAGTAAAAGTGACATAGATTTTATCAAACAAGAAACTTCAAAAATGAAAGAAATTTGATATGGAAATTGATTTTTCTGATCCTCAAATATGGGTAGCTATCTCTTTCATACTATTTTTTTTACTTTTTGGAAAATTAATATTTAAAAAGTTTACTGATTTTTTAGACAATAAAGTACTAGAAATAAAAAATGAAATTGATGAAGCAAAAAAATTACATAGTGACGCGAAAGAGTTACTTGTTTTAGAAACAAAAAAAATTCAAGATTTAGACTTGGTAATAAAAGAAATTATTGATAATAGTAAAAATAAATCTTATGAAATTTTACGTGAAAATACAAAAAAAATTGAAACTCAAATAGAGTTATTAGAAAAAGAGGCAACTGAGAAAATTAAAGTAATAGAAAACCAAGCTATTAAAGAAATCAAGTTAGATATTGTTTCTAAAGCATCCTCTATTGCTGAAACAGTTTTAAGAGATAAAATTAGTGACAGTAATCAGCATGTAATTATGCAAGACTCCATTGAGCAAACTAAAAAAATATTAAACTAATAGCTTTTAATAATCTTATCAACTATCTCTTTAGCAGTATAAGCACTTAGGGTCCATCCTAGATGTCCATGTCCGGTATTATACCAAACTTTAGAGTTGTTTTTACTCTTTTTAACTATTGGAAGCATGTTTGGAGTCATTGGTCTAAGACCTGCCCATGGCTTAATATCATTTGTATTAATGTTAGGAAACATTTCAGTACACCACTTTATAAGTGGCCTTATTCTGCTCTGTATAATATCTAAATTATAGCCATTAAACTCTGCAAAACCTGCAACTCTTAGTCTATCATTACCCAATCTAGATGTAACTATTTTCTTAAAATCATCTAACAAACTAACAGTAGGTGTGTTGTAACCAGGGTTATTTATAGTAATTGAATATCCCTTTACTGGATAAATATTTAGGTAATCCCCTATTGTTTTTGCCAAAAACCTAGAATAAACTCCTGCACAAATTATAATTAAATCATATTGTTCTGAAAGTTCTTTTAGGTTATCTACATTATAATTTAATAGCTTTAATTTTCCTTTTTTAATCATTTTTTCCGTTAAGTCTCTACAAAATTTATGAATATCGCCACTTTTATCACTAGGAGTATAAAAAATACTATTTAATTTTTTATTTTTTAAAGCTGGTTCCAACTTATAAAGTTCTTCATGAGTAATTTGAAACCTTTTTAGACCTGCTTTATTATAAATTTTATTTATATGCTCTGCATTCTCTGTATGCTTTTCATTCATATATAGATGAATAATTCCCTTATCTAATTTATTAAATTCTAAGCTTTCTCTTTTAGCTATCTCATCATAAAGTTTAATACTTTTTACAGCCATTTTGCATATATTAAAAGTTATAGTTTCACTATTTTTAATATTTTGAATAAATTTAAAAAACCACAATAGTTTTCTAACAGAAGGAGTAGGGTTAACTATTACAGAAGAATGACTACTACTAAAAAATGAATTTAATCCTGTTTTTACATTATACCAGCTATTCCATGCTTCTGCATTACTAGCAGATAGTTGACCTCCATTTGCATAGCTAGTTGCCATTGCAGGGTACCTTCTGCTTTCAACTAATGTAACATCTATATTATTTTGTGATAAGAAATATGCAGAGGTTACACCGGATATACCTGCTCCTATAACTAATGCTCTCATATTAAATATTGTAAGTAATTATTTTTGAAAACCATAGTAAAAAGTAAGGTTTTTATTTTTTTCATTATTACTAATTTGAAAAGTATTATCATTTTTAAAGTATATGTTGCCTTTAATTTCTTTATAAGATCCTAGATTAATTTTTGATAAAATTTTGGCATTTATATTATTATTTTTTTTATCTACTAAAGCTATATAAACATAGTTATTATTTTTACTAAGTCTAATTTTTTTCTTTAAAACCTGATAATAAATAGTTTGATTTATAACTATTTTATCATTTTTTTTTTCTTTTGTAGTTTTAACTATTTTACAAGTAAGTTTGACTCCACTTATTTTAAGAACTTTCTCTTTTGTTTTGTTAAGTAAATATTTAGTTTCTTCTGGTATATAATAATCAGGACAAGTTTTTGCTAAATTAGAGTTTTTTTCGGATATATCTACCTTTTTTTCATCATTAAATATATTATTAAAATTAGAACATGAAGAAAAAAAGAAAAGAATTATTGCTAATCCTGCATAATAATTTAGTCTCATTTCTTTTCCTTTTTAAATTTAATATATATTATATTATAAACTAGAGATATGTAATTTAGCAATATGGAACAAGAAAAAAAAGAAGTTATAACTATATATACAGATGGAGCCTGCAAAGGAAACCCAGGAGAAGGCGGTTGGGGAGCCTATATCATTTTAAATAATTCTTCAAAAAAAGAAATTTTTGGGTATGAAATAAGTACCACAAATAACCGTATGGAATTAACTGCCTCCATTCAAGCACTTAAGCTTTTTCAAGATAAGGAATATTTGGAAGTTTATACGGATAGTAATTATTTAAAACAAGGTATAACTTTATGGATAAACGCTTGGAAAAAAAATAATTGGAATAATAAACAAAAAAAATTAGTTAAAAATGTTGACCTCTGGAAAGAATTAGATTTTTTAAATAACTATCATAATATAAAATGGTATTGGGTAAAAGCACATGACGGTAATTTTGGTAATGAAAAAGCTGATATGCTTGCTAACAAAGCAATAGATTTAAAAATATCTAATCTGTGATTAGTCTGAAAGTATTTTAATTAATTGAGTTTTATTCAAAATCTCGTTAAAAATAAAACCATTTTTATTTTTTTCTGAAAAAAATATATTAAAAGGTATTCCATATTTGTTGTAAGATTGTAAGAAATCAAGGATATTTTTATCGGGAAATGTCCAGTCTGCTCTCATTAACTTAATATTATTTTTTTTAAAAACTTCTAGCACCTCTTTATTTTCTAATACTAACTTCTTATTTACTTTACAATTTAGACACCAATCTGCTGTAACATCAATAAAAACCTTCTCTTTATTATTTATATAATAAGTTAATTTATCTTTATTAAATTCTTGCCATTTGCCTTTGGAATTATAGGCTGCAGACTCATTTAATTGATATCCAGGATAATGCTTTATTAATAGACTGCTTAACCAAATTAAAGATATTATTAAAAGAACTCCTGTAAAAGCCTTAAAATATTTAGTCCAAACTCCTGACTTAGGAAGGTGCCAAAGAATACTAGGTCTAAATATAAAAATAATATAAGGCACAGACTTTCCTAGTCCCATTAATAAAAAAATTATAATAGAAAGTCCATAGCTTTGAGATAATGCGAAGGATATAGCAGTTCCGACTAGGGGTGCTGTACAAGGGGTAGCTAATAATGTACTTAAAATACCTGTGAAAAAATTACTAATAAAAATATTGTTTTTTAAAACTTGATTTTCTAAAAAGCTTATTTTCATATACTTTTGTAAAAAATTAATTTTAATTAAATCAAAGGCAATTATAGAAAATAAAAGTAATAAAATAATTAAAAAAATTAGAAAAATAGGACTTTGAAATTGCATTCCCCATCCAAGGTTTATTCCGATTGCTCTTAGCAAGATGGCCGTTAAACAAAAAAGTAAGAACATTGAAATTATGCCGAGGCTTACGTAAAAAGAAGATAATTTTACTATTTTTCTATTTCTAGTTTCTGACTGTTTTAAAAGGTTATTAATTTTTATTCCTAAAATTGGGAGC
>CACEBX010000004.1 GCA_902557845.1 Rhodospirillaceae bacterium | reverse complement strand
TATAGAAATTAACTAAATATAAAAAAATATCGTAATAAATTTGTAATAAATCGAAAGTATGAATCAATTAATTTTAACTAAAAAAGGAAATAGAATGAATTTATTTAATAAAATTATTTTATGTTTGACTCTAGTGTTAATGACATTAAGTCTAACAAATTTATCAAGAGCAGATGCTCATAGTGATCGATTAGATAACATTGAGTCACAGGTGCAAGATGCTCTAATTAAAATTAAAGGTATGGAGAAAAAGACTAAAGATGTGCCAACCATTAAAGTTGGGCCAGGCCTTAAAATAAAGTCAGGAAAAAATGAAGTAAAATTCGGAGGTAGAATACACTTTGATGTAGGATTGCATGATGCAGATACTTTATTGACCTGTGAAGCAGCAAGTGATTCTGCTGGCGGTGGTAATTGTGTAGCTGACGGAACAAACTTCAGAAGATTAAGATTGGCTATGAGTGGTAAATATGCAGATGGATTTTATTATAAAGCTTCAGTAGATTGGGGGGCATCAGCTAAAACGATAGACGACAATGAAGATCAGACAAGTGTAGATGAAGTATATATGGGTTACAAGTTAGGTAAATCTACAACAATCTCACTTGGAAAACAGAAAATACCATTATCATTCGCAGAATCCACTTCTTCAAATGATTTGCCTTTCATTGAAAGAGCTCCTGCAGTTGATATTATGACAGATTCTTCAATAGGACCAAAACAAATGTCTGTTCAATTAAGACATTGGGACAAAACAGCAAATTATTTAATTGAAACTGCTCTTCATGGAGGAACAGACCTTGCTGATACAGATGATTATGACGAGAGATTTGGGTATACTGGAAGAGTAGTGTATGCTCCAAGTTTTAGTAAATCTCAAGTTTTGCATTTAGGAGCATGGTATGATTATACAGATGTTGATCGAAACGATGTTGACCCTGAATGGTCTTACAGAATAGGATTAAATGTTTTTGATGAGAAACCATTAGATGCAGATGTAGGAGACGATTTAGGAGACATTACTGGAATGGAACATTACGGTGGTGAAATAGCTCTACTTTATGACAATTTTTGGGCCGCAGGTGAATGGATCTGGGGAGCAATGGAAAGAGATGGTGCAGGTAAATTTGGAGCTAATGCAGGAGATAATTGTTCTTCTGTAGAAACAAATATGGGCTATTACGAGCTAGGTGCTACTATAAATGGTAAAAGAAGATATACAATTAAGAAAGGGGGCTGGAAAAGACCAAAAGTCAAAGATCCAGTAAATAAAGGTGGAGCAGGAGTTCACGAAATAGGTTACAGGTTCAATAACTCTAGTTTAAGTACTATGTGTAATGGATATGACTCTCAAGGACAAATGCATACTCATACCTTTGGCTATAATTGGCAACTTACAAATAATAATAGGATCATGTTTAATTATATACTAGCTACAATTGACTCTGATGGTATTGGAGAACTTTCTGGCTATACTATAGGTGAATCTTATAATGGAGTTACCCTAGAAGATACTACAACCCAAGATATAAAGGCATTGGGTATTAGATTTCAAACAAACTGGTAATACACTTAGTTTGAAAAAAAAGATATCAACAGTTCTCCCGTAAAATGTTGATAAAATAATGAAGCTCCCTGAGTATTGCTTAGGGAGTTTTTTTTAAAGTAAAACTTACAGAGGCGCCCTTCTTTTCTTCACTATCTATTTTAAGCTTCCCTTTGTGGTTGGCAATTATTTCATCTACGATAGAAAGTCCTAATCCAGTTCCTTTTATATTTTGACTTCCTTTTCCTCTATAGAATCTTTCTTTAATTTTTTCTAAATCAAATTCAGAAATTCCTATTCCATTATCTTTGACTAAAATATTTATATATTCTTTATCCTCATTAATAAGAACTGAAACTTTACTTGAAGAATACTTGAAACAGTTATCTAATAAGTTATTTAATAAAAGTTCTAACTCCCATGAGTTTGCTATTAAGATAGTTCTTTTACTGATATTATTTTCTAATTTTATATTCTTTTTTTCATTGTTAAAAACATATTTTTTTATAAACTCTGAAATAAATTTATTAAAGTTAATACTTTGATTTACTGCTAAATCTTTATTCATTTCAACTCTGGAAAGATCTAAAAAAGATTCAATTAATTTTTTTAGCCTCAAAGAATTGTTAAGCAAATGTTCAGGAAAGTTTTTATTTTTTTTTACCGCTTCGGGGTCGTGATTAATTATTTCAGATATTCCAATTATATTTGTTATAGGGGTTTTAAGCTCATGGCTTGCATTAGCTAAAAAATCATTTTTTTCCCTTAGAGATTTTGCTATTTGACTTTGGTCAATAAAAATTAATAAAAAAGTTGAAGAATTGCTTTCTTCTGAAAATAAGGATTGTAATAAAACTTTATAAGTAATATTTTTGTCTTCTATTTCATTATTAAATTGAAATTCTTTACTATTGATTTCCTCTTTGAGGATATCATCCGTTATATCAAAATTTCTGAAGTGCGCATAAAGAAAAGATTTTTCTAGTTCTTTAGAGAAAGCTTTTTTTGCAAATTCATTTGCAAATAAAACAAATTTTTTTTCATTCATTATAATTATTGGAAGAGGTATTGAGTCTATCAGTTTTGAATAGTTATTCTTTGCCTCTTGCAATTCAGAATTTAATAATTGATTTTTTCTTTCCAGGGAAGCCTTAATTCGTAAAATTTCGTTTCTGGGATTTAAAAAAAAGTTATAAAGAGTTGGCTGTATATAAATATTATCTTTAGCAAAATACTCTATTAGATGCTTGAAAAAAAAATACATTCTCAAAGTTTGCAAAAAAAATAATATAGAAGTTGAAATTATTATGATTGTTGCAGACTCATACTTTCCGCTTAAATATAATAGGGCTGCTAAAGCATATAAAAGAAAGAAAAATAAAATTATTATTAGGTATTTTGCTTTAAACAATTATGCTTTTTTTTCCAATTTTTCTTTTTTTGTATCAGTTAAAGATTTTTCAGGAGTATCATAACTATAAGCTGCAAAAAGTGCCATTGTTACTACTTCAGATACGTTAGCTCCTACTCTAACAATTTGAGCGGAGTCTGATAAACCAGTTAATAAGGGCCCTATCTTTTTTCCAGCTCCTACTTCTCCTAAAAGTCTAGAAGCTATACTAGCTGAATGTAACCCAGGCATAATTAATATATTTGCTGGTTTGGATAGCCTGCTAAATGGATAGTAAGACAATAATTGTTGATTTAAAGCAACATCGACAGTCATCTCTCCGTCATACTCAAAGTCAACTTTTCGATTATTTAGAACTTCAATAGCAGAGTGAACTCTTTCTGTTCCTTTTAATGCAGGGTTTCCAAAGTTCGCAAAAGATAAAAGTGCTACTCTAGGAGAATGGCCTAATTTTTTTGCTACAGTTGCAGTTTGACATGCTATATCAGCTAGTTCTTCACTAGAGGGACTATAATGTACCGTGGTATCAGCAATAAATAGAGTTCTTCCTTCAAACATAAGAATAGAAAGTCCAAAGATTCTAGAATTTGGAGCAGGGTCTATTACTTTCGTAATATCATCATAAGCCACAAAGTAGTTTCTTGTTGATCCCGTTACCATACCATCAGCGTCACCATTTGCTACCATACATGCTGCAAATATATTTCTGTCTTGGTTTACAAGTCTTTGACAATCTCTTTCTAAATATCCCTTTCTACTTAGCTTATTATATAAAAAATCAAAATAATCGTGGTTTTTGTTTGAAAGCTTAGCATTGATTATTTCTAGTCCATCAGACTGATTAATCCCAATTTTCTTCATAGTCTCTTTTACAACATCTTCTCTTCCAACAAGAATAGGTTGTCCATATCCTTCTTTATAAAATTGAACTGCAGCCCTAATGACAGTTTCTTGTTCTCCTTCAGCAAAAACAATTTTTTTTGGAGAAGCTATAACAGTATCAGCAACTTTTTGAATTAAAGTTGCAGTTCTATCTAATCTAGCTGCAAGCTTCCTTCGATACCCTAATTCATCTGTAATAGGTTTTCCAGCTACACCTGACTTTACCGCTGCTTGAGCTACTGCAGGAGGTATGGAAGTCAATAACCTTGGATCAAATGGTTTTGGTATGATGTAGTCTTTTCCAAATTGAAGTTGTTGCCCTGAGTAAGCAGTCGAAACTTCATCGGGTACATCTTGTTTAGCAAGATCAGCTAATGCTTTAGTAGCTGCAACTTTCATATCAATGTTAATAGCAGTTGCTCGTACATCAAGAGCTCCTCTAAAAATATAGGGAAATCCTAGTACATTATTAACTTGATTAGGATAATCAGATCGACCTGTGGCAATTATTGCGTCAGGCCTAACTTCCATAAGTTCTTCTGGACTAATTTCTGGGTCGGGATTAGCCATAGCAAAAATAATTGGATTTTTGGCCATGCTTTTCATCATATCTTTAGTAAAGGCACCTTTAACTGATAATCCAAAAGCCACATCAGCACCTTTGAGAGCGTCTTCTAAAGTTTTGCAATCGGTGTCTACAGCATGTGCAGATTTCCACTGATCTAAGTTTTCCCTATTTTTTGAAATCACACCTTTTCTGTCACACATAATAGCGTTGCCAGAAGGCATACCCATAGATTTTAAAAGTTCAACACAGGCAATACCTGCAGCTCCGGCACCATTCACAACCATTTTAAAATCCTTGATATTTCTACCTGTAATAGATAGTGCATTAAGCAACCCCGCAGTTGCAACTATTGCAGTACCATGTTGGTCATCATGAAAAACTGGAATATCAAGCAACTCTGAAAGTTTTTGTTCAATCATAAAACATTCAGGCGCTTTAATATCTTCTAAATTGATACCACCCCAAGACTTTCCCAAGTGTCTTACACAATTACAAAATTCTTCTACATCTTCTGTGTCTACCTCAATATCAATACCATCAATATCAGCAAACCTTTTAAATAATACTGCCTTACCTTCCATAACAGGTTTTGAAGCAAGAGCTCCTAAATTTCCTAACCCTAAAACTGCTGTTCCGTTTGATATGATGGCAACCATATTTCCTTTAGCAGTGTAATCATAAGCACTGTCTGGATTTTTTTGGATCTCTAAACAAGGTATTGCAACCCCAGGTGAGTAAGCTAAAGATAAGTCTCGTGCAGTTGATAATGGTTTAGAAGGAGCAATAGATAATTTGCCTGGCTTTTTATTTTTATGAAAGTCCAGTGCATCTTTTTTTGTGATATTAAATCTTGAAGTTAAATCAGCCATTTTATTTATTACACTTTTAATATAGTATTTTTTTAAATTAGGGTAAAGATAAATAGTAATTATGTCAGGAAAACTAACACCTTTATTAAGACAATATTTAGATATCAAAGACAAATATAATGATTGTTTGGTTTTTTTTAGACTAGGAGACTTTTATGAACTTTTTTTTGAAGATGCTGAAGTATCTTCAAAGGTTTTAGGGATTACTCTAACTAAAAGGGGACAAGCCGATGGAAAAGATATTCCAATGTGTGGAGTGCCTTTCCACCAAGGAGAAAACTATTTATCTAAACTTCTTAGAGCAGGCTATAAAGTAGCAATTTGTGAGCAAACAGAAACTCCTGCTGAAAGCAAAAAAAGAGGATACAAAGCAATTATAGAAAGAAAAGTTGTAAGGGTAGCTACACCGGGGACTCTTACTGAAGAAATAGAGTTAGGAGAGTTAGGAAGTAATTTTTTGATGGGTATAATTGCATCAGAGCAGAATTATTCTGCTGCTTGGGTAGATATATCTACTGGAGAAATAGCATGCAAAACCTGTAAAGACATGAATGAGCTTCAGCAAGTTTGTTTAAATAAATCTCCGTCAGAAATTTTAATTTCCAAGCAACTTTTTGATGAAAATAGTTTGAAACTAATACCCAAGAGTTTTCCTGTAACCTTTTTTGATTTAGATAAAAAAGATTTAAATTCAATAAAAAATGTAGTTATTGATTTTTACAAGAAAGAAGAAAAGTTTAAAGTTGATGATTTTTCAAACAATGAAATCTTATCCTTGTATCTTGTAATGGAGTATATTTCTTTTACACAAAATGGCAAAAATCCCCACTTAAAAATCCCACAGAAGATAAGGGAAAATAATTTTTTAGAAATAGATAACGCTTCAAAAAGAAATCTAGAAATCATTAAAACTCTTAATGGAGAAAAAGCAGGCTCACTTTTACATAGTGTTGATTATACTTATACTTCTGCTGGAAAAAGAAAGTTATGTAATGATTTGGAAAACCCTCTTTACTCTCTTGAAAAAATTAATGATAGATTAAATTTAGCAGAGTTTTTTTTCGATAATTATAATTTTATCAATTTAAGTTTGAAGGAAAGGCTTACAAAAGTACCTGACATTGCAAGGGCATTTAATAGACTTTCTTTGAGAAGAGGTGGTCCAAGAGATCTTTTAAGTATTGTACAAGGACTTATTGAAATTAATGATTTGATAAGAGATATTTTAGTGAGTTCAAAAGAAAAAAGGTTTGAAGATGCTTTTTATTCCTTAACAGAAAAAATATATAAAAATAAAAACCTTATTAATCTTATTAAAGAATTAAAAGAAGCATTAAAGGAAAACATTCCCATCCAAAATAAAGAAGGTAACTTTATTAGAGAAGGCTATGATGTTGAGTTAGATAAAATAAGAAAGTTGAGAGATGATAGCAAATCATTAATTTTAGAAATAGAAAAAAAAGAAAAACTACAAACAGGGATTAATGGACTAAAAATAAAGTACAATAATTTTTTAGGATATTTTATAGATTTATCTGGAGTTAATCATAAACTTTTAAATAACGAAAATCAAAAGTATATACACAGACAAACTTTAAAAAATTCTTTTAGGTATACTACCCAAGAGTTAATTGAAGTATCAGAAAAAATTTTAAATGCAAATTTCTTATTTATAAAAAAAGAAAATGATATTTATAATAAATTACTTAGTAAAATAGAATCTTATGCAGGTTTAATTATTTTGGTTAGTGACATAATATCCAGAATTGATGTTGCTCAAAGTTGGTCAAATTATTCTATTAAATATAAAGCAGTCAGACCCACCCTTCTTAAAAGCAGAGACTTTACTGTCATTGAGGGTCGTCATCCTTCTGTAGAAAAGTCACATTCTGAAAAATTTATATCAAATTCTTGCATTTTACAAGACAAGGATAATAAGTTTTTTAAATTAATAACTGGCCCAAATATGTCAGGAAAGTCAACATACTTAAGACAAAATGCAATAATTTTAATAATGGCTCAAGCAGGAGGCTTCTGCCCGGCAAAAGAAGTTGCATTAGGGCTTTGTGATAAACTTTTTTGCAGAGTAGGTTCAGGGGATGAACTTGCAAAAGGAAATTCAACTTTTATGGTAGAAATGTTGGAAACATCAAATATTTTAAACTCAGCTACTAATAGATCTTTAGTAATATTAGATGAGATAGGAAGAGGTACATCGACTTTTGACGGGATATCTATTGCATGGGCAACTAGTGAATTTCTCTTAGAAAAAATAAAATGTAAAGTTTTATTTGCAACTCACTATAATGAATTAGCTAATTTAGAAAACAAATTTAAAGGTTTAGAGTTAAATACATTTAGGGTGAAAGAATGGAAAGGAGAGCTTATTTTCTTATACGAAATAATCCAAGGATTAGCTGAAAGCTCTTATGGTATTCAGGTTGGAAAAATGGCAGGCCTGCCAAAAGAGGTAACTGATTTAGCTTTTAACATATTATTAAAATTAGAAAAAAAAGATTACAGTTATTTTAATTCTTCTGAACAACTTCGGATTGGCTTCAACAAAAAAAAGGAAAATGACTTTAGTCATTTAGAAGAGTTATCTAGTTCAATTAAATCTATAGACCTCAATAATATCAGCCCTAACGAAGCTTTACAAAAACTTTATGAAATTCAAAAAAAAATAGAGGAAGTAGATAATGAGTAAAAAACATAACTTTTTTAGATCTTTCAGCCTGATGAGTCTTTTAACTTTTTTTAGCAGGGTTATTGGTTATGTAAGAGACTTTTTTTTTGCTTTTCTGTTAGGCGCCACACCTTTAGCAGATAGTTTTTTGCTAGCTTTTAGGATACCTAATTTTTTTAGAAGATTATTTGCAGAAGGTGCTATAAATAATGCCTTTATTCCAATTTATTTGTCGATAGATAATAAAAATAAAATAGAAGCACAAAAATTTAGTGGAAGTCTTTTCATATTTTTACTTGCTGGTTTAATAATTGTTTGCGTAATAGCCGAATTAGTAATGTATGATTTAGTAAAAATTTTAGCCCCTAGTTTTAGTGACGAAATGCAAAACAAAACAGCATATCTAGCTTCTATAATGTTTCCTTACTTATTATTTATATCTACAAGCTCTTTCCTTGGAGCAATTTTAAATGCAAAAAAATATTTTTTGATGTGGGCATTTTTACCAATAGTTTTGAATTTATTTATGGTTTTGGGAATGGTATTTTCTTTTTACAAGTTTCTAGACATAACTAAGGTGTTGGCATTATCTGTAACAATAGCAGGATTCTTCCAATTTGTTTTTATTTATATCAGGATAAGGCAATTAAATATTAGTTTAATATTATCAAAGCCAAAAATATCCAAACATGTAAAAAAATTTTTTAGACTTTTATTTCCAAATTTATTGGCAGGAGGGGTGGTTCAAATTAATCAATTTGTTGGAGTTATATTTGCCGCGTCAATACCAGGGGCTATCTCTTGGCTTTATTACGCTGATAGGATTGTTCAGTTGCCATTAGGAATTTTTATTATCACTATTTCTACTATTTTATTAACAAGCCTTTCAAGTCCCAATGTACAAAAAAATCTTAATAATATGAATAGTAAGATTGAAAAATCTATAGAAATAATTCTGGCTGTTTCATTGTTAAGCTGCATAGGTTTATTTATTTTATCTGATTTAATTGTAGATATTCTATTTAAAAGAGGCCAATTTGGCTATGGCGACGTTAAGGCAACAAGTGCTGCAATTGTTATGTACGCATATGGCTTGCCAGCCTTTGGATTAATAAAAATTTTTTCTACAATTTTCTTTTCTCACCAAGATACAAAAACGCCCTTTAGAGTTTCATTTTTTTCTATGATATTAAATATAATAGGAATATTTTTTTTCATTAAAGATTTTGGACACCTTGGGATAGCTTTAGCTTTAAGTTTGGCTAGTTGGATAAATGCTTTTGTGCTTTACATCTTTATACATTTCAAAGGATATTGGAGGATGAATTTTTCCTTTCTTAAAAAAATAATTAAACTTATTATAGTATTTATAGCATCGCTTAATGTAGTAAGTTTTTTAGAGTACTTTATTCTTTTTTTTGATTTAGTAGACACTTCTACCTTTTTTAAAAAGATTCTATTATTGTCTTATTTAATTATTTTATCAGTTACTACTTTTATTTTATTTTGTATAATTTTTAGAATTCTTAGTATAAAAGACTTAAGTAGAAAGAAATTAAATAAGTTTTTTAAGGAGTATTAATTGGATAGAATTTTCTCAGGAGTTCAACCAACAGGAAACCTTCATATAGGAAACTATTTGGGCGCAATACAAAACTTTGTAAAAATTCAAAAAAGAGAAAATATTTCTAAAGCTTATTACTGCGTAGTTGATTTGCATGCAATAACAGTATGGCAAAACCCATTGCAATTGAAGAAAGAAACCTTGGAAACAGCAGCTTCTTTTATAGCAGCGGGAATTGATCCTAAAAAAAGTATTATCTTTAATCAATCAAGAGTTTCGTCGCATGCTGAACTTGCATGGATTTTAAATTGCGTATGTAGAATAGGATGGCTTAATAGAATGACTCAATTTAAGGAGAAGGCAGGAAAAAATAAAGAAAAAGCTTCAGTAGGTTTATATGCTTATCCAGTATTAATGGCCTCCGATATTTTATCATATAAGTCAAATTTAGTACCAGTAGGCGATGATCAGAAACAGCATTTAGAATTAGCGAGAGATATTGCAAATAAATTTAATCATGATTATGAAGTCAATTTTTTTCCAGAGATAGAACCATTAATCTTTGGGAGTGCAACTAGAGTAATGAGTTTAAGAAACGGAAAAAATAAAATGTCTAAGTCAGATGAGTCGGAGTTTTCTAGAATAAATTTACTAGATGATAAAGATACAATAAAAAACAAAATTAAAAAGGCAAAAACTGACAGTGAAACTATAATGGGCTTGGAAGCTATTGATTCTAGTGGAGAGTTTAATTCAAATATTAGTATTCAAAGACCAGAAGCAGTAAATTTATTAAATATCTTCTGTGGGGTCGAAAATTTGTCAAAAAAAGAAGCAGTTAAAACATTTAGTGGTAAAAATTTTAGCGATCTGAAAGATGCTTTAACAGATAGCTTAATAAGTAAAATCACTCCTATTGGAATGGAAATAAAAAAAATGATTTCTGATAAAAAATACCTAGAATCAATTTTACTTGAAGGAGCAGAAATCGCAGAAGAAGATTCTAAAAAGAATTTATTAGAAATAAAAAATATTATAGGATTTAATTAATAAGAAGAATTTAATTTGGAAATTTACTTACCTATAGCCGAGACTTCACAAAACTTATTTTTTTTGCTAACAATAGGTTTTTTAGCAGGAATATTATCTGGAATGTTTGGTGTTGGAGGTGGCTTTTTAACTACTCCGATACTTATAGTTAGTGGTATTCCACCTGCTGTAGCAGTTGGTAGTGAAGCAAATCATATAGTTGGATCCTCCTTAACTGGTTTTCTAAATTATTTTAGAAGAAAGTACGTTGACATTAGAATGGGGTCTATAATGATCTTTGGAGGAGGTATAGGTTCTGTTTTAGGAGTTTATCTTTTTAAGTATTTGTCTTTAATTGGAAGATTAGAAGAAGTAATAGCTGTGGCCTATATATTTTTTTTAGGAATACTTGGTATCTATATGCTATACGAAAGTTTAAAAACAAAAAAAAACAAAGCGTTAGGAAACTTAATAAAACTTCATGATCATGGATGGTTTCATGGATTACCATTTAGAATAAAGTTTAGGCGTTCAAAACTTTATATAAGTGTAATTCCTCCTTTTGTTATTAGTTTTTTTATAGGAATTCTTGCGGCCATTTTAGGTGTTGGTGGAGGATTTATTTTGGTTCCTGCAATGATTTATGTCTTGGGAATGTCTACGCAGGTAGTAATAGGAACTTCTTTAATGCAAGTACTTTTTGTTTCAATAGTTTCTACAATAATGCATGCACATGTAAATCAAACGGTTGATGTAATTTTATCTGGGCTTTTGTTGTTTGGTGGAGTTTTTGGAGTTCAGGCAGGTGCATTTTTAGTACAAAAAATATCTGGAGAAGTTATAAGAATGTTGCTAGGAATTTTAATATTTTCACTTTGTGTATTTTTATTTTCAAAACTACTTGTTAACCCAAACCTTCTTTATGTATTAGAGTTCTTAAGATGAAATTACTTATTATTATTTTTTTATATTTAAATTTTTTTTGTAATACCTGTTATGGTAAACAAAACTTAATTGCCGAGTTTCTAGATAATAATATAGATATTGACGTTGGTTTTACTGGCAAGAAACTTTCATATTTTGGTGCAATTGATATAAAAGGAGACTTGGTAATTATAGTAACAGGGCCTAGAAAAAAAATAAAAGTATTTAAAAAAGAAAAAAAAATTTGGTTTTGGATCAACTCGAGCTCACGAATTTTTGCAGATGTTCCTTCATACTATTTTGTGGCCACAAGTAGACCACTAAATCAGATAAAAAATGATTCTTTTTTAAAGATTAACCAAATAGGGCTAGAAAACTTGAGGTTTGAAGGAGCTGAGGAAGTTGAAGAAATAGAGAGAGCAAAATGGAGAAATGGTATAATAGATAGTATGAAAAAAAAGGAAAACTATTTTTCTAAAAATGGTATTATAGAAATTATTGACGAACATTTATTTAAAACGGAAATTTCCTTTCCTTCTGATATAGCAGAGGGAGTTTACATAGTGGATACTCTATTATTAAAAGATGATAGTGTTATAGGTTCAAAGAGATCTTTCATTAATGTTTCGAAGTCTGGGTTAGGAGAAAAAGTATACTTATTTGCAACAGAAAATGGATTACTCTATGGTATATTTGCAGTTATGGCAGCAATGCTATTTGGTTTTTTGGTTAATGAAGGTATAAGGAAGATAAATGCCTAAAAATTTTGGTAAAGAAAAAAATAATGAATATTTTTTAGTATGCGTAGATGAGTCGAATGAGTTTAGTTCGGCTTTAGAGTATGCTTGTATCTGTGCTCAAAAACAAAAGGTTAATTTGATATTATTATACATAATAGAGGTAGCAAATTTTAGACATTGGAAAGGAGTCGAGACTATAATGCAAGAGGAACAGAAGTCAAAAGCCAAAGAGCTATTAGATATGTATTTAGATGAAATAAAAAATAATTACAAATTAAATATAAAAACAATGGTTAAGCGCGGGGATAGAGTGGAAACTATCTTGAAGGTTTTAAGAAATAAAAGGTATAAAATTAAAAACCTAATCTTAGGTTTGGCCATGGAGGGAAATGATACTAATAAAATAATTAACTCATTAACTGGAAGCTTTAGAAAAAACTTAAACTTGCCAATAATCATTGTTCCTGATAAAAATAAATAATCATGTTTTTAAGAATTGAAGAAACACCTAACCCTAATACTATAAAGTTTATTCCAGAGGAAAAATTAAACTTTAAAGGAACCAAGTTGTATAAGATTTCTGATGATTATGCTGACTCTTATTTGCTAAAGACTATATTTTCAATAAATGGTATAAATAGTGTTCTACTAAACGCTGAGTTTATCTCAGTTTCAAAAAGCGAAAAAGAAGATTGGGCTGTTTTAAAGACTATGCTGTCAGCTAAAATAGGATCAGCTTTACAAAAAAATGATAAAGTTTTTGAAAAAAAACAAAATAATATAGAAAGCGACTCTGCAGATACTCCTGTAGAGAAAGAAATAATAAATTTATTAGAAACGAAAGTTAAGCCAGTAGTAGCTAGCCATGGAGGAGATATAACTTTTCATAGTTTTAAAGATGGGGTTGTTTCCTTAGAGCTGAAAGGAAGTTGTTCGGGGTGTCCTTCCTCAACTGCTACACTGAAAATGGGAATAGAAAATATGCTAAAACACTACATACCAGAAGTAAAAGAAGTAATAGAACTATCAAACTAAGTTATTTTATTTATTAGAGGATATTTTTTTGGTTTAAAAAGCTGATAATGCCACCACTCCTTTTGGTAAAAATCAAACCCAGCTAATGTCATTATAGAAAGAAGTAAGGAACGATTTTTTCTGATTTTTAAAGGAACATTTTTAGAAAGATGAAATGCTTTTTCAGTAAAATCATCAAAATCGGTACCCATTTCTAATTCTTTCATATTTTTTATTAATGTTAAATCTACTGCAATACCTCTTGTGTGAGGAGAGCCTTTAGCTGGGTCAGTTAAAAAGTCTGCGTTAGGAGAGAAGTTCCATAATGTTTCCTGAACATATTTAGGTCTATATGCATCAAAAATTTTTAATTTACAATTAAAGTCCTTTGCAATTTTAGAAGCAAGAAACAGTTTATCAGCAGCTTCTTTAACTAATAAGCATTTTTCTTCTAAAAATATTTTTTTACCAGTAATGTTATTGGTATTTGCGTATCTTAGTTCAATTTCAATATCAAAATCATATTTTTTTATATCTATTAATGTCATAATTATATTACTATCGCATAATGTAGATTATGAAAAATAAAAACATCATAACCATTGAAACCTCTCTAGGTAGAATTTTTATTACTATTCTAAAAAATAATCAAATTTTTTCAAAAAGCAGCAATTCGTCAAGAAGTATAGAGCAAGAATTAAATATGATAATTGATCAGGTAATGATTAAAGCTGGTTTGAAATTCAACGAAATTGATTTAATTTTAGTATCCTTAGGGCCAGGGTCTTTTACAGGAATACGAATAGGAATATCAGCAGCTAAAGCCATAGCTGTTTGTACGGGAGCTAAAATATTAGGTTTTTCAAACTTTGATAGTATTTACAGTCAATTTTTAATAAATAAAGAAAATTTTATAAGTAAAAATATAGGAGTTCTTATTAAAGGACCAGGTAACGAGTTTTTTAAAAAAGAAATTATTAAAAACAAACCAAAGAAAAAAAACTATTTAATAACAAGTCAAGAACTTATATCTGAAAAGCATAACAAGAATATTTTTTTTGTAGGGCATTTTATTAACACATTTAAGTTCAAAAATTATTTTTTTTGTTTACCTGAAAAAAATGGATATTTTAAATTAGTAAATAAAATAAAAGAAAACTTTAAAAAAATTAAATTTGAAGAACCTATGCCAATATATGTAAAAGAGCATTATGCGAAAAAAAAATAGAATAGAAAAAATTTATAAAAAATACCTTTCGGTTAAAGAAAATAATACTAACAAGTGGAGTGAGAGTTTTTTTTTTAAGCTGTTTTCAGAAAAAGATGTTTTTTTCATATCATTGAATAGGCCTCTAGATGGATATTTAATTGCTAGAAAAACTTTAGATGAGTATGAAGTATTGACTTTAGCAACGGATATAAATAAAAGAAGAACAGGAATTGGTACTCTGCTTTTAACAAAATTAATAAACTTAGCTAAGAAAGATAAAGTACTTAGAATTCTTTTAGAAGTTTCTGAAAAGAATATAGCTGCCGTAAGCATGTATGAAAAGTTAGGATTTAAGAAAATTAGTAAAAGAAAAAATTATTATAATAATAGTGAAGGTTTTTCAGATGCATATATAATGGAAAAATCTTTTAGTTAATATGCATAATAGTTATTTCAGCAATATTCTTCTCTAACCTTTTTTTTTTAATTATTTTAAAACCTATTTCTTTTAAACTCTCTGGCATATTGTTTAGGTCTTCACCCTCGTTAATTTTAATTACTAAAGTGTCCTTATTTTTTAGTTTTTCTAAAGCTATTTTCGCTTTTACGAAGGTAATTGGACATTTATACTTTGTTAGGTCTAAAAACATATATTTAAAATTTATAATAGATAATAATTAATAATATAGTATAATTATCCGAAATGATTGAAAAAAATAAACAAATTTCAAGGATAGTAGATTCATTTTTACACAAAGGTATTAAGTTAACTCATCAGAGGAAAGTTATAGCTCAAGTGATTACTGATGCTAGCGATCATCCGGATGCAAATGAGGTTTTTATAAGGGCTAATAAAATAGACAATAGAATTAGCTTGGCAACTGTTTATAGAACAATTAAGTTATTTGAAGAAAATAACGTGTTAAATAGAATTGAGCTTGGTGGAAAAAGAGCAAGGTATGAAGAA
Source organism: Rhodospirillaceae bacterium (assembly GCA_902557845.1). Taxonomy (GTDB): domain Bacteria; phylum Pseudomonadota; class Alphaproteobacteria; order TMED109; family TMED109; genus JAYYAX01. Next base: position 60,270 of record CACEBX010000004.1, on the reverse strand, counting down.
TTAACAGATGCACATCATGATCATTTAATTGATATAGATACTGGTGATATTATTGAGTTTGTAGACAATGACATTGAAGAGTTGCAAAAAAAAGTAGCTAAAAAGCTAGGATATTCATTAGTAGACCACAAGCTGGAATTATTTGGTAAAAAAATTAAAACTGATTAATTAATTTAAGAGGAAACATGGCTGTTGCTGAAAATTTTAACACTTTACCTATTAATCTAAAGTCGGGTTCATTAGAAGTTAGGTTAGCAGAAAATAGCCTAGAGATTGATGCAGCTCAGGCACTTAGATACAAAATTTTTTATGAAGAAATGAAGGCCAATGCAAATGCCAAGCAAAATAAACTTAGAAGAGATATTGATGACTTTGACCATCACTTTGACCACATATTAGTTTTTGATAATAACATTAAAGGTACTGTAAATGAAAAAGTGATCGGAACCTATAGGCTTAATAGGGGAAAACAGTACAATGAAGAAAAGCTTTTCTATACATCAAATGAGTATGATATAAATTCTTTAATCAATTATAAAGGTAATATCCTAGAACTAGGAAGAAGTTGCGTAGCTAAAAATTATAGAACCGGCTCTACTATGCAATTGCTTTGGTCGTTTATAGCACAATATGTAGTTAAGTATGATATTGAAATAATGTTTGGATGTGCATCATTTCCAGGAATAGATCCAGAAGAACATAAGGTGGCATTTGACTATTTGTATAGAAACTATCTTGCTCCTAATAATATTAGACCCAAAGCTGTAGAAGATAGATTTATTAATATGAAAAGTGAAACTATAATTAAGTGCAGTTTTAAAGAATTTTTAGCATTTATACCACCCTTAATAAAAGGGTATATACGTCTTGGTGCATTCATAGGGGATGGTGCGGTAATAGATTATGATTTTAATACGACCGATGTTTGTATAGTTTTGCCTACAAAAAAAATAGCTAGCAGGTATAAACTTCATTATGACAGAAACTAATTTTTTTAAATTAAAAATTGTTACTATTTATTAAAGTTATAATCATATTGGCTTGGATTTTATTGATTGTGCCAATTCAGTTTTTATTAATTTTAGTAAAGAGCAACTTGAGGTTTTTTCTTCCATTAATTTTTCATAAATTCTTATTAAAAATTTTGGGTATTAGACTGTCTATCAAAGGAAAGCCTAGCGAGCGCAAGCCGCTTATTTTAATTGGCAACCATTGCTCTTATTTAGATATCATTATTCTTGGTTCGGTTTTGCCAGTCTGTTTTGTAGCTAAATCAGAAATAAAAGGCTGGTTTTTATTTGGAACTTTAGCAAGTCTTCAAAACTCAATATTTATTGACAGAAGAAATTTCAAGGCATTGGACAGTTTGAAAAAAATTTCTAAAAATTTGAGTTCTAATTTTGCGATAATAATTTTTCCAGAAGGTACTACTAACAACGGTAAAAGAGTTCTAAAATTCAGGGCAAGTTTATTTAAAATATTTGAAGATGACCCTACATTAGGATTGCAAAATTTTTCTCTTTGTTATACACATATTAACAGTATGCCAATAGATAATAGAATGAGACCGAATATAGCTTGGTATGGTGAAATGAGTCTAATAACTCATTTAAAGAGACTTTTGAACTATAGTTCTATTGGAGCTAAGTTGCAATTCCACCCTACTATTGTTCCTCATGGAGTTACAAGGAAGATAATATCAGAGGAAAGTAGAGAGCAAGTAATAAAAGGTTTAAACTCATTATCAAATAATTAACAACAACATTCATAATTAACTTGAAAAAAAACATATATATAAAAACTTTTGGTTGCCAAATGAATGTATATGATAGCGAAAGGATGCTAGAGACTGTCAGTAAAACCCATAATCAAGTAAAAAGCCCAAATGATGCTGATGCAATACTATTAAACACTTGTCATATTAGAGAAAAAGCTGCAGAAAAAGTTTATTCAGAAATAGGAAAATTTTCTGATTTAAAAAGAAAGAACAAAAAGTTAAAAGTCATAGTTGCTGGATGCGTAGCTCAGGCTGAAGGTAATGCGATGCTGCAAAGACAACCCTTAATAGATTCTATAATAGGGCCTCAAATGTACCAACATTTACCTGATATATTGTTAGATGAATCTAAAAAAAGAAATGTATTACTTGACTTTAATGAACAAGAAAAATTTTCTAAGTTAGGTGCGAAAAGAAATATTGCATCCATATCCTCTTTTATCACCATACAAGAAGGATGTGATAAATTTTGTAGTTTTTGTGTAGTTCCTTTTACAAGAGGAGCAGAGTATTCTAGGTCTGCACAAGAAATATTCAATGAAGCCGATTCTTTATGTCAAAAAGGATGCAAGGAAGTAATTCTTTTAGGTCAAAATGTTAATGCTTATCACGGTATAAATAAAAATAATAAGCAAATCAATTTAGCTGGCTTAATCAAAGAATTAGCAAAAATTAATAAATTAGAACGTATTACTTACACTACTTCCCATCCTAGAGATATGAATGATGATTTGATTGAACTCCATGAAGATAGTGAGAAACTTAATCCTTATCTTCATTTACCAGTTCAATCTGGATCAGATGATATTCTTAAAAATATGAACAGAAAGTATACTTCCAAGCAATATTTAGAAATCATTGATAAGTTAAGAAAAAAAGTTCCCAACATTGCATTATCTTCAGACTTTATAGTGGGCTTTCCTGGTGAAACTAAGAAAGATTTTCAAGATACATTAAATTTAGTAAAAGAAGTTAAATTTGCTCAATCATATTCATTTAAATACAGTAGAAGAATCGGAACAAAAGCAAATAGGATTAATTGTATGCTTACTGAAGAGGAAAAAAATGAAAGGTTGCAAGTTCTCCAAATGGTTTTAAATAAACAAAAACATAGTTACAATAAAACTTTTGTGGGAAAAAGGATAGAAGTTTTTATTAAAGGAAAAGGTAAGAAAGATAACCAATACAGAGGTACTACAAAGTGGATGCAAAGTACTATTTTCGAAAGCAATAAGCATTTAGAAACAAATAAAGTAAACCTTAAAGTTAAAAGTGCTATGGATAATTGTCTTCTAGGAGATTTAATATAAAAACAGCTAACAACAATCAAATAATTTTTGATGTGGATGATAATTCTATAGCTATTCCTCTTTTTGGAGAAAGAGATAAAAATATAAAATATATCGAAAAATCCCTTAACTTAAAAATTAATGCCAGAGGAAATATACTTTTTATAGAAGGAGAAGAAGCAAAGAGAGCAAAGCTTATTCTATCAAGTTTAATAGAAATAATTAGAGAAAAAAAAATCATAGATAATGATGAAGTAGAAAATGCTATTAGACTTTCTACGGTAGACATAAAAAAAATAAGAAGTGTAGTAATAGAAACGTCAAAAAAGAAAATTTCTGCTAGGAGTATAGGGCAAGCAAACTATATTGAGGCACTTAAAAAAAATATTATGACCTTTGGAGTAGGTCCTGCAGGAACAGGAAAAACTTATTTGGCTGTTGCAGATGCAGTAGCGAATATGAATAAAGGAATAGTAGAGAAAATAATTCTTTCAAGACCAGCTGTGGAAGCAGGAGAACAACTTGGCTTTCTGCCTGGAGATCTTAAAGATAAAATAGATCCTTACCTAAGACCTTTATATGATGCCTTAGAAGATTGTATGTATAAAGATAAAATTGCTAAATTGATGGAAAGAGAAAAAATAGAAATTGCTCCTTTAGCGTTTATGAGAGGTAGAACTTTATCTAATTCTTACATTATTTTAGATGAAGCCCAAAATACTACACCAATGCAAATGAAAATGTTCTTAACTAGGCTAGGTAAAGATTCAAAAATGGTAATTACCGGAGATTTAACACAAATTGATTTGCCAAATAAAGGAAGTTCAGGACTTTATGAGGCTTTAGAGGTAACTAGTTCTATAAAACAAATTAGTCAAATACATTTTGAAAGCAAGGATGTTGTAAGGCATCCATTAGTAAATATGATAGTTGAAAATTACAGAAAGAAAAATATTTTTTCAGATCAAGAGTAATGGGATTGATAAATTTTAACTCCAATATTATTATTAATTTATTTGAACCAAGATGGACAAGGAAGTCGACTTGTATGGCTCGGAAAGTACTTAAGGTTTGCAATCTTAAACAAAAAGGCGTTTCAATAGTGCTTTCTAACAATAAGCAAATTCAAAAATTAAATTATAAATGGAAAGGAAAAAATAAACCTACGAATGTTTTAAGTTTTCCTAATGAAGAAAACTCTGCAAACAACAAAAAAAGTTCGTGTTATTTGGGCGATATCATATTGGCATATGAGACCTTAAAAAAAGAGGCATACCAAGGTAAAATTTTATTTTCTAGTCATATGTCACATTTATTGGTGCACGGTATTTTACATCTTAAAGGCTATACTCATGAAAAAAAAAGTGATGAAAGAATTATGCAAACTGAAGAGATTAGAATTTTAAGAATTTTAAGTATTGACAACCCTTATAAAAATCAAAGATTAGCATGAAAAGTGTTTTAGATTTTTTTAAAAAGTATTTTAAATTCCAACCAAAATCTTATGAGTTGGTTGAAGGGTTGAAGGTTAATAATAGTCTTTCAAATGATCAGACTAATATGTTAGGAAATTTGCTTAAGTTAGGAAACATTCAAGTGGTAGATATTATGGTTCCTAGAGTAAATATAGTAGCACTTCCGCTAAACTCTAATTTAGATAAGACGTTAAAGTTATTTTTGAAAGCCTCACATAGTAGAATGCCAGTTTACAATGAACAACTTGACAACATAGTTGGTATGATACATGTAAAAGATCTTCTAAATTTTTGGAAAAAAAATGAGGTATTTTCTGTTAATAAGATAAAAAGAAATGTTCTGTTTGCATCTCCATCTATGCTAGTTAATGATTTACTTGGGCAGATGAGGGCAACCAGAACTCATTTAGCTATAATAGTAGATGAACAAGGGGGTACTGACGGACTTGTAACTATAGAAGATCTAGTAGAAGAAATAGTGGGTGAGATAGAAGATGAACATGATAGCAAGCAGGGGCCAATGGTTACCAGTTTAGATAATGGAGCATTTTTGGTGAATGCCAGAGCTCTTACCTCAGACTTAGAAAGGGCTTTAGGTTTAAGTTTTTCTGAAATAGAAGCCTATAAAGAAGTAGATACAGTCGGGGGTTTAATATTTACTATTAGTGGAAAGATACCAAATGTTAATGAAGTCATTCCTGATCCAAAGCTAGGTCTTAATTTTAAAATTTTAGAAGCTGATAATAGAAGAATAAATAAGGTGTTAGTATCAAGAGGTGAAAATATAATTGAAAAATAAAAAAATACTTACTTTAAATTTTAAGTATGCAGGATTTATTATATTTTCATTAGGAGTAATTTCAAGTTTTGGCTTTGCTCCTTTTCACTTTTTTCCTTTAACTATTTTCTCTTATGTTTTTCTGATCTACTTTTTAAAAAATATTAAAAAAGAAAAAAAAAATATTTTTCTTTATAGCTTACTTTACAGTTTAGGAACTCATTTAGGATTACTTTATTGGATTGCCATCTCTTTCCAAACTGCTAACTCAGGAGGATATTACGCAGGTTCTTTGGCAGTTTTCATTCTTTCTGTTTTTCTCTCTATTTTTTTGACACTGCCATTTTATATCTTATTTAAATATAATAGAAGTTTTAAAAATATAAGTTTCGGTATTTTATTCATATTTATCTTTACAACATTTGATTGGTTGAAAGGTAATATACTTTGGGGTTTCCCATGGACTCCAATTTCTACATTATGGTCTTTTAGTAGTATTACTTTATTTCCTTTTTCTGTTTTCGGTGTATGGGGCTATAGCTTAATTACTTATAGTTTAATTGTCTCCTTTTATTACTTTTTTTTTAATTTTAAGAAAGGAATATTTTTCTCATTACCATTTATATTTGCTACTTTTGTTTTGCCTAATATTTTAAAAGTATCAGAAAATAAAATAGATACTATTTCCATAAGAATTGTCCAACCCAATATTAAACAAGAAGATAAGTGGGATAAAAAACATTTCATTAACAATTATAAAAAACTATTATCTTTAATCACTCTTCCAGGTTACAAAAAAATTGATTTAATTATATTGCCAGAGACAGCAATAGACTTTGGCATTGACGAGCTGAATAAAAATAATAACAAAAATAGTTTTGATTTAGCCCACATAAAAAATATTATTATCGGTGCTTTAAGAATAAATAAAAACGATAATGAAGTTAACATCTTCAACTCAATGTTTTTAATACAAAAGAATAACACAAATATTTTGTACCATGATAAATTAAAGTTAGTTCCATTTGGAGAATTTATTCCTTTTAGGAAAATTTTTAAATTAAATAAATTAACTTCAGGACAAATTGATTTCTCTAGAGGAGAGAACCCTAAGGTTTTTAAGCTATCTGCGAAAATAAATATACTGCCGCTTATTTGCTATGAGGTAATATTTCCAAAACTTACTAGTGCATTAAATAACAACTATAATTTAATAGTGAACATTACTAATGACGATTGGTATAAGAATTCTTCAGGCCCTTATCAGCATTTTTCACATTCAAAAATAAGAGCTGTTATGGAAGGAAGAACACTTATAAGATCAGCAAATACAGGAATTTCAGGAATTATTAATCCTAAAGGTATTGTAATATCAAAATTAGGATTACAAAAAGAGGGAGTAATTGATTATAGATTAAATATTAAAAATATTGAAACGGTGTATAGTATTTACAGAGAAAAAGTATTTTATTTAATTATGTTGACATTGTTTATACTAATATGTATTTCATTTTTTTATAATAAGTTTAAACAAGTTAAAACAAAAAGTTAATAATATGAAAGAATTTATATTTACCAGTGAAAGCGTTTCAGAAGGACACCCTGATAAAATTTGCGATCAGATTTCTGATGCTATTGTGGATTACTATCTAGCTCATAGTGCAACTCCAGAAAATGCTAGAGTAGCATGTGAAACAATGGTTACTACTAATAAGGTATTTATCGCTGGGGAAGTAAGAGGCGACGGAGAATTATCTAGTATAAATAAAAATAAAATCGAACAAATTGCAAGAGATGTCGTTAAGTCTATAGGTTACGAACAAAATACTTTTCATTGGAATAGTCTTGATGTTGATATAAATCTACATTCCCAATCACCTGATATAAGTATGGGGGTTGATGCAGTAGGTAAAAATGAAGAAGGAGCGGGTGACCAAGGGATTATGTTCGGTTACGCTACAGATGAAACTAAAGAATTGATGCCATTACCAATACAGTTAAGTCATGAACTATTAAAAACTATAAGAGATAGCAGGTTAAAGTCTAAAATAATAGGCCTGGGGCCAGATGCAAAATCACAATTTTCTATAATTTATGAAAATAATAAACCTGTAGGAGTGCATTCTATTGTTCTTTCTATTCAACATTTAAGTTACTTAAAAAATGATGAAATTAAACAAACTGTATTACCGATAATTCAAAAAGTTTTACCTGAAGGATGGAAATGCCCAGAAGATAATATTTTTATTAACCCTACGGGTAGATTTGAGATTGGAGGACCACACGGAGATGCAGGATTGACTGGAAGAAAAATAGTAGTTGATACTTATGGTGGTGTTTGTCCTCACGGAGGAGGAGCATTTTCAGGAAAAGATCCATCTAAGGTTGATAGGTCAGGAGCATACGCAGCAAGATATATAGCAAAGAACTTGGTTGCTGCAGGGGTAGCAAAAAAGTGTACTTTGCAATTAGCTTATGTTATTGGAGTAGCAGATCCAGTATCAATATTTTTAGATACTCATAATTCATCGGATATTGATAGAAAAGAAATAGTAGATATTATTAAAAAAGTTTTTGAATTAAAACCTGCTGGGATTAGAAAGATGCTTGATTTAGCAAGACCTATATATCAGAAAACATCTTTTTTTGGGCATTTTGGAAGAGAAGAAGAAGGTGTAAAATATTTTCCTTGGGAAAAATTAGACAAAGTGGAAGAAATAAAAAAATTAATTCAGTAAAAAAAATATATAATTATTATGGTAGAAGAGTTTGCCACAAACTTAGTCAAGCAAAGCAAAAAATTATTCAAGAAAAACTACCAAAGTTTAATATAAAAATCAGCGAAATACCAATTTTTGTAAAATCAGATTTTCTTTTTGGAAGAAAGGTAATACTAGAAGTGGGTTTTGGAATGGGAGATAATCTAAAATATATGATAGATAATGATAAAGATTCATTATTTATAGGTTGTGAGCCATATTTAAATGGAGTTGCTAACCTAATTGAGAAATTAAATCAGAGTGATGATAGTAGAGTAAAAATTTTCGATAAAGATGTAAGGTTTTTATTAGAGCTTATTCCAAATAATTTTTTTTCTAAGATTGTTATACTATTTCCTGATCCATGGAAGAAAAGAAGGCATAAAAAAAGAAGGCTTTTTAACAAAACTAATATACGTTTATTTTTGAACAAACTTGAAAAAAATGGCGAAATTTATTTTGGAACAGACATTAAAGATTATTTTTTAGAAGTTAGAGATTTTTTTATCAAAAAAAAAAAAACTTTTAGCATAAGAAATATCGAAAACCATTACAAAAAACCAAGTTTCTTATGCCTAACTAAATATGCTAAAAAGTCATTAGAAAAAGGAGTCCCTCCTATGTATTTAGTTATAAAAAAAAAAGTAGATATATTATAAAAATATCCTATAATTAAAAAAATCTATAATGTGTAAAGCTAGCTAAACTTTACTATTTCTACAAATGAGGATTGCTTTTGTTAGGGAAATTTTTCCTCATAATTTTTTTTTGCTTTTAACATTATAATATATAGTATGAACTTAAGAGGTATTTATGAGTGACAAAGAGGAATTATCTGTAGTTAGACCTGAACTCTTACAAATTGCTGAAGCAGTAGCAAGAGACAAGTCAATTGAGCAAACTATTGTTATAGAGGCAATGGAACAAGCAATACAATCTGTAGCCAAAAAGAAGTACGGACAGGATTTAGAAGTAAAAGCATCTATTGATGAAAAAACTGGGGAAATAAAAATTAGTAGAGTGTTGCATGTGGTTAATGAGATTGAAAATTCATCTAATCAAATATCTTTAGAGCAAGGAAAGGAATATGATTCAAATGCTAAGCTAGGAGATACTATATTTGACCCTCTTCCACCTATTGATTTTGGAAGAGTAGCTGCTCAGACTGCCAAGCAAGTTATAGTTCAAAGAGTCAAAGAGGCTGATAAAGAAAGGCAATTTAATGAGTATCAAGAAAAACAAGGACAAATTATTAATGGGGTAGTAAAAAGAGTTGAGTATGGAAATGTTTTTTTAGATTTAGGTAAAGCAGAAGCATATTTGAGAAAAGACGAAACTATCTCAAGAGAAACTTTTAGGCCAGGAGATAGAGTAAGAGCTTATATAACCCAAGTTAAAAAAGATTTGAATGGGCCTCAAATTTTTTTATCAAGAACATGTAATGAATTTATGGCCGCACTTTTTTCACAAGAAGTTCCGGAAATTTATGACGGAATTATTGAAATTATTTCTGTAGCAAGAGATCCAGGAAGCAGAGCAAAAATTGCAGTCTTATCTAAGGATAAAACAATAGATCCTGTAGGTGCATGTGTTGGTATGAGAGGTAGCAGAGTGCAGGCAATTGTAAATGAGTTGCAAGGAGAGAAAATAGATATAATAACATGGTCAGAAGATGCAGCATCATTTATAGTTAATACACTTTCTCCTGCAGAGGTTGCTAAAGTTGTATTAGATGAAGAAAACAAAAAAGTTGAAGTAATAGTGCCAGATGACCAACTAAGCCTTGCAATTGGAAGAAAAGGTCAGAATGTAAGACTAGCTTCACAAGTTTCGAAATGGGAAATAACAATCCTGACAGAAGGGGCTGAATCTGAAAGAAGACAAGCGGACCTTAAAAAAGAAACTCAAGTCTTAATAGAAGCACTTGTTATAGATGATGTTATAGCCCATCTTTTAGTTTCTGAAGGTTTTAAAAGTATTGAGGCAGTTGCATTTGTTCCATTAGAAGAACTTCAGTCAATTGAAGGATTTGATGAAAATTTAGCTAAAGAATTAAAAGAAAGAGCAGTCGTTTACTTAGAAGAAAAAGAAGAGGAATATGAAAAAGAAAGAATAAAATTAGGAGTGAGCGATGATATGAAAGAGATAGAGGGGCTTGACCAAGAAATGATAGTATTATTAGGACAAAATAATATTAAAACAAAAAATGACTTGGCAGACTTATCTTCTGATGAGCTATTAGAAATCCTTGAAGGAAAATTTGAAATCAAGGAAGATGCTGATAAAGTTATCATGAAGGCTAGAGAAGATTGGTTCAAAGATTAAGTATTAAAGCGGGTAATTATTAATGGATAAAAAAAAATTAGGACTTATTAATAAAAGCAAATTAGAACTTAGAAAGACTGTAGGCGGGGGGACTGTGAAACAATCTTTTAGTCATGGAAGAGTCAAATCTGTTGCTGTAGAAGTTAAGAAAGTAAGAACTTTTAATAAAAGTAGTTCAACTCAAAAGCAAAAAGTTCATCCTGATTTATCAGAGGATATAAGTAAGAGTGATAAATCACAGGATGGGATTAAAAGCCTAACCTCAGACGAAACTCAAAACAAAAACTTAAATAAAGAAAAATTAGAAAAAATTAAAGAGGCAGCCCACTCTAATAAGTTAGATATGGAAAATAAAATTTCTTCGCGTCAAGAAGAAGAATTTAGAAATAAAAAGTTTCAAGATATAAAGCAAACTAAAGAGCAACCAAAAGAAAATAGTAGGGTTAATAAAAAGTTTCAAACAAATAATGTTCCTGAAAAAAAATCACCAAAAGAAACAACTGAAAATAAAAAAGAAGAAGCAACTAAGAAAAGTAGTTCAAAAAAACAAAGAGCTGACCTTAAAAAGCAGCTTTCTTTAGGAAAAGGAATTAATAGAAGGCAAACAGGAAAAATAACTGTACAGCAAGCTTATGAGGATGAAGAAAGACAAAGGAGTCTTGCTTCAATACGAAGGGCTAGGGAAAAAGAAAAAAAATCCTTAGAAGAAAAAACTGTAGTTGATAATGCAAATAAACCAATAGTAAGAGAAGTTAAAATACCTGAAGTAATTACTGTACAAGAGCTAGCTAATAGAATGGCAGCTAGGGTAGCAGAAGTTATAAAAGTTTTAATAAAAAATGACATAGCTGCTACGGCTACTCAATCTATAGATGCAGATACAGCAGAATTAGTAGTTTTAGAGTTTGGCCATAAGACTAAAAGAGTATCAGAAGCTGATATTGAAATAGGTTTAAGCATCACAAAAGAAGATAAAACTGATGCTGTTTCAAGGCCTCCAATCGTGACTGTAATGGGTCACGTTGACCATGGAAAAACAACACTTTTAGATGCTATTAGAAATACTGATGTTGTTGCTAAAGAGCATGGAGGTATTACTCAACATATTGGAGCTTATCAGGTTACTACTAAGGAAAAAAAGAGAGTTACTTTTATAGATACTCCAGGACACGCTGCATTTAGTTCAATGCGAGCAAGAGGAGCTAAGCTCACTGACATAGTTGTTTTAGTGGTAGCTGCAGATGATGGTGTAATGCCGCAGACTGAGGAAGCTATCAAACATGCAAAAGCAGCAAATGTTCCAATAATTGTTGCGATTAATAAAATAGATAGCAACGGTTCTGACCCTAATAAGATAAAAAATGAACTACTTAAATATGATGTTTTGGTAGAAAGTCTTGGAGGGGATATTCCAGTAGTAGAGGTGTCAGCATTAAAAAAAACTAATTTAGAGATTTTATTAGAAAATATTATACTTTTATCAGAAATTATAGAGACTAAAGCAAGTTATACACAAAGAGGAGAAGGTACTATTATAGAAGCAAAAAGAGAGCAAGGCAGAGGTGTAGTAGCATCAATAGTACAACAGAGAGGTACTTTGAGAAAAAGTGATATAGTAGTTGCAGGATCACAATGGGGGAAAATTAGGGCAATTATTAATGACAAAGGTAATACACTTAATGAATTATGTCCTTCCGAGCCAGCAGAAATATTAGGACTTAATGATGTTCCTCAGGCAGGTGATGATATTATTGTAGTAGAAAATGAGTCAAGGGCGAGAGAGGTTAGCGAGTACAGACAGGGTTTAAAACATAAGGAAAAAACTACAATTTTATCTAGAGCTAATTCTATGGAAAATATTTTAAAAAATATTAAAAGTGGAGAAAAGAAATTACTAAATTTAATTGTAAAAGCAGATGCTTTAGGCTCTAAAGAAGCTATAGTTAACTCCTTGGAAAACATAGGAAATGACGAAGTTGATGTTCAGATTCTATTATCTGGAGTTGGTGGTATTACTGAAACTGATGTGGGTCTAGCAGCATCAAATGAAGCGTTTATAATAGGTTTTAATGTTAGGTCTGATTTACAGGCAAAAAAACTTGCTAAACAACATAATATAAATGTTAAGTATTATTCTATTATTTATGAAATATTTGATGAAGTTAGAGGTTTGCTCTCTGGTATGCTGCCACCTATGGAGAAAGAAAAATTTTTAGGTTTAGCTGAGATTAAAAAAGTTTTTAAAATTTCAAAGCTAGGAAAGGTGGCAGGTTGCTTTGTCACAGAAGGAACCATTAAAAGAAATAGCAGAATAAGATTACTTAGAGATAGTGTTGTAATACACTCAGGTGATTTAGAAACACTCAAAAGGCATAGCGATGAAGCCAAGGACGTTACTCAAGGAAATGAATGTGGGATTTCTATAAAAGACTTTAATGATATACAAGTTAATGATGTTATTGAAAGTTATGAAATTGAAAGTACACCTAGAAAATTAGAAGAAAAGTAATTTTAAATATGAGGATCCTTAGCAATAGAACTAGAAGAGTTGGTGAAAATATTAGATCAGTTTTATCTGAAGTTTTGCTTTTAAAAAAGAACTCTATAGTAGGGTTAGAAAATGAATTTATAACAATTACAGAAGTACAACCTTCTGCAGACTTAAGACATGCAAAAGTATTTATAAGTTGTATGGGAAGAGAAGAAAAAGATATAGTGACTATTTTAAATCAAGAAGCAAGCTTGTTTTCTAAGTTAGTTGCCAAGAAAATAAAAACTAAATATTCTCCAAAGTTAACTTTTTTTGTAGACTTTTCTTTTTCTAAAGCAGAAAAAATAAATGATTTAATAAAAACTAAATAACTTATATTTTATAATGCAAAAAACATTTAATGGGTGGTTAAATATCTACAAAGAGCAGGGTGAAACATCCTTTTCTATCTCTAAAGAATTAAAAAAAAAGTTTAAATTTAAAAAAGTTGGTCACCTAGGAACACTTGACCCTTTAGCAAAAGGAGTTCTTCCCATTGCAGTAGGAGAGGCGACAAAATCTATAAAATTTATTTCTAACCTCAAAAAGAGATATTCCTTTTTAATAAAGTGGGGTGAGGAAACAGATACTTGTGACCTAGAAGGAAAGGTAGTAGCTCAATCACCTGTAAGGCCTGATTTAGAAAAAATTAAAATTATTATTAACAAATTTTTTATAGGGAGCATTGAACAAGTGCCTCCGATATATTCTGCAGTAAAGGTAAATGGAGTCAGAGCTTATAAGTTAGCTAGAAGTAAAAAAGATATAGAGCTTAAAAAAAAAAAAATTCACATTTATAAAATTTCAGTAAAAAATCAAATAGACAAAAACTTTTGTAAATTTGACATAATTTGTAGTAGAGGCACATATATAAGATCCCTTGCTAGAGACCTGGCCAGGAAACTTGGGACAGTAGGTTTTGCATATGAAATAGTAAGAACAGAAGACAATATTTTTAAAATTGAGAATTCAGTTCCTTTACTAAAAGTTTTAAATTCATCATATGAAGAGTTGCAAAAACTTTACTTTCCTGTTGAGGCTGTCTTGAGTGATACTAAAGAAATTATTTTAGAAAAAAAATATTCAGATAAGTTAAAAAATGGTATTATAATAAAATCTAGGTTAATTAGTAATAAGATAAAAAGTGATAGTAAGTTAATATTGGTAAAAAATAATTCTAAATTAGTATGTATTGCTAATTTAGAAAAAGAGTATATCATACCACGACGTAACTTTAATTTATAGTTTGGAGGGAATTGTGACGATAAGCGTCAAAGAAAAGAAAGAAATAGTTATAGATTTTGGAAAAGATGAAAAAAATACAGGTTCAACTGAAGTGCAAGTTGCTATACTGACAAAAAAAATAAATAGCTTAACTGAGCATTTTAAAATAAACAAAAAGGATCATCACTCAAAACGAGGGCTTTTGGGAATGATTAATAATAGAAGAAAGTTATTAAAGTATTTAAAAAATCAAAATGAACAAAGATACTCTGATCTTATTAAAAAACTAGGTCTAAGAAAGTAATTTCATAATATAGGAAAATATATGTTTAATGTAATAACAAAATCTCTCACTTGGGGAGAAAAAGAATTAATATTAGAAACAGGAAAAATAGCAAGGCAGGCAGATGGTGCTGTTATGATAACTTATGGGGAAACTAAAATATTATGTACAGTGGTAGCCTCAAAGGGTGACTCTTCAGATAATGACTTTTTCCCATTAACAGTCAATTATATAGAGAAATTTTATTCAGTAGGTAAAATACCAGGTGGTTATTTAAAAAGGGAAGGGCGTCCTAGTGACAAAGAAACATTAACCTCAAGGTTAATAGATAGGCCAATAAGGCCACTTTTTCCAGAGAATTTTAAAAATGAGGTACAAGTAATATGCCAGGTCTTAAATCATGATGGTATAAGTAATACTGAAATACCTGCAATCATTGGGGCTTCTGCAGCGTTAACAATATCAGGTATACCATTTTTTGGGCCTTTGGGAGCCAGCAAAGTAGCTAGAATAAATGATAAATTTGTTTTAAATCCTTCCAATGAACAGTTATTAGAAAGTGATCTAGATTTAGTAGTTGCTGGAACCAAAGATGGAGTAATGATGGTTGAATCAGAAGCTAAAGAATTAAGTGAAGATGTTATGTTGGACGCTGTTGTTTTTGGACAAGATGCTTATAAAGAAGTGCTTAATTTAATTATTGAGTTGGCAGAGGAAGCAGCTAAAGAACCATGGGAGCTAGCTAAAATTGATACATCGAAAGAAGACGATTTGGTTTCTAAAAAATTTACTGACCCTATTTCATCAGCATACAAAATAAAAGAGAAAAAAAGTAGACAGGAAAAGCTTAAAGAAATTAATAGTTCACTAGAGACTTTTTCTGATGAAATAGATATAGATTTAAAAAAAGTAAATAATTCATTAGGGAAATTACAAAAAAATATAGTTAGAGAAAAAATCTTATCTACAAAAGTTAGAATAGACGGAAGAAAAATTGATGAGGTAAGAAAAATTAGTTGTGAAACAGGTCTCCTGCCACGATCACATGGATCAGCATTATTTACAAGAGGTGAAACACAAGCTTTAGCAGCACTTACACTGGGAACTAGTGAGGATGAGCAAATGGTTGACTCTCTAGAGGGTTTTTACAAGTCAAAATTTATGTTGCATTATAACTTTCCACCTTTCTCTGTAGGAGAGGCTGGTCGTATGGGAGGTACAGGAAGGAGAGAAATAGGCCATGGAAAACTTGCTTGGAGAGCAATAAGCGCTATTCTTCCTGACTATGAAAAGTTTCCTTACACAATTAGAATTGTTTCTGAAATAACAGAGTCTAATGGTTCTTCTTCTATGGCAACAGTATGTGGAAGCTCTTTAGCATTGATGGATGCAGGAGTTCCAATTAAAAAGCAAGTTGCTGGAATAGCGATGGGTTTGATTCAAGAAGGTGATGATTTTATAGTTTTATCAGATATTTTAGGTGATGAGGACCATTTAGGAGATATGGATTTTAAAGTGGCAGGAACAAAAGATGGTGTTACTTCCCTACAAATGGATATAAAGGTAGATTCCATAACTAGTGAAATTATGAAAACGGCTCTAAAACAAGCAAAAAAAGGCCGTATCACAATCTTAAAAGAGATGGATAAAGTTATTAAAAAGCCTAATGATGAACTTAATGAATTTGCTCCCAAAATGGAATTATTAAAAATAGAAACTGATAAAATACGAGAAGTAATTGGCACAGGAGGAAAGGTTATTAGAGAAATAGTTGAAAAATCTGGCGCAAAAGTTGATATAGATGATGAAGGAAATATCAAAGTTTCATCTAACCAACAAGAAAACATCAGTAATGCTTTAAATATGATACATGATATAGTAGATGAGCCAGAAAATGGAAAAGTATATTCAGGGAAAGTAGTAAAAGTTGTTGATTTTGGTGCTTTTGTAAATTTTATGGGAAAAAAAGATGGTTTAGTTCATATCAGTGCTTTATCTGATGAAAGAGTTAACAAAGTTACTGACGTTGTAAACGAAGGAGATGAGGTTAAAGTAAAAGTCATCGGTTTTGATAAGAGAGGAAAAGTAAGGCTTAGCATCAAGGATGTTGATTAATAATTAGAAGATAGTATTTTATATATATATGAAAAAGTTAAATTCTATTTTTATGGCAGGTAAAGAAGTATTGCCCTTAGTTGAAGGAGGTAAAGGTGTTGCTGTATCTAATGGACTAACAGCGGGAAGTTGGGCAGCATCTGATGGCATAGGAACTTTTTCTGGAGTTAATGCTGATAATTATAGAGATGATGGAAGTGTTATAAGACAGGTCTATTTTGGAAAAACAAGAATAGAGAGACATGAAGAGTTAATTGATTATGGAATAAAAGGTGGTATTAAACAGGCACAAATAGCACATGAAACATCTGGAGGAAAAGGAAGATTAAACGTTAATATACTTTGGGAGATGGGAGGCGCTCAAAGAGTTTTAGAAGGAATACTAGAAAAAACTAAAGGATTGGTTCATGGTGTTACTTGCGGAGCAGGTATGCCATTTAAGTTAGGGGAGATTGCTTCAAAGTTTGATATATTCTATTATCCTATTGTTTCTTCTGCAAGGGCTTTTAAAATTTTATTTTTAAGAGCATACAAAAGTTTTTTACCAAAATTAGGTGCAGTTGTTTACGAAGACCCTTGGCTAGCTGGAGGGCACAACGGGTTATCAAATAGTGAAGACCCTGAAAAACCTGAAAAACCGTTCGAAAGAGTAAGTTTATTAAGAAAATTTATGAGAAGTGTGGGTTTAGGAGATGTTCCTATAGTTATGGCAGGTGGTGTTTGGCATTTATCAGATTGGGAAGACTGGATTGACAACCCAGAATTAGGTCCTATAGTATTCCAATTTGGAACTAGACCGCTACTTACTAAAGAAAGTCCTATTCCAAAAGTATGGAAAGAAAAACTAATGGAATTAAAAAAAGGTGATATTAAACTTCACAAATTTAGTCCTACTGGCTTTTATTCATCCGCAGTAAAAAATAATTTTATTAAAGAGTTAACGGATAGATCTTTTAGGCAAATAAAATTATTTTCTAATAATGACCCAACCGCCTCTATAGATTTTACTGAATATGCTTTAGGGAAGGCAAAGAGACCTTTCCTGATTTTAAAAAAGGATATTTCAAGAGTAAAAGATTGGATCAAGAAAGGATTTAGTGAAGTTTTAAAAACTCCAGATAATTCCATAATATTCGTGAGTCCTGAAAAAGCAGATGAAATAAAAAAAGATCAAAGAGATTGCATGGGTTGTCTAAGTCATTGTTCATTTTCTAATTGGGCCGATAAAGGAAAAATTTCTACTGGTAGAAAAGTAGACCCAAGAAGTTTTTGTATACAAAAAACTCTACAAGAAGTAGCTCATGAAGATAATGTAAACAATCAATTAATGTTTGCTGGCCATAATGCTTGGAAGTTTTCCCAAGATCCTTTTTATTCCAATGGTTTTGTGCCCTCAGTTAAGCAATTAGTTGACAGAATAGCGACAGGTTCATAATTTATTTACATGAATGATGCAAAAGAAATTTTAAAAAAAAGCAAACTAAGACCAACTATTCAGAGAGTAGCAATTGTTGATTATATAATTGGAAAACATAAAGTCCACATCACTGCAGCAAAATTAATAAAATATTTAAAAAATAAAAAAATCAATATATCGCTAGCAACCATTTATAACAATTTAAATGAGTTAGCTGATAAAGGCATATTAAAAAAGTTTTATGTGAATAATGATAAGATGTGGTTTGATACTAATTTACAAGATCACTATCACTTTTATGACTCTGAAAAAGATGAACTTATTGATATTAATAAAAATGAAATATCATTTTCTAAATCTCCTAAAATTCCTAATGGAAAAATTAAGGAATCAATTAATATAATCATTAACCTTAAAAACAAAAATTAATTATAATTTTTTTCTATATTGAAAATAGTTTGATAAAATGCTACTTTTTTTTTAGTTTAGAATGATTCTAATAATCTAAATTAAATATATCAACGTATTAGAATACATTAACGGAATATTTTTTAACACTCACAAAGGAGAAAATATGTCATTGTCAGAAAGTAAAACAATAGAAAATTTAAAGGCGGCGTTTGCTGGTGAATCTCAAGCTAATAGACGTTATTTATATTTCGCATCAAAAGCTGATGTTGAAGGGTTTAACGATGCAGCAGCAGTTTTTAGATCAACAGCTGAAGGAGAAACAGGCCATGCCTTTGGTCATTTGGAATTTTTAGCTGAAGTTGGAGATCCTGCTACAGGGGAGCCAATTGGAAGTACAGCAGAAAATTTAAAGGCGGCAATTGCAGGAGAAACTCATGAATATACTGATATGTATCCAGGAATGGCAAGAACTGCTAGAGAAGAAGGTTTTGATGAAATTGCTGATTGGTTTGAGACCTTAGCAAAAGCAGAAAGAAGTCACGCGGGTAGGTTCCAAAAAGCATTAGACACTTTAGCGGAATAGAAATTTTATAGTGCGCTGCAGGCTTGCTTGTAGCGTACTTTAGCAAATTTTTTTACAGGAAATAACATGATACATGAAGGCGGACTAAGAGCTCCGGAAAGAAAACCTTTAAATTTAGATTCCAAAACTTTTTGGGATGAAAAGGAATTGGATAATGAATTAAGAAGGCAGTTTGATGTTTGTCATAGTTGCAGAAGATGCTTCAATTTATGTGATAGCTTTCCAAAATTATTTGATTTAATTGATGAATCTGAAACTATGGAATTAGACTCAGTTAATTCAAAAAGTTTTGAAAAAGTTGTAGATGCTTGTACATTGTGTGACATGTGCTTTATGGTAAGCTGTCCATATGTCCCGCCTCATGAATTTGCTATAGATATACCATCATTATTTATTAGATACAAAGCGCAGAATAAAAATAAAGTAGGTATAATAGAAAGCCAGCTTTCAAAAACTGATTTAAATGGAAAAATTGGTTTAAGCTTTTCAAAAATTTTAAATTGGATAACGGACAGAAATAATAACTTATTTAGATTTATCTTAAAAAAAATTGCTAGTATTGAAATAAATATTAGATTACCAAAATATAACTCCAAAAACTTTTTCAATGTAATTAAGAAAAAATCGCTGCTGATTAAGCATAATAAAGAAAAAGGTAATAAAATTATAATTTTTAGTACTTGTTATGTAGGATACAATGATTCTGAAATAGGAAAGGCACTTATAAAAGTTTTAGATAATAATAATGTTTATTATGAAGAAGGGTATACAGAATGTTGTAAGATGCCCCAATTAGAGCAAGGAAAAGTAAAAGAAGTAAAAAGTGCTGCTGAAAAAACTGCGCGCAAATTATTGAAAAAAATTGAAGACGGTTATAAAGTGGTTGCTCCTATTGCATCATGTGCTCTAATGTTAAAGTCTCATTGGCCTTTACTTTGTCCAGAAAATGAAGAAGTGATAAAACTTTCTAAGAATACTATGGATATAGATGAGTTTTTAATTGATTTACACAATAATGGTAAATTAAATTTAAACTTTAAATTATTAAATAAAGATATTACACTTCATACTGCTTGTCACAGCAGAGCCCAAAATATTGGTTCTAAGTCATATACTTTACTTAATTTAATTACAAAAGAAAAAAATGTTAATATAGAAAAATGTTCAGGTCATGGCGGTACATGGGGGATCAAAAGTAAGTGGAATAAAACAGCAAAGAAAGTTGGTCTACCTGCAGCGAGGCAAGTTTTTAAAAAAGAAGGAAATATAGTGGCATCAACATGTCCTCTTGCTGCCTTGCACTTGAAAGATATAAATGATGAAAAGAAGCTTGCTAAACATGAAGATAAAATATATCACCCTATTGAATTGCTTGCTAGTGCTTATACAGATGGAGTTTATGATGAAAAAAGTAGTACCTAATGTCATATTAAAACTAGAGTAAGGAATGAATGATAATGCAGCAGGAGATACTTACGGTGAGTCAAGTCCAGAGACTGTATTAAAATATTTTGCAAATAATAATTACTAAAAAATTAAAAGGATTTAAAATGGAACAAAATCAAATTAAACCAGAAGATATTTATGAAAGAAAAGAATACCTTAATAAAAGACCACAACTTAGAAAACAGATTGTATCTAGGAAAAGAAAAAGAAGAGTTGATGTAGGACCATACGTTACATTATATTTCGAAAATAGAGATACTATAGTTCATCAAATTAATGAAATGGTTTTTATAGAAAACGGAGGTAATGAGCAGATTGAAGAAGAAATCTTAGCTTATAAATCATTAATACCTAATGGCAAGGAATTAATTGCCACAGTTATGGTAGAAATAGATAGCCCCCTAAAAAGAGCAGAAGTATTATCAAAAATGGGAGGCTTTGAGCAGACTTTTAGTATTAATATTGGTAATCTATCTATAAAAGGAAAAGCTGAGCTTGACGTCGATAGAACTACTTCTGATGGTAAGGCGTCATCAGTGCAGTTTGTACATTTTAATTTTAACAATGAAGAAATTCAAAAGTTCAAAGACAGTAACTTAAAAATTGAACTCTCAATAAATCATGAGGCTTATGGACATTCTACTTATTTGCAAGCAGAAACTCAGCATGAACTTAGTCTAGATTTTAACTAAGGCTGGCTTATACCCCATACACTACTTTTGAGAAGGTAACCTTTAATTCCATTTTTATTAACTTTGCAATATAGTTTGCTAGAAACTTCTTCGTCACATTTTACTTGATCAATTAAGACATTTTTTTTTACTATGGCAAGTTTGTTTAAATCTTTATCAACAATAAAGCTATCTTCTATTATTATGAAAAATTTATTTTTAGATACTGTAGCATTCCATACCCAACCTTGAGTACCATCATAGAGCTCTACTTTTGTATAAATAGAGTTTTTTTCTAAAACTCTTACTGGCATATTGCTAAGCTTTAAGATCCAATTAATAGGGTATTGTTTTCCAGGGCCTGCTCTAAGATTTGATTTGGATTTAATACTAATAAAGTCTTGTGAGAAAGAAGAATAGGTTAAATAAAAGTTTAATATAATTAGTACAATTAAGTTTTTATAATACATAATTGAACAAATAAATTAATTATTATAATATTTCAAGTAGAAACTATGTTAGTACAAAAACCAAAAGTATTTATAACGAGAAAGCTTCCCAAAAAAATAGAAACTAGAATGATGGAGCTATTCGATACAACTTTAAATGGATCAGATGAATTATTATCAGAAAATGAGCTTATAAAAGTTTTTAAAGCATACCAAATAGTAGTTCCTTCAATAGCTGATAAAATTTCAAAAAAAGTAATTAATGAATCTAGTGACAGTTTGACCCTTATTGCAAATTTTGGTGCAGGTACAGACCACATAGACCTAGAAGCTGCAAAAAATAAAAATATTATAGTTACAAATACTCCAGGTCTTTTAGCTGATGATACAGCAGACTTAATAATGTCTTTATTATTAGCTTTACCAAGAAGATTATATGAGGGATCAAAAGTAGTAGCTGAAGGAAATTGGAATGGCTGGAGTCCGACTAAGATGTTAGGGAAAAGAATTAATGGCATAAGACTTGGTATTATAGGAATGGGAAGAATTGGACAAGCAGTTGCTAAAAGAGCTAAGTCTTTCGGAGTTTCTATTCATTATCATAATAGAAAACAACTTCCATCTAATATAGAAGAAGTTTATGAGGCCACATACTGGAATAACTTAGATGAAATGATAAGAAGAATGGATATTATTTCCATAAACTGTCCATTAACAAAAGAAACAAAAGGTCTGATGTCAAAAAAAAGGTTACAATTGATGATGCAAGATTCTTATATTATAAATACCTCTAGAAGTGAAATTATAGATGAGAATGCTTTATTACATTTATTAAAAACTAATAAGATAGCTGGAGCGGGATTAGATGTTTTTAGAAGAGTAGAAAACAGAAACTCAGACTTGTTGGATGCTCCTAATACCATCTTAATTCCACACATGGGGTCAGCTACAGTGGAAGGCAGGATTGAAATGGGAGAAAAAGTAATTATAAATATTAAAACCTTTATTGATGGACACAATCCACCTAATAGAATTATATAAAAATTGTTTGTTCGTTTTTGTATTCATTAATGATTTGATATAAAGGAGCTGATGTTATGCTTATACTAGCTATAATATCATCTTCATTTAAACTTATAAACTCCAAAGCAGTTTTACAAAATACAAAATTGACTTCTAATTCAGAACATAATTTTAGTATTTCTAAATAGTCTGGCATTTGTATTTTTTTCAATTTTTTATTTATATTTTTTTTATCATAGTTGTTCCAGTTTTTTGATAAAAAGTTAACAGAATATCCAGTATAGAATATAGTTACATTTTTATTAGTAGCTTTATAAGTGGAAGCTAAGTTTAATCCATAATAATATTTATAAAAGTCTGAGGTAAAAAGAATAATTAAAACTTTTGAATTTTTATTGCTTTTCATTATTTCTATATTTGCTACAAAAAGTACACATAGGATCTATATTGATTTTAATTTTTCTGAAATTATTGTTTAGTATATCATATAAATTTATATAGCCTGCTAAGGACTCTCCTATTCCTAAAATTTCTTTTATAATCTCAGTAGCTTGTAATGAACCCATAAAACCACCTAGACTTCCTATAACTCCGTTACTTGAACAATTAGTTACTTGAGAGTTTTTTGGTTTATTAGGAAACAGACATCTAAAACAAGGATAATTATTATTTTCTCTTTTCCATGTTGATATTTGTCCTTCATATTTTGTAATTGCAGCTGCTACGAGAGTTTTATTATTTTTAAAAGAGGAGTCTGCTACTAAATATCTAGTATCAAAATTATCACTTCCATCAGCTATAATATCATGTTTAGAAATTAGGCTATCAGCATTCTTTTCATTAATTCTATCATTTAAACTAGTTATAACGGTGTCTGGATTAAGTTTATTTACAAACATAGCAGCACTATCTGATTTAGGAACTCCAATATTCTCGGTGTTATGGATGATCTGTCTTTGAAGATTAGAGAGTTCAACTTTATCATTATCTACTACTGTAATTTTTCCTACTCCTAGTGCAGCTAAATACATTATTATAGGAGAACCTAAACCTCCTGCTCCTATTACTAATACTTTAGAATTAAGAATTTTTCTCTGGCCTTCCCCTCCTATTTCTGGAAGTAATATACTTCTTGAATATCTTTCTAAGTTTAAGTCAGTTAAGGTCATAATCTCTATTAAAGAATACCCTTGCCAATTTTTTTTTCTAAAAAAGGATGTATAATTTCAGTTAAAATTTTTTTAGATAAATCTATTTTACTCATTTTTTTATAAGTAGATATAAGACGTGAGTTATTATAAATATGAGCACTATTCATATCTTCACCCATACCTATTTTTTTGTTAGAAATATTATTTGCTACAATTAAGTCACATTTTTTGCGTTTTAGTTTAGATATGGAATTTTTTTCAATATCATTCGTTTCTGCCGCAAACCCTACTACTAACCTAGGTCTTTTGTTATGCGTTGATATAAATTTAAGAATGTCTTTGTTTTCTGTTAACTCAAAAGATATTTTCTTATCATTCTTTTTAATTTTATTTTTACTATAATTTTTTATCTTCCAATCTGAAACTGCAGCTACGCTAATAAATAAATCTTTTGGTATATTTTTGAGACATTTATTAAACATTTCTTCTGCAGTTTTTACTTGAATGAAGTTTCTAATATTTTTAGGTTTATGAATTTTTGTAGGGCCAGATACCAGACATACATTTGCTCCCATATCAGCTAATTGTTCGGCTAATGCATACCCCTGTTTGCCTGAAGAGTGGTTACTAAAATATCTTACCGGATCAATTGATTCTTGGGTAGGACCAGCTGTAACTAGAGCGCTGACTCCCTTAAATAATGTATTTTTTTGCTTAAAAAACTCTTCAGTAATAGTAAAAATTTCTTTCGGTTCTTTCATTCTTCCAGGCCCGACATCACCGCAGGCTAGTTCGCCAGGATTAGTTTCAAAAATTTTAATTCCTGCTTTTTTTAAACGCATAAAGTTTTTTTTAGTAAAGAAATTATTTAGCATATTACTGTTCATAGCTGGAAATATAAAGGTTGGAGTATTAGATGCCAACATTACTGAGGAGGCTAAATCATCAGCTAGGCCATGAGAGATTTTAGAGACAAAGTTTGCTGAAGCAGGTGCAACCAAAATTAAATCATTTTCTTTTGCTAATTTAATATGCCCCATTTCAAGTTCATCATCTAAACTAAACAAATCATTATAAACTTTATTTCCAGTTAAAGAAGAAACAGTTAAGTGTGTTATAAATTTTTCTGCAGACCTAGTAGTGATACAGTTTAACTCAAATCCTGCATCTTTAAGAAGCCTTATCAAATAAATTGATTTATAAGCGGCAATACTTCCTGTAATTATTAAAAGAATTCTTTTTTTTTTCATGTTTTATATTTTACTAAATATATTTAAGTAAGCTATACCACCAAAGTATTTTTTTCGATTATAACAAAAAAAACCATTTTTAGTAAAAATATTCTCTAATTCTTGATTATGAGGAAATTCATTTATAGATTCTATTAAATATTTATATGCTTCTTTATTGTTTGCTATTTTTTCCCCTACAAAAGGAATTACTTTCAAGGAATAATAATTATATAGCGGCGCAATAAGCTCATTAATAGTAGGGGAAAACTCTAAAACATAAATTTTTTTTCCATACTTTAAGACCCTTCTACATTCTTTTATACATTTTTCCTTGTCAGAAAAATTTCTTAATCCAAACGCTAAAGTTATCAAATCTATAGAATTATTTTTAATAGCTAGTTGGTCTGCACTTCCATTGATTAAAAATAGATTATTATTAAAAATACTTTTATTTTTCCTGCCATGGACTATCATTTTAAGACTAAGATCATATAAGAAAATCATACTATTAGTTAATTGATTTGCTAATGCATTACTAATATCACCTGTTCCCCCTGCTAAATCTAAAATTATTTTTTCTTTTTCTCTTTTGACCAATTTAATTAAATCCCTCTTCCATAACCTATGAAGTCCAAAACTCATAATATCATTCATTAAATCATATTTTTTTGAGACATCATTAAATAGATCTTTGATAATTTTTTTTTTATTACTTTCTGATATTTTACTATTTTTATATTCCATAGTTTTATATAAAGATATATTTATAATTATAATATACTATCATAGTAAAAAGATAATCTTAAATTATTATAGAACTTATGCCAGAATTACCAGAAGTAGAAATTATTGTAAGAGGGCTTAGAAAAAATATATTAGGTCTTAAATTAACAGAATTTAAGATAGTAAATAAAAATCTTCGTTATGAAGTTCCAAAAGAAATGGAGGTTATATATAAAAACAAAATAATTAAACATATTTTCAGAATAGGCAAATATGGTATATTATTATTTAATGGAAAATCACATATAGTTTTTCATTTAGGCATGACAGGAAAGTTTAGATTTTCTAATAAAAAAACTGACAACCAAAAACATGATCATATTAAAATTACTTTAAACAATGGTCTTATTTTATTGTATAACGACATAAGAAAGTTTGGATATTTTTCTATTATAAATAATCCTATAAGTCTTTACAATTTTAAAAATTTAGGAATAGAACCAATTTATCTTAAAAATTATACAGATTATTTATGGAACATTATAAAAAAAAAAAATAAAGATATAAAAAGTCTATTATTAGATCAGAGCTTTATAACTGGAATTGGTAATATATATGCTAGTGAAATTTTATTTGATAGCAAAATATTTCCTTTTAAAACAGCTAGCAAAATAAATAAAAAGTCTTTTACCAAGTTGCTTAATTCTATAGAAAAAATTTTGGAGAAGGCTATTTCTAGCGGCGGTACAACAATAAAAGATTTTCAAAATATAGTAGGAGATTTGGGGTATTTTCAAAACAGTTTTAAAGTATATGGAAGAGAAGGATTGACTTGCTATAAATGTAAAAATTTGATAATTAAAATCAAAAGTAAAGGTAGGTCAACCTTTTTTTGTAACATTTGTCAAAAATAGATATGAAACTAGAAAATATAATTTTTAAGAAAAAAAATAAAGTAGCCATAATAGAGCTTAATAGACCAAAATCTTTGAATGCGTTATGCGATGAACTAATTAGAGAATTAAATATAGCCTTAGAATCTATAGAAAAAGACGATTCCATTAGTGTATTAATTTTAACTGGTTCTGAGAAAGCCTTTGCAGCAGGGGCTGACATTAGTGAAATGAATGACAAGGAATTTATTGATCTATTAAAAGATGATTTTATTCATCCTTGGGAGAGATTAAGTAAATTTAGAAAGCCTGTAATTGCAGCTGTTTCAGGATATGCCCTTGGAGGAGGCTGTGAAATAGCTATGATGTGTGATATTATATACGCGGCTGATAATGCAAAATTTGGACAACCTGAAATTAAATTAGGAACCATTCCTGCAGCAGGCGGAACGCAAAGATTAGCAAGGAACGTGGGCAAATCAAAGGCAATGGAAATGGTATTATCAGGACAAGTCATATCTGCAAATGATGCGAAGGAAATTGGTTTAGTTTCAAATATATTTCCCGTAGAGCAGTTACAAAATAAAGCAATAGAGCTTGCTAATACAATTGCTAGTAACTCTTTACCAGTATTAATTATGGCAAAGGAAGCAGTTAATAGATCATATGAAGTATCTCTTGAAGAAGGAATGAAAAATGAAAGAGGTTTGTTCAAAGCAACCTTTTCATTGAAAGATAGAAAAGAAGGGATGAAAGCTTTTTTGGAAAAAAGAAAAGCTAAGTTTGAGAATAAATAGTTGAAAATTAAGTATTATTTAACTATCTTATATTATTTTGGAGAAAAATATGGCTAATACAAGTTCAGCTAAAAAACGAACAAGAGTAATTGAGCGCAAGACTAGAATTAGGGAAATGCAAAAAAGTAAAATAAAAAGCCTTATAAAAAGTGTCGAATCGTCAATTTCTAAAAAAGACCAGAAAACAGCTATAGAACAGTTAAAAATTATAGATCCTAAATTACAAGCGGCAGGAAATAAAAAAATTTTAACAAAAGCTAAAATATCTAGAATACAAAAAAGACTAAATTCTAGGGTTGCTGATATAGCAAAAAAATAATTTTAAAATTATCTTTTTTATATTCTGACTATCCTATATCGTAATATTATATTAAAAATTTATTACGAAAAAGATCGTTTAAAAGCGATAAGGGGGAAGAATTTGCCAAATTCAATGTATGTTCAACATCAACCAAAAGATGAGGAAAGAAATACTAAACATTGGGAAAGTATTCATAATGAATTAAAGAATGAGTTTGGGATAGTTGCTTACAAAAGTTGGTTGATAGGATTAAAAATATACGGTTTTAAATCTAATGGAGAATTGTGTTTATCGCTGCCAACTGAATTTCTCAAAGATTGGGTAGTAAATCATTACAAAAAAAAAATAGAAAAACTCTGTAAGCAATATTTTGAAAATGTAAAAAAAATTGATATTTTAGTAAATAAAAATTCTGATTTTGTTTCTTTGGATAGCTTGCAAAGTATTGATAACTTTTCTGCAGAAAGCTCTTCACCATTAGATCCTAGGTTTACATTTAAAAATTTTGTAGTTGGAAAGTCTAATGAATTAGCTTTTGCTGCGGCAAGAAGAGTTAGTGAAAATAATTTGGTCTCTTTCAACCCTTTGTTTTTATTTGGTGGCGTAGGATTAGGAAAGACACACTTAATGCATGCCATAGCTTGGGATATAAAAGAAAGAGATCCAAAAAGAAAAGTTGTTTATTTGTCTGCAGAAAAGTTTATGTATGAATTTGTAAAATCTCTACGTTACAGGGATACTATGTCTTTTAAAGAAAAATTTAGGTCAGTGGATGTATTGATGATAGATGATATTCAATTCATTGCTGGCAAAGAAAGTACCCAAGAAGAATTTTTTCATACCTTTAACTCATTGGTAGGTCAGTCTAAACAAATTATTATAAGTGGAGACAGAGCGCCTTCAGACCTAGATGGATTAGAGGAAAGGCTTAGATCAAGACTCAGTTTCGGACTTGTCGGAGAAGTTCATAAAGCAGACTATGAATTAAGGCTAAGTATCTTGCATACAAAAATAGAAGCTAGAAAAGACGTTGTTGTAGATGATGAAATTATTCAGTTTTTGGCTAAAAAAATTAGTTCTAACGTTAGAGAGCTTGAGGGAGCTTTAAGGAGATTAGTTGCTCATTCTGAATTGGTAAATAGACCTATAAATTTAGAAGTAGCCAAACAACTTTTACATGACTTACTAAAAGTAAACGATAGAAAGGTTTCTGTTGAGGACATACAAAAAAAAGTGGCAGAATATTTCAATATAAGATATAACGACATGATTTCTGTAAGAAGGTCAAGGATTGTAGCTAGACCTAGACAAGTAGCGATGTACTTGTCAAAAACCTTTACTCCAAAATCTTTGCCTGAAATTGGAAGGATGTTTGGTGGTAGAGACCATACAACAGTTATGCACGCAATAAAAAAGGTTCAAGAACTATGTAAATACGATCCTTCTTTTGCTGAGCATATTAAAGTTTTGAAGAAAACTTTAGAGTTATAATATTAAAAAATTAAAGTTTTTTAATTTGTAAAATTACTACATATAGTATTATAATGATAATTTAATACTTAGTTTATTAATATTTTAAAGAGTTACAAATATGAAAGCTAAAATAAATAAAAAAACTTTAGTACAGACTTTATCTCACTTGCACAGTGTAGTAGAAAAAAGAAATACTATACCAATATTAGCAAATGTGCTAATTGAGGCTAAAGATAAAAGCTTAGTATTAGCAGCAACTGATATGGAAATTGCAGAGCTACAAAGCATATCATGTGAAGTTTTGCAAGATGGGGCTATTACAACACCTGCACATATTTTATATGATATTGTTAGAAAACTTCCTGACGAATCTACAATAGAATTAGAGAGCGTGGAAGGTAAAAAGTTAGAAATTAAAACTGATAAAATTTCTTTCTCGTTAATGTGTCTTCCACCTAATGATTTTCCAGATATACATTCTGGTGAATACCCTGATGGTTTTGATATTGACACAGCAAGTTTAAGAAGACTAATAGACAAAACTCTTTTTTCAGTTTCGACGGAAGAAACTAGATATTACCTAAACGGTATTTATTTGCACTCTATTAAAGAAAACGAAAAAGAAGTTTTAAGAGCTGTAGCAACAGACGGCCACAGACTATCAAGATTGAGTTCTGCTCTACCAAAAAATGCAAATAATCTTGAAGGGGTAATTATCCCTAGAAAAACCGTAACAGAAATTAAAAAAATTATTGATAATCAAGATGGTCAAGTAAAAGTGCAAATTGCAAAAAATAAAATTAAGTTTTCTATAAACAATGTGATTATTACGTCAAAATTATTAGATGGAACCTTCCCTGATTATGAAAGGGTAATTCCAAGTAATAACTCCAAAGAACTTATTGTCGATGCTCAAGAGTTTATTGCTGCAGTTGATAGAGTTTCTACCTTATCTTCTGACAGAACTAGAGCAATAAAGTTTAAACTATCAAATAAAGCCCTAGAGATTACAGCAGAGAATCCTGACCAGGGAAGCGCTAAAGAAAATATAAGTGTTCACTATAGTGGAGAAAATTTAGAGATAGGTTTTAATTCAAAATATCTAATAGATATTGCTAGACAGATTACAGGTGCTAATATAAAGTTTATGCTATCAGATAAACTTTCTCCCACTTTAATGTTTGATGAAGAAGATAATTTAGCACTTTATCTTTTAATGCCTATGCATATTTAGTTAATAATTATATTTGAATTAATGTTAGATAAAAATATATCTTTAAATAACTTTATAAATAGTTTGTCTATTCAAAACTTTAGAAATCATGAAAATTTAGAAATTGTTACAAAAAAACCTTCAGTAGTGATTTATGGAAAAAATGGTGTTGGAAAAACTAGTATTTTAGAGGCTTTATCAATTTTTACTAATGGAAAAGGATTAAGAAATTCTAAATTATTAGAAATGATAAAAGTTAATGAGGATATGTTTTGTATCTCTTTGAATATTAAAATAGAAAAAAATATTTTTTTAGATTTAAGTTCTACATACAGTAAAACAAAAAAAACCAGGAAAATTTATATTAATGGAAAGGAAAAAAAAAGTTTTAAGGACATAAAGAGAAGCTTTCCTATGTTGTGGATAACACCTTATGATGAAAAAATTTTTGGAGGGCCTTCTGCCTCTAGAAGAAACTTTATAGATAGAATTGTTGCAAATTTTGATCTAAATCACACTACAAGAATTAACGAATACAACAAATTATTAAAACAAAGATCCAAAATTCTTAAAGAAAATGAAGAAGATAAAGATTGGTTAAATGTAATAGAAGATCAGCTCTCAAAAATTGCTGTTTCAGTTTGTTCGTCAAGGTTAGATATAGTTTCAAGATTGATGAAGTTTTTAGAAAAAAAGTCAATTGGGTTTCCAAACTTACGTCTAGAATTTTTAGATTCAATTGAGAATAAATTATTAATTCAGCCAGCACTAGATATAGAGAAAGAATTAAAACTAAACTATTTAAAATCTAGAAAAGTAGATGTTTTAATTGGAGGAAGTTTGTATGGGTGTCAAAAAACGGAATTATTTTGTTTTAATTATGAAAAAAATATGCCTGCAGATATGTGTTCTTCAGGAGAACAAAAAATACTTCTTATCTCTATAATAATGGCATGTGCTAAAGCCTTAAAAGATAGCACTAATATATCTCCCATAATGCTTTTAGATGAAGTATTTACCCATTTAGATTCATCAAAAAAGAGGATATTATTTGACGAATTAATCGAATTAGGATCACAAATATGGATTACAACTACGGAAACTGATAATTTTTTAAAAAAATATGATAATGTGCAGTATTATGAATTAGAAAGAGAATGATAAATTAATGGTAAAAAAAGTTACAAAAAAAACTCAAGATTATAATGCTTCTTCAATTAAAGTTTTAAAAGGCTTAGAAGCTGTTAGAAAAAGACCTGGAATGTATATTGGTGATACAGATGATGGATCAGGCTTGCATCACATGGTTTTTGAAGTAGTCGATAATTCCATAGATGAAGCCCTTGCAGGTCATTGCGACACTATAACTGTTATTTTAAATGAGGACGGATCTGTAAGCATAGAAGATAATGGAAGAGGGATACCAACAGATATGCATGAAGAGGGTATTTCTGCTGCAGAAGTTATAATGACTCGTTTACACGCTGGTGGAAAGTTTGATGAAAACTCTTATAAAGTTTCAGGAGGACTTCACGGCGTAGGGGTATCAGTTGTAAATGCACTCTCTGAGAAATTAGAACTAGAAATTTATAGAAATGGAAAATCTTATGAAATAGGGTTTGCTGATGGGGCTACTATTGCTCCATTAAAAGAAAAAGGAAAAAGTGAAGAT
Organism: Rhodospirillaceae bacterium; assembly: GCA_902557845.1. GTDB lineage: Bacteria > Pseudomonadota > Alphaproteobacteria > TMED109 > TMED109 > JAYYAX01. The sequence continues at coordinate 28,260 of CACEBX010000004.1, read as the reverse complement.
AAAACAGGAACAAGGTTAACTTTTTGGGCATCTAATAAAGTTTTTTCTCAAACAAATTATAACTTTGAAATATTGGAAAAGAGATTAAGAGAGCTAGGATTTTTAAATTCAAACATAAAAATTCTACTTCAAGATAATAGAGCAACCCCAAATTTAAAAAAAACTTTCCACTATTCTGGAGGATTGGAAGAGTTTATTTTATGGCTTTCTAAAAACGCTCAGTCACTTAATTCCAAAGCAATAAATATTAAGGGTGAAAAAGATGGTATTAAATTAGAACTATCACTAAAATGGACTGATAGTTATCACGAAAATGTTAAATGCTACACTAATAATATTCCTCAAAGAGATGGAGGGACACATCTTGCAGGTTTGAGAGCTGCGCTTACAAGAGTTTTATCTAGATATGTAAAAGACAATAACAATAATAAAAAAGAAAAGCTTACATTTTCTGGAGAGGATATGAGAGAGGGTCTATTTTCTATCTTATCTATAAAAGTGCCTGACCCAAAATTTTCTTCACAAACTAAAGATAAGTTAGTTTCATCAGAAGTTAGACAAGTAGTAGAGAGTATAGTAAATGAGCAATTATCTGACTGGATGGAAGAAAATCCATCAGATGCAAAAATAATATGTAAAAAAATTATTGATGCAGCTTCTGCTAGGGAAGCAGCTCGTAAAGCCAGAGACCTGTCTAGAAGAAAAAATGCCTTAGAAATATCTAGTTTACCGGGAAAACTAGCAGATTGTCAGGAGAAAGATGCTTCAAAATCAGAATTATTTTTAGTTGAAGGTGATAGTGCAGGAGGGTCAGCTAAGCAAGCAAGAAATAGAATCTTTCAGGCTATATTACCTCTAAGAGGTAAAATTTTAAATACTTGGGAGCCTAGAATATCTGCCGTGCTTGGTTCTAATGAAATTATGGCAATGATTTCGGCTATGGGAACCGGTATAGAGAAAGATTTTGATATTTTAAAATTAAGATACCATAAAATTATTATCATGACTGATGCTGACGTAGATGGATCTCACATAAGAACTTTAATACTTACATTTTTTCATAAACACATGAAAGAAATAATTAAATCAGGACATCTTTATGTGGCACAACCTCCACTATTCAAAGTAAAAAGAGGAAAAAGTGAGGTTTACATAAAGGATGAATTAAAACTAGATAATTTTTTGATAGAAAGTTCAATAAATGATATCACCATGTTTTATGGAAAAGGCCGTATAAAAGTATCAGGCAAGCCTCTTTTAACCCTTATTATGAAAATTATTGACAATGCAAAACTATTAATAAGCTTATCTAAAGATAATAGTATTTCATTAGTACAATCCTTTTTTTTAAATGGTGGTTTTGGATTAAAAAACTTTGATAATACAAACAAATTAGAAAAAGTAATAAATAAAACTATAGCTCATTTAAACAATAATAATGAAAAAGATGAGAAGTGGAACTCTTCTTTTAATTCTGAAACAAAAGAATTATTTTTCATGCATACTAAAAATGAAATTAAAAAATCTTTTAAAATTGATGAATATTTTATAAATAGGAATGAAGCAAAAAAATTAGAAGTATCAAGCTCAGATATGATTGATATATTTGTTGAAGGGGCATATTTAAATATTTCAGAAAAAGAATATTATTTAAATGGACCAGCAGAGCTTTTCAATGAAATTAATAAGTTTACTAGAAAAAGTTATAAAATCCAAAGATATAAAGGGTTAGGTGAAATGAATCCAGACCAATTATGGGAAACCACATTAGACCCTGATGCTAGAACTTTATTGCAAGTACAATACAAAGATCTATGGGAGGCAGACGATTTATTTGGAAAGCTAATGGGCAATAATGTTGAGGCCAGAAGAAACTTTATTCAAAAGTTTGCTTTGGAGGCAGAAATAGATTCTTAAATTATATTTATGAAATTCTTAAAAAAAGTTTCTAGTATTTTAATTTTTTTTATTTTTTTCTGGATAGTATATTGTGTTATTACTCTTCCTAATTTAGATGGGTTAGGTAATAAAACTAGAAAGCCATCAATAAGTGTTATAGATAAAGAAAATATTTTAGTAGGCTCTTTAGGTGATGTATATGGTGGATTAATTTATTCAGAAAATATTCCCAAGAACTTAATCAATGCAGTAGTGGTTTTAGAAGACAAGAGATTCTTTGAACATTATGGTATAGACTTTAAAGGTTTGAGTAGGGCTATATTGCAAAACCTAAAAGAAATGAGATATAGTCAGGGAGCTTCTACTATAACACAGCAGCTATCAAAACTTATATTTCTAAATACTGAAAAAACGCTTTCCAGAAAATTAAGAGAATTAATGATTTCTTTTTACCTTGAATATAAATTTACAAAAGTTGAAATTCTTTCTATGTATTTGAACAGAGCATATTTTGGTTCAGGACAGTATGGTATAAAGGCTGCAGCAAAAAGATACTTCTCAAAGCAACCAGAAGCATTATCTATTGCTGAGGCTGCAGTTTTAGCAGGGAGTCTAAAAGCCCCTAGTAAACTTTCTTTGATATCTAATAAGGAGGCAAGTATTTCAAGAGCAAAGGTAGTTTTAAAACTTCTAGAAAAAAATAAATTAATTTCCATTAAGCAAAAAAATAATGCAAACCTTGAACTAAATAATATTAAAAACCTTAAATTTTATTCAAATAATGGCGTAAGGTATTTTATAGATTGGATCCATTCAATAACGCCTGAAGAAGTTTTAAATAATCAAAAAGATCTAATAATAAATTCTACATTAGATTTAAAAATTCAAAACAAAATAGAAATTTCTGTTAAAAATAATATGAAGAATATAGATGATAAATTACAGATAGCAGTTATTGTAATGGATTATGCTGGAGCAGTAAGAGGATTATTGGGAGGAAAAAATTGGAATAAAAGCAAATTTAATAGAGCAACTCAATCTAAGAGACAGTTAGGTTCAGTTTTTAAAACCTATGTCTATCTTACCGCATTAAGTATGGGTTATAGGCTTTCTGATAAAATAGAGGACCTTCCCTTAAAAAAAAATAATTGGTCTCCAAAAAACTTTTCAGATAAATATGAAGGAATTATTTCTATAGAAAGAGCCTTTGCAATATCTTCAAATGTTGCAGCAGTAAGATTAGCAGAGAAAATTGGAAGAGAGAGTATAATAAAGCAGACAAAAAAATTAGGAGTAATATCTAATATATTAGATAATCCTTCAATGGCACTCGGAGTTGCTTCATTTTCACTAATTGAAACTGTTGGTTCCTTTGGGGCTATATGCGGATATGGAATACCTGTTATCCCATATGGTATAGAAGAAATAAATCAAAGAGACAACCTAAGTATTTGGGAAAGAAATTTTCCCAATAGAAAGGAGATTATTTCTAAAAAAATACAATTTAAAATTAAAACATTACTTAGGGCCGTAATAAAGGAAGGTACTGGAAAAAAAGTTTCTAAAATACCTATAGATATAATTGGTAAAACAGGTACCAGTCAGAAAAATAGAGATGCTTGGTTCATAGGGTGTGCAAAGGATCATGTAGTAGGAGTATGGGTAGGTAGAGATGACGATAAAAGTATGAAAAATGTTTTTGGTTCTACTATACCTTTAGATATATTTAAAGAAATTATACTTGCTTTATAACACTACTTTCTAATTAAGACTGGTGTTCCAACATCTACAACTTTCCATAGAATGCGCATCTCATTGTTTTTTATAGCAACACAACCTTCAGTCCAGTCATTTCTTTTATTATGAAAGTTTTTATCATATCCATTATTTGGAACACCGTGTATCATAATTTGTCCACCTGGGTGATTATTTAAGCTTAATGCTCTTCTAATATCCCAAGGGTTGGGATAGGAAATTTGTAAAGCTAAATAAAATGAGCTATCTTGGATTTTTTTTTCTATGTAGTAAAGCCCTTCAGGAGTTTTTCCGTCACCTTTTTTAATTTTTTTTCCAAAAGGTTCAAAGCCTAAAGATATAGAAAAATTTTTTATTTCTCCATTATTTAAAAAAATTAAAAGGTCTCTATTTGATTTATTTATTAACAAAAGTTTTGTTTTTACTTCAGCATAAATTATATTGGTATATGATAGTAAAAGTAATGCGATAAAAAATTTTAATTTCATTAGGCTATTTTTAACTTATTATTATTGAGCAATAAATCTGGTTTACTAGTTTCTTTAATTTGAACTCCTTGATTTGAGAATGTAAGTAGACTGTTACAGTTTTCACAGTAAATACTCCATTCTTCTTGCTCAAAAGAACAAAGATTGCATTTCCACAATTTGTCTTTACAGAAACTAGCTAAATTTAGCCAATTTTTTATTTTATTCTTATTACAGGAAGTTTGTTCTTCTATATGTACTAATAGAAGATATGCTTTTTTATTAGGATACAATTCAATAGATTTAAGCAAATCTTTTTTTGAATCACCCCAAATTTTAGCTTTAGCTTTAATTTCGCCTAGCAACAGATATTTTAAATATAAATTATTATGGCCTTCTAAAATACTTATTAACAGTTTTACTTTTTCTAGTAGAGTAAAATTTTCAAAGTTCTTTAAAACAAAGTCTAATATATTGTTATGAGGGAAGTTTCTCCAATAGGCTTTTAATATTCTTTTTAAATGTTTCTCGTTGTTATGTAATTGTAAGTTACAATATAACTCTACATAACTAGGAAAATAAACTTTAGATATAAATATATCTTCGAGAAACGTTTTTGCTTTTTCTGGTTTTCCCTCCTCTATACTTTCTTTAGCTAAATTAAAGTTCAAAAAACTAATAGCATTCTTTACTTTTTTACTTAAATTTTTTGAAGATTGATTTGTGTATGCTTTAAGCATGATCCATTTACCATTTTTCATACAAAATCTTACAGCTTCAATAAGAAAGAACTCTAATGGAACTTTAAAATTTTTTGCATAATTAAGCATGTTAGAAAATAACTCATAATCACTATTTTTATTAGCAATTAAAATTAGTCCTTTAATTGCCAAAGGTCTTGATGTTGTAAATTCTAGCATTTTCTTATAAGTATTAAAGCATTGTGCCTCATTTCCTTTTATAAGATAATTTTGAAGTTTCAACAGTAAATATAAAGGTGTTTCTGTTAAATGTTTTTTTGCCTTATTGTAGCTTATTAAAACCTTTTCTTTTTCATCATATGCTGAAGCCAGAAGCCCTTCTTCTAAAGCAATTTTTGCTTTTTTAATTTTATATTTTTTTATATTTTTATTAATTCTAAAAGGAAATAAAATTATTCTTTTTAAAAAGAGATATAAAATAAAAAATGTAAAAAAAAATATAAAAGCGGCTAATGAAAAAAAAGATAAAGAAGTACTTATTTCCCATCCTAGCCAAGTAATCTCTATATTTCCACTATTTTTGGTAAACCACATGGCAAGTGAACTTATGGTTGCCATAAGAGCTATTAAAATTAGTATTCTTATCAATTTTTTTGCTGTAATGCTGCTGTAGTTTTTGCAAGAAGGTTTCTAGCTGCTATATCAGCATTCTGTCTAGCCACTGCTTCAGTTAACCAAGCATCCAAAGGGCCTCTTTCCTCAGCAGGTACTGAAGATATTTCCTTTATAGCACTTGCTAGATTACCTCTAGATATTGACTGTTCAGCTCTAAGAAGAGCTCCAGTAACACCTTTAATTTCTTTTATATTTGTTGGTTTTATTTTTACATATTTAGAAATTTCCCTTTTAAGATTTTCTTTCCAGGTCGTATCTCTTTTTGTTCTATCAGCATCTAATTGTTCTCCTGCTCTAGCACTTAGTCTAGCTTCTAAATCTTTTAAAGTTGGAGCTCCACCTTTTGCAAAACGTAATAAAGCCGGGTCTAAACCTTCTTTACCTAAAGCTTCTAGTTGAGGAGAATAAGGTACCCCTGATTCTAATCTGTCTAGAAGGCTTTGGGTAAGATATAGTCTGTTAGATAATTCTGATTTACTTGAAGACAGGATTAATCTAGAGTTGCTTTTAAGATCTTTCCTTAAAACTGAAAGGTCTGTATCAATATTATAAGTTTGTTTTTCTATTACTTTTATGGAGTTATTTAAATTATTTATTTCTTCTTCTAATAGTCCATATTTTTCTTCTGACTTTAATAATTGTTCTTTAGAGATCTTAAGTTCCTCTATTGATAATTTATTTTTATCATTATTTTTAATAGTACTTTTTATGTTTTCTTCAATTAAAGAAATTTTCCCAAAAATTATCTTTTGGTTTTCAATAATCTCTGTATTTTTTTTCTCTATACTAGAGTTGAATTCAAGATAGGAGACTGCTAATATAGCACCTATACCTCCAGAGATGATACCAAATATTATTCCAAAAAAGACTTCTCTAAATTTGAAAATATTAGTAACTATATTTTTAAAAACTGTGTAAATCGAGAAAACTACATTCTTTATTATTAAAAATAATGTAGAGAAAAAAATATTTATAAACAAATAGGGTGCTTTTATTAAACTCTTTACTAATGATATAATAAAAGCTAAAGACTTTGTCAAAGATTCTTGTAAAGTATTTAAAGTATTTTTTATTAAAAAACTGATTTGCGGGATTAAATTTTTTTGTTTTCTTGATTTTTGCGAAACAAGAGTTGTTTTAGTTTTTTTACTTGCAGTTGTTGAAACTTTTTTAAGTGGTTTTCTTTTTTTTAGTTTTCTATTTTTTTTTATTACCATAATTTACTCATTTTGTGTTATTACAGATTTTAAATTACTTAAAGTAGGATGTTCAGGAAAAAATTTAAACTTAATCTTGGAACTTAATTCTTTAGCTATATTTTCACTTAGGCACGCAAATTTAATCTGCTTTAACTGATTAAATTCAATATTATTTAAAAATAATTTATTGAAATTAGAAGCTCCTTTTCTCGAAAGTAAAACTATCCACTTTATTTTTTTTAATTCAATAAGATATAAAAATTTATTATCTATCACATTAACTTCTCTAGTTTTGTAAACAATGTACCTTTTAACTTTATAACCAACGTCAAGTAACATTTTTGGTATGTCAAATGAAATACTTTTTGCTCCTATATAAATTAAATCTCCGTTATTCTTATCACAATCTTCTAATACTGTATAAAACATTTTAACACTATCTCCCTGACAATCAATGACATTTTTATACCCAAGTCTTTCTGCTACTTTTTTAGAGGTACTTCCTACAGTATATAAAGGTATATTTCTATTTTTTGATAGTTGAGAAAATATTTTTATTGCATTAGAAGAAGTAGTTAATACTGCTTGTGATTTATTGAGATTTATTGGTTTAGAATAAACAATTTCCGCCTTTAAAATAGGAAAAGTTATTATATTGTATAGACTATTTTTTAAAACATTTTCTATTTCATTATTATCCAAGATACCAAAAGCTCTTAATATCACTATATATTTTTTACTCATATTATTTATTTAAATCTTTTAAAACTTTAATAGCACATAATTTTCCAATTTTTTCTGAGTCTTTAACATCCCCTACTACTTTTTTCTCTGAAAAATACTTTCCATCTTCTGAAAAAAGCCTGCCTCTTATTATTAGTTTTTTTCCATATACTCTTGCAAAAGCAGCTAAGGGAGTAAAGCAATTTCCATTAATTTCTTTTATAAAGGCTCTCTCAGCATTCACGGTAATTCTAGTATTGGGATCATCTATTTTTTTACAAACTTTAATTATTTCTCTATCATTTTTTCTACACATTATTGCAATAGCACCTTGTCCTGGAGCAGGAAGAATGACGCTTCTTGGAACTTTTATAAAGTTTATATTATCATAATTTAATTTTAATCTTTTTAATCCTGCTAGAGCAAGGAGAGTGCCATCTAAGTTTCCTTCAGTAATTTTTTTTATTCTGCTCTCTACATTTCCTCTTAGATTTTTAATTTTTACAGTAGGATTTAAATTTTTAAGATAATTTATTCTTCTAGGACTTGAACTTCCAAAATTAAAATTTTCGTCTAATTCGAAAATGTTTCTTATATTGAGATTTTTTGTGACTAATACATCTCTTGCATCTTCCCTTTTTAAGAATGCAGCAATAGTGATTTCTTTATTAATATCAGCAGGAATATCTTTTGCTGAATGAATTGCTAAGTCAATTTTTCCGTTTATTAAGAGGGTATCAAGTTCTTTTGTAAACAAACTCTTTCCTCCTTCAAGTTTAAAAGTAGCATAGTTTATTTTATCACCCCTAGACAATATATACTTAACAAGAAAGTTTCCAATTTCTAATCTTTGTAGCTTTCTTAAAACCAAGCTTGTTTGTACTTTTGCTAAATTACTTTTTCTGCTTCCAATTAATATTTTTTTTTTATTATTCATTAAATTTTTTTTAATCTATAATATAAATTTATATGAAAATTCTTGGAATAGAAAGCAGTTGTGACGATACTTCAGTCGCAATAGTCAACAGCAAAAAACAAATTCTTTCAAATGAAAGAATTTCACAGGATGATATACATCAATTCTATAAAGGAGTTGTTCCTGAATTAGCAGCTAGAAATCATACTTATCATATAGATAAAATGACAAAAAAAGCATTAAAAAGTTCTGGTTTAAGTCTAAATAATATTGATATTATAGCTTCAACTGCAGGTCCAGGTTTGATTGGGGGATTATTAGTTGGGCTGTCATTCGCAAAAACTTTAGCTCAAGTAAAGAAGATTCCTTTTGTAGCTGTAAATCATCTTGAAGGACATGCTTTAACAGTTAGATTAGTTAATGATATTAAGTTTCCATATTTAGTTTTATTAATATCAGGAGGGCATTCTAATTTTTATTTTTTAAAAAATACAAATAAATATGATTTTATCGGTGGTACCTTAGACGATGCTGTAGGAGAAGCTTTTGATAAAGTAGGAAAAGTTTTAGGGTTAAAGTTTCCTGGTGGTCCAGAAGTAGAAAAAAAAGCCCTTAAAGGAGATGAGAATGCATTTATTTTTCCTAAACCATTATTAAGAACAGTACATACTGATTTAAACCTTTCTTTCTCTGGACTCAAGTCCCACGTAATTAAATTAGTTAATAGTAATAAAAATAATTTAATATCAAAAAGTTTCATAGAAGATGTTTCAGCTAGTTTTCAAAAAACAGTTTCTGATATTCTAGTTAATAAACTTAAAAGAGCTGTAAAGTATTGTAATGAGAAATTCGAAGCTTACGATAGTGTAGTAGTAACTGGAGGAGTTGCATCTAACTCTTATTTAAGAAAGAAGTTTATTGAAAATATAATCAGCAGCAATAAAAAGCCATTTATACCTCCTGCTAACCTTTGTACTGATAATGGAGCTATGATAGCTTGGGCAGGTTATGAGAGATTTAAATTAGGTTACAGTAATTCTTTAAACTTTAAAGCTATGCCTAGGTGGCCTTTGGATAAAAGGAACGCTTTATGAGTGAAGTTTTAGTATTAGGAGGAGGTGCATGGGGTACAGCGCTAGCAAATTTGTTAGCAGAAAATACAAATAAGCCGGTTTATTTATGGTCCTATGAAAAAGAAGTAGCCAATACAATTAACTCAAAGTTAATAAATAAAAAATATTTACCTTCAAAAAAAATTAATAAAAAAATAATAGCTTCTTCTTCTTTGCCAAAATTTTATATTTCTGTAGTTTTTGTAGTAATACCCTCTCAATATATTTTTGATTTTTTCAAAAAGTTTGAAAAGTACTTTATAAATAATAAAAAAAATGTTTATAACTTCATAATTTGTTCAAAAGGGATAGACCTAAAAAGAAAAAAACTGTTAAGCGACATTGTAAAAAAATTTTTTCCCAAATCTAACATAGCTATACTAAGTGGTCCTTCTTTTGCTATTGATGTACTGAATGAGAAGCCTACTGCTGTTACATTAGCAACCAAAAGCCCAAAATTGGCTAGTATTTCTTTAAACTTGTTAAGTAATAGATATTTTAGAGTCTATTTAAGCAAAGATATAATTGGAGTTCAAATTAATGGTGCAATGAAAAATATTTTAGCCATAGCTGCAGGTTTAACAGAGGGTTTAAGGCTAGGAGAAAATGCTAGGGCCGCTATTTTAGCAAGGGGTATTAAAGAAATAATTCGATTAACAGTGGCATTTGGAGGTAAAAAAGAAACAGTTTTGGGTCTTTCAGGTATAGGAGATATTGTATTAACTTGTGTATCAAAATCATCTAGAAATTATAAGTTAGGATTAATGTTAGGAGAAGGACAAGACTTAAAAGACATTCTTCAAAAAAGCAACCATGTTGCTGAAGGTTTAGAGAATATTAAAGTAGTTTATTATTTAAAGAAAAAATACAAAGTAAATATGCCAATTTTAACTGCCATCTATAATGTTTTGGTAAAAAAATATAGTTTTGATAAAGTAATACAACAATTACTTTCTAGGCCTATTAAAGATGAGTAATTAATTTCTTAATAGTTCATTTATAGAAGTTTTTGACCTAGTTTTTTCATCAACAGTTTTAACTATTACAGCACAATACAAGTTTACTTTAGATTTTTTGTCATTAAAGCTTCCAGGTACGACCACAGAATATTTGGGAATTTTTCCATAAAAAACTTTACCTGTTTTTCTGTCTACAATCTTTGTAGATGCACTAATATAAACTCCCATTGAAAGCACACTTCCCTCTTCGACTATTACTCCTTCAGCCACTTCAGACCTTGCACCTATAAAACAGTTATCTTCAATAATTACAGGAGATGATTGTAAAGGTTCTAACACTCCTCCAATTCCAGCTCCTCCTGATATGTGACAGTTTTTTCCAATTTGAGCACAGCTACCCACAGTTGCCCAAGTATCAATCATAGTAGCACTACCAACATATGCTCCGATATTTATAAAAGAAGGCATTATAACAGCATCCTTATCTATGAAGGATCCTTTTCTAACTACAGCATTAGGAACTATTCTAAAATTAGATTTAGAAAAGTCTTTTTTCTTCCAGCCTTCAAATTTAGATGGTACTTTATCCCACCAAAATGACTTTCCTGGACCATTAGCTATTAGTTTTTGATTTGTTACTTGAAAAGATAGTAAAACTGCTTTTTTGACCCATTGATTTAAAACCCACTTACCTTTGATTTTTTCCGTTACTCTAACTTTGCCATTATCAAGGTATTTGATAGTATCCATTATAATATTTATTTCTTTTTTCGAGACTATTTTTTTTCCTTTCTCTTTTTTGTTCCAAATATCGTTTATACCTTCTTTAAGTTTGTCAATTTTCATTAAATATATCCTTGTTATTAATTTTTTTAATAATACTTACTATGTCACTAAACTCGTAATCTATATTATTTTTTATGGACTCTGAGGTTTGCCTAGTTACATGTATCGTCTTTATTCCTAACTGTTTTGCGGTTACTAAATTTGCCTTAATATCATCTATCATAATAGTATTATGTGGAATTATTTTAAATTTGTTAACAACTTTCTTATAGGGTAGCAGGTTTGGTTTAGGTATATAATCAGCATCTTTAATATCAAAAATATCATCTACTTCTTCAAAAACTCCTACTTTTTTTAAAACATTAGTTGCATGTTCAGTGGTTCCATTTGTAAAAATAATTTTTCTTCCCTTTAATTTTTTCATCTCACTCTTAAGTTCTAAATTTTTAGTGATAGGATTTAAGTTTATATTATGAACATATTTCAAAAAATATGACGGCTGGATATTGTGGTTAAGCATCAATCCTCTTAGAGTAGTACCATATTTCAAAAAATATTTTTTTTGAATATCATATGCCTTTTCTATATCTATATTTAATTTAGTAGAAATAAAAGATTTCATTTTTAAATCAATTTGAGAAAAGATTTCTTCTGTCTCACTGTATATGGTATTATCTAAATCAATTAATAAATCAGGCATAAAATTTCATTTTCTAAATAACGTTCCTACCCCTTTACTACTAAAAAGCTCTTTAAGGAGAGCATGCTTTACTCTTCCATCTATTATAACAGATGCACGAACTCCTTTTTTCACGGCTTCTATACAAGTATTTACTTTGGGTATCATTCCACCATATATAACTCCCTTAGCAATCAATTTTTTTATTTCTTTAAGTTTAAGTTCTCCTATCAGTGAATTGTTACTATCTACTACTCCTGTAACATCAGTCAGCATTAAAAGTCTTCTGGCTTTTATTGTATGTGATATGAAGCCTGCAGTTATATCGGCATTAATATTATACTTTACACCTCTTTTGTTAGCACCAATAGGAGCAATTATTGGAACTATTCCAAAAGAAAGTAGATTTTTTAAAAGTTTTGTGTTTAATTTAATTGGTTTTCCTACGAAACCAAGGTTAACCTTTTTTGATTTTTCATAAAAAACATATTTTTTAGCTTCTATTAATTTACCATCAGTTCCAGCAATACCTAGGGCTGATATATTTTTTTTACATAAATTTATTGTAATATTTTTATTAATAAAACCTGTCAATACCATTTGCACTACTTTTAATGTTTTTTCGTCTGTTATTCGCATACCTTTATAAAACTTGTGTTTAAATTTTAATGACTCTAGACTTTGATTTATTTGAGGACCACCCCCATGAACAATTATTGGTTTAATTCCAGCATTTACTATAATTTCTATATCTTTGTAGAAGGTTTCAGATAATTTAGGATCCAACATTGCGCTTCCTCCATACTTTACTACTATTATTTCATCCTTATATTTTTTTAAATTTTGATTAATTTCTAAAGGGGAAGATGAAATAACTTTAGATATTTTTTTAAGTTCTTTTTTCATTTTTCGAAATTATTTGTAATATATCATTTTTTAATTCTTTTATACCTTCTTTAGTTTTAGTGCTAGTAAAAAGTATTTTATAAGAAGGTTTTTTTTCAAAATTACTTAAATTTTTTAAAATCTTTTCTTTATTACTTTTAGTTAACTTATCAGTTTTTGTTAGTACTAATTTAAAGTATAATTTATTTTTTTCTAAAAAAGATAAAAATTCTAAATCCATTTTTTTTAAACCATGTCTGGAATCAATAAGAACACAGACTATTTTAATATTTTTACTAATTGTAAAGTATTGATTAAGTAGCATTGATATTTCAGTAACATTTTTTTTTGATATTTCTGCATATCCATAACCAGGAACGTCCACTAAAGAAAAGTAATTATCTATTCTATAAAATAAAATTGTCTTTGTTTGACCTGGTCTTTTTGAAGTTCTAGCTATGTTTTTTCTATTAAGCAAAGAGTTAATCAAAGATGACTTTCCTACATTTGATCTTCCAGCAAAACATACTTCAGGTAAAATTAGATTTTTTTGATACTCAAATTTTTTAAAACTTAAAACTTTATCTATAAAATTAAAGTTTATAGATTTCATTATTTACTTAGCTTGTTCTTTTCATAATAATCCATTGTTGTCCAATGGATAAAACGTTATTCCAGGTCCAATATATAACTAACCCTGCAGGAAAAGTAGCAAATAAAAATAAAAAAACTACAGGTAGGTAAGTCATTATTTTGGCTTGCAATGGATCAGGAGGAGTGGGGTTCAATTTTGTTTGAAGAAACATAGTTAAAGCCATTAGAATGGGCCATACACCAATAAGCAAGAATGAAGGTGGAGTAAAACTTAATAAACCAAAGAGATTGAAAATGGTTGTTGGATCTGGAGCTGATAAGTCTCTTATCCAGCCAAAGAAAGGTTCATGTCTTGTTTCCAAAGTCACAAAAAGTACTTTATAAAGAGCAAAAAATATAGGTATTTGAATTAATATAGGAAGACACCCAGACAAAGGATTTACTTTTTCATTCCTATACATAAGCATAATTTCTTGTTGCATTTTAAGTTTGTCATTTTTATATCTTTCTCTTATTTCTTGAATTTTGGGTGTAAGAACCTTCATTTTACTCATAGATTTAAAAGATTTATTGGCAAGTGGAAATAATATGATCCTTATCACAATAGTGAGAGCTAAAATAGATAAACCCACATTACCGAAAATACTAGAAAACCAATGAAGTAATTTAAAAAGAGGTTTAGTAATTACATAAAACCATCCAAAATCAACAGCTCTATCAAACATATTTATAGAAAGCGTTTCTGCATATTGGTCCAAAAGGCTGACTTCCTTTGCTCCTATGAATAAATTAGATATAACTCTAATTTCTTTTCCTGGAGGTATTTCTAATAAAGAACTTTTATAATTAGCTTCGTACATTTCTTTGTTATTTTTTATGCTAGACTTAAAAGTCCCAGTTATTTTATTTTTTTGATTAGGTATTAGGGCAGCCAACCAATATTTGTCTGTAATACCTATCCATCCACCATCACTATTTATGCTTTGTGACTCTTCTAACAGATCCTCATAATCTGGTTCTATGAGTCTATTATATAAAACCCCAATTGGTCCCTCATGAAGAATATAAAAACCAGAAGTTTCAGGTGTTCCTGTTCTACGGATACGCCCATACTGTTGAAGAGTTTGAGTTGTTGTTGTATTATTTTTAACAGTATCTTCAAAAGTAAATAAAAAATTGTTATCGATACTAATTTTTCTATTAAATATCAAATTATCAGGAGACTTCCATTCTAATATTACTGATTTAGAAGGAGAAAGCTCCTTTCCTTTAATAATAATCCAGATAGCTTCATCTTTTGGTACATCTATGTTGCTTTGAGGAGCAAGCCAACCAAATTCAGCAAAATAAGGTTTTATTGTATTTTTTGGAGACATTAAGGTTACTAATGGAGAGTCGCTATAAATATTTTCCTTATAATCTCTTAATATTATATCATCAATTCTTGCTCCTTTGAGAGATATAGATCCCTTTAGTCTAGAAGAAGAAGATAAAAATATTCTAGCATCTTCTTTTAAAGCTTCATTTCTTGTTTTTGGGACAAAGGTTTCGTTGGTTACTTCTTCAACTAAGTTGTTTTGATTTTTATTTCCTGAACTTTTAGGTTGTTCTCCAGGAAAAAAATACTGAAATATTAATAATATTATAAGAGAAGCAACAATAGCTAATAATAAATTTTTTTGGTCGTTCATTTGATTACTTTTCTATTTTTTTAAAAATTAATTTTAATTCTTCATATAAATTATCAAACTTTTCAAACAATATTCCTTTTTTTCCAATAATTACATAGTATTTTGCATGTATGCTACTTTGTAAAAGCAGTTTAAAGAACAAAGCTCTAATTCTTCTTTTTACATAGTTCCTTTTGACAGCGTTACCAAGTTTTTTACTAGCTGTTATACCAATCCTTATAGACTTATCTTTAGTTTTTAAATACTGTATATTAAAATTATTACTTTTAATTTTTTTTCCATTAGCACTAACTAATCTGTATTCTAAATTTTTTGTGATTTTTATAGCTTCCATTATGCAGAAAGTCTTTGTCTTCCTTTAGCTCTTCTATTAGACAATATTATCCTGCCAGATTTTGTAGACATTCTTGACCTAAAGCCATGTCGTCTTTTTCTTACTAATTTACTTGGCTGAAAAGTTCTTTTCACTTAAATTCTCCTTTTAAAAATAAAGCTATAAAATAAAAGATGGATCTTTTTTTAACATTCTTCTTACCAAGGCTCTAAAGGCCAGTCTATAGCTAGCAGCATCCTTTAGGTCATTAGCATGACTTTCTGCAATATTACTAGCAACCATCTCATAGGGTTCATCACATGCTCTAGCCATTAATTGAACTTGGCAAGCACTTTCTAATGTATATAGTTTCATAAAGGCTTCTGCTATTGTTTCACCGGTAGTAAGCAAACCATGGTTTCTCAAAATTAAAATACTTTTATTTCCTAAATTGTTTGCTATTCGTTCACATTCATCTCTTCTTAAAGTTACTCCCTCAAAATCGTGATAGGCAACTCTATTATGATAAGCGGAGCCACTAAAATCTATATTTATTAAACCTTTTTTTAAAGCAGCCATTGCCATTCCTGCATTTGTATGTGTATGCATTACACAATGAGCATGTTTTTTTGAAGAATGTACAGCTGAATGTATAATAAAACCAGCAGGATTTATATCCCAATTGGAACTTTCTACTTTATTACCTTCTAAGTCAATTTTTACTAAATTAGAAGCGGTAACTTCATCATACATCAAGCCATATGGGTTAATTAGAAAATGTTTTTCCGGCCCTGGAACTCTAGTAGTTAGGTGTCCAAATATTAAAAATGACCATCCTAACTCTTCTACCAATCTATACGATGCAGCTAATTGAATTCTCAAATCTTTTTCAGTAAGCTCATCATAATTTTTCATGCATGATTTTTCAATTTCTAGGTGGTTAGCCTGAACTTTTGTTTCATGATTTGACATACTAAATACCTTTAAAAATATACATTAATACATTCGACACATTTTGTAAAAAGATTTATACATTAATTATAAATTTTAGAAAGGTCAAAAAATGCATGAATTATTTAACTTAAAAAATAAAGCTGTAGTAATAACTGGTTCCTCTAGAGGTATAGGAAAAGGAATGGCTAAAAGGTTTGCAGAGTTTGGAGCAAAATTGATTATATCTTCTAGAAAAATAAATGCTTGCAAAGAAGTGGAAAGTGAAATAATTAAAAAAGGAGGGATAGCTTTTTCTAAAGAGTGTAATATCTCTAAAAAAAATCAATGTGAGGATCTCATAGATTTTTGCGTAGAAAAATTAGGAAAAATTGATGTTTTAGTTTGTAATGCTGCAAGTAATCCTTACTATGGAGACTTAGCAAAAATTCCTGATGAGCTTTTTGATAAAATTATGAACAACAATGTAAAGTCTAATCTTTGGTTATGTAAAAAGGCTATTCCTTTTCTAAAGCAAAGAGATAGTTCTTCTATTATCATTGTATCGTCAATTGCAGGATTACAAGGTGTTAAAAACCTAGGAGCATATTCTATATCCAAAACTGCTGATATAGGTCTTATCAGAAGCCTAGCAGTAGAATTAGGAAAATTTAATATAAATATTAATGGACTTTGTCCTGGTATTATTAAAACAGACTTTGCTAGAGAACTTTGGGAGAACCCAGATATATTAAAGGATGTTGAAAGTCAAGCACCTTTAGGTAGAATAGGCACAGTTGATGAAGTCACAGGTGCAGCAATTTTATTAGCTTCTAATGCTGGCTCTTTTATTACAGGACAAGTAATTACTATGGATGGAGGGGTAACAATTGCAGGTAGAGGATAATCAAAAGTTCAGATTTAATATTCTAATTCTAATAAGCTGCTTTCTATTTTTTAATATAGAAACGAAAGCTAATAAGGAGAAATTCTCTGAGTACGAATGCTTATTGGAAAATAGTGCAAGCGGTTTATTTCAAAATAAGAGAAAATTTTTAAAAGATACATTGTTTTTTCCTTATAAAACTTTGATGATTTTTAGTGATAATTTTACATCTCTAAAAGAAAAAGATAATACTTTTAAAAGAGAATCCGAAGCAAAATACCAATTTGATTGTAAAAAAAATAAAGAAGAATATATAGTAACTTGTGTTCCTAAAGATAGAGTTACCGCCTATCAAATAAAATTTTCCCTAAAAACTTTAAGATATAGAAAAACATATATTACTGATTATTGGATAGAAGGAAAAGGTAATGAAGTAGACTATTTGCATATAGCTCATGGCTATTGTTACAGCATAGAAAATTAAAAATTTAATATTTTAGAATTAATTATTATTTAAATTTACAAAAAATACTGTTATAATTTTTGAAATTTTTATTTTTATTAATAATAACATGGGAGGAGTTATGAAGAAGATAAAATTAGATAGAAGATCTTTTCTTAAAAACTCAAGTAAAATTTCAGGATTTGTTGTGCTATCAGGTGGAATGGTGCAGCTAAATGCTTTTAATGCTTGGGCTGATAAGAAAAGCTCTTTAGACAGTCATGTTGCTAAAACAATGTTATTGGTAAGCAAAGATCTTTTTCCAGGTAAGAAATTTTCTGATGAATTATATATGATTTCAGTTGATTCTCTTGATGGAAAAGCTGCTACTGACGAATCTCTAAAGAAATCTTTTGTAGACGGAGTTGCTGAAATAGATAGTGCAGCAGGAGGAAACTACATGAAGGCATCTTACAAAGATAGAGTAGCTATTTTGAAAAAGATACAAGGCAATCCATTTTTCAGTACTTTGAGATGGGAAATGGTAAGCGTTTTTTACAATAACAAAAAAGTATGGGATGTTGCAGGTTACCAAGGTGAAGCTTACGATCAAGGAGGCTATTACCTAAGAGGTTTTCAAGATGCAGATTGGCCACAACCCCCTGAAAAAGCTAGCCCAAAGGGCTGGTGGGAATAAAGGAGTATTAGTATCATGGCAAAAAAATTTGATTTAAATGACGATTCTGTTGCAGTAGTGATAGGGTCAGGTGCAGGAGGAGGCACTTTATCCAACGAGTTAGCTCAAAAAGGAGTTAAAGTTGTTTGTTTAGAGGCAGGAAAGAACTACTCTCCTGATGATTTTGTAAATGACGAATGGGGTGCTTTTTTGCAAACCGCTTGGTTAGATAATAGAACAACCTCAGGAAGTTGGTCTATTGCAAGTAACTGGCCTAACCTTCCTTCTTGGATTGTTAAAAGTGTAGGTGGTTCTACATTGCATTGGGCAGGGGCATCTTTGAGATTTCAAGAGCACGAGTTTAAAGTTAGAACTGAATATGGTGATGTAGCTGGAGCTAATCTATTAGACTGGCCTGTTTCTTTAAAAGAAATGGAGCCATATTACGATAAAGCTGAGTATAAAATTGGTGTCACAAGAACACATGGAATACCAGGTCTTCCAGGCAACAATAACTTTAAAGTTTTTTATGATGGAGCAAAAAAACTTGGATATAAAGATGTTCATACAGGAAGAATGGGTATTAACAGTATGCCAAGAGATGGAAGAAACGCTTGTTTACAACTAGGTTTCTGTTTTCAAGGTTGTAAGTCAGGAGCTAAATGGTCTGCTGGTTACTCAGAAATTCCTAAGGCTGAACAAACTGGTAACTTTGAGTTAAGAACACAGGCTCATGTTATTCAGATCACACATAATAAGAGTGGAAAAATTGATGGTGTGGTTTACGTAGATGCTGATGGAAATCAGCAAAAGCAAAAAGCTAGAATTGTTGCAGTTGCGGGAAACTCTATTGAGACACCAAGACTTCTTTTAATGTCAAATTCATCTATGTATCCAGATGGATTATCAAATTCTTCTGGTCAGGTAGGGAAAAACTACATGAGACACTTAACAGGGTCAGTTTATGCTTTAATGGATAAGCCTGTTAATTTTCATAGAGGTACTACTATGGCAGGAATCGTTACTGACGAATCCATTAATGATCCTAGAAGAGGCTTTGTAGGAGGCTATGAATTGGAAACTCTTGCATTAGGGTTGCCTTTCATGGCAGGATTTTTAATTCCTGGAGTTTCTGGATGGGGTGAGAAAGTTTCTAATGCATTAGAAAATTATGATCACTTAGCAGGAATGTGGATAGTTGGTGAAGATATGCCGCAGGAAAAAAATGCAGTCTCATTAAATACAGATGTTAAGGACCAAAATGGTATGCCTGTTCCAAATGTTCATTTTGATGATCATGACAACGATATTAAAATGAGAAAGCATGCCTTTGGAAAAGGTACGGATGTATACAATGCAGCAGGAGCAGTAGACGTTTTTGAGACTCCTCCTTATCCATCTACTCATAACCTTGGTACATGTAGAATGAGTGAAAAGCCAAGAGATGGAGTATGTGATAAGAATGGAAAATCTCATGACATAGCAAACCTATTTATTTCTGATGGAAGTCAGTTCACTACAGGTGCAGCTGAGAATCCTACTCTAACTATTGTTTCTCTAGCAATAAGGCAAGCAGAACACATTGCTAAAGAAATGTCTAAAGGAACAATTTAATTTATTAAAAATTGATTAGTATTAAATTAAAAGACTCTTCTATTTTATAGAAGAGTCTTTTTTTGATTGATATTAGATATTACCTTTTTTAAGTTGACTAATTACATTTTCACTAAAACGAATTGATAAGGCAGTAATAGTCAAAGTTGGATTAGCGGCAGCACCAGTCGTCATAACAGAGCCATCAGCAATATATAAGTTTTTTATATCATGAGATCTTCCCCATTTATTTACTACGCCATCCTTTGATTTTGCACTCATTCTGTTAGTTCCAAGGTTATGAGTAGATGGATAAGGAGGAGTTCTCCAGGTTTGAATTGCTCCAACTGATTCATATAACTTTTCAGCCTTTTCATATGCATAATTTCTCATAGCAATATCATTTTTATGCTCGTCGAAGTGTACATTTGGAACAGGGTTACCATACTGGTCTTTAACGTCAGTATTTAAAGTAACTCTATTGTTAGATTGCGGCATATCTTCACCAACAATCCACATACCTGCAATATTTTCATATCCATCCATCATGTCAGTAAACTCTCTACCCCATGCTCCAGGATCTAAAAAACTTGATAAAAATGCAGGTCCTAATGCAAGAGTTTCCATATAATATCCTCCTACAAAACCTCTTTTAGGATTATGTTTTACTTCGTCAGCACAGAATCCTGCCATGGTTTCACCTCTCCACATTTTTACTGGCTTTTCAAATCTAGCATACATTGACCCAGTTAAATGACGCATATAGTTTCTTCCTACTTCACCTGAACTGTTTGCTAACCCATTAGGAAACATAGATGACTCACTTAGCAAAAGTAATCTAGGTGACTCTATTGAGTTTCCAGAGACAATTACAACTTGTGCAGCTTGACGTTGTTCATTGCCGTCTACATCCCTATATATTACTCCATCAACTAATCCCTCTTTATTGTGGGTAATTTTTGTAACATGAGAATGTGTTCTAAGATCAAGTAAGCCTGTTTCTAATGCCCTAGGAATTTCTCTTTTTGCTGTACTCCATTTAGAACCATTTTTATCTCCTTGAAAATTAAAACCGTCTTGAACTGATCCAGGTCTCCCATCGTATGGTTCTGCATTGGTGCCATATGGTCCAGTGGCATAAAATTTATACCCTACTCTTTTTGCTCCTTCAGCAAAAACTTTGTAGTTGTTATTAGCAGGTAGAGCAGCTCTTCCACCTCGATGAGTAGAACCAATTGCGTCTTCCGCTCTTGTATAATATGGCTCCATATCCTTCAAGGTAACTGGCCAGTCTAATAGATTAGCACCTTTTAAATTACCATAGGTAGATTTAGTCTTAAACTCGTAATCCATAAACCTTGGTGTAGCTCCTGCCCAGTGAGTTGTAGTTCCTCCAACGGCTTTACATAGCCATGTAGGAAGTCCAGAAAAGTCTTTTGCAACTCGCCAGTCTCCACTTGTAGTTCTTGCATCTAGCCAAGCCATTTGCAAAAATGCACCCCATTCATCATTCACATAGTCTTCTTTTTTATGAAAAGGACCAGCTTCAAGACAAACGCATGGAATTCCTGCTCTTGTAAGTTCATAAGCCATAGTGCCTCCACCTGCACCAGAACCAATTATTACAACGGCTTTTTCTTTTTTATCTATTTTTTTCATTGTTTCTCCTCCCTAATTTAACTAATTTAATTTGATCATGTCTTCTATAGCAGCTAATCTATTAGGATCTGCTTTTAAGAATGCAGCTAAGTCAGGATGCTCTTCTATTCTTGGATCGGGAAGCCAATCTAGGTCATTAAAACCTCTATTAATATAACCTCCTTTTTCAAAACTAGATCCTTCATAACCTAACAAACCCCAAACCTCCTGATCGTTATATAAAGTTACAACACTAGTGCTTCTAACATGCTGAAAAAAACCAGAGTTTTCTATTTTTTTTAAATACTTAGTAGACTTTTTAAAATTAAGCTTGCCATAATTAGCTTTTTTTAGGTTTTCAATGCCTTCTGAAAGCATAGTTTTTTTTGCCGAGTCAGCATTTCCTTTTGTTATAACATCATTAGCAGTTCTTTCATATGGTGCTTCAGGAAATCTATCATGTGGATAAACATCCCTAACCATTTTAATTATTAACTTTTTATCTTCAGCATTATCGCCTACTTTAACTTCAGCTTTTGATGGGTTTATATCCCATAAGGATATAAATACACTGGCAGCAACAGATCCGAAAACAAAACTTCTTCTTGATATACTCATATCTCCTCCTTCTATGATAATAATTATCATTCCAAATAGGAATGATTCTCATTCTCATAATATTATTTATTTATTAAAAAGCAATAACTATTTTTAATTATCTTTAAAATGAATTATATTTTTAAAATATTTAATAATTAAAATAGGATATATTGATATGAGTAGACACTATGAAACACAAAATGGTCTTTGTGAAACTGTTGATGAAGAAACTCAATCTTATGTTTTTAATCAAACTATGCTTAGAATAAAAGATCCAGCAGTTTCTCTTGATTTTTACACTAGAATTATTGGAATGAAACTTTACAGAAAGTTAGATTTTCCTGAAATGGAGTTTACTCTATATTTTTTAGGAATGCCTGCCGATGTTGATGATAATAACGTGCCTAACGACAATAACTCTAGAACAACTTGGACATTTTCGCAAAGAGCTATGTTAGAGCTTACTCATAATTGGGGAACTGAAAAGCAAGATAATTTTAGCTATCATAATGGAAATAAAAATCCTCAAGGTTTTGGGCATATAGGATTTTCAGTACCTGATGTATATAAAGCATCTGAAAGATTCGAAAAACTTGGAGTAAATTTTATAAAAAAACCAGATGATGGAAAAATGAAAGGCTTAGCTTTTATAACTGATCCGGATGGATACTGGATAGAAATTTTACAGGCAAACATGATAGAAAAAGCATCGAGTTCAAGTGAGTAATAGAAATAAAATAGATATACTTTTTTTATTATTTAGCTTATTGGTATTACTATTATTAACCTTTCCTTTATTTAGGTTTGGAAATAGTGCAACCCCTTTAGTTTTAGGACTACCTTTTTCATTATTTTGGATAATATTTTGTATAACTATCCAATTTGTGGGAATTATTATTTTTTTAATTTATGATAGGGATAATTAAAGAATGGAAAAGTGGCATATAGCTTTAGTTGCAATATCAGCATATTTGGTATTAGCATTTGTAATTGGAATAATGGCTGGAAGAGGTAGGTCTTTTTTTTCTTTATCTGAGTATGCTGTTGGAGATAGATCCTTCAATCTTTTTATTATGTGGTTTCTCATGGGTGGAACTATTTTTTCTGCCTTTGCTTTTTTAGGCGGTCCAGGATGGGCCTTTTCAAAAGGGGCCGCATCTTTTTACATATTAGTATATTGTACTTTAGGTTTAATGCCTTGGTACGTGATAGGTCCAAAAATTTCAAGGATTGGAAAGATAAATAATTATATAACTATGGGTGATTTCTTAGGTGATAGGTTTCAGTCTAGGATATTAACTATATTAGTAGGGATAGTTGCAATATTAGCTTTCATTCCATATTTAACATTACAAATTAAAGGGATGGCTTATATTTTCAATGTTCTAACTTATGGAAATATACCTATTTGGCTTGGTGCATTATTTTCTTTTGGAATTGTAGTAATTTATGTGGCGACTAGTGGAGTGAGAGGCGCAGCATGGAGTGATGTATTTCAAGCAATATTAATGCTAACCATCGCATGGGTGTTAGGCTTGTATTTTGTAAATAGTCTGCACAATGGGATAGGTAATATGTTTGAAAAAATAGTTCAACAAAATCCTGATTTTTTAGCTATAGGAAAAGAAAATTCTTTGATGTCTGAAGCTAGATATAGCAGTAATATTATTATTTCAATGATTGGATTTGTTATGTGGCCTCATTTATTTACAAAATCCTTTACTACTACTGAAAAAAGAATAAAAACTACTGTAGCAGTATATCCAATTTTTGCTTTATTTCTTATTCCAGTACTTTTTATTGGTTTTTCAGGAATAGGGGTTGTAGCTCAGAACGAATTAGAAAACTCTGGACAAATTTTACCTTATTTAATTACTAATCATTTAACAGACTCTGGTATTTTATACGGAGTTGTAGGAGCAGGTGCTTTAGCTGCCGCAATGTCTTCATCAGATGCAATTACTCATGGGGCCTCAGTATCATTTGGAAGAGATATTTGTAAGGCCATCAATCCAAATATTACTGAAAGTACAGAGCTATGGATAATGAGAGGAGCAGTATTTGGAGTTGGTTTTATTTCATATTTTATAGCTATATTTGGGAGTGATGGTTTAATACAGTTGTTGCTCGGAGCCTATGGACCTATAGCGCAGTTAGCTCCTGGGGTATATTCTGCATTATTTTATAAAAAAGCTAATAAAAATTCTATTATTTTAGGTTTAATAGGAGGAGTTTTGGTTACTTTATATTATCAATATTTTTCAGAAAGCAGTATTTATGATTTACATCCTGGACTAATAGGTATTTTAGTAAATATAGTACTAGTAATAATAGGAAGTATATTTTTTAAACAAGATAAAAATGAAATTGCAAAAGCAAAAGAGTTTACAACTATATAATAGTTATAAACTCTTTAAAATTTTAGTTTAAAATACTCATAGCTTTTTCATAACTTTGGAAAGCTAACTCAGAATTTTTGTGCTCATTATCTACTAATAACTTTCTTAATTTTATAACTTCATTTTTTTTATCTTCACTAATTGAAGTATTTTCTAACTTTGCATCAATTTGTTTTATTTCGCCTTTCATACAACCTGCAAAAAGGTTTGAACTAAAAAAAACCAAAGTAACTACTGCTAATATATAATTTTTCATTATTATCTCCTTAATTATTGTGTGAGGAGATATTTTTATCTCCTCACACTATTTAAAACAATCAACTCTCTATACGAAGATAGAAAGTGACTAGATCTAAAATTTTAGACATAGACCACCTCCTTTCATTATTAAGTAATAATAATAATAGTGTAAATTAACTAAAAATCTATATTTAAAATGAATGTATTAGAAAGTTTTTGCAGCTTCTTTTAATCCATCTAGAATAAATTGAACAGAAAGGGCTGCTAAAATAATACCAATTATTCTTGAAAAAACTTGTAAAAGTTTTTTTGATATAAATTTTTCTGATCTAATAATTAATAAAAAAAGTAAACAAGTAATTAATAGTACAGTAAATATAGAAATAATATGAGCTAATGTACCTATAAGATTACCCGAAGTGGTGCTTGATGATACTATTACAGATGTAATTGCAGCAGGTCCTGCTAAAAGTGGGATAGCCAAAGGGAAAATTGAAGTAGATATAATTTTGCTTTGTATAGATTTTTCCTTTCTTGCCGACCTTTTATCTAGCAGCATTTCTATTGAAATTAATAATAAAATTATACCGCCAGCTATTTTAAAAGAATATAGTGATATATTTAAATGGTTTAAGATGATTTTTCCCATTATGAAGAAGAATACTAAAACTAAAAATGCTAATAATGTAGCTTCTATGGCAATTTTATTCTTATTTTCTTTGATTCTTTGCAATAAAGTAAGAAAAATTGCTACAGTTCCAAGCGGGTCTATAACTACAAAGTAAAAGATAAATGATCTAGAGAATATTTCTAATATTTCAGCTAGCATTTTGTAATAATATATTAAAAAATAAAAATTAGATAGAATGTTAAAATAATAAGGATTAAGAGAGGCTAAAAAGAAGCCTCTCTTAAAGGAGGACTACAATTATTCCTATACACTTTTCATGCCTAACTTATTTAAATTTTGATTTTATTTTTGAAAAGTAACTAAAAGTTAATATAGACCCAATTACCATATGCTCCATAACGGTTAATAAATAAACGGTTTTATCAAGATAAGATAAATTCGATAATATATTGAATAAGAATCCTAATAAAGTTAAATATATATATATCCGTAACCCTGTTTTTGAAAAATTATATATTTTATAGAGTGAATAAAACCATGCTGACGCGTAAATTGCTGTAATTATTAAACCTGCTGAAGGTTCTAAAAAACTATAATGATTTTTAATAAAAATTTTAATAGTAATAATAATAGAGATAAAAGAATTAGCCAAAACTAAACTTTTAAAAATTTTTTCTGTATTTTTAAGCATTATTTAAATATTACAAATTAACAAACTTCAAATAAGCCAGCTGCTCCTTGTCCGCCACCTATACACATGGTGACTACAACATATTTAGCATTTCTTCTTTTTCCTTCTATTAAGGCATGCCCTACTAATCTTGATCCTGTCATTCCATATGGGTGTCCAATTGCTATAGACCCTCCGTTAACGTTTAAAATATCATTTGGTATACCTAATTGATCTCTACAGTAAATAACTTGTACAGCAAATGCTTCATTAAGCTCCCATAAGTCAATATCATCCATTTTAAGGCCACAGTTTTTAAGTAATTTGGGAACTGCATAAATTGGACCTATTCCCATTTCATCTGGTTCCAATCCTGAAACTGCCATGCCTCTATAAAGACCTAAAGGTTGGAGTCCTAGCTTTTCCGCTTTTTTAGAGCTCATTACAATACAAGCAGATGCACCATCTGATAGTTGACTAGCATTTCCTGCAGTTATAAAAGCATTTTCTCCCATTACAGGAATTAGAGATTTTAATCCCTCAATATTAGTTTCAGGCCTGTTTCCTTCATCTTTTTTCAAGAAAACTTTTTCTGAAGTCACTTCATCGGTGTCCTTATTTTTTACTAATTTAATTGTTTCTAGAGGAAATATCTCTTTATCTAAGTAACCTGATTGTTGAGCATTTGCCATTCTTTGTTGACTTTGTAATCCATATTCATCTTGTGCTTCCCTTGGTATGTTATATCGCTTAGATACAACTTCAGCTGTTTGTATCATAGAATAATACAACTCAGGTTTATTTTTATTAATCCAATCTTCTTTTTCCATAAAATTATTTTGATGTTCATTCTGAACAAGGCTAATTGATTCTAACCCTCCTGCTACACACACATCTAACTCATTTGACATTATTCTTTGAGCCGCCATAGTAATTGCTTGCATTCCTGATGAACAAAACCTATTTATAGTAGCTCCCGCAGTTGTAACTGGTAAGCCTCCTCTTATTGCTATTTGTCTTGCAATATTACCACCAGTTGCTCCTTCAGGCATAGCACAACCTATCAAACAGTCCTCTACTGTTGAAGGGTCAATGCCTGCTATTTCAACTGCCTTTTTAACAGCATGACCTGCTAATGTTGCTCCGTGTGTATTATTAAAAGCCCCTTTATAAGCTTTTCCAATAGGCGTTCTTGCCGTTGATACGATTACTGCTTCATTCATTTTCCACTCCTAATTAAAATTTTTTTTTTCTTTAACTAATTGTTCCAAATAATTACATTTTGGCCACATATCAGGATTTTTTGCTCTGTAATTATTAATTTCTTCTAATACTTGTTCCAAACCATAATCTTCGGCGTATTTCATTGGACCACCTCTCCAATGAGGATATCCGTAGCCATAAGCATATGTGACATCTATATCAGAGGCTCTTAAGGCATAACCTTCTTCTAGAATCATACAGCCTGTATTTAAAAGAGCCCAGCTTAATCTAGAGAGAATCTCATTATCATCGATCTTTCTTCTAGATATCCCTTTTTCTTTAGCTACCTTCTCAAACATCATATCTACTTCAGGATCTATTTTTTTTTCTCTTGTTTGCTGATCATAAATGTAAAAACCTCTATTAGTTTTTTGTCCATATCTGCCTAATTCACATAGTTGATCTGCAACCGTCGAAGTATATCTAAGATTATCATACTTACCTTCTTGTTTGTGTCTTTTTCTTATTCTCCACCCCACATCATTTCCAGCTAAGTCATTAACTGCAAATGGTCCCATAGCCCATCCAAAGTCATAAATTACTCTATCTATGTCGGCTACCTTCGCTCCCTCTTCCGCTAAAGCATGAGCTTGTCTCACATATTCGTGAAACATTCTATTTCCTATAAAACCATCACAGTTTCCTGCAAGAACCGGAACTTTTTTAATATTTTTTGCAAGTTTCATGGTGCTAGCTATTACTTCTTTGCTGGTGTGCTTGCCTCTTACTATTTCTAAAAGTTTCATAACGTTAGCAGGGCTGAAAAAATGAGTGCCAATCACAAACTGCGGTCTACTTGTAGACTCAGCTATCTGATCTATATCTAACGTAGAAGTATTAGTAGCCAAAATAGAGTTTTCTTTTGCTAGGGCATCTATTTTAGAAAACATTTCTTTTTTAAGGTTCATTTCTTCAAATACTGCCTCAACTACTACGTC
>CACEBX010000003.1 GCA_902557845.1 Rhodospirillaceae bacterium | reverse complement strand
TCGAATAATAAAAAAATTTATCAATAATTTCTGGCGAATAATGCCCAATTTTAATATTGTGTTTATTTTTTAAAATATTTAAAGTTTTAGAATTTTTGTAAAAGTATTCAGAAAGCACTTCTATATAATTAGAATAAGATGCATTTTTTATTATTTCTTTATATTCAAAAGGAAAACTATCCCAAAGTTCTTTATTAATCATAAATTCACATATTGTACTTGGTTCATGAATTCCAGGGCCATAATAGTATTTTGCTACTTTATGAAATCCCATAGTCATATCTGGCCAAGGACCAGCCCACTCAGCTGCATCTAAAACTCCTAGCTTTAGAGAATTTATAACCTCACCTCCAGATAAGTTTACTGAAACAGCTCCCATCCTATTTATTACCTCCGCACCTAATCCTGGCATTCTCATTTTGAGGCCTTTGAAATCATCAGGATTAAATATTTCTTTATTAAACCAGCCTCCCATTGTTGTACCTGTATCACCAGCAGGAAACCCTTTTAAATTAAATGTTCCATATAGTTCGTCCCATAGTTTCTGACCTTCCCCTTGGTTTAACCAAACAAACAACTCTTTAGAGGTCATCCCCCCAGGTATACAACAAAAAAAAGGAATAGCCTTATGTTTAGATATCCAATATTGAGGTGCTGTATATGCGCAATCAGCTATATTTTCTCTTACAGCATCAAAAACTTCAAATGCTGGAACTAATTCTCCTGCTGCATAATGAGTAACATCTATTTTTCCTTGAGACATATTTTTAATTCTATTTGCTAACATTTGTGCTGGAATATCTGCCCCGGGAAGATTTCTAGGAAAAGATGTAACCATCCGTAACTTTACTTTTGGAAATTTATTATCTAATAAATTAGGGTTAACTTCTGCTTTTTCAGTACAGCTACTAATTAAGGCTGCAGATGAAAACAATGCCATACTTTTTAATAAAGCTCTTTTCTTATTATTTATCATTTTAATTTAAATTATATTGAATAAATTTTTCTATATAATCAACTACTAGTTTTGGTTTTTCTAGATGTGGAGAGTGTTTGCAATTATCTATAATAACTTTTTTAACTAAAGAGCTTGAATTTTTTTCAATTAAATCTATTTGCTTTAAAGTTCCGTATTGATCGTTTGCTCCCTGAATAACTAATAATGGGCATGTAATATTTCCAAGTAGATTAATTATATTCCATTTAGAAAAACCTTCTGATAGCCAAACTTCACACCATGATTCAAAAGTTTTTTCAGGATCGTTGTGGTATTTGCTAAACTTTTCTTTTAAGTTATTGATTTTCCATATTTTTTTAATTTTTTTAATTTCATTTATTGTTATTTTTTCTATAAATACATGAGGAGCTTCTAGTATCAACCCCTTACAAGGAAGCTTATTACCTGCATAAATTAATGCAATAGATGCACCATCTGAATGACCCAATAAAATAGGCGAAATATTACAGTAATCATTTATTACTTTAGGCAAGTAATACAGTGCCTCATTTTCAAGAAAATTAGGTTCTTTCTTTATTTTTTCTTCAGAAGATTTTCCCATACCTATTCTTGAATATAAAACTAAATTCATCTTAGTTTTAAGAGCCAGCTTTGTTGGCCAATCTTTCCACATTTCTATACTACCTAAACCTTCATGTAGTAATACTACAGTATTTTCTGCTTTTACACTTTTAGAATGATTCAAAAGTTTAATTGCAATCTTTTCATTACCGATTTTAAGGAAGTCGTTTTTTATCTTCATTAATCTCGAAGCTTATATCTTTGAATTTTTCCAGTAGCAGTTTTAGGCAATGAGTCTAAAAATTCATACCACCTTGGATATTTAAATGGTGTTAATTTATTTTTAATATAATTAGTTAATTCTGTTTCTATTTGATTTATTTTATTATTATTATCCGTATTTAAAACTATATAAGCTTTAGGTTTTAATAAGTTGTCTTGATTTAACTTTCCAACCACTGCTGCTTCCAATACTAGAGGATGACTTTGTAAAGCAGCTTCAATTTCAAATGGAGATACGTATTGACCAGAAACCTTCATCATATCATCAGTACGTCCACAGTATTTAAAAATTCCTTTAGAATTTTTAATATATTTATCTCCTGTTTTTGTCCATTCACCAAAAAAAGTTGCACTAGTTTTTTCTGGCTTATTCCAATAAGCTTTGGCCGAAGTTGGTCCTTTAACTTCTAACTCACCTATTTCATCTACCTCTGCTTCAGTATTATCATCTTTTATTAATCTAACTTCGTATCCCGGTACTGGTTTTCCTGAGGAACCGGGAGTTATATTGTTAATAGAATTTGAAATAAAAATATGCAACATTTCAGTTGAACCTATACCATCTAAGACTTCAGTTCCCGTTAAATTAATCCATTTTTTACAAAGACTTTCTGGCAGGGCTTCTCCAGCTGAAACTGCTAACCTAAGTGATTTAAAATTAGCGGGATCTAAATTTGAATTTAGAAGTACTGCATACAATGTAGGCACACCAAAAAATATAGTAACTTTATTGTTAATTATTTTTCTAATAACTATTTCTACTGTAGGTCTTTGTTTTGATAATATACTTGTACCACCAACACTCATTGGAAAAGTTAAGGCATTTCCTAAGCCATAAGCAAAGAAAAGCTTTGCTGCTGAAAAAAAAACATCTTCCTGTTGTATTTTTAGGATGCTTTTAGCGTATAACACTGCTGTGTTTTTTAAGCTTTTATGCAAGTGTATAGTACCTTTAGGTCTACCAGTTGATCCAGATGAATACAACCAAAAGCACTCAGTGTTCTCATATGTTTTCTCTGGTAAAGTTTTTAAAGCTTTAGAATTTATCATAGCGCTTAAATTATTATTAAATTCTTTAGCAGTAGAAGATAAATTATTATCTGAAAAAATTAAAATTTCTTTTTTACTTGTATCTTTTATTTCTTGAAATTTATTACATAGTTCGTTTGAGCAAAAAATAGCGTTAGCTTCAGAATCTTCAATCATATATTTTAAATCATTTTTTTGAAGCATTGTATTTACACATATTGGCACTATTCCTGCCCATATTGAACCTAGAAAGACAATAGGAAAATTGATACAGTCATCCATACAAATAATTACTCTATCATTTTTTTTTAGCCCAGTTTGATATAAACTTTGAGCAAAACTTTTTACTTTATTACTAAGTTCTAAATAGCTAATAACATTATCATCGTCTATAAATGCTATTTTTTCTGGTCTTTTAACAGAGTTTTCGTGAATTAAATCAAATGCTGCATTAAATTCAATATTTTTATTTGACTTCATTATCTGCATATAAAAATCTAAATATTTTGTCTCTAAACCAATTTACTGCCTCTTCCTCAGGTAGAGAACCATCAGATGCATCATGATAATATGGTTCCCCTATTCTATTAGCATTTAATTCTGTAAATAAATGATCAAATTTTTTACCTCCATAAGCAAAAGTATCTCTATAAGTCATGTCACCTAAACCAAAAACAGCATATTTAATATGCTCTAATTTTATATTACTTGACTTTAGATTATTATAAAAGTTTTTACTTCCATCAGGAACATCGCCTTGCCCATATGTAGAAGAAATTATTATTATTGGACTTTTAACATTTAAAAGACTTTCAGGTTCAAGAACATCCATTTCATGGATTTTAGTATTTAAATCATTATTTTTGCAAAACTCTTCTATTTCATCTGCCACCATTAGAGCAGTGCCAGTCATAGTAGCTACATATATATTCAAATTTTTAGTCATAAAATAATATATTTTAAAAATTGTAAATAATAATTATATGCATTATAATGCATAAATCAATAAATGGAACAAATAAATATGATAAAGGTTCATAGTAAAGATTATTCCCTAAATTCTACTGTGAAAATTGAGAGTGAAAAAGTAGATTTATTAAATCTAGGGTTTATTATTAAAAGATTTAGAGTTCAAAGAGGTATTAGCAGACAAACTCTTGCTATAAAATCTAGTATATCAATTCGTTATCTTGCAGAACTAGAAAGTGGTAGAGGAAATCCAACTATAACAATACTAAAAAATATAGCCTATGCATTAAATCTAACATTAAAAGATCTGCTGTTTAGCAAAAAAAACAATACAAAAGTTGATTTGATAAAAAGCAAGATAGATAATTATAACAACAATCAACTAAAAGAGGTCTTAAATTTATTAGATAACTTTGATAAAAAAAAACCTAAAAAGATCAATAAAAACAAACTAGCACTTATAGGCTTAAGAGGAGCTGGAAAAACTACTCTGGGAACTATGTACAGCAAAGATTTTAAAGTCCCCTTATATGAAATATCAAGTGAAATTGAAAAGGCAGGAGGTATGAAAATAAGTGAGATAATCGAACTTGGTGGGCAAGGCATGTATAGAAGATTAGAGTTTCAAGTTATTAATAAATTATTAAAAAAAAATAAAAAATTAATAGTTTTAACAGGCGGTAGTATAGTATCAGAAAAAGAAACATATAATTTTGTTTTAGAAAACTTTTATACTATTTGGATAAAGGCAAAGCCTAAAGAACACATGAATAGAGTTATTAAACAAGGAGACTTAAGACCAATGGGTTCTAACCCTAAAGCTATGGATGATTTAAATAACATACTAAAAGAAAGAAAAAACTTATATCTTCAAGCAGATGCTATAGTTAATACTGAAAATAAAAATAAAAATGACTCCTATAAAGACCTTAAAAATATAATTACAAATTAATACTTTTCTTAAGTTATTTTATGTATTATAATGCATATATGAAGGAGTATTTAATTTGATTACATTTGACAGAGATCCTCAAAGTTACAAGCATTGGAAGCTTGATATTAAAAATAATAGAGCTACTGTACTTTTAGATGTATCAGAAAAAGAAGGAATAAGACCCGGTTATGAACTAAAACTTAATTCTTACGATCTTGGTGTGGATATAGAATTAAATGATATAGTTCAAAGAATAAGATTTGAATATCCTGAGGTAAAAGTTGTTGTGATTACTTCTAACCAAGAAAAGAATTTTTCTGCAGGTGCAAATATTTATATGCTAGGAATGTCAGAACATTCTTGGAAAGTAAATTTTTGTAAATTTACTAATGAAACTAGAAATGGATTTGAAGACTCAAGTCATTCAGGTTCTGTGAAGTTTATTGCAGCTATAAATGGAATATGTGCAGGTGGAGGTTATGAAGTTGCTTTAGCATGTGACGAAATACTTTTAATAGATGACAGATCAAGTACTGTAAGCCTACCGGAAGTTCCCTTATTGGGAGTTCTACCTGGCACAGGTGGTTTAACAAGGTTAACTGATAAAAGAAATGTAAGAAGAGATATAGCTGATATTTTTTGCACTAATCCTGATGGCGTTAGGGGGAAAAAAGCCCTTGAATGGAATTTGGTTGATTATATAGCTCCACCATCTAAATTTAGTGATCTGATAAATGAAAGGGTTACTGAAATAAGTAAAACTGTAAAATATCGAAATGGAACAAAAGGAATAAAATTAAATAGTTTAATAAGAAAAATTTCTGAAGAAAGCATCGTCTATGAAACTATTTCATGTAATTTTAATAGAAATAATAGAACAGCAGAAATAAATATAAAAGGTCCAGAAGAAAGCGATATAGTTAACGTAAATGATATAATTGAAAAAGGTTCAGATTTTTGGACATTGAAGTTTGTTAGAGAGTTAGACGATTTAATACTAATGCTAAGAACAAATGAGCTGGAGATCGGCGTTATTACTATTCGTTCTAAAGGATTAATCTCACCTATACAAGATATTTCAAATAAGCTTGCAGAAAGTCAAGAAAACTGGTTCATTAATGAAATATTAGGTTTTATGAGAAGAACATTTTCAAGGCTAGATATTTCTTCGAAAACTATTTTTACAATAGTTGATAATAATAGTTGTTTTGCTGGCTTTTTATCTGAGTTTCTTTTTTGTGCTGATAGAAGCTATATGATAAATAACGCTCTATTAAATGAAAATAAAGATGGTCCTTATATAAATTTGTGTAAATTAAACTTTGAAATGCTTGAGATGGTAAATGGTCAAACAAGATTACAGACAAGATTTAATAATGACCAAGCAAAGTTAAAAAATTTAAAAGACTTATCTGGAAAGCTTCTTAATGCTGAAGAGGCTTACAAATATGGGCTTATAACAGTAATTCCAGATGATTTAGACTGGAGTGAAGAGATAAGACTTAGTATAGAAGAACGTTCCTCGTTTTCGCCTGATGCATTAACTGGGTTAGAAGCAAACTTAAGGTTTCCTGGCAAAGAATCTTGCGAAACTAAAATTTTTGGCAGGCTTTCAGCTTGGCAGAATTGGATTTTTAATAGGCCCAATGCCTCAAGCGATAATGGAGCCTTAAAGCTGTTTGGCACTGGAAGCAAAGCAAAATTTGATAACAAAAGGATATAATTAATGAGCAAACTAAACTATCAAGAAAGAATTCCCAACAACATCGATTTAAGTAATGACTTGTCTTTACAGAGAGCCCTAGAGCATTGGCAACCAAAATTTAAGTCTTGGTGGAAAGATATGGGCCCAGAAGGTTTTCAATCTTATGACGTTTATTTAAGAACAGCAATATCAGTTGATGCTGCAGGCTGGGCTTCTTATGGAAAAGTAAAAATGCCTGAGTACAGATGGGGTATTTTTTTAGCAGACCAAGCTAATGATAAAAAGATACATTTTGGAGATAGTATCGGTAAACCTGTATGGCAACAAGTTCCTGGAGACTATAGGTCAGTTTTAAGAAGACTCATAGTTACACAAGGAGATACTGAGCCTGCATCTGTAGAACAGCAAAGAATGCTTGGTAAAACCTGCCCTTCTATATATGATCTTAGAAATTTATTTCAAGTAAATGTTGAAGAGGGAAGACATCTTTGGGCCATGGTATATTTATTACATGCATACTTTGGAAGAGATGGAAGAGAAGAAGCTGAGTCTTTGCTTGAAAGAAACTCTGGAGACCAAGATAACCCAAGAATTTTAGGTACATTCAATGAACCAATTTCTGATTGGGTAAGTTTTTTTATGTTCACTTACTTTACAGATAGAGATGGAAAATATCAGCTAAAGTCATTGGCAGAAAGCAGCTTTGACCCACTTGCAAGGACATGTCAGTTTATGCTAACTGAAGAAGCACATCATATGCAAGTTGGTGAGTCTGGAATCACAAGAATGATAGAAAGAACGTTAGAATTAATGAAAAAATTAAATTCTGACTCACCTGAAACTATTAGAAGTGCAGGAGCTATAGATTTGATTACTATTCAAAAATATATTAATTTTTGGTTTTCGTCTTCTTTAGACCTTTTTGGATCAGAAATTTCTACGAATGCTGCAACAGCATTTGCGAATGGGTTAAAAGGAAGACCTGATGAATTTAGGTATGACAATCATATTGAAAAAGATACATTTTATGAAATTGAAAATTATGTGGACGGAAAAGTATTTAAAGATAAAGTTCCAATGAGAAATGCTATGAATGAAATAACTAGGCGAGCTTATGTTGATGATTGCAATATTGGGATAAAAAGATGGAACCGTTTAATAAAAAAATATGGCTATGAAGAGTATAGCTTAAGTCTACCGTCAACAAAGTTTAGAAGAAACATTGGAATTTGGGCTAACTTACCATTTGATATTAATGGTAATTTTTTAAAAACTGAGTATTATAATAAATTAATTTCATCTTGGTTGCCTTCAGATAATGACAAAAAATTTATTAATAGCCTTATGATACAAGAGCTCGATCCAAGTAAGACTGCAAGTTGGATAACAAAACCTAAAAGAGGTATTAATAATCAAGATATTGAATTTGATTATGTTGATTTAAATTAAGTATTACAATAGCTTAAGGGATACTATTTATTCCTATTATAGATTTAATCTCTAAAAAATCGTTTATTCCATGTTCGCCCCATTCTCTTCCATTTCCAGATTTTTTATAGCCACCAAATGGTGCTTTTTGGTCAACAGGCGCATAATTTATGTGAACCATACCAGTTCTAATTTTATTTGCTATTAAAATCGCTTTTTTCATATTGGAGCTGGATATGTAACCTGATAAACCATATTCAGAGTCATTTGCTATATCTATAGCTTCATTTTCATCTTTATAACCTATTATTGATAACACGGGCCCGAATATTTCTTCCTTTGCTATAGTCATATTATTTTTTACGTTAGCAAATATAGTTGGCTTTACGAAAAATCCTTTATCTACATTATCAGGCATACCATTTCCGCCAACAACTAGAGTGGCTCCCTCTTTTATTCCTTTTTCTATGTAATCTTTAACTTTATTATATTGTATTTCGTTAACTAAAGGACCTAAAGTTGTTTCAGCTTTTTTAGGATCTCCTACAACTATCACTTTAGAAATCTCTCTAGCAAGGTTTATTGCTTTATCCATTTTTTCAATTGGTATTAACATCCTAGATGGAGCATTACAAGATTGCCCAGAATTACTCATACAACTTAAAATCCCTTTTTTTAATGATTTTTCAAAATCAGCATCTTCAAGAATAATGTTTGCAGACTTACCACCTAATTCTTGCGTAACTCTTTTAACTGTATTAGCTGAGTTTTTAGCTACTGCAACACCTGCCCTAGTTGAGCCAGTAAATGATATCATATCAATTGACACATGCTCACTCATTTCAGTTCCTATTTTACTATCTCCCTGAATTAAATTAAATACTCCTTTAGGAACTCCTGCATCATGTAAAATTTCAGCAAATATTACTGAACTCAAAGGAGCTACTTCGCTAGGCTTTAAAATTAATGTACACCCAGCTGCCAGAGCAGGAGCTACCTTACAAGTGATTTGATTTATAGGCCAATTCCATGGAGTAATCAAACCACAAACACCTATTGGCTCTTTTCTAACGATATATGTATCAAATACTTCTTCAAATTCAAATTTTTTAAGTACATTTAAAGTATTTATAAAGTGACCTAGGCCAGATGGAGCTTGTGCTTTTTGAGAAAGAGTTATTGGAGCACCCATTTCTAACGAAATAATTTCAGCAAGGTCATTCAATCTTTTTTTGAATGAAAGAATTATACTATTAAATAGTTCGATTTTTTCTTCTAAGTTAATTGTAGAGAAACTATTAAATGCCTTTTTAGCTGATAAAACAGCTAGGTCTAAATCATCTTTATTAGCAAAAATAATTTCAGAAATAATTTTTTCATCTGCAGGATTTGATACTGCAATTTTTTCAGTACCTTTAGGATTAACCCAATCACCATTAATATAAAGTTTATTATAATTAGTCATATATTTTAATTTAATTTTCTTTTATCTTATCAATAAATTCTAAAAAATTTAATACTAAATTTGTTTCTTTAGGATTAAATTCTTCGGCAAGCACTTTATTATTTTCATCGCTAGCAGAATATTCTACACCAGTATCTTTAGAATATCTTACCCATTTAAGCGTCTCAAGCTTTTTTACATGCCTTCTCACCGTTTCTAAATGCAACCCCGTCAATTCTGAAATCAATGTATAAGTAAGTATATACTTATTATCACTTTTTTCAGCATCTAGCCATTTATTTACTAAAGAAGTCCTATCTTTTTTATTAAAGCTTTTAGTTACAATTAAAAAATTATGCCAAGCAATAACCTGTATAACTAGGTATGTATTAGCACTACCAAATAATTTAACTGCATCACAGGACCTTTGTATCTGAAGTTCTAAAAATTCTCTCCAAATTAAAGAATAGTTTGCTTCTAATTTATTTTTAATCGTCATAAAATATCTCATTTTGAGTATATATTTATTTGTTATTAAAATAAAGTCTATTATAATGTGAATATGGCAAGGGAATACCATATAAATGAGACTATAATAAGAAAAGGTACTTTAAGAGAAAAATATAGTATTAAAGAAAAAAAGTTTGTAAATAACATTTTACATTATATTATTCAGTCTAATAATTCTAATGACATAATTCTTAGTGAGTATGCAATTGAAAAAGACTTTATTTCCTCAATACAACTTGCAAAAAATAAAGAAAAAGATAATTTTATAAAGTTATTTAAAAAACAAATTAAAAAGTTGCTTCCTTTAAATACCAAGCAGTAGATTTTTTAGTCTTAATAGTAGTATATAATAAATTTCTAGTTTAATAGAAAATATTTATTATAATAAATAATAATAATTCTTTAATATATGAGGATTTCATGATTTATAAACTATTTAATATTTTTTTAATTTTTGCTTTCCCCCTTAACTCTTATTCAAAAAACCTTTCCTTAGAGTTAAAACCTGTAATAAATCTATCTTTAGCAAAAGAGATGGCAGATGCTTGTGAAAAAGATCAAAAAAAACATGGTTATAATCCTGTTAATATTGCAATAGTGGATAGTGGTGGAGATTTAGTATTGTTTAGAAGGCAAAACAATGCTTATTTACTAAGTATAGATATAGCTCAAAAGAAGGCAAAGTCATCTGCTGGCATTCCCTTTCCCACTAGAAAAATAGAAGAAATTGTATATGGAAAAAAAGATGGCAAGCCTGGAAGAGCTCCAGGGTTGGCTCATTCAAAAGATATAGTTGCTTTTGCAGGAGGATTGCCTATTAAGACAAAAGAAGGGCACCTTCTAGGTGCTATAGGTATAAGTGGAGCTACAGCAGATCAAGATGAAGCATGTGCAGCTGCGGCCATAAAAGCGATAGAAGATATTCTATAGTTAATTTGAATAACTATTTTGAAGTTTTCTGCTAGTTAATTTATAATCACATATTACACTTTTATTTTTTTTTGATACTATTAAAATATGAAAGATAAATTATCAATTCACTATATAAAAAATACAAAACTAACTAAAGAAAAGCTTGTATATGTATCAGTAACGGATTATACATCTGCAAAATGGGCAGAAATGGCTGGTGTGGATGTTGCAGTAGTTGGTGATAGCTTAGCAATGACTGCTCACGGGTACCCTAATACTATACCTGCCACTATGGACATGATGATTTTACATGCGTCTGCTATAAGAAAAGGTGCGCCAAATACTTTTGTTTTAGGCTGTATGCCTTATCAAAGTTACAATACTGAAGAAAATGCTCTGAAAAACGCAACAAGGTTTATGCAAGAAGCTAATTGTGATGCAGTAAAACCACAAGGTGGTAAAAGCCAAGCTAATATTCTAAAAAAATTAATCGACTCGGGCATACCAACAGCATCTCATATAGGCCTCACTCCTCACACTGTTGCTATGTTTGGAGGTTTTAAAATTCAAGGGAAAACATCTGAGTCTGCTATGAAAATTTTGGAAGATGCTCTTGCAATACAAGACGCAGGTTGCTTTATGCTAGAATTTGAAGCAGTACCAGCTGAAATAGCAAGAATAATTTCAAGTCAATTAGAAATTCCTACAATAGGAATAGGAGCAGGTAATGGAACTGATGGACAAATACTTTTAGGATATGATTTATTAGGAGTCTTTACTGACTTCAAACCTAAGTTTACAAAAAGATATTCTAAATTAACTGAAATAGCAGTTTCAGGACTAAAAAGTTTTATAGAAGAAGTAAAAAATGAAAAATTTCCTGATAAAGACCATTCTTATAATGTAGATCAGTCAGAATTGGAAAAATTTAAAAATTTAGTTGAAAAAAGAAAGCATATCTAAATTTTTATAGCTTAGAATAGTCATTTCTTGCTTGCAAAAAACCCAAATCATAATATTTAGATATATTCTTTGAACTTGCTCTAAAATTATTCCAACTCTTATATATTTTTTTCGATATATCATCCTTTTCAGCAATTTCTTTTATTACTATCTCACTGTTTTCAATCCAAGCTTTAATAATATCTTTTGGAAGAATTCTAAACTTAACTTTATGCTTTTCTAAAAGTTGTTTATACAAGATAGTATTTCTATAATTAAATTCAGCTAAACTTTCAGAAATTTCAGAATAACAACATAGTTTTATAATATTCTTTAGGTCTTCTGACATTGTCTCATATATTTGCTTGTTAATAGTTAATGAAGTATTTAGACCAGGTTCATGCAAGCTTGGTCCATAACAATAAGGAACTATTTTATGAAAACCAAAAGCAAGATCCATCCAAGGCCCTCCCCATTCTACTCCATCTACTACTCCTGCTTGAAGAGATGTCATAATTTCCCCTCCGGGAATATTTACAGTAATAGCCCCTAGTCTATTAAGAACTTCAGCATGAATTCCAGACATTCTAACTTTTAATCCTTTCAAGTCTTCCATCGAGTTTATTTCTTTTTTAAACCATCCAAACATCTGCAAACCAGCATTTCCTGAAGGAAATGCTACTAAATTGAACCTATCGTATAGCTGTTTCCATAATTGTTCCCCTCCTCCATATAAAAGCCAGGAAGTTTGCTCTAATGCACTCAATCCAGATGGAAGAGTTGAGAAAAAAACTGTTGCAGGGTGCTTAGATATCCAGTAATAAGGTGAGTCATGACACATATCAACAACTCCATTTCTTACCGCATCAAAAGATTCATAAGCTGGGACTAATTCACCTGAACCAAATACTTTTATATTAATTTGTCCTTGGCTGGCTTTATTTATTTTTTTTGCTAATCTATTAGCACTAGTACCAAGACCTGGAAAATCTTTGGGCCATGTTGTCACCATTTTAAGATTGAAAATATTTTTTTTTGTTTGAGTTATTCCTGAAAGTTTTTTATTTTGACCTTTGTCTTTACAAGAAAACAATAATGAAGTGCATCCTACTAATAGTCCTGATCTGAGAAGCAATCTTCTATGTAAAAGTTTATTTTTTTTTATCATTATTTTCTTTCATTTTTCCAGTTGCTTCAGGAAGTACCCAAAGACCAATTATCATAATAATACCTATAAGTAAGATTATTATACTTTTAAATAAATCATTTAACAAAAAATGTTTATAAAATATTAAAATTATTATTAAGGCTACTAAAAAAGTTATAATAAACTTAATTTTATTAGGCATACATTACTTTACATACTTCTTGTTATATCCATTGAATATAGTGCCAAAAAAACTTCTTTTTACATCTGAAGTATTAAAAAACCAATCTGCTATAGGAAAAGTTAGGTTCATATTATTCTTAATCATTATTTTTTGATCATGATGGGCCATATGGTGCCTTCTTAATGTATTGATAAATGGAAAATTTCTTACAAAAAAATTATCTTCAATGTGACAGCAATAATGCATGGTCTCATAAATCAAATACATTGAAGTTGTTGTGAAAACAAAAAGCCAAGCAACGTTAGAAGAAAATAAAAAATTTAAAAATAACCATGGAAATATCCCCATTATAGAAAAAACTATTAATGCATAAGGAGGAAAAAAAGTAACTCTATAATCATTTGAGGAGGCAAACCTCATTTCTTTATCAGTAAAAAACTGATGATGTTGCAGAGTGTGTCTAGTATATATTGCTCTTGCCCCTGGAAAATTTCTAGGCTTATGCATAACTTCTTTATGCAGAAACCATTCAAAAAAATTACAAAATAAAAAAGTAATCGGGACAATAAGGTATTCTGTGTAAATTATATTATCTAAATTAAGAAAATAGTAAAATAGAAGCAATAAGCCAATAACATATATTAATGAAACATGTAGAAATCCATTATACCAACCCTGAACTTGGTTTCTGTATTTGTCTCTAAATGTTCTTTGTTTAGCTGACATTGAAGAAGACTTAACTTCGTAATTCATAGTATTATGATATAATAAAATTTAAAAAAATAAAGATTATTATGGTAATTGTCGTCTTTCAATTTTCTACTAACCCAAATATGTCAGATGAATATTTCAAAGAAGTAGCATTATTGAATAAAGAAATAAAAAATCAAAAAGGCTTTATAAGTGCTGAAAGATATATAAGTAAAGCAGTTAAAGATAGCTATGTATCAATATCTACGTGGAAAGATAAACAGTCAGTTGAGAATTGGCACAAAAACAAGAGACATCAAGTATCTCAAAACAAGGGGAAAGAAAAAATTTTCAAATCTTTTAGAATACGAGTAGCGGAAGTATTTAAAGATTATAGTTCAAATTAATTTACAAAATTTTTAACTATTTTCAACGATCTTTCTCTCCCAATTTATTAATTTGTAACTATGCTCAAAACCTCTTTCTTTCTTATTAAAACTTTGCCAATCTAAAACAGATTTATTATTAGTTAAAACATTAGTTATTTGATTTATTAACTTATGTTTACTATCACTCAATATCTTTTCTAAAAATTCAAGTTTTTTATCTGATTTTTCCAAAGGGCCTTTTAAGCTTTTGGGATTAATAGTAACCAAAAAACAATCATCTAATGTATATGTTTTATTTTCTTTTTTATATTTCTTAAAAATTTCTTTTGCATAAAAGCGCCATCCTTTTTTTGTCTCATTTGTTATTGATTCATTAGTATGATTTATTCCTGATCCCATATTACTGCCAAATAGTTTTACCATATGTTTGCATATTCTATCTTTTATATTATCGTAAGCAACTCCTACATAAAAAACATTGATTTCACAAAAAAAAAGCATATACAGACCATTATTACAGTATTTTAAATGGTAGTCGCTAGTTGGCTCTAAATACTTAGTATAATTGCTTAAATCACACTTTTCTCTAATAGGTAAAGTTGGTTTTCCCGATATTATATTATACTCTCCGTTCCAAATTGTAGTATCTTTGTAATAATTAAAATGATTAGTAATTTTTACAGGCTTGTTAACATAATATTCAATCATTGTTTACTTTTTGTAGATTAATAAAATAATGTAAGGATAAAGAATTTATTAATGCAACTCTATACATTCTAAAATTATAATATAAAAAATAAAAAAACTTAATATTTATTGACAGTTATAGACAATTACGCATGAAGAGTTTATGCATTCTGGAACCAAATGCCCTGAAAGGTTTATGAAAGTTGGTGGGAGTAACGATACTCGAACCTGTTAGATTAAGCTTTGAAAAAAGTTAGGATTTCTAGGAGCTATAGAAGTTATACTTAACATAATAGATAGTTAGTTTATTATATTAATATGATGCTTCCTACTCCAAATCTGACCCTAGATTAATCAGAGTTTTTATGTCTACCACATACTTTTCTTTGCATTTAATATGCTTATGCTCTTATTTTTTTTTATAAACTTCTAATTTCTTTTATTTGCAATCCAAAAAGTTTGATATGGCTTAAAAGTTAATTTTTTGTCATCTATATTAATTTTCTTTAAAGAAAGTAAGTCATACCATTTTTCCATACTGAGTAAATTAATATTATCTAAACTTAATACTTGTTTTTTATTTGTTACATTACTAATTGCAAAAATACTTTGTTTTCTATCAATACTTTGTCTCCATAATCCAAAAAAATTATTGCTAATATTTAAAGTATATTGCGTTGCATTAGGATGAAAAGCCCTTTGTTTTTTCCTTACCTCTATAAGTGTTATGATTTGTTTATAAACTTTACTTATATGTGAATTCGAGTCACGAATTTTTTTTTTTAAATAATCGTAATCATAAATATGCCTATTTATTGACCTAAATATTTTAGTCGATTTTAATAGCTCATAATCATTACTAGTCCCAAATAAAGAATGAATATAAAAAGAAGGCATTCCTTCAAAGCATAGCATTATAGCATGTGCACAAAAAAATCTATCATATGTAAAATTATCTTTTCCATTTATTGTTCCAGCCATAGCATCAATTAAGCTTATATTGGCCTCATAAACAGATAATTGATTATCTTTATCTTTTCTATATGTAAGTTTTGCACCAAAACTTTTAAGAGGTGCTATAAGTTTTTTTATATTATTTTTACTTATTATCCCTTCTAATGGTCTAAGGCCTATACCATCATGAGTAGCTAAAAAATTTAGATAACAATTATTATCTTTTGCTGGAGGCATGCTCATACTCCATCTTCTAAAGGCAGAACTGTTACTTTTTATGAGTGTATTAATTATTAGTGGTGCTAAAGAAAAGTTATAAATTATATGTGCTTCATCAGACCTGCCAAAGTAAGAAAAGTTTTCTAAAAAAGGTAGATTAGTCTCTGTAACTATCATACATTTATTTTTATTGTAGCTTAGTATAATTCTTAACAGTCTAATAATTGCATGTGTTTGATCTAGATTTACACAATTACTTTCAATTCTTTTCCATAAAAAAGCAACTGCATCTAATCTAAAAATAGTAGGTCCTTGTTTCATAATAAATTTTATAATTTTAATAAACATTAGAAGTACTTTAGGGTTTCTATAGTCAAAATCTATTTGATCCCGGCTAAATGTACACCAAAGATATTTGTGTCCTTTGTTAGTTTTAAATTTTTGCAGGAGTTTATGAGAGCGTGCTCTAATAATATGACTAGTATTAACTTCGGTATCTAAACAATAGAAAAAATCTTTACCTTCCCCCTTATTATTTAGAAAGTTTTTAAACCAACTGCTCTTACTAGACCCATGATTAAGAACTACATCAATCATTAACTTATATCTAATAGATATACTTTTAATG
This sequence comes from Rhodospirillaceae bacterium, assembly GCA_902557845.1. Taxonomy (GTDB): domain Bacteria; phylum Pseudomonadota; class Alphaproteobacteria; order TMED109; family TMED109; genus JAYYAX01. The sequence goes on along the minus strand of CACEBX010000003.1, from coordinate 79,723 downwards.
CTCTTCCAATTTCCATGTTGTTTATCAACTTTAAAAAAATCTTTTACAGAAAAGCCACCGTCTGAACTTGATGGATAAAAAGGTAAAATATGTATAGTGTTTATGGTTTTTTTTATAAAATTATTTAAAAAATCTTCTAAAACTACTAACGATTTTTTATTTTTTGATTTTATAGTGTCAGCATAAGTAATAAGCAATATATCTTTTTGACTTATTCTTTTAGGTTTATTATATTTTTCATTTTTTATTGTATTAAATATCTTATTAGTAAGTTTTTTAATTTGTAACGGTGTTAAAATATAAGAATAAATATCATTAACTTCTTTAAAGACCTTCTTTTCTAAATTTTTTGACATTTTTATTGATTATCATCATGAACAGCATGTCTAAGTTTTTTAATAAACCCAGGAGAAGCATATTCTATTCTTTTCCATGATGGTATAAATGGCTTTTCCATGGGGTTAGATAAAAAAGCTTTCCCTGCATTAATAATATTCTCAGCAAACAACTCTACTGTTCTTTCTTCTAAATTTATGTCTAATGTAAGGCCATTCATACTAGCATCATCTTTGTAAATATCTATATATTCTAATGCTTTCCTATAATACGTTGCCTTTAAAGTTCTAAAGCTTTCTTCAGTAAATATATATCCTTGAGTTGCCATTTTTCTTAAAAAAGCTTTAGTAATATCAATTGTCATACGGGATAAACCTTTAGTTTTATCATCTATGGAAAGATCCTGATGTTTATGATCATATCTATCTGCAAGATCTACTTGGCAACATAATTTATTTGAATTATTTCTTTGTAATTCCGATAATATACCAATTTCCAACCCCCAGTCACTAGGTATCCTAATTTCTTTTAATAAGTTTTTCTTTAGTGCATATTCTCCTGCTAATGGATATCTAAATGCATCTATAAAATCTAAATAATCATTATTCCCAAACAACTTCATAAGAGATTTTACTAATGGTGTCACTAAAAGTCTTGTTACTCTTCCATTAAGTTTATTATCAGCGTATCTTGAATAATAACCTTTAGAAAAGCTGTATCCCATACTTTCATTTAATAAAGGATAAAGCAATTTTATTAGTATACTTTCATCGTATGTTTTGATGTCACAATCATGAAAAACTACTGCTTCGGCAGAGTTTCTTGCGATTGCAAAACCAATACAATACCAAACATTTTTCCCTTTACCATCTTCCACATTTGCCAATTCTTTTTGATTTAATTCTTTTTGTAATTTTTGTAATCTAGGCCCATCATTCCATAAAATACTAAATGAGGTATTAAGACTAGAGAAGTATTTTTTAGCAAATTTAAATTGTTCTTGGTTTGCTTTATCAAGTCCTATTATAATATGTTGTAAAAAATTAACTTTATTTATTTTCTTTAAAATATTTTTTAAAGCATCTGATTCTAATTCTGAGAAAAGACATGGAAGTATTAATTCCATAGGCTTATCCTCTGCAATATAATCTAATTGTTTTTCTAATTCCTTAGTGTTGACATTATTTAAGTTGTGTAATGTAGCAACAATACCATTTTGATAAAAGTCAGTAATAATCTTTTTCCATATAATTTTTAATATTTTTAATAACTTCTACCCAGCCTTCAGGTGCTGACAGATTGCTATAAAATATATTTTTTTTTTTATTTAATATTATTTTAATATGACTTTCATTTTTTACAATACCTGAATATTGAGCCTTGTTTAACATTTCAATATCATTCATACTATCGCCTATTGCGATAGTTAATATTTCATCCTCAATAAATTTAGGACAGAGCTCTTTAAGATAAAAATTAAAAGCATCTAACTTATTATGATTACCAGATATATTCCAAAGTTTACCTCCAAAAACTATTTTAAGATTATATTTTTTTAAATCATTTTTAAAAATTTGAAATAAGTTATTATTTCCTTCCCATAAAATTGGAACTGAATACTTTCTTTTAATAAATTTATCAATATCTGCCTTACTAAGTTTAGTTATGTTCATTTGCTTATTTGTATCTAAATATTCTATTAATTTAATAGATTTAAAGTAATTTTTGTTAATTTTTTTTAATAATATTTCTTTAATTATAGTACTTTCTTTTGCTTTAGAATTGGTTTTTTTATAATATGAATTTTTATTTGTAGGTATATAAAAAGCAGCACCATTTTCTGTAGAGAATGGAAAATTTAAACTGTTTTCTTTAAACAAGTCAAAAACTTCTAAGTAAGTTTTACTGGTAATGGCAATAATTGAAAAGTTCTCTATTAATAAATTTTTTATAAAACTACCTAGAACTCTTGAATTAAATTTATTATTCTTTAATAAACTTTCATCTAAGTCTGTAAAAATTATTTTTTTCTTATATTGCATAATGCTCATGAATATAATCTGCTAAAAAAATTATTTAAATAAATATAGATATTATGTTGAATACTTAAATAGAATTGTCAAGTAAGGGCAAACATCTATAGGAGATCAGAAACAAATCACTGATAATACACTTGAAAGTTTTAGATAAGCTGGTGTTCCCAACTGGAATCGAGCCCATCTATATATGTATAAAATAATCCTAGTTTTTAATGTTTCTGGATATTTGCTTACCATAGTAGACTGTTGCTTTTTCATACTTGTCTGACACTTTAGTGCTTCAAATTACATCACCTCTTAGGTCTACCTCATCTGCTTTAAATTTTTTCAATCCTCATTATAAATAAACTACCATTATTTCTATAGCAGTTACTTTATATAATATTGCTACTTTTTTTTAATTATTTTTTTAATAATATTTTTAAGAAAGCTATTATGTTTGATTATTAAACCATTCTGGAAATGGATCTTTAAATTTTAAAGAGTTTTCTAAGTTTATAGAGTAATTTTTAATGAGAAATCCATCAAGCTTATTTTTAATAATATTTTTATCCATTTGATTTGCTAATCCAATAAATACTATTTCTTGTCTTCTATCCCCATAATTTTTTACCCAAATTTTACCAATATTTTGTTTAAAACTTTCATCATTTGGCCATTCTTCTTCTTTCACTGCTGCCCACCATCTTCCTATTCCTTGATGTCTAACAAAAGCTCCTGCTTGAGAAACTTCCCCTACAAAATCAGGTCTCGATGATATCCAAAAAAAACCTTTAGCACGAACCACACCCGGCCATTCCTGATTAAAAAATTCGTGAATTTTCTCCGGGTTAAATGGTTCTCTTGCTCGATAGACAAAACTAGTTATTCCATACTCTTCCGTTTCTGGAATATGTTCGTCAGGATTATAAAGTTCTTGAGCCCAAAGTGGGTGATTCTGTGCTTCTTTCAAATTATATAATTTAGTGTCCATTACTTCATTCAAAGCTACCATAGAATTTGATGTTTCTATAATTTTAGCCTTAGAATTTAATCCACGAATAACTGCTCTTACTATTTTTAATTCTTTTTCTGAAACTAAATCTAGTTTATTTAATAAGATAACATTTGCAAACTCTATTTGCTCAACTAATAAATCTACCAAAGTTCTTTCATCACCTTCCCCAGCAACTTCGCCCTTATCTTTTAAAAAATCTGTAGAGCTATAATTTTTAATTAAATTAGCTGCATCAACTACTGTGACCATGGTATCAAGACGAGATACATCTGACAAACTTTGGTCATTTTCATCACGAAAATCAAAAGTTGTAGCTACCGGCAAAGGCTCAGAAATGCCTGTGCTTTCAATTAATAAATAATCAAATTTTTTTTCCTTAGCTAACTGTCTTACTTGGTCTAATAAGTCTTCACGAAGTGTACAACATATACAACCATTGCTCATTTCAACTAGTTTCTCCTCCGTACGAGATAAATCTGCACCTCCTTTTTCTACTAAAGCTGCATCAATATTAACTTCACTCATATCATTTACAATAACCGCTACTTTTTTTCCTTCTCGGTTATTTAAAACATGATTAAGGAGAGTAGTTTTTCCTGCACCCAAAAAACCAGATAAGACGGTGACGGGTAGTTTGCTTTCTATCATATTTTTTAAAGTGTAATTACTTGATCAGGTGGGTTTGAGCCAAGTGCCGTATATAATTGGGGAAAACAACCTGCTTGAACTCCATCAACTAATCCTTTTGCTTTAACTTCTCCTGAACCACATTGCTCAAAAGCACCTTCAGCTAAATTTCTTCTAACAGCACATTGATCACATACCATTAATAACATACCCTTTTCTTTTGCAATTTTTGATAATCGCTCTCCCACGGGATCGTTTTCTCTTAAAATATTAATATTATCATCAAAGAAAAACATACCCAAAACATTAACAAGGTGGGTATTTGTTTCTAATTGAGGTAATATCATTGTAGCAAGCTGAAAAGTGCTTGCCATATTATTTCTAAAAATATAAGCAACTTTCATTTTAAAATCCTTTCATCTAAATAATGCAATACTATTGCATAATTCAAATGCTATTGCTATAGTATTTTTTATATAATTTCTTTATTAGAATTAATATGTCTTTAGTAAAAATTGTAGAATTAAATGAATTAAACCATTTTTTTAATGATAATTCATATTTGAGTATAGTTAAAAGAGATGAACCTGAAAAAGCTAAGAGTTTTTTTAAAGAGATTCTTATTATACCCTTTAATATTGAAATACAGTTATTTAGAGATTCTATTTTAAAAGATATAAGAGTCGCATTGAATAAAATTATTTCCAAGAAGCTAATAAATAGTTCTGTTTACAATGTATGGACAGAAGATATGGCTAAAATAAGTAAAATTTATTGTGATATATTAAATACTAATACTATTTGTTTTTCTTTAGAAACATCAAGAAGTTGTAAGCGTTTTCATATAGATAATGTTCCAGTACGCTTATTAGTAACATATTATGGCATAGGAACAGAATGGATTCCTAGTAATGCTTGTGATTATTCAGCCTATTATAATGGAAAAGATAATAATGAAATAATAAAAGATACCTCAGCTATAAAATTTATGAATACCTGGGATATTGCAATATTTAAAGGAAATAAATTCACAGGTAGTGAAAAAGGTATTCTACATCGTACACCAAATGCTGCTCTTAATTCTCCATCTCTTCTAATGCGCTTGGATAGTTCATCTTTTTTATCATCTAGAAATATATCTTAACAGTAATTTAATAATATTAGAAGTATTTTACAGTGATATAAAGTTTAAGTTACCCTTGGTTAATACTCTGACCCAAATTTGATCCAAGCACCCTCAAAGGTACAGAAAAGTCGAGGGAGTGACGGAACTCGAACCCGTCTACATTTTGTTAAAAAGTTTTGGTTTTCTAGGCTTAATAAAGGTTTTATATTCAATAGAATCTAATAGAATTCCATAGTTCAATGACACTTTACCACGTCATAATTGCATTACTTTTTAGGTCTATCTCTTTTGCTTTTCATTATATTATATTTTTGTTAATATTGAATAATTCAATAAGCCTTGGATGTATTGTAAATCTAGTTAAATTTTTAGGAAATAAGTCTTTGAAAAAACCCCCATTATGTATAATTACCGGTCTCGGTGAAGGCACTGGAGGACATACTGCAAAAAGGTTTGCAAATGCTGGGTATAGAGTAGCCATGTTAGCTAGAACAAAAGAGAGATTAACTATTTATGAAAGAGAATTAAAAGGATCAAAAGGCTATGAGTGTGATGTTGCTAATCTTGATTTACTTAAGGAAACTTGCGAAAGAATTAAAAAAGAAATGGGCCATCCTCAAATATTAATACATAATGCTGTTAAAGGAAACTTTGAAAAGCTACTTGAAGGAAAGCCAGAATGGTTAGAAGAAAATTTTAGAATTAATACAACTTCTTTAATGTATTTAGTTCATGCTTTTATACCTAATATGGTAGAGTCTAAAAAAGGAGTAATTATTGTTACAGGAAATACTGCGGCAAAAAGAGGAGTAGCAAATACCCCATATTTTGCTCCTACAAAAGCTGCGCAAAGAATTCTAGCTCAGTCTTTGGCAAAAGATTTTGGCCCTAAGGGTATTCATGTTGCTTACTTAACGGTAGACGCATCTATTAACACTCCATGGACTAGGAATAGAATAAAAAAACAAATCAATCAACCAGACATTATATTTACACAGCCTGAAGATATAGCAGATGAAATCTTTCATATAGCTCACCAAAAAAGGTCCGCTTGGTCATTTGATGTAGAAATTAGACCTGATATTGAATACTGGTAAAGTTAACTAGGCTTTTTAGGTTTACCTCTTTTGCTTTTTCAAGTAATTACTTTGTCTTTTATTCGTAATGTTCTATACACAAAAATTTTATTTATTGATTGATTGATAAACTAAGTTTGTCATCAATCTATTGATTTTGTCTCTTTTGGTTACAGATTGTGTCATTGAAATAGCAATCAGTTCTTCTTTTGGATCTATCCAAAAATAGGTACCACCATAGCCTAACCAATAAAAATCACCCTTAGAACCAGGCCATGAAGATACCCCATCGTGTTCTCTTACAGCAAAACCAAGTCCAAATCCATAGCCGTTACCTGGAATACGAGAAGTGCTTCTACTAATTTTATTGTCTAAATGATTTGCAGTCATATATTCTACTGTTTTTTTTGAAAGTACTTGTTTATCCTCAAATTTTCCACCATTCAACAACATATGACAAAAATTAAGATAATCTGATACTGTAGATACTAATCCATGACCACCCTTAAAAAATAAAGGCTTTTTAGTTATATCAATTAAATTAGGTTCTTTTTCCTTAAAAGGCTCCGCTATTCTACTAAAATTTTTTCTTTTGACATAAAAACCAGTGTCTTTCATATTTAGAGTGGAAAATATATTTTCATTTAAATAAGTCTCTAAAGAAACCTTACTTGCTATCTCAATAACTCTTCCTAATACATCTGTAGATCTTCCGTACTCCCAACTTTCACCTGGGTTATATGCTAATGGATATTTTGATAATTCTTTAACAAAATCATTAGATGTCATAGTTGCCGGCAAAGGTCTTTTTCCTAATACTGAATTTCTTAATCTTCTCTTAGCATAAGAGTCTCCAAAAATCCCATATGTGAAACCAGATGTATGTCTCAACAAGTCATGAATCTTTATCTTTCTATTAGCTTCTATAATAGCTTCTTTACTTATATTATTTTCAAAAACCTCTTGTGAAATATACATATTTGTAAATTCAGGTATATATTTTTCTAGTTTTTCATCTAAATATATTTTTCCTTTTTCATTGAGCATCATGGCTCCAACACTCACTATTGGCTTAGTCATAGAATAAATACGAAAAATAGAATTTATTGACATTTTAATTTTTTTATCTGGGTCTTGCATTCCAAATGCCTTTAAGTAACCCACTTTACCGTATCTAGATATAGCTATAACAGCTCCTGGTATTTCATTATTTTCAACTAACTCATTAAAAGTTTTATCAATATAATTTAATCTTTTTTCTGAAAGTCCAATTTCATTCGGGTTTGCAATTGGCAAAGATATTTCATTAGCATTCGATATAATTACTAAAAAAAATACTACTAGATTTATTAATAATATTTTTGAGAAAAACATATGAATTTACCTTTTAAATGTAAATTAAAGAACAGCATATAATTATATTTCAAAACTATCTACAGTTTTTTTAGAAGCTTTCTTAAAAACACCCATCACACTACAGCAAAAAATAGCTATAATCTTTTGGATGACTTTGCTTTAAAGCTTTTCCCATTCTGTTTTGAACCTCCGACTAATGCATCACTTCTATGATGACTTTTCTATTTTATCAAAAAAATCCTTAATTATTTGCTGTTGTAGTCGCCTAAATATATTCCCAGAGAAAAAGCAGTTTTTAATAAAGTATCATCTTTTGTAACTTGCCTATAGTCTTTAATACCCATTTCTATTGGAACGTCAGTAACTTTTCTGTCTTGCCAAACCACTAATCTAGAAAATTTTTTATTTGCTGCTAAATCAACTGCAAAAACTCCAAAAGCACTAGCTAAAATTCTATCTATTGCAACTGGCGTCGCCCCCCTTTGAATATGACCTAAGGAAGTTACTCTGCACTCTATATCGGCTTTTCTCATAATTTCTGTAGCTATGTAGTGCCCAATTCCTCCAAACCTTTTTTGATTTTTATAGTTATTTATAACATTTTCTCCATTTTCTTTTTTTACAGACTCCGCAACAATAATGAGTGAATGTCCTATTTTATTTTTTTTAATTTCTAATAACTTTTTCACAATACCGTCTATGCTATAATTTAACTCTGGGATTAATATTATGTCAGCACCACCCGCTATTCCAGCATTCAATGCTATGTGGCCGGCATCCCTTCCCATAACCTCTAATATCATGGCCCTGCTATGACTAGCTGCCGTTGACTGAAGACTATCTAAAGCTTTTGTTGCAGCATCTACTGCTGTATGAAATCCAACAGAATATTCAGTTACACCAACATCATTATCTATGGTTTTAGGTATTCCCACAATTTTTATATCTGTGGAGTCTGCTATTTTTTTTAAAATCTTCATACTACCGTCTCCGCCAATGATTATAAGACAATCAAGCTTTAAAGATTTATAAGCTGCAGCAATTTTTTTTGTAACATCTATGTATTTTCCATTTTGTAGAAACCTGAATGGGTTTCCTTTACTGTTTGTTCCTAAAAATGTACCTCCTTGTTTTATTAGAAATCCTTTGAAACTTTTATAACTAAGTTTCTCTACATCAAGTGGCCTTTTGATCAAGCCTAAAGTACCATTTTTAATACCATAAACTTCCAAATTATATTTTTTTTTTGCTCTAAAAAAAATTGATCTTATTGCCGCATTGAGCCCACCACAATCACCTCCACTTGTTAAAACTCCAATTTTTTTTATTTTTTTCATATAATATATACTCTGCTTTTGAAAAGTATTATTGCTCTGAATTAATGCTTAGCTTAAAATTTAACTCTTCAGAACCTAAATAATTTAGTCTTACGCCCTTTATTGGTGAAGCATCTATAAAATCGTAGCCACAACTAATTCTAACATACTTTTCGTCTATACATTTTTTATGTGAAGGGTCAAATGCAACCCAACCTAAGTTAGTTATATATAGTTCTACCCATGCATGAGTATAAAATTTATTAGTACTATTATCCTCTAAAAGATAACCATTTACGTATCTTGCAGGAATTTCAAAATACCTAGCTAAACTTATTAATATGTGAGCATAATCTTGACAAACTCCTGTTCCAAGACGCAGCGAACACTCTGCAGAAGTCTCGTTATTAGTCGAGCCTGATTTAAACAAAATTGCTTCGGAGACTGTCAAATTTAAATTATGGCAAAATTTAATTTCATCTTTATTTTTCTTAATATTTTTTGATAATTTTAAAATTTCATTTTCTGGCTTTGTTAAAAAAGTATGCCTCAAAAAACATAATGGATTTACCTTATCTTGAAGACAACTCATTATTCCTTTAGTATCTTTAGTTTCAATAGTTCCTTTAGAGATAATTTCTTGTTTTCCAAAAAAATTATAATTAAAAATATTAAAAATTTTATGACCTAGTGCATCCTGATGAGATTCTAATAAAGATCCATTACTACAAGAAAGTTTCCAATCTAAAATATTTTGGTTTTTAGTCTTTGAAGGAATTAATTTTAGTGATTGCACTAGTCTAGGTACGGTATCGGAAAAACTGTATTCTGTTTGATGCCTAATCTTTATAATCATTTATGTTCCTATAAAGTATTTTCTCTCCAAATCTTGATATACATCAGCTATATCTTCAATGAAATTAATTAGAAAATCGTGCAATCCTTCCTCTAATATATCGTTAACAGAGAGCTTTCTTAGTTTTTTAAATAGATTTTCAATTTTAGGGGAGATACTTCCAGCTTGCTTGTAATTTTTTTTTAGCCTATTGAAATGAAAATTAATCTTTTCTACTGAAAAATAAAGAGACCTAGGACACTTATCATTAAGAATTAAAAAATCAATTATTTTTATATAATCTATTTCACTATTTCCATAAGCCCATTTAAAAGCTCTATAAGACGAAACAGATCTTAGCATGAGGCTCCATTGAAAATTATCAACTTGTTTGCCAATTAAGCTTGTGCTTGGTAATAATATAAAGTACTTAACATCGATTATTCTAGCTGTGAAGTCAGCTCTCTCAAAATAATTGCCTAGTATTAAAAAATCAAATCCATCATTTAATAATTGCGTGTTAATTATAGTTCCCTTTATTAAATTTACATTTCTTTTAACTAAATCTATAATTTCAGGCAAATCTTTAGAGTAATATTTTCTTTTTATTAATTCTTCAAAACTATGAAAAAAACTATTTACAGCATTCCACACTTCTAATGTTACCCCAGTTCTAACCATTTTAATATTTTCTCTTGCTTTATTAATACAATTTTTAATTGAAGATGAATTTCTGTCATCAAATATTAGAAAATATTCAATTTTATCTTTTTTAATTTCTTTGTAGCTACTTAAATAATCTTCCTTTGTTCCAGAAGTAGCAAGTATTGACTCCCATTCATTATTATATCCTTCTTGTGTATTAGGAATTAGAGAAATTCTGTAAGCTACTTCTAATAATCTTGCAATGCTATCAGCTCTTTCTAAATATCTAGCTGTCCAATACAAGTTTTCCGCTGTTCTACTTAACATACGTCAGTCTGATAATACCCATGTATCTTTTACACCTCCACCTTGAGAGGAGTTAACAATTAAAGAGTTTTTTTTAAGCGCAACTCTTGTTAACGCACCACTTACTAATTTAAATTTTTTATGCCCCACTAATGAAAATGGTCTCAAATCAACATGTCTGTCAGAAAGCTTGCTTTTGTCAAAAATTGGAACAGTTGACAATTCTAAAATAGGTTGCGCTATAAAACTTTCTGGAGAGTTTAGTACTTTTTTTTCAAATTTTTTCAATTCTTTTTTAGACGCTTGAGATCCTATTAACATTCCATACCCGCCAGAACCATGAACTTCTTTAACTACTAAATTTTTTAAATTCGAGATAACATATTTAAGGTTAGTTTTGTTGTAGCATCTCCAAGTCTTAATATTTTTCAAAATAGGTTCCTCACCTAGGTAAAATTTGATTATTTCAGGCATAAAGGTATAAATTGCCTTATCATCGGCTAACCCTGCACCTGGAGCTGAGCAAATATTTACATTACCTGTTTTATAAGAGTTTATTATACCTGGAACTCCTAAAAGTGAGTCACTTTTGTAGTATAAAGGATCCAGATAATCATCATCTATTCTACGATATATAATATCTACTCTTTGAGGACCTTGAGTAGTTTTCATATAGGTAATATTATCTTTTACAAATAAATCTGTACCCTGTACTAATTCTACTCCCATTAAATCAGCTAAAAAGCTATGTTCGTAGTAGGCACTATTTAAGTGTCCTGGAGTTAATATAACTATATTGGGATCTTTATTACATTTTTTAGGAGCTAAGCTTTTTAATATATCAACTAAATGAGATGGATAATTGTCAACAGACTCAATGTTTAAACTTTCAAATAAATCTGGAAACATTCTCATCATAATTTCTCTATTTTCAATCATGTATGAAACGCCAGAAGGTGTTCGACAATTATCTTCCAAGACTTTAAAGTCTTTTTCATCGGTTCTAACAATATCAGTGCCTATTATAGGACTGTATATGTTTTTTGGAACGTTAAAACCAACCATTTTTATATCATAAGCGGGGTTTTTATATATAAGTTTACCTGGAATTAAATTGGCTTTTATTATTTCAGCTTTATGATAAACATCTGTTAAAAATGCATTAATAGCTATAGACCTTTGCTTGATTCCTTTTTGTATCTTCATCCATTCTAAGGAAGTTAATATTCTTGGAAACATATCAAAAGGTATCAATCTTTCAGATACATCATAATTATTGTATACAGAAAATGTTACACCAATTTTTTTAAATAGATTCTCTGCTTGAATTTGTTTTTTTAAAATAATATTTTTAGGCAAGGCTTCTGCCCAATTAAAAACTTTATTGTAAGATGGTCTTACACCTGAGTTATTTATTACTTCATTAAACACGATCTTATTAAACCATAAATTATTTTACAATAAAGTATAAATTTTATGCTACTGTTTATTTTTTATACAAATTATACATTAATACTTAAATTTATAAATTTATTTAAAAGGAGTTAAATTGATCAAATGGTATTATAATGTTAATAATAATTATTGGTTAATCAAATGAATAAAAAGTACACCAAAAATAAACCAAGCCCTCTCAAAGGTGCGGAAAAGGTGGTGGGAGTGACGGGACTCGAACCCGTCTACATTTTGTAGGAAAGTGTTGGTTTTCTGGGCTTTAATTAGGTTTTATGTGCCATAGAATACTATAGAATACCATACTTATATGATACTTTACCGCATCATAATTGCATCAATCAATATTCATTAAAGTTTGACTACAAATCTATTTTTCATAGATACTATTATTTCTTCTGGTATCTCTTTTTTTGTAATACCAGAATGTCTAGTTTCTAAAATTATACTTACAAACTTAGAGTTGTATTTATTGGCTATGTCTGCAAAAATATCTATCTCCCATTGATTTGTTGACGTGTTTGAAACTATTATACTCTTTTCATTTTGTAAGGTTTGCTTAACTAAATCTTGGCACCATTTATGTGCTTCCTTCAGAAGGTTTTTATCGAATAAACCATTATTTTGATAGGTAAAAAAATGGTCTGCCTCAATATATTTTATACCCATAACACTAGCTAGTCTTTTTGCTAAAGTAGTTTTACCGCTTCCAGGAACTCCTCTCAATAGAAATAAAGTTTTAGTATTATCTACTTCTTCATCTACTTCATAACCAGGGTCAGCAGTGTCTTCAATATCTTCATTATCACAAAACTCTGTCTGTTGATCGTCATTAATTATCATAATATACCTAATGCAATAACTATAGATTATAATAAAAAAAGTTGAGTAATACTATATATAAGATACATTCAGTATTATGAAATATTTCATATTACTGTTTTTTTTTTTACCAAATTTGTGTTTGCATTACCTAAATGCCCAGAATCTCCATTAAAAATAAATATAGAAAATATTAATCCCATACCTAACTGGAATGATTGTATAGGTGTTTATGAAACTAATACAGGCATTAGATATGAAGGGGAATTCAAAAATGGCTTAGAAAATGGAAAAGGAATAATTTTTTTTCCTAATGGAAATAGTTACTCAGGTGAGTTTGTAAATTCTAAGCGCAATGGCAAAGGTACATATTTGTATGCTAATTTAGGAAAATATATTGGCCAATTTAAAAATAATAAAAGACATGGACAAGGAACTTTCATATGGTTTCAAAATAATGATGTAAATATAGTTACAAAGTTATTAAATAAATTATTCTCAAGATATTCGTACTATGAAGGAGCATGGGAAAATGGAAAAAAAAATGGATTTGGTATTTTTACTGACTCAATTAATGGAAGCAAACAACAAGGTATATGGAAAAATGATAAAATTATATCAGGTGTAGTACTATTTAAAAATGGAGATTCGTGCACCATTAATGTCAATTGTGATACTCTAAAATAAAATAATGAATGAATTTTTAAAAATATGCAAAAAAAACTGTATTTATAACTATTATAAATTTAGTGGCAGAATACCGAGAAAAGATTTTTTTATTAGTATTTCTGCAATATTTCTAGTTGTTGTTTTTTTTCCCCTATTACTCTCATTATTAGTATTAATCTTTCAAGAAGGGGTTAACTTTACTTGGAACATACCAACTTACCATAAGTTTTCTGAGTTATGGGAAGTTATTATGATAGTCTTTGTATTAATTACTTTTTTACCCTCATTCGCTTTAATTTCAAGACGTCTTCATGATATAGAATATCCTGGAGTATTATGTTTAGTTTCATTAAGTCCTTTATTTATTCTATGGTTTTTTTTATTTTTAAAATTATGTAAAAAGGGAACTAAAGGTGAAAACAAATATGGCAACGACCCATATTCTGAAAAAGCTAATATTAAAGTAATTACTAATAACTACAAAAAATATTTTTTTAAATCTTTTACTTTTTTACTATTTATTCTTAGTTTATATTTTGACTCTATATACTTAGGATTAGTGCCTAGCAAAACGATATATGATTATAGTGATGTAGATAATATTTATAATCAACAATTAATAAAAAATAAGATTATTAAACAAGAAGATGAAATTTTATTAATATATGATACAAAAAATAATTTTTCAGATTATAGTTTTAACAGAAAATTTAAAGAAGGCAGTATATTAACTAAAGAAAATTTAATTTTATATAAGCTAAATGATGAGAAGCTTTTATTTACTGAAAGAATTTCTTTAAAAAAAGTAATTGATATTGATTTAGAAAAAAAAGGTAATTTTTTTAAATATAATTATTTTAGAGTTTACGATACTGAGAGAAATTTATATAGATTTAAACTACCCCATAATAAAGCAGGGTGGCGATTTTTTTATAATTTAGATAAAAAAACTAAAGGTAACAAGTTTTAGCTAAAAAGATAGAGACCCTATTTCTAAAAAATTATACCACTTATATAGAAAATAATTTATAGTTTGTGTGCTTATTAAATGAATTTGCTTATAAGCTTTTGCCATTTTGTTTTCAACCGCGGACTATTGCACCAGAATTGCATCAAGGGGTCTGAAACATGCAGAAAAGGTGGCGGGAGTGACGGGACTCGAACCCGTCTATACTTTGTTAAAAAGTGTTGGTTTTCTAGGTTTTATAAAGGTTTTATGTGTTGTAGAATACGATAGAGTAGCATACTAATATGATGGAGTTTGGCATCATTTTGGCACCAGTTTTACATCAAAATTAACCAGACTTTTAAATTTACGCTTTTGGTTTTATTTCAAACCATATTCTAAATAAACTGGCATCATTTCTTCATAAACAGTCATTTCATGCCAGATTATCATACCCTTTTTCATTTTTTCTAAAGTATTATCGCCCAAAATTTCTGCAATTTTATTAAAATGATTTTGAGCTTTATCTTTATTACCTAATCCATGATTTGCACATCCCATATAATGATGCCACCACCATAAAAAAGGAACAGGGGTGTCTTCCATAACCTCAAGAACTTTTTCCCAATTTTGTGAATCTTGATAAAATGCTACTTGTCCAAAGTTATCTCCAAGATTGCTGTTTACCTTATCTAACTTTGCCGCCAAAACACCTAACTCACGACCTCTTTCAAGCCTATAACAAGCTTTCTTATCAATATTATATTTTTTCTTAAGTTCCTCTGAAGAGTGACATCCCCATCCTGAAAGACCTGTTATATAAGCAATCCCTCCTATTATTTCAAGGTCATTAGGAGCTATTTCAAGAGCTTTTTTTCCATCTTTTAACATCTGTTCAAAATTTCCTGCATAAAATTCTATTTCAGCCTTTGTTCTGTAAGCCATCGCATAATTAGAGTCTAACCTTATGGCTTCATGAACTGCTTCTAAAGCCTTAGTAAGAATATCCTGCTCATATACCTCAAAGATAGAGTATCCCCATGCTAAGAGATAACCATAATATTGCCAAGCTTCTGCATATTGAGGATCATCAATGATAGATTTTTCTAAACACTCAACAGCCTTATTATAATAATCAAATGAGAATGAAGGAAAGAATTGGTTTTTAGTAAAGTTAATACAAGCATATGAGTCAAGATTTTGAGCAGTTGCTGTTAATCCTACTTTAGAAACTTCTTTTGATAAGATATCTCCGTTACCAACAAGCTCATCGATAATATTAGAAACTACTTCATCCTGTAACGTAAACAAGTTATCTATTTCTAGAGTTTTATCATATTTATCAGACCATACAATATTTGCATTTTCTACATCAACTAAATTTACACTAACTCTAATATTTTTTCCTGCTTCCTTAATATCTCCATTGATTAAATACTTTGCTCCAGTTTGTTTTGCTATATTAACAAGACTCTCATCTGCGCTGTTAAGTTTAATTATATTTAGTTTCTTTGATGCTCTAGTTAATGAAGCAGCTATATCTTGTGTTAATCCTGCAGCTAAATTAATTTTTTCTTGTTCTTTAGACGCAGTAGTGATTGGAGAAATAGCTATGCTGTTTAAATTAACATTTATTTCATTACTATCTTTAAACATAACAAATACTAATAGTATTACAAAAAAACTAGCAGCAACTCCTCCTATTAAAAAAATATTTTTATTTCCTGCTTTGCTTTGAGAAGCCTTAAAATCCTTTGCAACATTAGATCCTTCTTCAATTTCTATAAAATACGCATCAATTGGTTTATTAATATTTTTTAATTTCTGACTTCCCTTACTATAAATTTTTTCTTTTATATTATTAGAAACCAAAGAATAAACAGATCCAGATATGCATATTCTTCCTGGTGGAGCTATTGATTCTAGCCTTGAAGCTACATTTACTCCATCTCCAAACAAATTATCTTCTTGTATCAATACATCTCCCATATTAATACCAATTCTAAACTCTAAAGTTTTATCTTCTCCTAATTCTTTATTTAAATTATGAATCTCTTTTTGAATTTTAATAGCTGAATTTACTGCTTGAACTGGACTATTAAACTCAATCATGAATGCATCACCAGCAGTATTAAATATTCTGCCCTCTGCTGAAGTTATAGTTTTTTCAATTATTTTTTTACAAACTGATAATTGCTTTAAAGTACCTTCGTCATCAACTGCCATTTTTTTTGAATAGTTAACAACATCCATTGCTAATATAGTAGTTAGCTTTCTTTTTTGTGAGTCCATAATTTTCTCCCTCTTATCAAGTTAATATATTTTAATATTTAATCAAGAGCGTTCATTACTAAAGAGTACTTCAAAGAGATTCATAATTTATTGACAGGTAGAGTCAAGAGAACCGCGGACTTTTGGCAACATTTTGGCACCAAGCACCCTGAAAGGCGCAGAAAAGGTGGCGGGAGTGACGGGACTCGAACCCGCGGCCTCCGGCGTGACAGGCCGGCGCTCTAACCAGCTGAGCTACACCCCCAGATTAGATATGGTGGGCGATGACGGGATCGAACCGCCGACCCTCTCGGTGTAAACGAGATGCTCTCCCAGCTGAGCTAATCGCCCTGTATATTTATTTATAAACTGCTTATAAAGTTAGTTAACAGCAACTTATATATTTAGTTTACAGCGGCTTTTAAAGCCTTACCAGCAGAAAACTTAGGTTGGTTTGAAGCTGGTATTTGAATCTCAGCTCCTGTTTGAGGATTTCTTCCAGTTGTAGCTTTTCTTTTAGAAATCTTAAAAGTTCCAAATCCTATAATTTTAACTTCTGAACCACTTTTAAGTTCATTAGTAACAGTGTCAATAAATGATTGTAAAACTTCTGAACATTGTGTTTGATTTAAATTTGTAGCGCCTGCTAAAGCAGAAATTAGTTCGTTTTTATTCACCTTACTCACTCCTTTTTAATATTTTATTATATTAAAACAATTTATACTATAAGGTCAATATTATATTTAATATTAAATTTAGTGAGTAATTAAGTTTTCATCTCTAGATTTAACAGAACTTTTCGATACTATATCTTCTTCTTTCCAATCTATAGGAGATATTTTTTTTGTTAAAGACTCTTTTAAAACTTCCATAATACTTTCAGCTGGTATTATCTTTAGAGACTTTTTAACATTGTTTGGAATATCTTCCAGATCTTTTTCATTATCTTTAGGTATAATAACTTTTGTAATACCTGATCTTAATGCAGCAAGTAACTTTTCTTTTAGACCACCAATAGGGAGAACTCTTCCACGCAATGTAATTTCTCCGGTCATGGCAACTTTGCAATTAATAGGAATTCCTGTCAAAATTGAAACGATGGAAGTAACTATAGCTATTCCAGCTGAAGGCCCGTCTTTTGGTGTTGCCCCTTCAGGAACATGGACATGAATATCTTTTTTTTCAAATTCTGGAGGTATAATACCTAGAAGAGGAGCATTAAATCTTACATAAGATACAGCAGCTTGTATAGACTCTTTCATTACTTCTCCTAAATGTCCTGTTACTTGTCTTCTTCCTTTTCCTTGCATTAAAACTGCTTCTATAGCTAATATATCACCACCAAAGTCTGTATAAGCTAACCCAGTAGCAATACCTATCAAGTTTTTTCTTTCTGCTTCCCCATGTCTAAATTTTTTAACTCCTAAAAAAATTGTTAATATTATTAGAAGAAATAGAAATATTTTTTTTATTACCTTTTACTATTTCAGTAGTAGTTTTTCTACAAAGTTTAGAAATTTCTCTTTCAAGATTTCTTACACCTGCTTCTCTAGTATAAAATTTAATAATATCTGATATTGCAGAATCACTAATACTACACTCTTTTTGTAATAAACCATTTCTAACAAATTGTTTTTTTAATAAGTGCTTTTTTGCAATTTGGAGCTTTTCAGCTTCAGTATAACCTGATAATTTAATAACTTCCATTCTGTCCAGAAGTGGTTGCGGCATATTTAGTGAATTAGCAGTAGTAATGAATAATACATTGGATAGATCATAATCAACTTCTAAATAGTGATCACTAAATGCAGAGTTTTGCTCAGGATCTAAAGCTTCCAAAAGGGCTGAGGATGGATCCCCTCTCCAATCTGACCCTAGCTTATCTATTTCATCTAATAAAAACAATGGATTAGAAGTTCCTGCTTTTTTCATACCTTGAATTATTTTTCCTGGCATAGAACCTATGTAGGTACGTCTATGTCCCTTTATTTCTGCTTCATCTCTAACACCACCAAGTGAAATTCTAACAAATTTTCTTCCTGTAGCCTTAGCTATTGACTTTCCTAAAGATGTTTTTCCAACTCCTGGTGGACCAACTAAACATAATATAGAACCTTGAACTTTCTTTACTCTTTTCTGAATAGCTAAATATTCAACTATTCTCTCTTTGACTTTTTCGAGACCAAAGTGGTCTTCATCTAAAGATTTAATTGCTAATGCTAAATCATATTTAACTTTTGAAGGACTTTTCCATGGTATATTTAATAACCAATCAAGATAATTTCTAACTACTGTTGACTCTGCAGACATTGGACTCATATTTTTTAATTTTTTTAATTCACTTTCTGCTTTCTTCTTTGCCTCTTTAGTTAATTTTAGAGAATGTATTTTTTTTAAAAATTCTTCATTATCATCAACTCCATCTTCATTATCACCAAGCTCTTTTTGTATAGCTTTAAGCTGTTCATTTAAATAATATTCTCTCTGGGTCTTTTCCATTTGCCTTTTAACTCTTGACCTAATTTTTTTCTCTACCTTAAGCACATCTAATTCTGATTCAAGTAATTCAAGAATTTTGGTAAGTCTCATTTCTGTTTTTTCTATTTCAAGAAGCTCTTGTTTTTCACTAATTTTAATACTTAAATGAGCAGCAACAGTGTTAGATAGTTTTACAGGATCATCTATTTGAGCAACAGATGTTGTAACTTCCTTAGAAATCTTTTTATTAACTTTAACGTAATCATCAAATTGCTCAGAAATTGCTCTCACTAAAGCTTTGCTTTCATCAGATTTTGAATTCTTATCTGGAAAGTTAACATAATCAGAGGAAACAAATTCAGATGATTCCTTTATGTCTTTAAGAGACACTCTAGAAACTCCTTCAACAAGAACTTTTACTGTTCCATCAGGAAGTTTAAGCATTTGTAAAACATTGGCCAGAACTCCAATTTTGAACAAATCTTTACTATTTGGATTATCCACATGGGAGTCTTTTTGTGTAACTAAAAGAATAGGCTTGTCTTTATTCTCAGCTTTCATAACTTCTTCAATTGCTAAGACAGATTTTTCACGGCCAACGAATAAAGGTACTATCATGTCGGGAAAAATAACAATATCTCTTAAAGGTAACAAAGGTAGTCTCATAATAATCTCCTATATATACTATACGTGTTAATTTAAATTAAAGATTTCAAGACCTAAAAATTATGCGCTAGTTTCTATTCCTTTTTTGTTTTTTGCATATGCTACAATTGGCTTTGATTTTCCTAACACTACATCTTCATTAAGAACTACTTCATTGATATTATGATCAGAAGGTATTTCGTACATGCTATCTAATAATATTTCTTCTAAAATTGATCTTAGTCCTCTTGCACCAGTTTTTCTAGTAATAGCTTTTTTTGCTACGGCCTGTAAAGCTTCTTTTGTAAAAGTAAGTTTAACATTTTCCAAATCATATATTTTTTTGTACTGTTTGATAAGAGCATTTCTTGGAATAGTAAGAATTTCAATTAAAGCTTTTTCATCTAGATCATCTAATGAAGCTAGAATAGGAAGTCTGCCAATAAACTCAGGTATAAGACCATATTTTAGCAAATCTTCTGGCTCTACATCACTTAATAAATCAGAAAATTTTCTATTTTCTCCAACACTCACATTAGCACCAAAGCCTATACCTGTTTCAACTCCCCTTTTAGATATAATTTTTTCTAAACCACTAAATGCACCACCACAAATAAACAAAATATTACCTGTATTAACATTTAAAAACTCTTGCTGAGGGTGTTTTCTTCCACCTTGTGGCGGAATGCTAGCAACAGTACCTTCCATAATTTTTAACAAAGCTTGTTGTACTCCTTCTCCTGAAACATCTCTAGTAATGGAGGGATTATCAGATTTTCTACTAATTTTATCTATTTCATCTATATAAATAATTCCCTTTTCTGCTCTGTCAATGTTGTAGTCGGCTGCCTGAACTAATTTTAATATAATATTTTCAACATCTTCTCCCACATATCCTGCTTCTGTAAGACTAGTAGCATCTGCCATAGTAAAAGGTACATCTAAAATTCTAGCTAAAGTCTGAGCTAAAAGTGTTTTTCCTGAACCAGTGGGGCCAATCAATAAAATATTAGATTTCGATAATTCGACGTCTCCTTTATTTTTTGTAAAATTAATTCTTTTATAGTGATTATGAACAGCCACAGATAAAACTTTTTTTGCCTTATCTTGTCCTATAACAAAATCATTTAAAACTCTGTTAATTTCAACGGGACTGGGTATGCCGTCTATTTTTTGGTGATTGGACTTATTTTCTTCCTTTATTATATCCATACAAAGTTCAACACACTCATCACATATGAAAACTGTGGGGCCGGCTATCAGCTTTTTTACCTCATGCTGGCTTTTGCCGCAAAAAGAGCAATAAAGAGTATTTTTGTTATTTGATTTATCTTTTGTCATATTTAATATAATTATACATTACTAATAACTTTACATCAACTAAACTTCATTTGCGTTCTATTATCAATTATTTCATCAATTATTCCGAATTTTTTAGCTTCGGATGGATTTAAAAAATGATCTCTCTCTAGAGTCTTTCTAATAATATCAATTTTCTGCTTAGTATGTTTTTCATAAATTTTATTTAACTTTTCTTTCATATCAAGTATCTCTTTCGCGTGTATTTCAATGTCAGTTGCCTGTCCTGAAAAACCTCCAGATGGCTGATGTAACATTATCCTTGAGTGAGGAAGAGCAAATCTCATGCCAGATGCTCCAGCAGCTAACATTAAAGAACCCATTGACGCTGCTTGTCCTACACAAAGTGTAGAAACCTTTGGTTTTATATATTGCATTGTATCATATACACCAAGCCCTGCTGTTACTAAACCTCCAGGACTATTAATGTAAAAGTAAATATCTTTTTTTGGATTTTCTGACTCCAAAAATAATAATTGTGCAATAATAACGCTTGCTACATCATCAGTTACAGGCCCTGTTAAGAATATTATTCTCTCTTTTAACAATCTAGAATAAATATCATAGGCTCTTTCACCCCTATTTGACTGCTCTACAACCATGGGGATTAGAGAACTATTAAAAAGATTGTTTTTTACCATATTTCAAACCTTTCTACTATTTATGTGAACTCATCTCTTTTTCTATTGATGATATTTTTGAATTAAGTTCTTCTGAACTAACTTTTTCTTCTTTAACAGTTGCTTTTTCTGAAATTAATTTTATTACTTTATTTTCAAATATAGGACTTTTAAGAGAATTCATTTGAGCAGGATTATTTTTGTAAAACTCAACTATTTCTTTTTCCTTTCCTGGATATTGCATACATATTCTTGCAAGCTCTGTCTCAATTTCCTGATTTGTAACATTTATTTTATGTTTTATTCCTATTTCTGATAATACTATTCCTATTTTTACCTTATCTTCAGCATTTTTACGAATATTTTCTTCTGCCTTTTTTTCCTTTTCTTTACCAGTTGCACCAGATGAGTTTGTGGTTTTTTTAATGATTTCTTCTTCTCTTAAAACTAAAGACGGAGGTAAATCAAAACTGTAAGCACTTACAACATGTTTAATAATTTGGTTTTTCATTATTGCAAAACTCAATTCATCAGAATATCTTTGAAGCTCATTTTTAATTTTAGTTTTTAATTCTGCAGTAGTCTTAGCACCCATTTTAACAGCTAATTCATCATCATTTTTAAGAAATTCTGGGATTGAAATTTCATTTATTTTTATTTGAAAAACAGCTTTCTTTTCTCTTAATTTTTCAGCGTGATAATCTTTTGGAAATACTATTTCTAATTCAAATTCTTCATTGATTTTTTTACCTGTAAGATTTTTTTCAAATTCTGGCAAATATGAGTTATTTCCTAAATCAATAATCTGATTTTCTGCAGTGCCACCTTCAAACTGTTCTTTTCCTGTAAACCCCTTGTAACTAATTACTAATCTATCATTTTTTTTTGCATCTCTATCTGCAGGAGCTTTTTTAAAAACTTTATTATCATTATGTAGTTTTTTTATAACATTATTTATGTCAGTTTCAGATATTGAGGAAATGTATCTGTTAAGAGAAATTTTACTAAATTCTTGCACTTTAAAATTAGGTAAAATTTCAAAAGAAAACTCAGCTTCTAAATCTTCATTTTCCTTTAAATCACTTAAAAGCTTTACTTTTGGTTGAACTGCTAACCTATAGTTATTTTTCTCAAAAGTTTTATTACCCTCCTCTTGTACAAGTTTTTCAGAAGTTTTATTAAGTACTTCTTTAAAGTATTTATTTTTTACAAATGATAACGGGATCTTTCCTGGCCTAAAACCTGGAACTTTTAATGACTTAGACAAGTTTTCAAACTCTACATCCATGCTTTTTTGCATAAGACTGTATGGTACTTTTATTTTAAAGCTTTTTTGTAAAACAGATTTTTTAGAATTATTCTCATTCATAACTTAGGTATAACAGATTATAATACTAATTCTAATATTAAATTTATAAAACTTATATTTTTGTAATTTTTTTATTTAAATTTTTAGAATTTTTTCTTGCAAGGCCATTTTTGGCTAATAGCTTTTGAAGCATGCAACCAAGCAATTTGATTTAAAAAATGTGGATACTTATAAGAATATTCAATAATTTCATTTATTAAATCAGAAGTTGAATTTACATTCGATAAATCAGCAAATGTCATAGCATTTTCTGGAGAAATTTCTTTTTTTTTTGAGGATATGCACCTCCTATTTAGAGTAGTAGATAAGGACATAATAAAATTCATACAAGTGTAGTATTTTTTTTTATTTACTAAAAACTTTTCTTGTTCAATATTTTCTGGAAATGAGCTTTGTTTGGTAATTAGACAAGATTCTACAATAAAAGAAAGTGGATAATCAGTAAAATTATCATCTTTTGCGTAACTATAATTTATGCATGAAAATAAAATAATAGAGATTCTTAAAAAAAATATTATCATAGTTCAATGGTGCGGCTGGAGGGACTTGAACCCCCACGGATTTCTCCACCAGAACCTAAATCTGGCGTGTCTGCCAATTTCACCACAGCCGCATTTTTTTCATTGTAATATAAATCTAGCTAGTCTATCAACTATTGAATTTAAATCAATTTCATTAAACTGATACACTTCCTTTAGATCGCCTGATTGTCCAAATTTATTTACTCCCAAAGGTATTATTTTTTGGCCTTTTATAGATCCTATCCATGAAAGAGCACTAGAATGCCCATCAATTATTGTAATAATAGGTGTTTTAGTATTTACGTTAAAAAGTTTTTTTTCTAAATGAGATTTATAATTACTTTTTTTTGTAGAAGTTATCCAATCTTCATAAAGAGCATCTGGTGAAGTAGCAATAAAAATTCCTATATTTAATTCCTCATCCTTTATAAGATTTAAACAATTAATAACTTCTCCAACTACTACACCAGTACAAATGATTATTAAGTCTAGTTTTTTTTCATTATTTTGTAACCAGTATCCTCCTTTAATAATATCATCTTTAATAACATTGCTTAAGCTTCTATTGGGTTGTGTCAACTTTTTGGTGCTTAATCTCAAATAAACAGATTTACCCTTTTTTTTCTGAATATTATTTAAGGCCCAAAAAATTAATACATTTAGTTCGTCAACAAAAGTTGGTTCATAATAGTTTAAGTTTGGCTGAGCTATTCCTATATTTGGCGTTATGATAGATTGATGCGCTCCGCCTTCATGTGATAAAGTTATTCCAGAAGGTGTTCCTACAAGAATAAATCTAGCATCGATATATGTAGCATAATTGAATGCATCAAGCCCTCTTCCTATAAAAGTATCATAAATTGTACCTATTGGTAGAAGCCTAGTTCCAAATATTTTCTCTGATATTCCCAAAGCTCCCAACAAAAGAAATAAATTATTTTCTGCTATTCCTAATTCAATATGTTGACCATTTGGTGAATATTTCCACTTTTGCGCAGAAGTAACTTTTTTTTCCTTAAAAATATCTACTTTTGCATTTCTACTAAAAATATTTCTTTGATTTACCCAACTTCCTAAATTAGTTGAAACTGTTACATCTGGAGAAGTAGTAATTATTCTTCTAGAAGCACTGTCTTTATCTTTTCCTATTTCATTTAATATTTGGCCAAAAGCATCTTGTGTACTTATATAATTTTTAAAAACAATATTTTTTTCAGAAAATTCTATATGCTTGTCACTAAAATTTCTATCTTTTTCGATGTTATAAAATACATTTTTAAAAAGATATTCTTTAAAGGCTTTAGTAGGAACTTTTACGCCTTCTGTTTTATCCCATTCTTTTCCTATTCTAATATTCATTGAATTTTGATATACTGTGAATTGTTCCTTGCTCATAATACCAGCATGGTTATCTTTATGTCCCGCTAATGGAAGACCAAACCCTTTAACAGTGTAGCAAATAAAGCATGCAGGCTTAGCAAATTTTTTATTATTTGAAAAAACCTCACTCAACTCTTCAATGTCATGTCCAGCAAGATTTGTCATTAATTGGTGGAGCTCTTCATCTTTTAAAGAGTTAATAATATTTAAAACATTTTTATTATTCTTAAAATCATCAATTAAGGTACTTCTCCAAGCTTTTCCTCCTTGAAAAGTTAGAGCTGAAAATAAATCATTAGGACAATCATCAATCCATTTTAATATGCTATCTCCACCTTTTAAAGTTTTTAATTTTTGTAGTTTTTTTCCATATTTAAGTATGTGAACATCCCAGTCCATTAACTTAAAAAGGTTGATTAATTTTTCAAATAGTTTTCCATGAATTATACCATCCAAAGACTGTCTATTATAGTCAATTATCCACCAGCAGTTCTGAATTTCATGTTTTGCACCTTCTAATAAAGCCTCATAAATATTACCCTCATCTAATTCCGCATCACCAAAAACAGAAATCATTTTGAATTTATTTTTTGTTTTAAAGAAATCATTACAATATAAGTAATCTTGCACCATAGAACTGAATATAGTCATCGCCCCTCCTAATCCTACGGAACCAGTTGAAAAATCAACATTACAATAATCTTTTGTTGAAGAAGGATATGCCTGAGCGCCATCTAATTTTCTAAAATTTTTTAAATTTTCTAATGATTGATTATTTAACAAATATTGTATTGCATGAAAAACTGGGCTTGCGTGAGGCTTTATAGCTATTCTATCAAATTTATTTAATACTTTAAAATATAATACTACAAGTATAGAAACAACTGAAGCACATGAAGCCTGGTGACCTCCTACTTTCAAGTCATCATCTTTAAGTCTAAGGTTATTTGCATTATGAATTATATAATTTGACAGCCAAGATACTTTTGACTCAAGATCTTTTAAAATATTTAACTCCATCTTACAAAAGTTACTTTATTAAAAGCATATTTCCAAATACATTTTTTTTAATTACATAATTTTTTATATACAAATTACTAATTTTACGATATTGTGTGTCTCTTTCGGAATTATTAGAGATAAAAGTGAATATAATTATTAAAATCGTTACTTTATTTTTTTTAACACAAACATTGATTGGCTGTGCTAGTCAAAGTGCTAAAATGGCTCATAAAATTTATAATGATAAAGAAAGTAACTTTTCAGATAGACATTCTGAAGATTGCAAACAATCAATTGCAAATACAAATACTGAAGACTATGTTTTTAATGGTAGAATGATTGCAACTCCATTAATTGGTGTTCTTGGACTATTTACCGGTCCTCTTATTTTAGCAGCTAATGTTTCTTTAGATGTAAAAGATAGACTAGTCGCATCAGAAATGAGTAAAAGTTGTGGTGGAAATGCTATAGAGAATACAAAAATAGCTCAGGATGTTGTTGTGAATGGAACTCTTGGACTTTTATTACAAGGAACTAACGTTGCCGTTTATCCTGGTGGTGAAGAAGTTCCAGTAGGTGTAGCAGCTGAGGCTACAAGAAACTAGGTCTGTGCTAAAACTATTTTCTACTTTAATATTCTTTACTATTTTTTTTCAAAATCTTGATGCTAGAGAAATTGTAATAGTTAAGAAGAATGGAAAAAATATTCAATATGATCATGATATTATGCGTCCTTACTTATCTAATGATCAAATAGCATTGGATACTGAAATAACTTATGCCAAGGCAATACGATTTCAAATGGGAGGAAACTGGAAGGAAACAGCTGATCTTTATCTTAAAATTGCGAACAGAGGCCATCCTACTGCTCAAGTACATTTGGGCAAGCAATATGTTCATGGAAATGGTGTACAAGCTAGTTTAATTGAAGCATATAAGTGGTTTTATTTATCTGAAACTTCTATTGGAAAACACTTTGTAAAACTTATTTCAGAAGATATGAGTGAGGAAGAAATAAGTGAAGCCCAAAAACTAATAAAAAACTTTAAGCCTGTTTATAATTAGCTGTAGAACTTGCAAAAATTTTTAACACTTTCTCTTTCCGTCTTCAGTTTATTTACTTTATTTTTTTCATCTTCATAACCTATCGCCATACCGCAATGTACTGTAAAGTTTTTATCTAACTTTAAAAATTTATTAGCTTTTTTGTATACTAAACCCCAAGCAGCTTGTGGACAACTATGCAAACCAAAACTCCTACATAAAAGCGAGATATTTTGAATAAACATTCCATAATCTAACCAGCTCATCCACCCCAAGTCTTTTTCAATAGAAAAAATTAATCCTATTGGAGCATCAAAAAACCTATAATTTCTAGAATGAAACTCAAGTGTTTTTTGAAAATCACCTTTTTTAATTCCTAATAAATTATATAAATCCCAGCCAACCTTTCGCCTTCTTTCTAAATATGGAGCTCTATACGTATCCATATAATTTAGCCTCTCTAGTTTAAGGCTTGTACTATTTTTAAGAAACTCTTGTACCATTTCCTTTGTAAAGCGTTTTAAAGTATTTCCGTATAAAACATGTACATTCCAAGGCTGTGTATTACTTCCACTAGGAGAAAGCGATGCTGTTTCTAATATTTTTTTTATAACAGATATTGAAACTTTCTTTTTTGTAAAAGCTCTAATACTCTTTCTACTTTTTATAGCTCTAATAATTTCCATTTAATACTCCAAAAAAAAATGATTTTATGTCTTGATAAACTTTTTTTAATAATCATATCTTACTTAAAAGAGAATTATATTATGAGCACAGAAAATTTTGAATTTCAAGCGGAAGTTGGTAAAATATTAAATATTGTTGCCAATTCTCTGTACAGTGAAAAAGAAATATTTATAAGAGAATACATATCCAATGCTTCAGATGCCTGTGATAAGCTTCGATATGAGTCTTTGCAAAATAGAAAAATTAGTAACTCAGAAGAGCTCAAGGTTTTAATAACCTTTAGTAAAAAAACCAAAACTATAAATATTATTGATAATGGCATAGGAATGGAAAAAGAAGAGTTAATAAAGTCACTTGGCACAATCGCAAAATCAGGAACTGAAGAATTTATAAAAAAGCTTGAAACAAATAAAGAAAAAAATATAGATCAAATAGGAAAATTTGGTGTTGGCTTCTACTCTGGATTTATGGTTGCAGATAAAATATCAGTTTTATCAAGAAAAGCAGGAAGCAAAACAAGTTGGAAATGGACCTCAGATGGCAAAGGAGGCTTTAATTTAAAAGAGGATGCTTCTCATAAGATTGGGACTAAAGTAACTTTGAAATTAAAGGATGATGCCGATGAGTTTTTAGAAAGCATTAGGCTTTCTAATGTAATTAAAAAATACTCAGATCACATAAACTATCCTGTGTCTCTATTAGATGAAGATGATAAAGGCGGTAAAGAAGAAAAGATCAACCAAAGCTTAGCCTTGTGGACTAAAAATAAAAATGACCTAAAAAAGGAAGATTATGAAAACTTCTACACACAATCTGGCCTTAATTATGATAAACCGTGGAAAATTTTCCATAATAAAAACGAAGGCACTATTAACTTCACTAATTTGATATTTATTCCTTCAGAGAAACCCTTTGATTTATTGCATGCTGATAAAAAGATTAATATAAAACTATATGTAAAAAAAGTTTTTATAACCGACAACTGTGAAAGTTTAGTACCTAAATATTTGAGGTTTTTAGTAGGAATAATTGACTCAGAAGACATTTCCTTGAACATAAGTCGTGAAATGT
Organism: Rhodospirillaceae bacterium; assembly: GCA_902557845.1. Classification (GTDB taxonomy): domain Bacteria; phylum Pseudomonadota; class Alphaproteobacteria; order TMED109; family TMED109; genus JAYYAX01. Next base: position 50,728 of record CACEBX010000003.1, on the reverse strand, counting down.
TACAAAACGATCCTGTATTATCAAAAATTAAAAATAACATAGTTAAAAAAGTATTATTAGAACTAGAAAAAGAGTCTAAAAAAAATAAAGAAGAATATGGAAAGTTTTGGGAAAATTTTGGATCTACTCTTAAAGAGGGAATTCATGAAGATTTTACTAATAAAGAAAGTATTTTAAAATTATCAATGTTTCATAGTAGTAGTCAAAAAAGTTGGACTACATTAAATGAATACGTTGAAAGAATGCCTGAAAGCCAAAAAGAAATTTATTATATAAGTGGAGAAAATAAAGAAAACTTGATGAAAAGTCCGCAAATGGAAAATTTCATAAAAAATAATGTAGAAGTTTTATTTTTCACTGATTCTATTGATGAATTTTGGTTACCCAATATAGATAATTTTAATAATTTTAAATTTAAGTCAGTTACAAAAGGCGATATCGATATTAAACAGTCATCTTCTAATAAAGATAACAAAAAGAATAATTATAAAAATTTTGAAAAATTAATTGCTTATCTAAAAAGCTTCTATGGCAAAAAAGTTAAAGATGTAAAAGTTTCTAGTAGATTAACTAATAGTCCTGTTTGTTTCGTAGCAGATGACAGTTCCATGGATATACATTTAGAAAATATCCTCAAAAAGCATAAACATTTAAATGAAATTAGCGCTAAAATTTTGGAAATTAATCCTGAACACAATTTAATTAAGTATTTAAATAAAATTGATACCACTGATAAAAAGAATTTATCAAAAGTAGTAACTATTTCAAATTTATTGTTGGATCAAGCAAAGCTTCTGGAAGGCATACCTCTTGATGATAGTAAAATGTTTTGTGATAAATTAAACGATCTAATTTTAGAAAGCATAAAATAAATGTCTACATATGGGGCGACTGATGGGGATCGAACCCACGGCCTCCGGTACCACAAACCAGCGCTCTAACCAACTGAGCTACAGTCGCCATAAATAATTTTTTACTGTTACTTTTTATATAGTTATAATACTATAATAGTTGTTGATCAAGGGGGAGTGCAATAATGAAAAAAATAGAAGCTATAATTAAGCCTTTTAAATTAGATGAAGTAAAGCAAGCATTAAGTGAAATCGACCTTAATGGCATGACTGTAACAGAGGTTAAGGGATATGGCAGGCAAAAAGGTCACACAGAATTGTACAGAGGTGCTGAATACAATATAGATTTCTTACCTAAAATAAAAATAGAAATAGTTTTAAGTGATGAAAAACTTAATGAAGCAATAAATATAATTCAAAAAGTTGCGAACACTGGAAAAATTGGCGATGGAAAAATATTTATCTTTAATGTGGAACAAGCAATTCGTATCAGAACCAAAGATAAAAATGAAAAAGCAATTTAATTTACTATTGTTGTTGACATCAGATTTAAACGTAATACTATTATTAAACGTTCAATCTGCATTTTGTAGATCGGAAGTAAGCTTATGCTGAAGGAACGCGGTAATTATGATAATTATACTTTTCAATTTATATAGATCTATACCGTAGTAATCAATAAGCTCTTTTTTAAAATAGATAATTAGGAGTAGTAATGACTGACAAAATTTTTAAAATGATTAAAGAAAACGAGGTGAAGTTTGTAGACTTTAGATTTACAGATCCCAAAGGTAAGTGGCAACATACTGCCCAAACCGTTGAAAGTGTTGATGAAGACTTATTAAATAATGGAATTATGTTTGATGGCTCATCTATATCTGGTTGGAAGTCTATCAATGAATCTGATATGATATTAAAACCAGACCTTAATACTGCAGTACTAGATCCATTTACAGCCCAGCCTCAACTTATTATTTTTTGCAACGTAGTGGAACCATCTACCGGAGAAATGTATTCTAGATGTCCTAGGTCAACAGCAGTAAGAGCAACAGAATATTTAAAAAAAACTGGTATAGCAGATACTGCCTATTTTGGACCTGAGGCTGAGTTCTTTGTATTTGATGATGTTAAATGGAACGTATCAATGAATGATACATTTTATCAGCTTGACTCTGATGAAGGTCCTTACAATTCAGGAAACTCCTTTGATGGTGGTAATATAGGACACAGACCATCTATGAAAGGTGGTTACTTTCCGGTTCCTCCTGTAGACTCTATGACAGACATGAGAGCAGAAATGGTAGGTACTATGATGGAAATGGGTCTTACTATGGAAAAACATCATCATGAAGTTGCTCCTTCACAAAATGAACTTGGAGGAAAATTTGATGAGCTACTTTCATGTGCTGATGATTTGCAAAAATATAAATATGTGGTACATATGGTTGCCCACTCATATGGAAAAACAGCTACTTTTATGCCAAAGCCAGTTATAAATGACAATGGATCTGGAATGCATTGTCATCAATCTCTTTGGAAAGGTGATTCTCCTTTATTTGCAGGGAGTGAATATAGTGGGTTGTCGCAAGATTGTCTTTATTACATAGGGGGCATTATAAAGCATGCAAAAGCAATCAATGCTTTTACAAATTCTACCACTAATAGTTATAAAAGATTGGTTCCTGGTTTCGAAGCCCCTACCATTTTAGCATATTCAGCAAGAAATAGATCTGCATCAATTAGAATACCATATGCAGAAGGAGATAAAGCAAAGAGACTTGAGGTGAGGTTTCCGGATGCTGCCTCTAACCCTTATTTAGCCTTTTCAGCAATGTTAATGGCAGGACTAGATGGAATACAAAATAAAATTAATCCAGGAGATGCGATTGATTTTGATTTATATGAAGCTTCAGAAAAACAACTTAAAAACCTTAATACAGTGGCTACTTCATTAGAAAATGCGCTAGACTCTCTTCAAAAAGATAAAGCTTTTCTAACTGAAGGTGGTGTTTTTACAGATGATCAGATTGAAGGTTATATTGAACTCAAGAGAGAGGAAGTCAGTAGATTAAATAACTCTACACATCCAGTAGAGTTTGATATGTATTACAGCGTTTAGTTTATATATTTACGCTAGGCAATTGTCTTGGTTTTCCAACTGAGTCAATTGCCACATATATAAACTTTCCATTTGTAACTTCCTTTAGGTCACTATTTTTCCAGCTTTCAGTGGTAACCCTTAATAGAATTGAAATAGAAGTCTTTCCTACTTTTTTTAGTTTTCCATAACAAGTTACAGTATCACCAACTTTAACTGGCAATAAAAACTTCATTCCTTCTATTGCCACAGTAGCTACTCTTCCTTCAGCTATTTTGCTCGCTAAAATACCACCTGCTACATCCATTTGACTAAGCAACCAGCCACCAAATATATCTCCATTAGTATTAGTATCTGCAGGCATTGCTACGGTTTTAGTAAGGATATATTCTTTATTTTTATTCAAAATATTTATTTATAATGATAATTTTATAATGATAGTTTACATTTATTTTAACATTAATATAACTATATGAAAAAAAAATACAACATAGGCCTCCTTAATGGAACTATTTGTTCTAAAGATGGTAAAAAAAGAGCATCTATTGGAATTAAAAATAATAAGATTATTAAGATTGGAAAAGTTAATGAAAAAGAATGTATGAAATTTATAGACTGCAAAGAAAAACATATTCTGCCAGGTATTATAGATACACAAGTACATTTTAGAGAACCAGGTTTATCTCATAAGGAAGATATATATTCAGGAACTAATTCAGCTCTACTTGGAGGGGTTACAACAATATTTGAAATGCCTAATACTTCTCCTGCAACAATAAGTAAGATAGAACTTGAAAAAAAATTAAAAATTGCAAAAAGCTCTAGCTGGGTCAATTACTCTTTTTTTATTGGTGCTTGCAAAGACAACCTTAATAAACTTTCACAATTAGAGAACCTTAAAGGTTGTTCAGGAATAAAAATTTTTATGGGTTCATCAACGGGTACATTATTATTGTCAGATGAAAAAGATTTAGCTAAAGCACTAAAAACTTGCAAACGCCGTGTAGCATTGCATTCTGAAGATGAGACTAGATTAAAAAAAAGGTTCAAGTTGATTGATACTAAAAAAGGAGTTAGTCAACACGAAATATGGAGAGATAAAGAGTCAGCAATCCTATCTACAAAAAGAATTTTAAAATACGCAAATAAATATAATACTAAAGCACATATACTTCATATATCTACAAAAGATGAAATTGAGCTTTTAAAAAATACAAAAAAAAATATTACAGCAGAAGTTACACCACAACACCTGACACTATTCTCACCTAACTGTTATAAAAAACTTGGAACAAAAGCTCAAATGAATCCTCCAATAAGAAACAGTAATCACAGAAATGGGCTATGGAAAGGAATTTATGATAATACTATAAATGTAATAGGTTCTGATCATGCTCCACATACATTAAAAGAAAAAAAAATGAAATGGCCAAATTCTCCTTCTGGGCTGCCAGGTGTTCAAACTACGCTATATTTGATGTTACACCATGTAAATAAGAAAAAAATAAGTTTAGAAAAAGTTATAGAATTATTGTCGTTTAATCCGGCTAAAATTTATAAAATTAAGAATAAAGGACAGATAAAAAAAGGGTATGATGCAGACATAACTATTGTAGACCTTAAAAAAAATTATATTATAAAAAACCAAGATATGGCTTATAAATCTGGATGGACTCCTTTTGATGGACTTAAAGTTAAAGGTTATATTTATGCAACATTAGTAAATGGAAAAATTAAAATGATAGATAAAAAAATCATAGGAAAACCCGATGGAAAAATGGTCCAATTCAAAAAATAAACTTAAGTTTTTATTTTTGTATCTTTTAGTTTATCTAGTATTTGAGAATAAAGCTTTTTCTCAAACTTTTGATATACCTGATCATTTTATTGAAAGTCCCTTAATTTACTCTCATGAAACAAATTTGAAAGGTATTAGTAGAGTATCACCAATAAAAGACTCTTTTTCAAAATATACAGTATTAGAATTAAGTTTAGTTAAATCATCAATAAACTATCCATCAAAGTGGCTCAAGGATAAAATGTATGATGAATTAGGAGATATTGCTGAAACAGAGAGGCTTTTGAGAAGCAAAGATAGCCCATTATCGGATCCAATATTTGACCAATTTAAGCATCTTCCTATATATATTAATGATACTTTAGATCAACTTGCAATAAACCCATTAGTATTTTGTAAAAAAGTAGACATGCTTTACAATGCTTCTGGAAAGTTTTATGAATTAAATTGTACAATACCATTTGGTTTTTTTAATAATTATTTAATAATTAGGTTACAATATAAGAAAAATTTTTGGTATTTTACTAAAATAATGACCTTAAACTATGCTAGGATGATAGAGTTACTAACAATAGCAGAAACCTTTAATATAAAAAGCAATGTTAAATAGAAAAAAAATAATAAAAAAGACAGCAGTTGATTTTGATTACAAAGATCCTTTTCGTTTAACTGATCAGCTTACGAATGAAGAAATTCAAATTAAAGATTTAAGCCATGAATTTGCAAAAAAAGAATTACTAACCAAAATTGTTCATCAAAATAGATATGAGAAATTTGATAAGAGTTTATTTAAAAAACTTGGTGCAATTGGTTTATTAGGTGCACAGATTAATGGCTATGGTTGTGCCGGTGTTTCTTCTGTTGCTTATGGGTTAATAGCTAAAGAGATTGAAGCAATTGACTCTTCGTATAGATCTAGTTTAAGCGTTCAGTCTAGTTTAGTAATGCAACCGATTTTTGACTATGGAAATGAAAATCAAAAACAAAAATGGTTGCCCCAATTAGCTAAAGGAAATATTATAGGTTGTTTTGGATTAACTGAGCCTGACCATGGATCTGATCCATCCTCAATGCAAACTAATGCAAAAAAAGTGAAGGGTGGATTTGTTCTTAATGGCTCTAAAAACTGGATATCTAATAGCCCTATTGCAGATTTGTTTTTAATTTGGGCTAAGGACGAAAATAATATAATTAGAGGGTTTATATTAGAAAAAAAAGAAAGTAAAAATATTTACACACCCAAAATAGAAGGAAAGTTTGCACTACGTGCCTCACCTACAGGTATGATAATGTTAGATAATACTTTCGTTCCTGAAGAGAATTTATTACCTAAGGCAAAAGGATTGATAGCTCCTATGACTTGTTTGACCTCAGCAAGATTCGGTATTTCCTGGGGAGCACTTGGTGCAGCAGAGTTTTGTTGGCTAAAAACACTAGACTATGTAATGGATAGGAAACAATTTGGAAAGCCTCTTGCGTCTAATCAATTAATCCAGAAAAAATTAGCTGATATGCAATCTGAAATTGCAATTGGTTTACAAGCTTCTTTGAGAGTAGGAAGACTTAAGGATGAAGGAAAAGCAACGAATGAAATGATATCTATTTTAAAAAGAAACAATGTTGGAAAAGCATTAGAAATAGCAAGAAGTGCTAGAGATATGCATGGTGGTAATGGAATATCAGATGAGTATCATGTAATTAGACATATGCTGAATTTAGAGGCTGTAAATACTTATGAAGGGACTCATGACATTCACGCATTAATTCTAGGAAGAAGTCAAACTGGAATACAAGCATTTAAATAATATTATTATATTTAAGACAAAATTTTTATAATAGCTGAGTAATCAAGATTATTTTTATCTAGATTACAAAATTTTTTATATAATTTTAGAGCATTTAAACCCAACAAGGTTTTAATATTTACATGTTTTGCCATGTCTTGTGCGATTTGTAAATCTTTTAAAATAAGTTTAGCAGCATAGCCTGGCTTGAAGTTATTATTTGCAGCAGAATTTTTTACAATTCCTTCAATAGGTAAATGAGTATTCATTGCCCATGATGACCCACTAGACTTTGATGTAATATCATAGAATTTTTTTAAATCTATTTTATATTTCTTTGCTAGCAAAAATGCTTCACATACTCCTAACATATTGATTCCCAGCATCATATTATTACAGGCTTTTACTATTTGACCTGTTCCGCTCTTACCAACATAAATTACATTTTTTCCTAAAGTGTTTAATAGAATCTTAGATTTATCAAATGCTTTCTTATTACCTCCGACCATTATTGTAAGAGTAGCATTTTTTGCTCCGGAAATTCCACCTGAGACAGGTGAGTCTAAAAAATGTACTCCTTTTTTTTTCATTTTTTCAGATATAATAATTGTAGTATTATAATCTACAGATGAACAATCTATAAAAATTGAGTTTTTTTTAAGATTATTTAAAAGGCCATTTTTTCCGAGCACTAACTTTTTTAAGGACTCTCCATCAGGGAGCATGCTAATAAATATTCTTTTATCCCCACTCAATTCTTGTTTTTTTTCTACTATAATTGCGTTAGTTTTTTTAAAAGGTTTATAATTATTTTTATTTATATCAAATACTTTTAAATCATATTTGTGTTTTAATAAGTTAGATGCCATTGGGGATCCCATATTACCCAAACCAATAAATGATATTTTATTCATCAGAAAATAACTCTTTCTCATTTAGACTATGAAAATGGCTGTTAATGATTTCCTCAGTAACTTCAAAGATACTTTCAGGATGCCATTTAGGATTTCTGTCTTTATCTACCAAATTAGCTCTTACACCTTCGTAAAAGTCATGTTTTGCCATCATAGCTTGGCAAATTCTAAATTCCATAGCTAGACATTCTTTTAAGGTAATATTTTTCGCTAGACCTAATTGTTTAATAGCAACACTCATACTAGTTGGAGATTTTTTTGATAATACTGACAATGTTTTTTTAGTCCATTCACTATTATCATTTTTTAAAGAATCAAATATTTCTACTAAATTAGTTCTACAAAAATGTTTCTTTATATTTTCTAACTCTTTATAGAGCAATGAGTCTTTTTCTAATAACTTTTTAGAGTTTGCATTAAGTAATTGTTCTATAAATATATAGTCATAATTGCTTTTATTTATAATTTTTTCGTAAATGTGATTTATATTTTCATTTTCAATATAATGAGTTCCTATTCCTGAATACATAGAGTCTAAACCATCCATTACTCTTCCTGTTAATGCTAAAAATAATCCTAATTCACCCATTTTAGATAAAAAATAACCTCCTCCAACATCTGGAAAAAGCCCTATTGCTGTTTCTGGCATAGCAGTTATTGTCTTATTATTAACAATTCTATATTTTCCATGCATTGAAAGGCCTAATCCTCCTCCCATTGCTATACCATTTAATAGTGATATCCATGGTTTAGAAAAATTAGATATTGCTAAATTTAAAATATATTCTTCCCTAAAAAAGGTATCCGATAAAATACTTTGAGTTTCTGATTTAGCATGATAAACACTAACTATATCTCCCCCAGCACAAAATGATTTATCACCTGAACCTTTTATTATGACACCAGAAATATCTTTATCATTATCCCAATTCTTAATATTTTTAAATATCTCTCTTACCATATTTAAATTTAAAGCATTAAGAACTTTCTCTCTAGTTAGAGTAATTATGATAGTAGAGTTTATTTTTTTTATATCTATATCACTCATATTATTCTCTATCTAACAACTTTCTAGATATAATAACTCTCATAATTTCATTGGTACCTTCTAATATTTGATGGACTCTACAATCCCTTACCATCTTTTCTATACCAAAGTCAGATAGATAACCATACCCTCCATGTATTTGCAATGCTTCATTACATATTCTAAAACATACGTCAGTAGCATATCTTTTTGCCATTGCAGAACTTATTGTTGAGTGTTTTTCTTTTTTATCTAATGCTTCTGCTGCTTTATGAACCATTAGCTTTGCAGCCTCAAAATCTGTAATCATATCTGCTAGTTTAAATTGAACACTTTGAAAGTCCTTTAAATATTTTCCAAACTGTTTTCTTTCGTTAACATAATTAACAGTTTTTTCTATACAAAACCTTGCAGCTCCAAGAGAACATGAAGCAATATTTATTCTTCCTCCATCTAGACCTTGCATAGCAATTTTGAAACCCTCTCCCTCTTTTCCCACAAGGTTCGATTTTGGTGCTATACAATTATCAAAAGAAATAGTTCTTGTGGGTTGATTTTTCCATCCCATTTTGTCTTCATTTTTTCCAAAAGATATACCTTTAAATTCTTTTTCTAACAAAACGCATGAAATTTCTTCATTCATATTATTCTCAGTTTTCATCATCACAAAGTATAAGTCAGATTCTCCTGCACCTGAAATAAATGATTTGGAACCATTTATCTCATAAGAAGTATTATCTTTAAAATATACAGCCTTGGTTTTCATTGCCGCAGCATCTGATCCTGAACCCGCTTCTGTTAGACAGTAAGATGCTATATTTTCCATTTTAATGATTTTTGACATGTATTTATTTTTTAATTCTTGTATGCCAAATTTGCTTAGCATCCATGCGGCCATATTGTGTATAGACAAAAATGCAGAGGTAGACGGACATGCAAATGCTAATTCTTCAAAAATCAATGATGCGTCTAAACGACTAAGCCCTAAACCTCCATCCTTTTCAGAAACGTATATACCTGCTAAACCTAACTCACCAGCCTTTTTAAGTGCATTTTTTGGGAAAGAACACTCTTTGTCCCATTGTAACGAGTATGGCATAATATTTTCACTAGCAAATTGACTAGTAGAATCTACAATAGCTCTCTGTTCTTCATTTAAATCTTTATATTTATCAATAAGCATTATTCTTTAGACTTAAAATTTAAAATATTATAATTTATACTCTATGAATAACTTTTTATCAAATTTTCCTTTACATAGACCAAGAAGGTTAAGAAAAAATAAGTGGATTAGGAAACTAGTAAGAGAGTCTTCTATTGCTCCTAATGATTTTATTTTACCTATATTTGTTACATACGAAAAACAATCTACAGAAATAAAATTAATGCCAGGAATTAAAAGATTAAATCTTGAAGATGCTTTTGATTTATCACAAAAAGCAAAAGAATTCGGCATTAATGCTGTAGCTATATTTCCTGAAGTACCAAGTAAAATAAAAGATGAAACAGGTAAAGAAGCACTTAATAGAAATAATATTGTGTGTAGACTTGTAGAAAAAATAAAAAAATTCTCCCCTTCCTTAGGAGTAATTTGTGATGTTGCCCTTGATCCCTATACAACCTCTGGACACGATGGATTAATAGAAAATGGTGAAATAATTAACGATAAGACTATAAATGTATTATGTGAACAAGCTTTAATTAATGCTGATGCTGGTTGCGATATTATAGCTCCCTCAGATATGATGGATGGTAGGGTTGAAAAGATAAGAAATTATTTAGATAAAAATAATAAGCAAAACACTCTTATAATGTCATATGCTGTAAAATATTCTTCTAATTTATATGCTCCTTTTAGAAATGCAGTATCAGCAGCAACCAAATTGGGTCCTGATAAAAAAAATACTTATCAGATGGACTATGGAAATATAAATGAAGCACTAAGAGAGGCTTCATTAGATATAAAGGAGGGCGCAGATATATTACTAATAAAGCCAGGTATAATGTACTTAGATGTTTTAAAAGAAGTAAAAAGTACTTTTAACTATCCAACTTTTAGTTATCAGGTCTCGGGTGAATATTCTATGTTAAAAAACGCAATATTATCTGGTGAATATAATGAGAAGGAAATATTAATGGAAACTTTTTTGTGCTTCAAAAGAGCGGGCGCAGATGCAATAATTTCCTACTTTGCGTTAGATATTGCCAAAATATTAAAAAAAGGATAAATAAATTATTAAGAAATAATTTTTCCTCTCTCCAATTTAACTATCTTCGCATTAATAAATTTTGAGTAAGTCTCATCAGACTCAGTTATTAAAGTAACTAAATCAAGTTTATTTAAGCCTTTAATAAGTTCAACTAATCTTTCTGCCAAAGCAGGTGCTACTCCTTCAAAAGGCTCATCTAGCAGAAGTAATTTTTTTCCAATAATCATTGCTCTAGCTAATGCTACTAATTTTTGTTGGCCTCCTGATAATTGAAAAGCATCATTTTTGAGAAAAGACTTTATTTCAGGTATAAAGTTTAATATAACTTCTAAGTCATTGCTTTCTATATTTTTTTTTTTACTCCATAAGGGAAGCAATATATTTTCTTTTACAGTTAAATTAGGAATTAACCTTCTATCTTCAGGCATATATCCGATACCAAATGAGGTCATAGCATATGTATCAAAGTCTGAGATTTTTGTTTTATTAAACTCTATATCTCCCTTCTCTATTTCTAAAATTTTCATAATTGATCTAATTAGGGTTGTCTTGCCAGCTCCGTTCCTACCTATTATGCTAGTAAATTTTGATACATCCAAGCTAATATTGGATAAAATTTTTATGTTGGCAATACTAACACTGATGTTATTAATCTTTAACAACACTTCCTCCTACAATAAATTTAAGCACATCTTTTTGTTCTAAAACATTTTTAGGAATTCCGTCAGCTATTATTTTACCACTATAGAAGGCTATTACTCTTTGGGAGTATCTTCTTATTATATCCATATCATGTTCAATGAAGAGAATGGAAATATTTAAATTTCTAATTGCTTCCAAAGTATGCTCCATCACTAAAAATTTCTCGTCAGTGCTAATTCCCGAGGTAGGCTCATCTAATAAAACTATCGATGGGTTTCCCAAAATAGCAATTAAAATATCAAGTACTTTTCTTGCCCCTTGCGGAAGCAATCCGACTATTACATTTTTAAACTCAATAATTTTAAATTGGTTTAGCAAATAATTTGCATAATCAATATTTTTCTTATTGTATGCTAATTCTAAATAAGAAAATTGTTTATTATTGGCTACCAAATTAGAAATCATTATATTTTCTAAAACAGTTAAGGAGTCAAAAACTTGAGGTATTTGAAAGGATCTATGGATGCCCATATTTTTAATATCTAAAACAGACCTACTAGAAATTTCTGTTCCTTTAAATATAATCTCTCCACTATCTGGTTTTGTATAGCCAGTAATAATATTACAAAATGTAGTTTTTCCAGCACCATTAGAACCTATTATTCCTATGATCTCATTGTTTTCCATAGAAAAATTAATATCACTAGCAGCAGCTACTGATCCAAAATTTTTAAAAAGATTTCTAATTTCTAAAAGCATTTTTTATATTTTTAATTTTATTGTAAATGGAACCTATTCCCTCAGGAAAATATATAATTCCTAATATTAATATTATACCAATTGTCATTTGCCAGGTATTAGGAAAAAGATACAAAGCAAAAGTTCTTATAAACTCAAAAAAAAGAGAACCTAATAAAGGAGCTATTACATTAATAGTACCTGATAAAATTGCTACAAAAACAAATTCACCTGATTTCGTCCAATAAGCAGTATCCTCAGGAGTAACATGTCCTACTAATATAACCATTAATGCTCCTCCCAATGAAGCTAGAATACCTGATATTAAATAGATATTATGAATTTGCTTATTTACATTAATTCCTAAATAATTAGACCTTATTTCATTGTCTTTAATTGCCAATACCATTTTACCAATTGGAGATTTAATATATTTAGAAACTAAAAAAATACATAGGAATGTTATGGTTATTATAAAAAAATATGAAACAATATTTAAACGAACTTTTTCAGTACTTTCAAAACCAAAATAAGTTAGCTCTTTTATACCAAATCCATCTGTAGAACCTAAAGAAACACTCTTGACAATAATGCCAAATAGTATCATTGATAATGCCAAATTCATCATGGCAAAAAATATTCCTCTAAACTTTCTTACAAAAAACCCAAAAAGATAAGATACAATTCCCCCTAATATAGTGGCAATTAATAAAAGCAAAATAGCGTCTTTCACATTTAAAAAATTGTAGCCTATAGCTACTGCATAACCTCCAAGACAATAATATAATCCATGCCCAAATGATATAAGTCCTGCTCTCATCAAAACCAGTAAACCCAGAACAACTAGGCCATTACAGCATGCTAAACAAACAATATTTAGACTCCAATCAGGTAATATAAGCCACCCTGAAATTAAACATATAAAGCAAAATATAATAAAGCTTTCATTTAAATTTAATATCTTCTGCATCAAATTTTTCTAACCTCTTTTGTTCCAAACAACCCTTCAGGCTTTACCGTAAGAATAATAGCCATTACAAAGAAAACTATAAATAGTTCAAACTGAGGAAAATAAAAAATTGCTATTGTTCTAAATAAACCTATCAATAGCGCTCCTATAAGGGCACCTGATATACTTCCCAAGCCTCCTGTTACAACTACTGCAAATGCAAGCACTATAATTTCTACACCTACTCCAGGAACTACAGATATCATTGGAGCTGAAGTTGCTCCACCTAGACATCCAAGAAAACATCCTATAAAAAATGTATATACAAAAAATTTAGAGACATTAATTCCCATAGAAGACGCTATTTCTTTATCATAAATTACCGCTATCAATAACTTTCCAATTTTGGTGAATTTTATAATACAAAAAAATAAACACCAAACTAATGCAGCTATAACTATAATTAGAAGATCATATATCACATATGGTAGACCAAAAACTGCAATATCTCCTAACATTATTCTTGGTTGAAAGGGTAAATAAGAAGTGGTGCCAAATATTATTTTCATAATATCTTCAAAAATTAAAAATAATCCATAGGTAACTAGTACAATTACTATTTCGTCTCTCTCATATACTTTTCTAAGAAATATTCTCTCTATAAACAAGCTTAAAATTATGGCTACTAAAATTGCTGATAAGGGTATAAAAAAAAAATACAAAAATTGATAGTTATCATAATTAGAAGAAAACCAACCAACTAACCAAGCCATTGAATAAGCCCCAAAAGCATATAAACTTCCATGAGCAATATTAAGAACTTTCATTACTCCATATATTAGAGTCAATCCTGAAGCAACTAAAAATAGCCAAGATGCATAAACTAAACTATCTAAAAAAATAAATGGTAATGATTGAAACATATCGTAATACAGTAATAAAAATTAATAATATTTGCACTAAATAATTTATGCTATATTAAATTTTTTATGGAAAAATTAGATAAATTTTATAGTGTCGCGCCAATGATGGGAAAAACTGATAGCTTTTTTTGTTACTTATTAAATCTCATTAATAAAAAAACTGTAGTTTATACAGAAATGATGCATGCAGAAGCAATTATAAGAACAAATATTTTAGATGATTACAATTATTTAAATAACATAAATAATGTTGCTGTTCAAATTGCAGGAAATGAACCAAGTAGATTAGCCTTAGCAGCAAAAAAAGCAGCAGAAAAAGATTTTTATGAAATTAATATAAACTGTGGATGTCCAAGTAATAGAGTTGTATCAGGAAGTTTTGGAATTAATTTATTATTAAACCCTAAACAAGTTAGAAGGTGTGCTGAAGAAATAAGCAGATATACAAATAAAAATATAAGTATAAAAACTAGAATTGGTGTTGATGACTATACTTCTGAAAATATTTTAGATAACTTTCTTGTAGAACTAAACAATGCCTCCATAAATAAGTATATTATTCATGCAAGAATTGCAATTAGAGAAAAACTTAATACTAAAGATAACCTAAATATACCTCCTCTTGATTATGAAAGGGTTTTTAAATTAAAGAAAAAATTTAAAAACAATACAATTATAATAAATGGAGGTTTCAAACATACTAATTATAATGAGAATATTAAAAGAAAGATTGATGGAATTATGATAGGTAGAGAAGCTTATAAAACTCCTTGGATTTTTAATTCAGATTTAACATATGAAAATATAGAGAAAAAGAAATATATTATTTATACATATATTCATTTTTTAAAAAATAATTTTGAAAAATATTTATTTAAAAAAAATGCTCTGTTCCATATACAGAATTTATTTAATGGTTATGATGGCGCTAAAAACTGGAGAAACTTAGTTGCACATTCAGTGAGAAGTAAAAATTTAAATAACTTATTAAATTTTATAGAATGTGATAAACTTAAAGTAATATGAGAAGTATAATTAAACAAATACTAAATTATGGATTATTTTTCATCTTCATATTTTCAATTAATTCCTGCGCTCACTTTAAAATACAAGAATTAAATAAAAAAAATAATGAACCAATTAACTTCTACACGTTTTTAGGTTTAGAATATTTAGAATTTGCAAAATATGAATTATATGAAATGCATGATGAAATAGATGCTAATCATTTTGCTTATAAAGCTGCACTTGCTTTAAATGAAAAAAAGTTTTTTGCTGAAGATCCAAAAAATTGGGATATTCCAAAAAACTATATCGAAGAAGCAAATTCCATGTATAACAGAATTAATAAATTAATAAATAGTAAATCATTTAACAAGTATCCTGAAGAATTTTCTAAAATGATTGCCGGATATGATTGTTGGATTGAACAAGTTGAGGAAAATTGGCAATTTGATCATATTGAATTATGCCTTAATAAATTTAATCAAAATTTTATTTTTATCAATGAAAGGCTAATAAGTAATAAAAAAAAATTAGAAAATAATATTGAAAATAAAATAAAGTCTACTGTTGAAAAAAATAAAAATACTTATGAAGACAATATTGTAGAAGATACTAAAGTATTAAGAACAATAGTATTTTTTGAATTTGATAAATTTACTTTATCTTCAAATCAGGTAATTGAACTTGAAAAATTTGTTACAATTGCAAATAAAAATACAAATATGAGAATTATTATTGAAGGGCATACCGATACAATGGGTTCTAAGTCTTATAATTCAAAATTATCTAAAAATAGAGCAAATTTTATAAAAAAGTATTTGATGAATAGGAACCTAAATAATACTATAGAAATTAAGGCCTACGGAGAAACTAACTTGCTAGTAGAAACCTCAGATGAAATAAAAGAGAAGCAAAATCGAAGAGCAGAACTTTTTTTTAAATAAATTGAGATAAATTATGATACCAAGATATTCAACTACTGAAATGACAGATATTTGGAGCACTAAAAATAAGTATAAATTATGGCTTAAAATAGAGCTTTATGCTTGTGAAATACAGGAAAAACTAGGAGTAATACCGAAAAAGAAATCAGACTCAATAAGAAAGTTAGCTAATTTTGATGAAAAAAAGATACTTCAAATAGAGGAAAAAACCAAGCATGATGTTATAGCTTTTTTAACAAATGTTGCTGAGTATGTTG
Source organism: Rhodospirillaceae bacterium (assembly GCA_902557845.1). Classification (GTDB taxonomy): domain Bacteria; phylum Pseudomonadota; class Alphaproteobacteria; order TMED109; family TMED109; genus JAYYAX01. Next base: position 34,588 of record CACEBX010000003.1, on the reverse strand, counting down.
GAGAAGATGCAAAATTTATACATAAAGGTCTTACTTCATCAGATGTTCTTGATACATGCTTTTCATTGCAATTAATAAGTGCTTTAGATCTAATAATTAAGGAAGTTTCAGAGGTATTAAAAGTGTTAGAAACTAAAGCAAATAAATATAAATATTTAGTGTGCATAGGAAGAAGTCATGGCATACATGCAGAGCCTATGACAATGGGATTAAAGTTTGCTTATGCTTTCGCTGAGTTTTCAAGAAGTTTAACCAGATTAAAAAATGCAAAAAAAGAAATATCTGTTTGTAAAATATCAGGGCCTGTAGGAACATATTCAAGTGTCTCTCCAAAAGTAGAGGAATATGTAGCAAAAAAATTAAAACTTAAACCAGAAACTATATCCACACAAATTATACCTAGAGATAGGCATGCTTTGTTTTTTTCTACTTTGGCTATATTGGCTGCATCTATAGAAAGACTATCTGTAGAAATTAGACACTTACAAAGAACTGAAGTATTAGAGGCCGAAGAATATTTTAGTGAAGGTCAAAAGGGTAGTTCCGCAATGCCTCATAAAAGAAATCCTATTCTTTCAGAAAATTTAACTGGCCTAGCAAGATATATTAGAAATACTTGTAACTCAAGTTTAGAAAACATTGTACTATGGCATGAAAGAGATATTTCGCATTCTTCAGTTGAAAGAATTATAGGACCCGATGTAACTATTGCAATGCACTTTTCACTGCTTAGACTTAAAAATTTAGTAAAAAACTTAGTAGTTTACCCTAAAAATGTTCAAAGAAATCTTAATCAATTACAAGGCCTTCATTTTAGTCAAAATATTATGCTAAAACTTATCGATAAAGGTGTTTCTAGAGAAGATGCATACAAAATAGTACAGGAAAGTGCAATGAAAACTTGGAATAGTATTAGAACTAATAAAAAGAAGTCGTTTTTAAGTTTTTTACTTTCTAATAAAAGTGCTACATCCAAGATAAAAAAACAAGAATTTAAAAAAATATTTAATAACAAGTTATATGTAAAAAACATCAATCATATTTTTAGAAATGTTTTTAAATCATAGTTTCCTTTAATAATCATACTACTAAGCCAAGTCAAAATAATTATGTGCATACTCTTTATATCAAGAAAAAAAAATAGTAATTGGCCGTTATTAATAGCAACAAATAGAGATGAATTTTATGATAGAAAGTTTCTTTCACCAGGATTCAATTGGAAAAATTACCCTTCTATATATGCTGGAAAAGACAAAAAGTGTGGCGGATCATGGCTAGGAGTAAATAAATATGGTCTTTGTGTTGCTATATTAAACAGAAAAACTAATTTAAACCATGATGAAACCCTTAAGTCTAGAGGAAGTTTAGTTATTGATGCGCTAAAGTTAAAAAATGCTAACGATGCAAAAGAAAAAATTATTAATAGCTTTCAAAATAAATATAGATTTTTTAATTTATTTATATCAGATTCAAAAAATTCTTATCTTCTAAAATATGATAATTTTAAATTGGAGACAATATCAATTCCATTTGGAAAATCAATAATAGATAACTTTGATTTAAATGATAAAACTTCATTAAGACAGGCTTTAAACAAAAAACACTTTCACAGTGCAAGTTATCCTGATCCAGAAAAAAACAAGTTTGATGGATGGATAAAACTTTTGTCTTTACAATCTTACGATATTAAAGGAAAAGTTACCTCTATTTATGTTAAAGATAGACAGAATAATTATGGTACTGTATGTTCTTCTATTATAGGGCTATCTAGAATTAAAAATAAAACAAATGGTATTTTCTGGCTTTATAGAAATTCTGATGAAACGCTTACAACTTTTAAAAAATTAAAACTATTTAGTTAAGGAAAAATGAAACTAATTCTTGAAGGAAAAGCAAAAAAGATTTTTCAAACTAAAAAAAAAGAAGTTTTAGTTCAGTACTTTAAAGATAGTGCGACAGCTTTTAATAATAAAAAAAAAAGAAATTTTAAGAATAAAGGGGTTATAAATAATCTAATATCAAGTGATATTTTTACCTATTTAACTAAGAATAATATTAAAACTCACTTTATAAAAAGAATTAGCTCAAGAGAACAACTTATAAGAAAATTAAAGATTATTCCTATTGAAGTAGTAATTAGAAATTTTAGCGCTGGTAGCTTAGTAAATAGACTGGGAATAAAAAGAGGAAAAAAATTAAAAGAACCTTTAGTTGAGTTTTATTTCAAATGTGATGCACTAAATGACCCTATTATTAATGATGATCACATAATGTTATTAAATATAGCAAATAAAAAAGATATAGCAAAGATAAAAGCAATTGGATTAAAAGTTAATAAATTGTTATTAAAATATTTTAATAATATTAATATTGTATTAGTAGATTATAAAATGGAGTTTGGTTTTTTAAAAAAAAATATAGTTCTTGGAGATGAGATATCTCCTGACAGCTGTAGACTTTGGGATAAAAAAACCAAGATTAGTTTTGATAAAGATATTTTTAGAGAAAATAAAGGTAATTTGCTAAAATCATATTTAGAAGTTTTAAAAAGATTAAAAATTGAGGTAGAGAATGTTTAAATTAGAAGTACTAGTAACACTTAAAAAAGATGTTTTAGATCCTCAAGGAAAAGCCATAGAAATTGCTGCTAAAAATATTAACTTAAGAAATATATATTCTGTTAAACAAAATAAATATTTTGAAGTTTTTGTAGATAAGGTTCCAACACAAAATAAAGCTAAAGAAATAGCTTCAAAGCTCAGTAAAAGCTTACTTGCTAATGAAGTTATAGAGGATTTTAAAATTATAAAATGTAGAAAAGTATGACGCCTTCAATAATTGTTTTTCCGGGTTCTAATTGCGACAAAGATATTTTTAATTCTATTAAAAATATATACGGACGTGAACCTTATCTAGTATGGTATCAGGATATGATTCCAAAAAATACTGACTTAGTTATTATACCTGGTGGTTTCTCTTTCGGCGATTATTTAAGATGCGGTGCTATTGCTGCTAAATCAAAAATATTAAAACAAATTAACGAATGTATTAAAAAAGGAATACCCATATTAGGTATTTGCAATGGATTTCAAGTATTAACAGAAGCAAGTTTTTTGCCGGGTGCTTTGCTAATGAATGAAGGTTTAAAATTTATTTGTAAATGTATAAATTTATCCATTGTTAATTCTGACAGTAATTTCACTAATTTGTTTGATAAAAATGAAACTATTAATCTACCTATAGCTCATAAAGTAGGAAATTATTATATTAAAAAAAACGAATTAGAAAAGCTTATATCAAATAATCAAATAGTTTTTAGATATTCATCTAACTCAGGAGAATGCAATCAAAAGAGCAATCCTAATGGTTCAGTATATAATATTGCAGGCATCATAAATGAAAAAGGTAATGTAATGGGAATGATGCCCCATCCAGAGCGATTTTATAATAACAAAAACAAAGATACAATAATGAAAAAAATAGTTGAGTCACTTTCTAATGCTAGATAAAAGTTTAATTAGTTATATAAAGCAAATTGGCTTGTCTCATCAAGATTATCTTGATTGTAGAGATTTACTTAGAAGAAAACCTAAAAAAACAGAACTAGCTTTATTCTCGGCTATGTGGAGTGAACATTGTTCGTATAAGTCATCAAAGTTTTGGTTAAAAAAACTTCCTCATTCTGCTAAATACGTTATACAAGGACCCGGTGAAAATGCTGGAGTTATTGATATTGGTGGGAATAATGCAATAGTTTTTAAAATAGAAAGCCATAATCATCCTTCTTATATAGAACCTTATCAAGGTGCTGCTACAGGAGTAGGAGGTATTATGCGAGATATTTTTACTATGGGAGCTCGACCTATAGCAAATTTAAACTGTCTAAGGTTTGGAAGCCTAAATCATAAAAGAACTAAGCATCTTTTCAATGGAGTAGTTTCTGGAGTTGGTGACTATGGAAATTGTACTGGCATACCTACCGTTGCAGGAGAATGTAGCTTTGATAAAAGGTATAATAATAATATTTTAGTAAATGCAATGACAATAGGTATAGCTAAGAAAAATAAAATTTTTTATGCTAAGGCTGGAAGGTCTGGCAATAAAGTAGTCTATGTAGGTTCTAAAACAGGAAGAGATGGAATACATGGAGCAAGTATGTCATCAGAGTCGTTTTCAAAAGAATCTGAAAGTTTAAAACCTACAGTTCAAGTAGGAGATCCTTTTACAGAAAAACTATTAATGGAAGCATGTTTAGAATTAATGAAATTAGATGCAATAATTGGATTACAAGATATGGGAGCAGCTGGCTTAACTTCATCCTCTGTTGAAATTGCAGCATCATCAAAATTAGGAATAAAGATTAACTTAGATAAGGTGCCTCTAAGAGATGGCAATATGACTGCTGATGAAATTATGCTGTCTGAAAGTCAAGAAAGGATGTTGATGATAATAAAGCCCAACAAACTAAATATTGCTAAAAAAATATTTCAAAAATGGAACTTATCATTTTCATCTATAGGAGAAATTATTCAGGAATCTAATATTAAGATTATAAGCAAAAAAAAAATAGTTGCTGATATTCCTTTAGATTATTTAACGAATGCAAAAGTATTTAGAAGACCTTTCACTGTAAAAAAGAATTTTTTTAAACAAAAAACTTATCCTAAAAGAACAATAGCAGAAGTTGTAAAAAAAATATTCTATGACTCAAGCTTGTCCACTAGAGAAATTATTTGGAACCAATATGATCATATGATTACAAGGAATGTCTTGTCAGCAATGGGTGGAAATGCTTCTATAATAAAAACTAACTTTAAATATCAAGCAATAGCAACTACCACTGATTGTAATATTTATTATTGTGAAATTGATCCCTACTTAGGAGCAATTCAAGCCATAGCAGAAAGTTATAGAAATTTAATTTCTGTAGGAGCTAAACCCTTAGCAATCACTAACTGTTTAAACTTTGGAAATCCAGAAAAAAAACAAATAATGGGTCAATTTGTACAAACTATAAGAGGAATGCAAGTTGCTTCAAAAAAATTATCGTTACCTATAATTTCGGGAAATGTTTCATTTTATAATGAAACTAATGATAAAAGTATACCTCCTACCCCTCAAATAGGAGCAGTAGGAGTAATTAATGATTATAGAAAAACAGTATCTATTAGTTCTTTTTCTAATGAAGATATTTTGTACGTTATAGGTGAAACAGGAGGACATCTCTCTTCTTCTGCATATGAAAGAGCAATGTTTGATTTTGAAAAAACTAAAATTTATTCAGCAATACCTAAAACTAACTTAGATGATGAAATTAAAATTTCTAAAATTATACTGCATTTAATAAAAAAATCTTTAATAACCGCATGTCATGACGTTTCAGATGGAGGCTTATTAGTATCAATATTAGAAATGTGTTTGGCTAAAAACATAGGCTTTAATTTTTTGAATTTGCCCAAAAAACACAAAATACTTTTTGGTGAAGATCAATCTAGATATTTGATAGCTGTCAATAAATCTGATCAGGACTCTGTTGAAAAAGCTCTAATCGATAGTAATATTTATTTTAGAAGTTATGGAACTTTTACTAACAAAAACCACGTATTGAATTTTCCAGATAAAAGCAGTATAAAATTAGAATATATTAAAAGTGCAAGAAAATTATGGGAAAGTAAGGTTTAAAAATGGGCATGAAAGTAGATGAAATTAGGAATTTAATTTTAAAATCAATTCCTGATGCTAAAATTGAAATAAAAGACCTAGCTGGAGATGATAATCACTATGCAGCAATTATAAAGTCAAAGGTATTTGAAGGAAAAACCAAAGTACAACAACATAAGTTAGTTTATGATGCTTTAGAAGGAAAAATGGGTGGAGTTCTTCATGCATTATCTTTAACTACAATTATTGATAATTAATTAATAGGAGTTTAGCAATGACAAATGTAAATGATAAAATAAAAGAATTTAATAAAAATAACGAAGTAGTTCTTTATATGAAAGGAAATCCTACATTCCCACAATGTGGCTTTTCCTCTACTGTCGTACAAATACTTAAGCATATTGGCGTTAACTTTCAATCCTATGATGTATTACAGGATGAAGAATTAAGAGAAGGCATCAAAAATTACAGTAGCTGGCCAACAATTCCTCAATTATATGTAAAAGAAGAATTTGTAGGTGGCTGCGATATCATTAGAGAAATGTTTGAAAGCGGAGAATTAAAACAATACTTTGATGATAAAAAAATTAATTTAGTCGTAGAGTAACTTATCTAGAATAATATTCTATCACTAAATTCGGTTCCATCTGAACAGGATATGGTACTTCACTTAATTTAGGTATTCGTATAAGGCGCCCTACTATTTTTTGTTTATCAAACTCAATATAGTCTGGGACCTCTTTTAACGCTTTATCTGTAGTTTCTAAAACCACGGGATGTTGTAGAGATTTTTTCCTAACACAAATTATATCTTTAGTAGTTACACTGAAAGAAGGTATTGTAACGCGCCTATTATTTACTTCAATATGTCCGTGATTAATAAGTTGTCTTGCAGCAAAAACAGTAGGAGCTATATTCATTCTATAAATTATAGCATCTAGTCTTGTTTCAAGTAATGCTATAAGATGCTCACTTGTATCACCCTTCTTATTTAAAGCCTTTTCATAATACTTTCTAAATTGTTTTTCTGAGACATTTCCATAGTATCCTTTAAGCTTTTGTTTTGCAAAAAGTTGAACACCATAATCAGATAATTTTTTTCTTTTAGAACCGTGTTGTCCTGGACCATATTCTCTTCTATTAAAAGGAGATTTAGGCTCTCCCCAGAGATTACAACCTAATCTTCTATCAATTTTATTTCTTGGTTCTGTACGTTTACTCATAATATCAAACTTGAAGAATACTTGTCTTTACAAAGTTGTCAATTAGTTTTTATTTTTTTTTAATATTAGTAATTACTCCGTGTAAAATTCTCAATTCTTTATTAGTTAAATTATTCTTAAAAAAGATATTTTTTAAATTATTTATAAGTTTTTCTTGTTCCTTTATATTTGTGAAGAAATTTGTATCCATCAAAATCTCAACCAATCTATTGCTAAAAAAAGTAACTTCTTTTTTATTAGCTATATCTTTTTCATGATAGTGATGAAGGTTTTTAATATTATGATTATTTAAATACCATTCGTAACATATTAAATTTACTGACATAGCCAAATTTAAAGACCCAAATGCAATATTTGTAGGAATACTAATGACCATATTTGCCAATGCTAAGTCACTATTTTTTAGACCTGCTTTTTCTGGACCGAATAAGAAACCTATAGCATTTGCGTCATTAACATTTTTAGAAATTTTTTTCATAGTATTTCTAGGTTCATCTACAAAACTATCTAAATCTCTTTTTCTAACAGATGTTGCGCACAAACATTCAATATCTTCTATGCATTCTTCTAAACTATTGAAAGTTTTAATATTTTTACCAATTATATCGTAAGCACCCGCTGAGCTTGAGATAGTTTTTTTATTTGGCAAAGTTACTTTTGGGTTTACTAATCTAAGGTTTTTAAATCCAAAGTTTAACATTGTTCTTAATACCATCCCTACATTTTCAGGAAGTTGTACTTCATTTAATATAATGCATGGTTTTTGAAACTTTATACCCTGAGAACTATCTGTACCTGCCATTTAATTTTCAAATTTATTAGTAATAGGATATCTTCTTTCTTTACCAAATGCTTTTAACGATAACTTTACACCAGGTGGAGCTTGTCTTCTTTTATATTCTGATTTTAACAATAAAGCACTTATTCTTTTTACAGTACTAATTTTAAATCCTTTTTTTACTACTTCTGTAATAGAATATTCTTTTTCTATTAAAAGATATAATATTTTGTCTAATTCATCATATGAAGGAAGGCTATCAGTATCTTTTTGATTGTGTCTGAGTTCAGCTGATGGACTTTTAGTAATAGAATTTTGAGGAATAACTTGCCCAGATGGTCCATAAAAGTATCTAATATTATTTTGGTTTCTCCAAATAGCTAAATTGTATAAATCAGTTTTATATATATCCTTAATTGCATTAAATCCTCCATTCATATCACCATAAATAGTTGAGTAACCTACGGAAATTTCACTTTTATTACCAGTACTAATTAGTAAATATGCATAATTATTTGAGTAAGCCATTAGTATTGAACCTCTAATTCTAGATTGTATATTTTCATCTGTAATACTCTTTACTTTCTTACTAAAATGATTATAAAGATTTTTGTAAAATACTTTATGAATATCTCCTATGTTAAAAATATTAGTTTTTATTTTTAAAAGGTTAGCAGTTTGTTTTGCATCATCTAAGCTTCCTTTAGAAGAATACTTAGAAGGCATTAAAATGCCTAAAACATTTTTGCTGCCAACTGCATCAACTGCTATTGCTGCACTAACTGCAGAGTCTATTCCACCAGACAATCCCAAGATTATTTTACGAAAAGAGTTTTTTAAAAAATAATCTCTTAACCCTAAAGTTAAAGCACTCCATGTATTAAACTCAAGTAACTCTTCTATATAATTGTTATTATTAGTTTTATTGTTAATAATTTTAGGATATTTAATTATCTTTAAGTCTTCTTTCCATGCATCGCACTTCTGTAAAATATTTCCTTTTTTATCCATAAAAAAGGAGTTTCCATCAAATACAAGTTCATCCTGTCCTCCAACTTGATTTAAATATACTATTGGCACTTTGGTTTTCTTTACTAATTTATAAGCAATAGTTTTTCGCTGGATAAATTTATCTTTTTCATAAGGAGACGCATTTATGCATATAAATATATTAGCCCCATTTTCTTTTAAATAAAGTGGTAAGGAGTTAAACCACATATCCTCACAAATTAGTATACCTATATTTAGGCTCTTATACTTAATAGTATTATATTTCTTTCCTGATCTAAAAACTCTTTTTTCATCAAAAACGCCGTAGTTTGGCAGTTTATTTTTGTAAATTATTTTTTTTTTCTTTTTATATAAAAATATACCTGCATTATAGACATTATTATTTTCTTTTAACGGGGCTCCTAATATAACAGCTATATTTTTATTAATACAAAACTTCTCTAATTTTTCTAAAAACATCTTTATTTCATACAAGAAACCATCTTTTAAAACTAAATCTTCTAAAGGGTACCCACTAATTGAAAGTTCAGGAAAAACTATTAAATCTGCTTTAAGACTGAATTTGGAAATATTTGTAACTATTTTTTTGTAATTACCTAAAATATCTCCAACTGTTGGGTTTATTTGTGCTAATACTATTTTCATTAACTACTCTTTTATTAAAAACTCTCTACCCTTTTTAACTAAGCTTTTACCTTCATACTTAATAATATCTGCCGTAGCATATGTTTCTTCCCAATTATTTGGAATATATGAGCCTGTTCCTATAACATCAACTGGAGCATTAGTATTAGAGAATAATAAGCATTTTTCAGGATTAAAACCTGAAGAAGCAATGATTTTTACTTTTTTCCAACCATTTTTATCTAATATATTTCTTAAATAAAAAATTGAAGAGACACTTACACCAGTACCTACTAACCATTTCATTTCTTGTTCGTTTCTATAAGTCTTTATTGAATTTGGAGAATATTTTTGAAGAACTTTATATGATTTCTCTATATCCAAGCCTTCAACATATCTTCCGCCATGAGTATCTAATCTAATAGCTAATTTTCCTTGGTTAGCATATTTATTAAAATAGTTACAAACTTCTATAGTATCTGTTATCTCTTTTCCAAAATAATCAACTAATACAGTCATATCCTCATTAGGAAAAGCGTTATTAAATAGCTGTGCAGCTTTTAAAGTCGATTTTGCAAAACCTATAAAAGCATGAGGCATGGTTCCTAGCCCCTGCTTTTTTCCAAAATAATGAGATGTTGCTGCACATGATGTACCTATAAAACCTTTAGCTTTTTTTTCTTTCTTTGCCTTCTTAGATCCTACACTTGCTCCGTATGCCATTAAGTTATGCATACTAGCTCCTGCACAATGCCTAGCATCCATTGCTAAAAAACTAGTTTGAGGCATATCTCTGCACATTATATAGGCATTATATGCTGCAACTGATGATGGTCCTATGAGTTGCAAATAAATAGTTTCTAAGTCAACTAATTTTGAAAAATGACCAGTTATGTACATTAGTGGCTCTCCAGCTCCTACCCAGTCCCCTTCTTTATGACAAAGCTTGATTTTAAATCTAGTTTTTCTATTTTTTTCTACTTCTTTAAACCAGCTTAGTGCAATTTTAGGACAAAATAAAACTGGACGTCTCATAAATACTGCATAAGTAACGCACATATCTTTATTTTTTTTTATGATCTCCTTTGTTTTTCGAAAATACTGGTCAGTGTTATTTTTTATGAAACTTTCTAAGGATAATTTAATCAAAAGTCACCAATTAATTTGTTTTTAAAAATTCAGAAATCTTAAATGCTAACTCTACACCTTGATTAGCATTTAATCTAGGGTCACAATGAGTATGATATCTGTCGGATAAATTTTCTTCTTTAATTTCTTGTTCTCCACCAACACATTCAGTCACATTTTGCCCTGTAATTTCTAAATGAATTCCACCTGGGAATGTATCTAATTGCTTATGAATTAAAAAAAAAGCCTCTATTTCTTCTATAATTCTATCAAATGACCTAGTTTTATAACCATTATCAGACTTATAAGTGTTTGCATGCATAGGGTCGCAAGACCAAATTACTTTTTTTTTATTATCCTTTATTCCTTTTATTAACCGAGGCAAGTTATAGCGTAGATTTTGTGAACCCATTCTAGTAATTAGTGTTATCCTTCCAGGAATATTTTTAGGATTTAACTTATTTATTAAATCAATAACATAATCGCTATCTGTTTTAGGTCCTATTTTTACTCCAATTGGATTCTCAATACCTCTCATAAATTCAATATGAGCTTCATCTAACTTTCTTGTTCTTTCTCCAATCCATAACATATGAGCTGAACAATCAAACCATCCTCCCATAATTGAGTCAGTTCTAGTCAAGCATGCTTCATAATTTAATAGCAATGCTTCATGACTTGTAAAAAAATCTACCTGTTCAAATTCAGAGTTATTTTTTGTACCCAACCCGCAAGCTTTCATAAAGTCTAGAGCTTTGCTAATTCCATTAGCTATTTCTAAAAATTTACTCTTAGTAGTTTGCTTTACAAAATCTAAATTCCATTTATGTACTTTTTCTAAATTAGCCAAACCTCCAGTTGCAAATGCCCTTAAAAGGTTTAATGTAAAAGCAGATTGGTTATAGGCTTTTAACATTCTTTCTGGGTCTGGCTTTCTAGCAACTTCATCAAACCCTATATCATTGACGATGTCACCTCTATATGAGGGAAGCTTCAATCCATCTTTAACCTCAAAATCTTCTGATCTTGGTTTAGCAAATTGACCAGCCATTCTTCCAACTTTTATAACAGGCAAAGAAGTTGCATAAGTTAATATTGCCGACATTTGAAGTAATACTTTAAAAGAATCTCTTAAATTATTAGCACTAAAATCAGAAAAACTTTCCGCACAATCACCTCCTTGCAATAAAAAAGCTTTACCCTCTGCTACATCAGCAAGTTTTTCCTTGAGATTTCTTACTTCTTCTGCAAAAACCAAGGGAGGTAATTTTTCTATTTCAGATTCAACTTTTTTAACGTGGTCTTTGTTATCATAAATAGGCTGTTGACTAATAGGATAAGTTCTCCATGAATTTTTATTCCATTGTTTTTGCATAATTACACTCGTTTCAATTTTCTTGATGGAGCTTTGAACGTAACGAACTCCTCCGCAACGGTAGGATGAATTGCCATAGTATCATTAAAGTGATCAATTGTTGCATTCGCCTGAATTGCTATGGCTAAAACTTGAATAATTTCTGGGGCTTCTTCTCCAAACATATGTGCTGCTATTATCCTTTTGTTATTGCTGTTTACTAATAATTTAATATATGTCGGTATTTTCTTATTAACAATAGAATACTTTAAAGAAGTAAACTTACTTTCATAAACATCAAGGTTTTTATATATTTTTAAAGCTTCTTTTTCATTAGGCCCAATACTACTAATTGGAGGAGATGAAAAAACTGCAGTACCAATATTTTTTAAACTAACTCTTTTTAATTTCAGTTTTCCAAATAATCTATCACTTAAAAATTGTCCTTCAGCAATAGCTACCGGTGTTAAATTCATTCTATCAGTTACATCCCCTATTGCAAAAATATTATTTAGGTTTGTTTTTAAATTAATATCAACTTTTATTGCTTCTTGTTTAGTCAGCTTTATACCCAAATTCTTTAAATTTAACTTTTTTACATTAGCTACCCTTCCAATTGCAACTAATACTTCATTACTATATAAAGTTTTATTACTGCTTTTAAGAATAAGCTTTTTAATATTTTTTTTTAAAGATATTTTTTTTACCTCTTCATTGAAATAGATTTTTACTCCATTTAAAACTAAACTATCTTTTACTAGACTAATAAGATTATCATCAAAGCCTCTGAGTAAACTTTTTCTACAAATTAAAGTTACTTTAGATCCCAACGCTGCAAATATAAATGCAAACTCAATTGCTATATATCCTGAACCAATAATAGATAAATGTTCCGGAATTTTTTTAAGTTCCATAACTTGATCTGAATTTAGAGAGTATTCTTTTCCTTCAATATCCAAATCTTTTGGGGTTCCCCCCGTAGCTATAATAATCTTCTTGGCTAATAATTGTTTATTTCCAACATTAACAATATTTGGGGTCTTAAGAACTGCTTCATTATAAAAAATTTTTACTCCTGCCTTTTTTGAGTTTTTAGCATAGATACTTTCTAATCTTTTTAATTCTAGATTCTTATTTTCAATTAGTTGTATATAATTTTTTGAAACTCCTTTTATTTTCCATCCATATGCACCAGCATTTCCTAAAATACTTTTATATTGCGCTGAATAAAATAATATTTTTTTTGGTATGCAACCTCTTAAAACACATGTTCCCCCCATCCTATCTTTTTCACATAATGCAACTTTAGCACCATGCATAGCCGCTATCCTTGCGGCTCTTACACCTCCTGATCCACCTCCAAGGACTACTAAGTCAAATTCTTGTATATTCTTTTTTTTCATATTTGCTTTAATAAATAGTTAATATTTTTTTTATATTTACTGAAAGTAAATTTTTCTTTGTACGTATTATATCCATTTAAACCTATTTTTTTTCTCAAAACTTTATTATCTTTAAGTTTAATAATAGCATTTTTTAATTCTAACTTATTATTTATTTCTATTAGCATACCGTTTTTATTATTTTTTATTATATCTAAAGGACCATTACACTTCGTACTAATTACCGGTATTCCTCTTGCCATAGCCTCAATTATTACTAGTCCAAATGGTTCTATAAAAGAGCTGCTGCAGAACACATCAATATTTTTAAAAAAAGAATCTTTATTTTTAACCCATCCAATTAATTTAATATTTTTATAATTATAAGAAATTTTTTTAAGGTTATTTAACTCATTACCATCTCCAGCTATTACTAACTCTAAATTATCAATTTCCTTACAGGTTTTAATTAAAAATTCAAATCCCTTCTTTTTAACAAGTCTACCCATTGCACCTATAACTAAATTAGACTTTTTATTATAGTTTCTATTATAATATTTTAAGGTTTTATATTCTTTTGTAGAATATAAAGTGTTTGGCAAATATAGAGCTTTATTGCTATAAAGTGCGTTAATTTTATTTTTCATAATCTTATTTACAGTAAGAACTTTATCTGCATACTTCATTTCTTTAAATTGCCTGATTTTATCAGTATGAAAAAATAGTATTATTTTTTTATCAGGAAAATATTTTCTTAAAACTTTCAAAAGATTACTATTATGAACATATACTATATTTGCTTTTTCTAATTTCTTTCTTAAACTCATACTTAAAAAGCCAATTTTTAAAAGTTTTCTTTGAATATATTTAATTTTATTTGTATGTAAATTTTTAATGTTTAAAAAACTCTTTGTATAATTTTTATTAGTTAAAATACTATAAGGTAAAAATATATTTAAAGTTTTACAGTGCAAAGCTAGTGCTTCAGCAGAGGACTCTATCATGCTTGAAATTCCTCCTGGTTCTTTATCTAAAGATAAAATACAGAAATTTTTAAATATTTTTATTGTCAAACTCTCTTACATGATATTGCCAAAACATAAATACTTTATTTCCATATATTCGTCCATTCCTTCAACAGCCCCTTCTCTTCCAATCCCAGATTCTTTAACTCCTCCAAAAGGAGCAACCTCTGTAGATAATATTCCTGAATTTATTCCTACCATACCAAATTGAAGTTCTTCAGAGACTTTCCAGGCAGTATTAAGATCTTTTGTAAATATATAACCTGCAAGACCATAATTTGTATTATTTGCCATATTAATAACTTCATCTACATCTTTAAATCTAAATAATGGCGCAAGTGGCCCGAAAGTTTCTTCTTTAAATAGAACCATATTCTTTGCAACTTCGGTTAAAACTGTTGGTTCATAATAAAGACCTCCAAGAGATGGTTGTTTGCCACCTATTAACACCTTAGCTCCTTTGGCAATAGCATCATCTAAATGTCTTTCTACTTTTTTAAGGCCGCTATTATCTATTAAAGGACCTATATCACTTGTATGCTCAAAACCATCTCCAACTTTAAAATCAGCTACTTTTTTTGCTAAGGCTTCTGAATACTTTTTATAAATACCATCCTGTACAAAAATTCTATTTGCACATACACAGGTCTGCCCACTATTTCTATATTTGCTAGCTAAGGTTTCTTTAACTGCAATATCTACATCAGCATCATTAAAAACAATTAATGGAGCATTGCCTCCTAATTCCATAGAAACTTTTTTTACAGAATTAGCTGAATCTTTAATTAGTATTTTTCCTACTTCTGTTGAACCAGTAAAGGATATCTTCCTAACAGTATCATTTTCACATAATTCTTTTCCTATTGGAATTGGATTATTGGCTACTAAGAGATTAATAACTCCTTTAGGTATTCCAGCTTTTTGAGCTAAGTATATTAATGCGCTTGCTGATAAAGGAGTTTGTTCAGCAGGTTTAATTATAACACTGCAACCAGCAGCAAGAGCAGGAGCAACTTTCCTAGTTATCATTGCAGCTGGAAAGTTCCAAGGCGTAATTAAAGCACTAACTCCTACAGGTTGCTTAATTGTAATAATCCTTTTATCTATTTGTGTAGCTGGAATGCTTCTTCCATAGGTTCTTTTACCTTCTTCAGAAAACCAATCTATAAAACTAGACGCATAAATTATTTCGGCTTTAGACTCTTTTAATGGCTTACCATTTTCTAATGTCATAATAACTGATAAATCATCTATATTTTCTAAAACAAGATTGTACCACTTTCTTAAAAGGAGACATCTTTCTTTAGCAGTTTTCTTTTTCCATTTATCAAAAGCTATATTGGCTGACTCTATTGCATATTTAGTTTCATCAATACCCATTTCTGGCATTTTTGCTATAATCTTATTAGTAGATGGATTATAAATATCGAAAGATTTACCTTTGGGTAAGTCTATCCATTCACCATTTATATACCCGTAAGGTTTAAATAAGTTTTTGTATGATATATTATCTTCTATTTTAAATTCATCCATAATTACTCTCCATCATTATTATAAATATTTTTCCCACTTTCACTTGGTAATATAAACCAATATAACAATAAAATATTTCCTATACCAGTAAGAGTAAGAAGTAACCACCAACCTGATTTACCAATATCATGTAATCTACGGATACTAACACAAAGACCAGGTAAAAAAGTAAAAAAGAAAACAAACAATGAAAATTGTTGTCTATCATCACTATTTAAAAATGTAAAGTCGAGTCTAATTGCTACAAGAACTACTAATAATTCAAATAATCTCCAATTCCAATACTCAGATCTTGGTGATCTACCATCAAAAACAGTATAATTTTTAAAACAAGAATTTATTGCTTGAAAAAAGTTCATTTTTTATAAAAATTTAAATGTGAAACAAAAATACAATATCACAAGTATAATAAAAACAAAAATAGGAAATTTTTTATTAGAGTTTGAGAAAGATAATATTTAAAAGTTTGTACCTACAAAAAGAAAACCCTTTCTAATTAATGGTTTTGCAAAAAATATTGAAAATCATATATATAATTATTTTTCAGGAAAGGAAAATAGTTTTTCTTTTAGAATTAAACCTAATGGAACAAATTTTCAAAGAAAAGTATGGTTAGAAGTTTTAAAAATCAAATATGGTCAGACCTGTTCATATTTTGATATTGCTAATAAAGTAAATACCTCTCCTAGAGCTGTAGGAAATGCTTGCGCCAAAAACCCTTGCCTGCTTTTTATACCCTGCCACAGGATAATACATAAAAATAATGTATTAGGCAATTATCAAATGGGTGTAAATATTAAAAAAATTTTATTAAAATTAGAAAAGGAAGTCAGGTGAGCTTTTTCTATTGTGAAAGAACCTCTCTAGAAGCTTTTGCAGAACCTGTAAATGCAATATCAAATATAGCTTTTATTTTATGCGGAATAATAATTTTTTTTAAAGAAGGAATAAAATTAAACCCTTTGCCTTACTTAGTAATATTTATTGGGTTAAGTAGTTTTTTATTTCACTATATACCATCTAATTTCTTTTCAACTTTAGATGTTTTTTCTATAATATTATTTGTAATCATATACAATGTGATGCTTACTAAAAATATTCTAAATTATACTTTTTTATACTCATTTTTATCTTCTCTTATATTAATTTTAATATCTTTTTTAATTGGTATTTTATTTTATAAGACTGTGATAGGGTCCTCATCTTTTTATGTAGGCTTAGTATTTTACATGATATATATTTTCTTTTTTCTCAAAAAAGTAAGTGATGTAAGATATTTTTTAATAGCAACTTTTTTATTTATAATATCTCTAGTATTTAGAACAATAGATGTTTATATATGTAATTATATTTTTTTTGGAACTCACTTTATATGGCATATTTTAAATTCTTTAGTAATTTATTATTTAAGTATGTATATGATTTTAACTAACAGACCCTCCCCAAAAAAACCATCCTAAACCTAAAGCAAACAATGAGTTACCATAAAGTGCATGTTCTAATGATACTAAAATAAGAGATTTAGTTTTTTTATAAGTATTTGCAAACATTAAACCTCCAAATAAGCTTAAAAAAGGAGCCACCCAATTTATAGAGAAAATATGAGCAAAACAAAATATAATTGCGCTTGTCAGAACAAGATTTTTTTCGTTTCTAAATAAACTCTTATACCTTATAAAAAAAAAAGTACAAAAAATAAACTCTTGGGGAACTGCTGATATAAAAGGATAAAAAATAAAAATTTTATACAATAGGCTTATATCATTTTTTTGAATTAAAAATAGTTTACTAGGAAACATATAATAAGTAAAAATATATAAAATAATTGTAATAAAAAACCATCTACATAAAATAAGTTTAATGTGTCCTTTATTTATTTTGAAATTAATATGAAATAAACTTTTTAATGTTAAAGTATTTCTATACTTAAAGAATATAAGAACTATTGCATATATACTAACTAACCACAAAAATAATAATATAAATTCTGAAAATCTAAACATTACAATAGTTATAGGAAAAACAAATCCTAATATAAAGAGTTCCAAAATTTTTAAATATTTGCTTAAAATCATATTAACAAAACCCTAAAAATAATTTACTATTATTAACACTTTGTACAAAATATCAACATCTGCCTGTCCTCATGACTGCCCTAGCACTTGCGTGCTAGAAATTATGCATGATAAAAAAAATATTTATAAAGTAAAAGGCAATAAGTTTAATAGCTATACAAAAGGAGTAATCTGTTCAAAAGTTTCCAGATATGCTGAAAGGACACATAATAAAAAAAGACTATTAAAGCCTATGATTAGAGTAGGTAAAAAAGGTGAAGGAAGCTTTAAAAGTATTTCATGGAACACTGCATTGGATATAGTTAGCAATAAATTTAAAAAAATTATTAAAACTTATGGAAGTGAATCTATATGGCCTTATTATTATGCAGGAACTATGGGTTTGGTGCAAAGAGATAGTATTAATAGATTAAGACATTATTTTGATTTTTCTGGTCAATATTCTACTATTTGTACCACTCTTGCAGCTACAGGCTGGTTGGCCGGCACAGGGAGTCTTAGAGGAACTGATCCTAGAGAAGTTATACATTCTAAAGTAATCATAATGTGGGGAGGAAATCCTGCATCTACACAGGTTAACTTTATGAAACATGTTCAGGAGGCTAGAAAAAAAAATAATGCTTATTTCATAGTTGTAGATCCCTATTTAAACAAAACTGCAAAACTAGCAGACCTTCATATTAAGATACGTCCAGGAACAGATGGAGCCGTTGCGTGTGCATTAATGCACAATATAATTAAATATAATCAAGTTGATAATAAATATTTAAAAAAATTTACCAAAGACTATGAGCTATTGCCTGCTCATTTGCATGATAAGAATGCAAAATGGGCTGAGTCAATATCTGGAGTACCAGCTGAAATAATAAATAAATTTTCTAAGATACTTTGCAAGAATAAACCAAGCTATTTCAGATTAGGCTATGGATTCTCTAGACAACGTAATGGTTCTTTTAATATGCATGCAGTGTCCTGTATACCGACATTGTTAGGCTCTTGGAAACATAAAGGAGGTGGAGCTTTTTACAATAATTCAGATATTTATAAAATAAATAAAGATGCTATAGAAGGTTTGAAATTTAAAAAAGATAATATTAGAGTTTTAGACCAATCAAAAATAGGCCCAATATTGACTAATGATATTACCTCTCTAAATGGAGGTCCTATTGTAAGAGGTATATTTATACAAAATACAAATCCTTTAGTGGTTGCACCAGAGACATTGAAAGTAAGAAAAGGGTTTTCAAGAGAAGATTTATTTACATGCGTACATGAACAATTTATGACTGAAACTGCAAAGTATGCTGATATTTTATTACCTGCTACTAGTTTTGTAGAGCATGATGATATTTACATATCAGGAGGTCATCAACATTTAACGTATGGCCCAAAATTAATAAAAAGTATTGGACAATCGAAGTCAAATAATACACTTATAAATGCATTAGGAAAAAAACTAGGAAGTAAAAATCAATGTTTCAAACTAACAGAAAAAGAAATAATTGATAAAACGCTTAAAAAATCAAAATTGAGCACATATGACAATTTAAAGAAAAAAGAATATTTAGATTTACAGCCAACATTTATAGAGTCTAATTTTTTAAATGGATTTGGTCATCAAGATAAAAAGTTTCACTTTTCCCCAGTATGGAAAAAAAATGATAAAAAATTTAATAAAATATTCAATCTTCCGGACCATTATAATTTAATAGAAAATACCAATAAAAATCATCCTTATAAGCTTGTTACTGCTCCAGCCCATAACTTTTTAAATAGCTCTTTTACAGAAATAGAAACTTCCAGAAATAAAGAAATTAAACCCACTATAAAAATACATCCTTCTGATCTTAAAACCTTAAAATGTAAAAATAATGATATAGTTATAATTGGAAATAAAAGAGGAAAAATTAGAATACATGTAGAGGAGTTTTCAGGAATACTACCTGGAACTACAGTAGTAGAAGGGATCTGGCCTAACGAATATTTCCTAGATGATCTTGGAATTAATACTCTTGTAGGGGCTGATAGTCCTGAGCCTGCCGGAGGTGCAGTTTTTCATGATGTTGCAATTTGGATTAAGGCTTTAAACTAATTTTTTTTAATAAACTTTTATTTATATATTTTTTATCTTTCCAATTATCGCTTTTATATCCTAGTTCTGAATTATTATCAATACTATGAAAACAAGATTCATATAAAAGTTTAATACTTCCATTCCAGTTTCTATAACCTTCTTTAATAACATTAAAATATTTAATAGTTGGTATTGCATAATTATACTTTTTTTTCATTACATAAAACATAATATCCCTATTTTTACCTTCTATTTTCCTTTTAACTATCTTCTTTTTATAAACATCTGGATATTCTTCATACATATCTAATGCTTCCTCACACAGTTTAGTAATTTCATATACTGCCATGAAACTTATACTTCCTTCTTGCTTTTCTAGATCTGCTACACCCTTAAAAACCAAAGAGTAATTATCTAAATAAAAAGAATATAAAGGATATGCACCAGGACATCGTCGTTGCATTTGTTTTAAATTAAGGTTTGAACCGTATGCGCCATATAATCTCATAGATTTTCTTTAAAAAGGTGTTATAAAATACATATGAAATATTTACATACCATGATAAGAACTAGCAATCTAGAAAAAACTTTAGACTTTTTTTGTAATAAGTTAGATTTTTTAGAAGTTAGAAAAACCGAAAATTCAAATGGTAGATTTACTTTGGTTTTTTTATGTGCTCCAGAAGATTTACCTATAAATAATAATTATACAGCTTCTCCTTTAATTGAAGTAACTTATAACTGGCCTGATGCAAATGGTGACAAAGAGGTTTTATCTCAAGGCAGAAACTTTGGACATTTAGCTTATTCTGTAGATGACATTTATGAGTATTGTCAAAGGTTACTAGACAAAGGAGTTATTATAAATAGACCACCTAGGGATGGTTATATGGCCTTTATAAAGTCACCTGATAATATTTCTATAGAAATTCTTCAAAAAAACTCGCCTTTAGAAATAACTGAGCCCTGGGCTAGCATGCCAAATACTGGAACTTGGTAAAACTTAACTGTTAACAAAATCAATTTGCCAAAATTTATGATTATATGAAATTTTTGTAACTTTCAAATTTTCAATTTTAAAAGGTCCAACTTTAACATCTTGATTCCCTAAAGCAATATTTATTGCACTTCTAATAGGGCCTCCATGAGAAAAAATTACTACATTTTCTTGATTTTTCTCTAAAATTTTTTCATTTAGGAATTGTTTTACTTTATCATTTAGATTTATAAAGCTTTCTCCCTTAGGTGGTACAAACCTTTCATCCATTAACCAATTTGGAGAATAAACATCAAGTTTTTTTGTAAGCCTTTCTAATTCAATATATTTCATACCAGCAAACTCTCCTATATTTTGCTCTTTTAACCTAGAATCTTCAGAATATGACTCATACTTGTATCCAAGCTTTGCTGTTGCTTTAAATGTCTCTTTTGCTCTTGAAAGTGTAGAGCAATACACATGAGCATTTTCAGGCAAAATATCTACTAAAGACTTAAAACTACTTTCATCTGAAGTATCACAATCAACTTCATTATCCCCATAACAACAATTCTTGTTATTAATTACAGGGGCATGTCTTATCCACCAAAAGTTTAACATATACTAAAATTATTATTATTTAATAAAAAAGAAAAATTAATTAGATGGTCTAGCACTTAAAAAAGAAGCTCCTTCTATTCCAGCATATTCAGAATGTTCAACATTATTATTTAATTTATATCTATCACCAGCTAATAGTAGTTTGGTTTCAGTATTAGTGTTAATTTGCAGAGTTCCCTCTAATATAATTATATCTACATTCCAATCATGAACATGTTTTTCTAAATATTGGCCTGGGGTCATCTTTACTTCCACTATGTTTAAGTGACCACTGTCGGAAAGAATTTTTCTAGCTTTATTTTTTTCCATATATTTAGTATAAAAAGAAAAATAAAAAGGTAAAGTCCATGATGAAAGTATACTATGATGATAAATGTAAAATTTGTAGCAGAGAAATTAGGTTTTATAAAAAACTTGGTTTTAAAAATGTAAACTGGATAGGAATTCATCAAAATGGCAAGTTTATTTCAAAAACAAATAAAGAAAAATATCTAAAAGAACTTCATGTTATAGATGATAACAATAAAGAGAAAGTTGGAGTAGATGCTTTTATAATTTTATGGGAGCAGCATAAATACTTTAAATATCTAGCGTTATTAATAAACATTTTTTTTGTTAAAAGAATTATGAGTGTAATTTATAAAAAGTTTGCAAAATATAGGTATAATCGAAAATATAATATTAATGAATAAGCTTTCCTAAGTTTTTTTTATTAGTTTTATATATATACCCTCTTACATAACGGGTATCTCGTCTATTATAATCTAGTTTTGTGTCTGATACTTTTATCATATTCATTTTTTTATAAAAATTAACAGCATTTAGATTCTTACTATTAACTGCTAGATAAACTGACCCTGAAGCACAATTTATAAATTTAGTAAAAACATGATAAAGAAGATTTGAATTGCTATTTTTTTTATTTTTAATAATTTGTTCTAATATTGTGTTTCCTGCAGGAACCTTAAAGGTTCCAAGATCTGTATCAATACTAATAATTCTATATGTAATTAAAACTCCACTTTCATATATACATTCTTTATTATTAATTTTTTTAACAAAATGATCTGTATTTAAATGTGAAAACCACTCATAATTTTCTTTAACCAAATTTATGATTTCATCAATATCCGCAATTTCTGCATACCTAAAAAAATTCCAGCACTCATTCATTAAAAATAATTCCTTTATATAATTGTAATATTTAAAAGCATCAGAGAACTATAGTTTTTCTATTCTTATGTAGAATTTACCTATTATAAATTTATCTCTTATTTACTTTTTTTTCTTTCATATTTTGAAGGCATCTTTTAGTAATTTCATTTCTATCATTGTCATCATAAAAAAGCCAATTACTTATTTCATCTGATGTTCGAGTACACCCTATACATTGTTCATTGATTAATGTGCATACTCCTATACATGGGGACTCTATCATAACTTTTCTACTAATATCTTTATAATTTTATTATTTACAATTGTAAATAATAGTAAAAAAATCCCACTTATTAAAAATCTGTCTTTGCTTTCAGTAACTGCAATTATAAAACACAAAAAAGATCCTAACCCAAAAAGCGATACATTTACTAAAATTAGAGCTTTTTTAATTATTTGTTTTAGATTCATTTATTTATTTTTTAAATATTGTAATACTTTTTCTGGCGGTCTACATATAATATAATTATAACCATCAAAGAAAAGTGGTCTTTGTAAACATATAGGGTGTTTGTGTAAAAAAGAAACGATTAAGTCTTTTTTGTTTAAAGTAAAAGGCTCTAGTTTAAATTGCTTTTCATTGGTTCTAATTAAATCACATGATGGACTAACTAAATTATTTACAATATCTTTTAAGTTAGAAATAGAAAGACCATCCTTAAGATACAGTACTTCTTTGAAGTTTATTTTTTTATCACTTAGTATTTTAATACAAGCACGAGATTTAGAACATCTTGGATTATGATACAGCAAATGTACCATATTAAGTATTTTCTTTTTTACTAGTTTTTTTTTCTTCTCTAGCAGTATCTTCTCTTATATGCTTTAACCCTGTAGGTAATTTTTCCGTTGGTCCTGCAAATTCTAAATTATCTTGCCTTTTATTTATTTCATCTTTCTGTTCATTAATATTTTTTTTAGTTTCATTGGTAATTGTTTCATTATTTTCTGGATTACTATTATTAGCTTTATTTTCTTTGCGAACTGGATTTAGTATTTCATTGAAGTTTTTACTTAGTTCTGGATCAGTAAATGAAATTTCTTTTCTCACTTCCTCTAACTCACTATTTTTTATGGCATCATCTACTGTTTCTCTCAAATCACTAGATATACCTCTTATCTTTCCAATAATTCTACCAATATATCCTAAAAACTTTGGTATATCTTTAGGGCCAATTACAAACAAGCTTACTACTGCAAGAATTAATATTTCTGTCCATCCAATATCAAACATAATTTATTATAACATTAAATAAATAAAATTTTCTTTTAAATTTTATTATTATAATAGTATATATATTATTTTAAGGAAATTTTAAATGCCTACAGGTTTAGTTGAAATAAATAAAGATAAAGAAGTTAAGTTTAAAGGCTATGTAACAGCTCCAGCAAATGGGGTATATCCTGGAGTATTGCTTCTTCATCAAGAATTTGGAATTGATGCTAATATTAGAAGTATGGCTGAATTATGTGCGGCAAAGGGGTATACTGTATTTGTTCCCGATTTATTTTGGAGAGACCTTCCTGGTTGTGAGCTTAATAGCAATAAAGAAACAGACTTAGAACAAGCATCTAAATTAGTTAAAACCTACAATATTGATAAAGGGTACCAAGATGTAGTAAGTTGCTTACAATGGCTGAGGGAAACTCCTCAGTGTAATGGATTGGTTACTACTATTGGATATGGCATAGGAGCAAATCTATCTTATCTATCTGGTTTATGGTTAGATATAGAGTCCTCAGTATGCTATGACTTTGATGGTTTTAGTTTTTTTCAGGAACATGACACATTTATAAGAAGACCAATGTTAATTCATTTAGCAAAGAAAATTTATAATGACCTAAGAGAAAATGATAAACTAAAATTTTTAGATAACATTAACAATATTAAACTAAATATTTATGATAAGTGTGAAAAAAACTTTACCAGAATTTCAGATAAGAATTTCAATGAGCCTGAAACTTTAAACTCTCAAACAAAAACTTTTACTCATATTTTAGAAGCATTTAATAATCCTCATACACATTCATAACTGTAGTGAATTTTTATTATGTTATTAGCGAATATTCATAATCTCTTGCAATTCTTATTTCCTTAGGAAAATTAGCATCAACCATATCTAAAGTAATCAAATCATTTTTTTTAATATCTTTTTTAACTATTATCCCGTCTGATAAACCCAACGATAGAATATTATTTTTTTTGCTTAACTCTGCTGTTATGCCTTAACCTCTGACAGTAAAACCACCTTCTCCATCTAATTTTTCTCGTTTTTAAAGATTTTTTTTAGCTATAGTTGCTACATCCGCTTTATAAAACTTAGTATGTCCAGTTGGTTGTTTATTTAAGGCTATTGAATAAATGCTTTGTACTAACTCTAGCCCTATATAATGATAAGGCCGCCAAAGAGCGATATAAAGTCCTGAAATATCAGTAGTAATTCTATATTGACTAAAACAATCTTTTACAAATTGTTTATAGTTTCACCTCAGCTGTTATAGGAACATGATCACTTGGTTTATTTATACCTCTTAAATTTTCGTAAATATTTATGTTTTTAATTTTTAGTTTCATATCAGAAGAAGAAAAAATATGATCTAATCTTCTACCTCTGTTAGATAATTTCCAATTTCTACTTCTATATGACCACCAAGAAAATAATTTTTGATTAGGAGAATTATTTATTCTTACTACATCAACCCAATCACCCTCTTTGATTAACTTATGCAAATATTCTCTTTCAACTGAAGTATATGATACAACTTTTAAAAGCTGTTTATGTGACCAAACATCGTTTTCACTTGGTGCTATATTTAAATCCCCTACAAGTATACTTTTTTTATTTTTTTCTTTATTGAAGTAATTTTTCATTTCATTAAGAAAATCTAGTTTATGTCTAAATTTAGGGTTTGTTGCAGGATCAGGAACATCTCCTCCTGCAGGAACATAAAAATTATGAAGAAGTATACCATTTTGAAATCTAACCGATACATGCCTAGCATCACTCTTACCACAAAATTTAATATTTTTTTTTTCTAAAAAAGGTAATTTTGATAAAATTGCTACTCCATTGTAAGATTTTTGACCATTAATATTAAAATGATTTAAACCATTATCTATAAATTTCTCTAGAGGAAAAAACTTATTTTCAGTTTTGGTTTCCTGAAGACACAATACGTCTATATTATTTTTT
This sequence comes from Rhodospirillaceae bacterium, assembly GCA_902557845.1. Taxonomy (GTDB): domain Bacteria; phylum Pseudomonadota; class Alphaproteobacteria; order TMED109; family TMED109; genus JAYYAX01. The sequence continues at coordinate 8,714 of CACEBX010000003.1, read as the reverse complement.
TTAACAAAATCCAAAACACTTTCTATTCTTAATCTTATTGAATTTATATTCCATGTAGCAATTATCACTTTAAAATCATAGCTTGCATTTTTGTTTCAATACTGCCATTCCTTCAATTATTTCAACACCATACACACATACAACATTTTTATACTTTTTAAACTTTCCAGTACCTTGCAAATAAGTAGTTTTTCCTATTCCTGCTTCATAATCATTTGAGTTTCTATTCATAATCAACCAAAATGTATCTTTATTACGATTGGTGCCTTTGCAATAATTATTTAATATGGTTCCTTCATTTTTATTAGTTACATAGTTTCCCAAGCATTCTAACAGACCATAATCTCCTTCGCTATCAGACCAGCTAGCAATTCCTTCAGTTTGTCTGTATGTTAAAATTTCACCAAATTTCATTACTTTATTTGTACCTGCACTTGATACAAAAAATATATCAATCGTTATTTCTTTGGCAATACAAATTGTATTTAAAAAAAATATTAAAATTAAAATAAAATATCGCATAATTTTTTACTCAATGATATGTTCCAGATAAATTGAAACCATTTTTAAAATCTTCTTTTTTTTCAAGTTCTCCACTCTCATAATAAACTTTTCTTTCCCCATGCAACAAACCTTTTTTATAATTATTTTTTATCCACAATTTGCCGCTGCTATAATAATAGTAATATTCTCCTTCTAGTTTACCATTAAGATAAAGTCTCTTTTCTTTAACTTCCCCGTTTTCATAATAAGTTCTACATTCACCTTCTTCTTTGTCATTTTTATAGATTTTTTTAAGTTTCAATTTTCCTGTTTTATAAAATTCAAAAAATTTTCCTTCTAGTTTACCATTTACTAAATGTCCTTTTTCCTTTATTTGCCCCTCATTAAAATAATTTAGAAACTTCCCTTCCAAAATACCATTAATATAATTAGTTTCAGACAAAAGAATGCCTTTATTTGAATACTCTTTCCATAAACCATCAGGAAGACCATTTTTAAAAGATCCTTTTGCTTCCCCATCTACTTTTCCACTATATGCAGACTTGGATTCTTTTGAGCAATAAACTCCATTTATTTCAATTAAATCATTAATTTTTATCATTTTTAGATTATAATATTAATAAATTAATTTCCTAGTATTTTAATTTATACTTAATAAAATTATTAATGCTTTATTTTAAAAAAAAAAATAATATATAAACAGTATGAGATATTTTATAAAATATAAATTTTCCTTTTTAATAATGTATATATTTTACTTGATTTTAATTAGCTTAGGAACTAAAGCTCAAGAATCATCTGCTAATATAAAAAAGTATTGTGAAAAGGCATTAGAATTTTATTTAGATAGACCAGACTTAGAAGCTGAGTTTGATCGTAGATTAGAATTTTGTAAAGCGAATATTACAGATGTTAGCCCGGAAGGATACGAGGTAAATCCAGTTATTTCTGATTTTAACAGTATGTATGGAGTGAACGGTAGAACTAGAATGCAAATCCATCAAGGTATAGATATCATTGGAAATGCTAATCAACCAATAATAGCTATAGCAGATGGAAAAGTTCTAGAAACAGAAGAAAAGTTATGTGAAGGGCCATCTGTTGTTATAGATCATGGAAAATCGACTAGTGGCGAACGTTTAATTGCTATATATACACATACTGGAGATTTTTTAGTTAATGAGGGAGATATTGTGAAAAGAGGAATGCCTGTAGCAAAATTGCCAGAAAAGATTTCATTTCCCTGTATGGCAAGAGTAAGACATCTGCATTTACAAATTGGTCAACAATACTGTGAAAAAGAAGAAAAAAATAAGTGGGGGTGTGACTTTTTTATAAAAGATAAATACAGCTCGTTGAATCCACATTTATTTTGGGCAAATGGCAAAAATAAAGTTACTTGTTATGATAAAAATAGAAAGTATTTAAAAGGAACTATTACCTACCCTTTTTTTTGTAAAAAAATATAAATTCCACTACATAAAAATTTAAAAAATATATCTCTCTATAAAGTAAAAATAGTTTTTTTAAATATTTTTACTTACAAGTTAATTACTAATACCTTATTATTATTTAATTGCTATAAATACAGTAGCGCAAAGTGAAATAATTAATAATAGTGGTATTAAGTAAGTTAGGTAAATGTCTTTATTTCTTCCTGATGAAGACTCTTTAAACCATTTACCAGTTCTAGCTAGTCTTTTCTCTCTTTCTTTATTTAAGTTATAGTCCATATTCTCTCCCGGATATGTTAAACCTCAAATATTATACTAGATTTTACTAAGTTTACAATTAAAATATTATTTATTTACATATATTTACATTTTTAATTTCTTCATGCTTTTATTTATATATACTTACTATTACAACACCCAAAATAATTAAAAATAAACCTATAAATATTTGCCAATTTAAACCTGCTTATATAAAAAGAAACTAAGTAACGTTACAGGAAATATACCTAAACCAGCCCAGAATGAATAAATTATTGGTAAAGGCAACCTTGTAGATAAATATGCTAATAAAAAAATCGATATTGTATATGATATAAGCAATATGGCAGTAGGTACCACTTTAGTAAAATTTTTTGAAACTGGCAACAATATGTACCTAGAACCTCAAAATCTATAGCAAAAAATAAAATTATGTATACATACATTATGCTATTATAAATTATTTACGAATTATTTTGAAAGTAATAATAACTACTTTAAGTTATGCAAAAATGAATAAAGTTTATCAAAAAATTTTACAAGGAAATTGTTTAAAAGTTTTAGATGATTTTTATAGTAAAAACGGAAAGTTTTTTGACTTCATCTATGCAGATCCTCCATATTTCTTGTCGAATGGTGGAATAACTTGTCAAAATGGAAAGATGGTAAAGGTAGATAAAGGAAACTGGGATAAGTCAAAAGGAGCAGAGATAAATCACGAGTTTAATATAGCTTGGTTAACTAGATGTCAAAAAGTCTTAAAACCTAATGGAACTATAATGGTCTCAGGAACCCTCCATGTAATTTATTCAATAGGATATGCTATGCAACAGATTAATATGAAAATATTAAATAATATAACATGGCAAAAACCCAATCCACCTCCAAATCTTGCTTGTAGAAATTTTACACACAGCACAGAAACTATCATATGGGCAGCAAAGAATAATAAGTCAAAACATTTATTCAATTATAAAGATATGAAGTTGCTAAATAATAATAAACAAATGAAAGATGTATGGACTATGACTTCACCTAAAAAAGATGAAAAGAAGTTTGGAAGACACCCTACACAAAAACCAATAGAACTTATCAATAGGATTTTATTAGCAACAACCAAAGAACAAGATTACGTTTTAGACCCATTCGCTGGAAGTGGCACAACAGGGTTAGCTTGTAAAATAAATAACCGAAACTTTATAGGAATAGAGATAGAAAAAAATTACGTTAGCTTATCAAAAAAAAGAATGCAAGCTGGATAATAAACAGTTATCACAACTAGGTTATGTTACTTAAGCTGTTTTTCCATCTCTTTCCAAACCACTTCTAATCCTTGTAATGGTCTTAAAAAAACTTTGAATTCATATATCAAATTATTTTTTGTATTTATTAAATCTATACCATTTACAATAATTTTATCAAATATTGCTTCAAATTCTGCGCTATAATAGTTTTCATTTTTAATTATATTTGTATATTTAAAATCCCTATATTTAAATACTTTCACAGCATTAGATAAATAGTGTACTACTTTTTTTTTTCCTACTTGAGGAGTAAAAACTATAGGAGAATAAAAAGTTGCATTTTTATGAATAATCTTTTCAAGGTTATCTGCATCACCTGATAAAATAATATTCTTCCATTGTTTAATACAATTAAATTTTAATGCTCTACTCATTTATATGAAGCCTTGATTATTTAAAAAGTAAGTTAAATAAAGTATAGATAATAATATAATACATATAATTCTATAATGAAAAGAAAAAGAGTAACAAATGAAAAGTTAAAAGAGAAGTATACTAAAATATGATTTGATTTCTATCTGGATATTTATGATAAAAGTATTATGTTTAGTAAATGGTATTAATAATAGTTAGGGATTAAGAATTGAATAAGGAAAAAAAAAAAATTGATTTATGGTTTTCTATAGGAAGTACTTATACTTATTTAACAGTAACCAGAATAAAAGATATAGTAAAAAAAAAAAATATTAATCTTAATTTAAAACCATTTAATGTTAGAAGCATTATGATTGAAATGGATAATAGACCATTTCCACCATCAAAAAAAATTAAAGTCGATCACATGTGGAGAGATATTCAAAGAAGAGCAGAAATTTATAAAATAGTTATCCCAAGTCTGCCTGTCCCTTATCCTTTAAAAAATATGGAACTTGCAAACCAAATTGCATTATTAGGAGTCAATGAAGGATGGTGTTTAGAATATTTAGAATTAACTTACCATAATTGGTTTATAAATAAATTACCTGCTGGAGAGGACGAGAACTTTATTCTTACATTTAAAAAATTAAATATAAATTACGAAGAGATTAAAAAGAAAGCATTAACAAATGAAGTTAAAAATAGTTTAATTGAACAAACTAAAATTGCTAAATCAAAGGGTATATTTGGTGCTCCTACCTTCATAGTAGAAAAAGAGTTGTTTTGGGGAGATGATAGGTTTGAAGATGCTATTAAATGGTATAATAAATAATAATTCCCAATTAAACCCCTATTCTACAGTTAATGCTTTTGCCAGTTAGTGAGGTTATACTTTTTATATTAGTCATACTAATTAATTAACTCTTTTCCAATACCTTATAACTTCATCTTTATCTTCACCCCACTCTTTATCCCTATAAACTAAGGAATTCTGACTTAACTCCCAAGATTGTTTGCCAGTTAGTGAGGTTAAAACTAATTTATTACCTTTTAAAGCTACACTATATTCTCTCATACCTTCCCAAGGAGATTTTTTTTTTACTGTTTTAATATTATTTTCTATCAATAATAACTTCCAATCATGCCATCCAATATGAAATGATTTAGTGTTAATTTTATATCTTCCCCAACCAATTAATTCTACAGACTTATTTGAATGCATATTTTTATCCATAGTAATTAAAGCATTATTATTATTTATGACTAATACTCCTGCTACTTCTGGGTAATCATATTGTATTTTATTTTCTATCCAATAAACAAGTTCATACCTACCTTCTAATAATTTTTTAATATCAATAATATTTTCAGATGAATTTACTTTTAAACAATTTAAAAATAAAAACAAAACTAGTAAATAAATTTTAAAATACTTCATATTTTCTCTTTCCTCACTGATCTAACTTATATAATGTTAAAATAATATAATAACTCACCTGTTAATCATAATGTACCAAATACATCTATTATTTAGTTACTGGCTATCGTTGTAGGTGCGCATTTTTGCCTGCTGATGCATTCTTCTGTTTTACTACTACAATACGTCGTCCCATATTACAAATGTCCCACCACTATACCGAGTATCAATTCTTCCTATATGAAACTATATCAAAACTAAGAGAAAAAGGAATGACCTTAAATGATATTGCGGAACATCTAAATAAGAAAAGGATACTTAGTGTAAGAGGAAAGATATTTAGAGTGGTCATATAGATTATATAATAAAAAGAAAAAGAGTGAGGATGAAAAGTTAAAGGACAAGTATCCTGAAGTACGATCTGATTTCTATTTGGATATTTATGATAAGAGTATTATATTGAAATTATGAGAATGTTTTTTTTACTTATTTTCTTTTTACCATTAGAAATCTTTGCTGAAGAATATATTTATGAAGTTGGTGGTACCAATACATCAGCAGATGCGAACACTATAGAATATCCAGATGGAAGCAAATTCATAGTCTATCACGGTGAATATGCTGCTTGGAAGGATAACAAAGGTGATTACGGTAGAGAAAAATGTATAGGTTATGTATTAGTTAATAAAGACAAAAGTGCTGATGTTCACTTTAGATGTATTGCTTCAAATCAGGATGGAGAAACATTTTGGACAATTCGCAATAGAAAATCTGCAGTTGAAGAAGGTGGAGGTGGAATAAATACCTACACTGCTGGCACAGGTAAATATAAAAAAATGGTAGGTGTAAAGTGTCCTTATGGAGTTCAATATCACAAAGATATTGTATGGTATACTCATAAGTGTAAATTAAACTAATTAATTCTTTTCCAGTACCTTATAACTTCTTTTTTATCCGTACCCCATTCCTTATCAGTATAAATTAAAGACTTTTTGTCAAGTTCCCACGTTTGCTTCCCTGTTGATGAAGTAAGTAATAATTTATCATTCTTTAATAAAACACTATATTTTCTCATGCCTTGCCATGGTAGAGTTTTATTTACTTTCATATCTGCTCCATTATCAGTCATTTTTTTAAAATCAAAATATCCATAATTATATTCATTTACAGAAAGGTTATAGTTACCCCACCCTATAATTTTCAGAGATTCATTTTCTTTCATATTACTATCTAAAGTGAATGATATTTTATTATCTTTTACAACTAATGTACCTGCTATTTGTGGATAATTAAATTTCAAATTATCTTGTTTCCAATAAACAAGTTCATACCTACCTTCTAATAAACTTTTAATGTGATTAATATTATCTGATGAATTTGCTTTTAAATAATTTAACAACAAAAAAAAAAATTAATAAATAAATTTTAAAATACTTCATATTCTTCTCCTTTGATTTAAATTAAATGCTAAAGGTATTAAAATAATATAAAAACTAACTTATTATACCACTACACTGCTATTCTGCAGTAATAGAATAGTTTTGACCGATGAAGTAACTTTGCAAAACCAATTTTTAGTCTTTAAAGTTTTTCATTCTGAGAAAGTTGGCATCAGGTATATCACATTTTCCTTTAAATAAATATTTATCTGATTGAATAGGTAGATATGCAGCAGTACATTTCTGTCCGACCAATTCTAAAAAAGGTCCTGTTCCGTCTACTATTTCAAATTTTAATATATTATTTGTAGGGTCCATATTGAAGTTTGAATACTTTGTATAAAAATAATATTCGCCACTTATATTTTCACAAAGAACATCACCATTCATTCTGCCTCTACTTATATTTAAACCTCCTGCACAATGACTTTCTCCTACTCTATCAATGTTTGTGATTATAACGCCCTCATTTTTATAAGAAAAATATGTGTATTCTTTATTTTTTGTAACCACAGAGTTTTCAATATTAATTAAACCATATGCTTCAAAAGTAAATTCCGCAGACTTTATACTAAAAGTTAAAAATAAAACTAAGCAAAATACTATTTTCATAAAATACTCCCTTCTAATATGTTACTGAGGTTTTTTATAATTTCTTACTCTATCGAGAGTCTTGTCAGGTACTTCACATTTTCCTTTCCAAAGAAAACTAGCATTTTTAAGTTCTTTATCTAGGGGTCTTATTTGAGACCATGCCCCAATACATGATTGCCCGACTAATTCTGTCCACTTTCCACTGCCAGCAATGATTTTAAACTTTTGTAAACCATATGCTTCTTTTTCTCCTCTGGTTGCTGAAAATTCTGTGAAAAACTTTTCTCCATCAGTATCCATTGACTCACAAACAAAAAAACCCCCTTTATCTATATTATTCTCGTACAATACATGTCCTTTACACCCTCCACTTGAGTTATGTCCTATGCTTGTTGTAGTAACAAGTTTATTATTAAAAAAATATATCTGTTTATTCTCTGAAAGATTAAATACCTTATCAAATTCATAATGACCGTAAGCATTCCATAACATTTCACCAGAAAATAGATTTTTTGCAAAAAATAAATAAAAAAGTAAAAGCAATACTATCCTCATTTCATACCTCCATTACTATATTATATAAAATAAGTTAATTTTAGACCAAATGGTAGTTTATAACATATGTTATATTATAATTATAATCTTATTTATAGTATTCTGAATTAAGTTCTGATTTCTATTCTGATATTTATGATAAGGGTATTATAAACGGTTTATGACATATATTCTTTTAATTGTACTTACTCTAAGCGCTCCTGAAAAAGAGTCAAAAGATATAGAACTTAGAATAACCTATAGTAATAAAGAAGAATGTTTAAAAGCATCAAAAAAAATAGACTTCTCTTTTAAATTTCCTGGCAAAGAAATTAAAACAAAATCAGAATGTATTCCTAAAGATGCCAGTAAAGGGAATGAGAATCTTGAAACTTAAAGTTTTAAGATTTTTTATCTCTACTTTTTACAAAATTATTTTTCATATGATTAACATATAAAACATTGGTAAAAAAGTTTCTGTAATCATTTACTCTTCCTTTTTAAATTTACTATATTTGTCTTCATCTACATTACAAATAGTAGAAGTAAACCATATTGAATTGTTTAAGGTCACTGCGTATTTGCAAGAAGTACCTTTTAAATAATTCCACTTTCCTGTTCCTCCAAATATAAACATTCTTCCTACCCCTGCATCTATATCCTCAGTTTGTCTTATTAAAGTTGCCCACATTTTGTTATTATTTTGGTCAACAAATTCACAGGTAAGATCTAAATCTGCGGCATTATTAATTTTTTTAAATACACCCAAACAATCTGTACTACCATATAGATCTAAATCAGTTTTAAAATTACCCTCTGTTTTATATAAAACAACTTTACTCTTATTATCAAG
>CACEBX010000002.1 GCA_902557845.1 Rhodospirillaceae bacterium | reverse complement strand
TTTTTCCAATAGTATTTATTTTAAGTTTTACATCTTTTTTTATATCTAGTTCAATTAAAAAATGATGAGCTGCTCTTATAACTTCACAATCTTCAAGATAGCTGCCCTTTCCAAAAAATTCTAAACCTACTTGATTGAATTGTCTCAATCTTCCTTGTTGAGGGCGCTCATATCTAAACATAGGACCATAATAAAAATATTTTTGAGGCAAGTTTTGGGTAAAGCCATTTGATATTAAGGCTCTTGCAATACCAGCAGTTCCTTCAGGCCTTAATGTTACACTATCATTGCTTTTGTCTAAAAAGGTATACATTTCTTTCATTACTACATCTGAAGAGCCTCCCAATGTTCTAAGAAATACCTCACTATGTTCTATAATTGGAGTATTCATAGGAGTAAAGTTTAAAAGGGATACTACTTTTATAAAACTTTCTATAATATTTCTTTGTTTATAGAAGGAAGTTCCATAAGTATCGTGCATTCCTCTTACTGTAGAGATTTTTTTATTATTCATTTTTTAAATTTTCATCAATCAGTTCTGAAAGAACCTTTGTAAGGTCTTGATTTTTGCTTATGAAGCTTTTTTTCCCATTTAAATAAATTTGATGATTATTGTTTCCTCCGCCAGTAACTCCTAGGTCTACATGCTTAGCTTCACCTGGGCCATTAACAACACATCCAAGGATTGAGATACTAATATGTTTTTTAATGCCTGAATATTTATGTTCAATTTTTTTTACAGTCTCTATTACATCAAATTGCTGTCTAGCGCATGATGGACAAGAAATTATAGTTAATCCTGATTTTCTAATTCCTAAGGCATTTAAAATATCAATTCCTACCCTAACTTCATTTATTGGGTCATCAGACAGTGACACCCTAATGGTATCACCTATTCCTTGATTTAGAAGGCTTCCTATTCCTATAGAAGATTTTACAGTTCCAGTGATTAGGCTTCCAGCCTCTGTTATTCCTAGATGTAGAGGGTAATTTGTTGCTTTTGCCAATAATTTGTATGAGTCAATTGCTAGCTGCACATTTGATGCTTTTACACTAATTTTTGTATTATAAAATTTAAGACTTTCTAAAATTTTAACATGTTTTAAAGCACTCGCTAGCATTGCTTCAGGAGTAGCTCTATAATATTTATCAATAAATTCTTTTTCCAATGATCCAGCATTAACTCCAATTCTTATAGCGCAATTATTTTTTTTAGCCGCATCTACTACACTTTTAATTTTTTCAATATTTCCTATATTACCAGGATTAATTATTAAACAGGCGGCCCCTGCCTCTGCAGCCTCTATTGCCCTCTGACTATGAAAATGTATGTCAGCAATTATTGGAACTTTAGCTTTTACTACTATTTTTTTTAGTGCTTTGGTAGAACTCTCATCTGGACAAGATACTCTTATTAAATCTGCACCGGCTTTTTCTAAAGCAATAATTTGTTTTAGAGTTGCTTCTAAGTTATGAGTAACAGTATTAGTCATTGATTGTACTGTTATAGGAGCTTCACTTCCTACTTTTATTTTTCCTAGAGTTACCAATCTAGTTTTTCTTCTTTTTAATTTATTCTTAAAATATTCCATAATAACGCTATCTTAAAAGTTTTTCTAATTCAAAAAGTTCGTAGTATGTATTTCTATTCCAAAATAAAAATAATATACCAATCAATATTAGGGATATTAAAATAATAAGGGATCCAAGCTTATGATCATCTGCCTTATTATTATCTAAAGAGACACCAGAGTTTTTTATATCTATTGAACTATTTACAAATAAATTTTCAATGTCACAAATCTCAAGAAGTTTAAGGTCTCTCATATAAGTTTTTAAGAATCCTTTTAGATAACTATTTTTCTCATAATCATTTTGAGAAAATATTCCATTTTCAATATTCTTTAATATACTTTTTTTTATTAAAAGTTTGGAAGAAATAGCTTCTATTCTTTCACCAGTTTCCCTTCTTTTTTTTTGTATGAATGTCCCTAGTTCAAGAAAGTTTTTAAAATTTTTTTTTTCTTGCAACATGCTTACTTTTTTGCTTTACCTAACTTAAATACATCATGAAGTGTTCTTATAGCTAATTCCTTATACTTAGCATCTATTAAAATACTTATTTTTATTTCTGATGTGCTAATGACATGTACGTTAATATTATACTTTGCTAATTGAGAAAATAAAGTATTAGCAACCCCTGAATTTGTTTTCATTCCTAAGCCGACAACAGATACTTTGCAAATATTTTTATTAATAATTACTTCTTTAAAAGACAACTTTTTTTGTATTTTTAACATTAAAGACTTAGTTTTTATAGCATCACTTTTTTCTATGGTATAGCCATAAGTTACTTTTTCATCTTTTGGTGAAGCTGATTGTACTATCATATCAACATTAATATCTTCAGCTGCCAGTGCATTAAATATTACCGCAGAAATGCCAGGTTTATTTTTTACCTCTACAAGAGTAACTAAAGCTTCATTATTACTATGTGCAATACCTCTGATAATCTGATTTTCTAAACTTTTTGTATCTTTCACTAACATAGTACCTTTCTTTCCTGTAAAACTAGATAAGACTTGCAACTTTACATCGTACTGCAAAGCGAGTTGAACAGATCTCGTATGCAAAATTTTAGCACCTAATGAGGATAATTCCAACATTTCTTCAAAGTTAATGGTGTGCATTTTTCTTGCATTTGGAACTATTCTAGGATCTGCAGTATATACTCCTTCCACATCTGTATATATATCACATCTTTTAGCCTTTAGTTTTGCAGCAATAGCAACAGCTGTTGTATCAGATCCACCTCGTCCCAAAGTTGTAATTCTATTATCATTATTTATTCCTTGGAAACCTGATATCACAGGAACAAAGTTATTTTTTAAGCTACTAAGTATATTTTTTATTTCTATATCTGTAATCATAGCATTAATAAAACTATCATTAGTATAAATAGGAACTTGCCAGCCTTGAAATGACTTACCCTTTATATTATTTCTATTTAAAATAATTGAAAAAAAAGAACTTGAGACTTGTTCTCCAGACGATAGTAATGAGGAAATATCATCGCTTTTTCTATATTCTTCCAATTTATCCAGTAATGATAAAAGTCTATCTGTTTCTTTTCCCATAGCTGATACAACAACAACAACTTTGTTTCCTAAAGCCAAGCTTTTTTTTATATAAGAAACTGCTCTGTTTACTCTAGATAAATCTGCTAAAGAGGTTCCTCCGAATTTTTTAACTATGATTTGCATTTTATTCTATAATTATATATTAATAAATATCTAAATAATAAGTTAAAGGAATAACAAATTGCAACAAAGTAATTTTGACAGTTTTTCGAATGAGTGGTGGGATGATGAAGGCCCTATTAAACTTTTACATTCTATGAACAAGACGAGATTGTTGTTTATACAAGAAAGAGTTTTAAATAGATATGATAGTTTAAGTAGCTTAGAAGCTATATTAAAAAAAAAAAAAATATTAGATTTAGGTTGTGGTGGAGGAATATTATCAGAGTCTCTAGCAAAAAAAGGAGCTAATATTACTGCCTGTGATACTTCAAGCTCGCTTATAAAAATAGCAAAAAAAAGAGCAGCAAGTCAAAAACTAAATATAAATTATAAAGTTGGAGGTATAGAGTTATTAAAAAAAAAGTCTATTAAATATGATATTATTATCTCATTAGAAGTAATAGAACATGTCAACAACTATAAAGACTTTCTATTAAATATAAATTCTTGCTTGAATAAAAATGGTCTTATTATACTGTCTACCATAAATAGAAATACTATATCCTATCTTACAACTATACTAATTGCTGAGAGAATTTTAAAACTAGTCCCTAATGGAACTCATAATTGGAATAAGTATATAAAGCCAAATGAAATTACCGAATTTTATGAAAAATATAATTTAAGGCTAGATAAAAAAGTCGGGCTATTTCCTATTCCATTTGGAAGAAACTTTAAATGGATAAGAACTTCTTCAGTATCTTCAAACTATATTTTATCAATGGTAAATTAATAAAAGATTTATTTATTTCTAAGTCTTTCTCTGTAATTAGATGATTTCTTTTTATCAATTGATGACTCACTTCTAAACTCTATTAGTATCACTAATCTTGATATCATTACTCTTATGGAACTCAACATTTCCTCAAACATTGTAAAAGCTTCTCTTTTATATTCATTTAGAGGATCTCTTTGAGCATAAGCTCTAAGGCCTATTCCTTGTCTTAGGTTGTCCAAAGATAATAAATGTTGCTTCCACTGCTGATCTAGAACCTGAACAGTCAATTGCCGTATAATTAAATCAAAATTATCAGAACCAACTATAATAATTTTTTTTTCTAAAATATTTTTAATGTGATTAAATATTTCTTTTTTAATACTATTTTTATCATTTGAAGAGATATTATTTATTAATAAGCCCAGACTATTTTTAAACTCTTTCTTAATTTCTTCTTTATTATTATCATCATCTTTTTTTTCACTTATTATAATTTCTAAAATATTTTCTATAGTACCTTCTAAAATTTCTAGAAAAAAATGATAAGGATTTTTAGTTTCTAAAATATCCTTTCTTTGGCTATAAACAACATTTCTTTGATCATTCATAACATCGTCAAACTTGAGTAAGTTTTTTCTTATTTCGAAGTTTTTATTTTCAACTTTAGATTGTGCTTTTTCTATAGCTCTACTAATCCATGGATGTATTATTGCTTCGCCTTCTTTTAAACCTAATGTTTTTAAAATTGCATCAAGTCTTTCAGAGCCAAATATTCTCATTAAGTCATCTTCTAAAGAAATAAAAAATTTTGAAGATCCTGGATCTCCCTGACGACCTGACCTGCCTCTTAATTGATTATCAATTCGTCTACTTTCATGACGTTCTGTTCCAATAACATAAAGGCCACCATTTTCCATAACTCTTTTTTTATCAAAATCAATTTTTTCAATATATTTTTGATCATTATTTTTCTGTTCTTCTAAATTTCCACCTAGTTGAATATCTGTTCCTCTTCCAGCCATATTAGTAGCTATGGTCACAGAATAAGGTTTTCCTGCTTGCGATATAATGTTTGCCTCTTTTTCATGATATCTTGCATTTAAGACTTGATGATTAATTTTTAATTTTCTTAATTTCTTCGATATTAGCTCTGATGTTTCTATATTAGTAGTACCTACTAATGCAGGTTGACCCCTATTGCAAGCCTTTAGAACCTCTTTACATATAGCATCCCACTTTTCTTCTCTGGTTCTATAAATTTCGTCATTATTATCAGTTCTTATCATATTTTTATGAGTGGGAATTTGTAAAACATCAAGTGAATAAATTTCAGAAAATTCAGCAGCTTCTGTTTTTGCAGTTCCTGTCATACCAGCTAGCTTTGGATACATTCTAAAGTAATTTTGGAAAGTTATAGATGCTAAGGTTTGATTTTCATTTTGAATAATTACATTTTCTTTTGCTTCAATAGCCTGATGCAAGCCTTCAGAATACCTTCTGCCTTCCATCATTCTGCCAGTAAACTCATCTACTATTATTACTTGGTTATCTTTCACCAAATAATCCTTATCTTTATGAAATAAAAAATTTGCTTTCAAGCATTGATTTATAAAATGTAGGACGTTTATATTTTCGGGACTATAGAGATTTTTGTCTTTAATGATATTTTTTTTCGAAAGTAGGTTTTCAAAAAATTCAATTCCTAAGGTATTTAAATTTATAGACTTAGACTTTTCATCTATCTCAAACTTATCTTTAGGAAGACCTCTGACAAAGCTATTAATTGTTTTATAAAAATCAGTATTATCTTCAACTGGACCAGAAATGATTAAGGGAGTTCTGGCTTCATCAATTAAAATACTATCAACTTCGTCTATAATTGCATAATTAAAAACTTTTTGATTCATCTCTTCTTTTTTAAACTTCATGTTATCTTTTAAATAATCAAAGCCAAATTCATTATTTGTACCGTATGTAATATCGCTTTCATATGCTTGTTTTCTATCTATCTCAGGCATTCCTGAATAAATATGTCCAACAGAAAGGCCTAGAAAATTATAGATTTTACCCATCCACTCACTGTCTCTTTTTGCTAAATAGTCGTTAACAGTAACAACATGCACGCCTTTACCGGATAAAGCATTTAAATATGCTGCCAAAGTTGAAACAAGGGTTTTTCCTTCTCCAGTCTTCATTTCAGCAATTTTTCCATTATGCAAGGCTATTCCTCCAATTATTTGTACATCATAGTGTCTTTGGCTAAGTGTTCTGATACTTGCTTCTCTTACATTAGCGAAAGCCTTAGGTAATAAGCTATCTAATGTTTCTCCTTGTTTTAACTTCTCCTTAAATTTTTTTGTATTATACTTTAAATCACTATCAGCTAGTTTTTTTACATAGTCTTCTTCTTGGTTTACCTTTTCTAATAATTTATTATAACTATTTAAAGTTTTCTGATTATGTGATGTAAAAAAGTTATTTTTAATAAAAGAGAACATATTCCTCAGGTTTTTATATTATTAATCTTGTATTTATAATAGGTTATATATTATTTTATAAACTTATGAAGAAAAAAATTATACAAGTTTTTTCAAAAATTAAACCTATTGAAGGTATAAATATTAATACTGCTAATATTGGAATAAAGAGTAAAGTTAAAGAAGATGTAGTATTGGTAAGTTTTACAGAGTTGGCAAATGTAGCAACAGTTTTAACTAAATCTAAAACAGCGGCTCCAAATATTAAATGGTTAAAAAAAATAAAAAATAATGGAAAAGCAAAACTATTATTTGTAAATTCAGGAAATGCTAACGCCTATACAGGACGGGAAGGGTATCAAAATGTTTTAAAAATAGTAAATGAATTAGCTGAAATTTTTGAATGTGGAAAAGAGAATATTCTAATTTCTTCAACTGGTGTAATTGGAGAGCAATTACCCATAGAAAAAGTTATAAACGCCTTTCCTATAATGTTATCAAAAAAAAGCAAAAAAAACCAAGATTGGTTATCATTTGCTAAAGCAATTACAACAACAGATACTTTTCCAAAAGGGGCCTTTAAACAAACTATTATAGGAAATCAAAAATTTAGTATCATTGGAATATGTAAAGGTTCTGGAATGATTGCTCCAAATATGGCAACAATGCTTGCATTTATATTTACAGACGCAAACTTAACATCTTCACAACTGAGTAAAATGTTAAATTCTTCAATACAAAAATCATTCAATAACATAACAGTAGATGGAGATACTTCCACAAACGATATGGTAAGTATTTTTTCAATAAAAAGAAAAAATTCTAATAAAAAAAAATACTTTAATAACAAGCAATTAAAAAAGTTTCAAAAGGACTTAGATGATTTATCAATAGATCTAGCAAAAAAGATAGTTGTCGATGGAGAGGGCGCAAAAAAACTTATAGAGATTGAGGTAGTAAGAGCTAAAAACAATAAACAAGCAAAGAATGTAGCATTAAGTATTGCTAATTCTTTGTTAGTAAAAACTGCAATAGCAGGAGAGGATGCTAATTGGGGTAGAATAATTATGGCAATAGGAAAGTCATCATCAACTATAAAACAAAATAAAATTTCAATAAAAATTGGAAAAAACTACGTAATAAAAAATGGAGAAATTATTAGAAACTATAATGAAAATATAGTTACAAAGCATCTTAAAAAAGATGACATATACTTGTTTATAGACTTGTTTTTAGGTGCTGGGTCTAGTAAAGTATGGACTTGTGATTTAACTAAAAAATATATAGAGATAAATGCTGATTACAGAAGCTAGTTTATTTTGTACCTATTAGATAATTAATAGAAATCTTATTTATAATTTTTCCATCCTCAGATAAAATAAGTTTTATTTCTTTACATAACTTATTATAGTTGTGTCTTGAAATTGCTTTTTTGTTTCTTTTAAGCAAACAATTTGATGCTCCAATTGCTCTTATAAAGCTCCATATTTCTTTAGGTAAATTACTAGTAATGCGAAAGTTTGTTTTATCAACTACTACATTTTTATACCCTAGCTGATTTGTAATATTTCCTAATAATAATATATCAGGGCTTGGCATGAACATTTCTTTAGCTTTAGTTTTAAATGTATTACTAAAAATACTTTTTAATTCTGAGCAGCTTTCAGCAGAAAAAAATAAAAATAAAAATTTGCCATTAAATTTTAAAACTTTTTGTATAGATTTGAGAGCATGGGCTAGATCAGGTCCTGTAAAAATTGGGAAAAAGCTTATACAAAAATCAAATTTCTCATCCTCTATACTAGATAAATTACTATGGTTAATTGTAAGTATTTTTTTATCCTTTTTTATTTCGCTAGAAAAAAAAGTTTTATATACCACACAATGGATTTTTTCTTTTTCTAATGTTTTAACAAAAGCATTGCTCGTAGGTAATATTTCAAGAATACTAAAGCTTCTAGCTTTATCTATTCCTAATCTTTGCATAGCATCCTCAGACAATTTATTTAAAAATATATTAACTTTTTTATCGCAGGCTTTTAAAGCCCGCTTTCTATTATAAATAATTTTTTTTTTATCAAACATTTTTACATAAAATTCTATGCTTAATAAATTTCTCTTTAAAGTTAATTACTTTAATTTCTTCATAACAAACTAATTGCATTTTTTTGGTGAGTTTTAATAATTCACCTTCTTCAAGCAAATAATCTTTGTTTTTTGGTTTTCCAAACTTTTCATGACCTTCTCCAAAAGTTTCGTAAATTAAGTAACCATTTTTTTTAATAACTTTTCTTATATTCGCAAAAATCATTCTATTCAAAAAATTCGTAACTACTACCAAATCAAAAGAATTCTGCCCAAATGGCCATGTGTGTGAGTTTTCAATGTCTGATTGTATTTTTAATATATTTTTTTTTGAGAAACTAGATAGACATGAAAAATTCAAATCTACTGAAATAACTTTATAACCTTTATTTGATAGGAATATTGAGTTTCTACCATATCCACATGCTAGATCTAAAACAATTTTATTAATAGTTGCTTTATTTATATCATTAACGCAAATTTTGACCCATTCTGAAGCTTCTTTTAACATGTATTATAATTAAAGTATTGTAAAATTAAAATATATTACAATATAGAATTATTGTAATATATTTTATGTAATAATAGAATATATTGGGAACAAAATGATTTTATATGATTTAAACTGTGAAAATGGACATACTTTTGAAGCATGGTTTGCTTCTTCTGAGCAATATGATAAGCAACATAAGAAAAAATTAATAAATTGTCCTATATGTAATTCAAACAAGGTAAAAAAAGCGCTAATGGCACCTAAACTTAAAGGTGCGAAAAAATCTAATAAAAGCTTTGATGAAAAAAAAGTACTAGATGAAAATAAAAAATTTAAAACAAAATTAAAAGAATTTAAACAATTCATAGAAAGCAACACAGAAGATGTTGGTAAGAATTTCACTGAAGAAGCTAAAAAAATCTACTATGGAGAGACAAAATCCAGACCTATCAGAGGAGAAACAACCAAAGAACAAGCGGAAGAGTTAATTGAGGAAGGTATACCGATTGCCAAGCTTCCCTGGTCTTCCAGAGAAGATGCTTAAATATGAGTAAGTTTATTAAAAAGAATTGGAATGACTGGAAATTATTAGCAGATAAAGAGTTAGAAAAAAATAAAGAAAAGAAAGAATTAGAATGGAAGTCTCCTGATGGAGTATTATTCAAATCTTTATATACAGAAGAAGATTTAAATGGACTAGAGCATCTAAATTCATTTCCAGGCCTACCTCCTTTTTTAAGAGGTCCAAAAGCTACTATGTATAAAGGAAAACCATGGACTATAAGACAATATGCTGGTTTTTCTACTGCAGAAGAGTCAAATAAGTTCTATAAAGATTGTCTGAGAGATGGGCAAAAAGGTCTTTCTATCGCTTTTGATCTTCCAACTCATCGCGGATATGATAGTGACCACTCCAGAGTAGCAGGAGACGTAGGTAAAGCAGGAGTCGCTATTGACTCTGTAGAAGATATGAAGGTTTTATTTAAGGGAATTCCTCTAGATAAAATGAGTGTTTCTATGACAATGAACGGCGCTGTTCTTCCTATATTGGCATCATACATTGTAGCAGGTGAAGAACAGGGTGTTGACCGTAAATTTTTATCTGGAACTATACAAAATGATATTTTAAAAGAATTTTTAGTAAGAAATACCTACATATATCCGCCTAAGAATTCAATACAAATAATTTCAGATATTATAAGTTATACTTCAAAATTTATGCCTAAGTTTAATTCTATATCAATTTCAGGATATCACATGCAAGAAGCTGGAGCTACCGAAGTGCAAGAACTAGCTTTTACTATAGCTGATGGAATTGAATATATAAATGCCGCTCTAGAAAAAGGTTTAAATGTAGACTCGTTTGCACCGAGACTCTCATTTTTTTTTGGTATAGGAATGAATTTTTTTGTAGAAATTGCAAAGTTGAGAGCAGCTAGATTTTTGTGGGCACAAAAGGTTAAAGAATTATTTAATCCTAAAGACAATAAATCTTTAATGTTAAGGACACATTGTCAAACCTCTGGAGTTTCTTTAACAGAAAAAGATGCATACAATAACGTTATTAGAACAACCGTTGAAGCAATGGCAGCAGTATTAGGAGGAACTCAATCTCTACATACTAATTCGTTTGATGAAGCAGTCGCGCTTCCAACAGAAAGTTCGTCTAGAATAGCAAGAAATACTCAATTAATTCTTCAACATGAAACCAATATTTGTGATGTAATTGATCCATTAGCTGGAAGTTATTTTATGGAAAACTTAACTAACTCTATGATAGTAAACTCAGGTAATCTTATTGATAAAATAATGGATCTAGGAGGGATGACAAAAGCTATAGAACAAGGATACCCTAATGAGCTCATAGAAAAATCTGCCTTATTAAAACAGGCTGAAATTGATAGTGGAAAAAAGGTAATAGTTGGGGTGAATAAATTTTTAAATAGTAATGAAAAAGACTTTGAAATCCTAAAAATTAATAATTCTAAAGTTATAGAGAATCAATTAGAAAGACTTAAAAAAATAAAACAAAAAAGAGAATCTTCTAAAGTATCGACAGCTCTAAAAAATTTAAAAAATGCAGCTTTAAGTAATAGTGGTAATTTATTAGACTTATCAGTAGAGGCAGTTAAAGTTAGAGCTACTGTAGGGGAAATATCTTCAGCTTTAGAAGAGGTATTTGGAAGATTTGAAGCTAAGCCAAAAATTTCAAAGAATATTTATTCTGAAAACTTTGATGACAAAACCATAATTAATGATCTTAAGTTCAGTATCAAAGATTTTAAAAAAACGAAAGGAAGAGCTCCTAAAATTTTTGTATGTAAATTAGGTCAAGATGGTCACGATAGAGGTGCCAAAGTTGTTGCATCATCTTTTGCAGATCTAGGTTTTGAAGTAGAACTTTCAAAATTATTTTTGACACCTGAAGAACTTTTTAATCAAGCAAAAAACAGTGATGCGGATGTGGTAGGAATTTCTAGTCATGCTGCAGGTCATTTAACTTTAGTCCCAAAATTTATGGATTTAGTAAATAAGAATAAAGAAAAATTTCTAGTAATTTGTGGCGGAGTAATTCCAAAAGAAGACTACAGTTTATTAAAAGAAAAAGGTGTATCTGAAGTTTTTGGTCCTGGTACAAATTTACTAGATGCAATTTATAAAGTATTCAATATGGTAAAGTATGGAAAAAAATCTAATATATAATTAAATGTTGAAGCTTTTTAAATTTTATATTATTTTATCTCTGAGGAAATATTATGACAAAAAAATGTGATTTAACTGGCAAGAATTCTATGACTGGAAATAATGTTAGCCACGCTAATAATAAAAGTAAAAGAAAGTTTTTTCCAAATCTACAGTCAGTTAGTCTGTACAGTGAAAAATTAGAAAGTAAACTTAGCTTTAAAGTTGCTGCTTCAACTTTAAGAACTGTAGAAAAGTCTGGTGGCATTGATAAGTTTTTATTAAATTCTGATGCAAAGAAACTATCAAGCCTAGCAAAAAAATATAAAAAAAATATTTTAAAGAAGTTAGACTTTGAAAAAATTAAAACATCTCAATAAGTTTTTTTGACATTACCTCTGCAAGTTCGTCAACATCTAAAATTGTAACTGCTTTAGCATAATATCTGCTTACATCATGACCAATTCCTATTGCAGCTAGCTCCACACTACTCTTTTTTTCTATTAAATTAATTATATTTTTTAGGTGAAGATCTAATAAATTTACATTATTGGAAGATAAAGTGCTATCATCAACAGGTGCTCCATCAGAAACAACCATGAGAATTTTTCTTTTTTCTGGCCTATTAATAATTCTTTTAAATGCCCATTCTAGTGCTTCCCCATCAATATTTTCTTTTAGCAATCCTTCCTTTAGCATAATGCCAAAGTTTTGCTTGCTTCTTCTTATTGGATGGTCCGCATGTTTGTATACAATATGCAGTAATTCATTTAATCTACCAGGGTTGGTAGGTTTGTTATTTTTAATCCAATAGTCTCTAGCTCTACCACCCTTCCATGTTTTTGTAGTAAATCCAAGCACTTCTACTTTAACTCCACACCTTTCCAATGTTTTAGCAAGAATATCAGTAGATATAGCAGCGATAGTAATGGGCCTTCCCCTCATAGAACCAGAGTTATCAATTAATAGACTAACAACAGTATCTTTAAAGTCTGCCTCTGCTTCTTTTTTATATGATAAAGAGTTTTCTGGAGATACAATAATTCTAGCTAATTTTCCACTATCTAATATGCCTTCTTCTAAATCAAATTCCCACCACCTTTTTTGTTTTGCTAAAAGTTTTCTTTGAAGTTTATTTGCTAAAATTGTAATGGTTGAGTCTAGTCTGTCAGTTTGCTTATCTAACTGTTTTCTTAGATTTAAAGTTTCATTTATATCGCATAGTTTGCTTGCATTTATAATATTATCAAATTTGGTTGTATAAACATTGTATTTGAAGTCAGATTTGCCTTCTGAATCAGAATTAGGTTTACTAATAAACTCTAAATTTGAGTCATCACTTCCATCGCTAAATTCAAGGTTTTCGCTTTTACTAACTTCATCACTATCTAACTTTTCCATCAAATCATCAGATACAAAATTCTCATCAACAAGCTTTTCTTGTTCATCTATCTCATCATTTTTATCTGAACTACTTTCTTCTTCATTATCTTCTTGGCTATCTTCTTTTTCAGAGTTTTCTGTTTTTATAAATATTTTTTCTAAGATTTCATTGATGAAAGTACTAAATTCTGTCTGGTTATTCACTAGGGATAAAATATTTTTTTTATAACTTTTTAAAAAATATTCAAATTTTTTATGATCCTTATCAAGGATTTCTTTATATTTTATGGAAAGTTTTTCCTTTAATAAAAAATCTCTTAATAACATTTTTATAGTTTTTTCTTTAGAGACTTTGATAGCATTATTTTTTTTATCTATTACATCTACTTCTG
The DNA here is from genome assembly GCA_902557845.1 of Rhodospirillaceae bacterium. Taxonomy (GTDB): domain Bacteria; phylum Pseudomonadota; class Alphaproteobacteria; order TMED109; family TMED109; genus JAYYAX01. Next base: position 151,550 of record CACEBX010000002.1, on the reverse strand, counting down.
AAAATTCAGAGATATTTTTTTTTACTCCTGGCATTGCAACAGATCCCAAAACTTCACATCTCATATTTTCCAATTCATCAAAGATTACTTTATGATCTTCTTTGGAAGGAGATAGTTTTTTATGTAGATTTTTATCATGATACTTTTTTATTAAAGATGCAGAGTCGCTCATACCTCTAATTTTTTTTATATCACTTAATTCAGAAGAACTCTTCACAACTGGTAGAATTATATCTGATGTATTATTATTTTTTGTATCACCAAAATATATATTTAAGTTTTTTTCTTCTGAAATTGCTTTTACAGTGCTTTCTATAGATTTCTGAAATTCATCACCTGTTCTAATTTTTTTTTTTTTCATTCTTCAGCATCAGAAATAGAATCTACAAAGTTAGTCCAATTTCCTGGTAAATCTCTTGCAAAGCACCTTTGAAAATACTCTCCAATAATATTTCTTTCTGCTTCATCACATTTGTTTAAAAAGGTAAGTCTGAATGCGTAATCTATGTCATCTAAAATACAAGAGTTTTCAGCCCATGTAATTATTGTCCTTGGTGACATCACAGTTGAGATGTCTCCATTTTTAAAACCAACTCTGGTCAAATTTGCTAATTTTATCATTAGAACTAAATTTTCTTTTTTGAACTTCCTAATAAAGTCTTTGGTTTTAGAAGAAATAATTTTTAATTCGGTATCTTCGTCCAAATAATTCAAAGTTGAAACAATATTCCATCTATCCATTTGCCCTTGATTGATTTGCTGAGTGCCATGATACATACCTGTTGTGTCTCCTAAACCTATTGTATTTGTTGTGCAAAACAACCTAAAATTAGGATGAGGAACAATAACTCTATTTTGTTCTAGTAAAGTTAACTTCCCTTCTAATTCTAATACTCTTTGTATAACAAACATAACATCTGGCCTACCTGCATCATATTCATCAAAAACTAAGGCTGCACCGTATTGCAATGCCCATGGAATTATACCTTCTTTGAATTTGGTAATTTGCATTCCATTTTCCAATACAATAGAGTCTTTTCCTATTAAATCTATTCTACTAATATGACTATCTAGATTAACTCTAATGCAAGGCCAATTTAACCTTGCAGCTACTTGTTCTATGTGAGTAGATTTTCCAGTACCATGATAGCCTTGTACCATCACTCTTCTATTGTGTTTAAAACCTGCTAGTATAGCTTTTGTAGTATCTTCTTCAAAAAAGTAATTTTCATCTATATTTGGAACATATTCGTCTTTTTCTAAAAATGCTGGTATTTCTATATCCCAATTAATATTAAAAACTTTTTTGGCGAAAATATTTGTATTTGGCTCTTTGTTTTTATCTCGAACTTCTTTTTTTATTATATTCGCCATAGTGTTTACTTTTTAAGAAAGTTTAGCAAAGAGGAATAAGCATTATTAAGTTTAATAATTTTTTCTTTGCAACCTGATTGGTTCAAGTCTGGATGGAATTTTTTAACCATTTTCTTATATTGCTTTTTTAATTGATTAATATTGCATAATTCTTCTAAATTTAAAATCCTAAGACAACTTCTAACATTTTTTTCTGTAACCTTGCTCTGATTAAGGTATGAACCAAAAGAATGTTCTTTTTTATCAAAAAAACTTAATTCATCTTCTATAATAAAATTATTAATTTTTTTCTTAGTCTTTCTATGCCAATAAGCATCGTTAGAGACTTCACTGTATATTTGTTCGATACTCCTACCTTTAAAGTAATCCCATGCTTTATTATATTCTTTTATATGTTTTAGACAAAAAAACTTAAATGTCCTCAGTTTTTCTCTTGAAGTAGGAGCTCTATACTCACCTTTTTTTTCACAACCTGGCCATTCACAATATTTTGTTAGCCTTAGTTGCTCATACTCATGAGCTTCATTATATGATCTTAAATAAATATTTTTATTTTTTAACATACTATTATATTATGTTTTTTTATATTATTGGCAAGGTTAGAAAGCTTATGAATCAAAGATATTCTATCATTAAAAAGAAACTAACAGAACAACTTAGTCCTGAGGTTTTAGAAATTAGAGATGATAGCTATATGCATAAAAATCATGGAAATATTAAAGAAGAAGATACAGAAACCCATTTTTATATTAAAATAAAGTCTTCTGTTTTTAATAATAAAAGTAAATTATCTATGCATAAAATAGTTTATGATATCCTAAAAGAAGAATTCACAAAAGGGCTTCACGCCCTAGAACTTGATTTGAGTGATAATAAGTAAATGAAAAAAAATATTGATAAAATTGAAGATAAAGAACAATTAATTAATTGGTTTAAAAACGGTTTTAAGAAAAAAAGTGATTGGATGGTCGGAACAGAACATGAAAAATTTGCTTATACATTTTCCCAAAATAAAAATAAATACATACCATTAACTTACGATGGTAAAATAGGAATAAATTCTTTTTTAAGAGAATTAAGTAAATTTGGTTGGGATCAAGTTTATGAGAAAAAAAATATTATTGCTTTAAAGAATAAGTTGCAGTCAATTACATTGGAACCAGGAGGTCAAATAGAGTTGTCAGGAGCGCCTCTAAAAAGTTTGCATAGTACTTGTAAGGAGACTAATGAACATTTAAAACTAGTAAAAGATATAGGAAAAAAACTAGATATTTTGTTAGTAGGTTTAGGTGTAAGGCCTAATGAAAGTTTATCAGAAGTTCCATTTATGCCAAAAGCAAGATATCAAATAATGCGAAAGTATATGCCTAAAAAAGGAAATAGAGGTTTAGAAATGATGCATAGTACTTGTACAGTACAAGCTAATTTAGATTTTGAGTCTGAGCAGGATATGATAAATAAGGTTAGATTAGCTGTAAAAATTCAACCTATAGTTACAGCTTTATTTGCAAACTCTCCATTTTATGAAGGTAGTAATAATGGGTTTGAGAGTTTAAGGAGGCATATATGGACAGATACCGATTCAGATAGATGTGGTGTTTTAAAAGTAGCATTAGAAGAAGACTTTGGATTTAATAGTTATGTAGATTTTGCTTTAACGGTGCCTATGTACTTTATAGTTAGAGAAAATAAATATGTAGACTGTTCAGGAAAGTCTTTTGCAGACTTTTTAGAAGGAAAACTTGATGCAATGCCAGGAGAAAAACCTACTATGGGAGATTGGGAGGATCATCTTTCAACAATTTTTACTGAAGTTCGTTTAAAAAAGTTTATTGAAGTAAGAGGAGCGGACGCGGGAAATTGGAAAAGAACATGCGCATTGCCTGCATTTTGGGTTGGAGTTCTTTATGGTGAGGACTCTATAAGTTTAGCAGAAAAAATTTGTGATAAATGGACACAAAATGATATAGAAAATCTGTCTAATGATGTAGCAAAAAAAGGTTTAGATGCAGAGATAAATGGCGAAAAAGTTATAGGTATAGCAAGATATTTATTAGAAATAGCAAGAAACAGTTTAACTAAGCGAAACGTTAAAGATGCTATAGGAAATAATGAAAGTATTTACTTAAATGTCTTGGAAGACATTTTACACAAAAAAATGTCTCCGGCTAAAGAGTTATTAAATAATTTTAGTAAAGAATATAATAATAATATGGAAAAATTATTAAAAGGTATTGCCTATTAAATCTAGTTAGAAGTTCCTCCAACTGTTAAAGCTTTTATTTTTAAAGTAGGCTGTCCTACACCAACAGGCACACCCTGACCGTTTTTTCCACAAGTACCGATTCCAGGATCCATTTGAAGATCATTTCCTACATATTGTACATTCTTTAAAACCTCAAACCCTGACCCTATGAGAGTGGCTCCCTTAATAGGATAAGTTATTTTCCCATTTTCAATCATATATGCTTCACTGGCTGAAAAAACAAATTTGCCATTTGTAATATCAACCTGCCCGCCACCAAATGTTTTTGCAAAAATTCCTTTTTTCGTGCCTTTTAAAATTTCTAAGGGGTCATGCTTTCCAGCTGCCATTAAAGTGTTGCTCATTCTGGGCATAGGCTGATGGGCATATGATTGTCTCCTTCCATTTCCTGTTGGTTCAACATTCATGAGTCTTGCATTTTGTCTATCTTGCATAAGGCCAACTAATTTTCCCTTTTCAATAAGAATTGTTTTAGCAGAAGGAGTACCCTCATCATCAATGATATAAGATCCTCTTCTATTTTCAATGGTACCATCATCATAAACTGTTACCTCGTCATCAGCTACCTTAGTTCCCATAAGTTCTGTGAAGACACTAATTTTCTTTCTATTAAAATCGCCTTCTAATCCATGACCAATAGCTTCGTGCAATAGTATACCAGGCCACCCAGGTCCTAAAACTACAGTTTGTTCTCCTGCAGGAGCATCTTTAGCTTCAATCATAACCTCTGCTTGCTTAAGTGCTTTTTTAACCTCTTTTTTCCAAACTTCTTCAGCAAAAATTTCTCCATAAAGACTTCTTCCACCTAGTCCAACTGAACCAGTCTCTTTTTTACCATTTTGTTCTAAAGTTATAGAAATATTAAGTCTGACTAATGGTCTTATATCTTCTAAAATATCACCACTAGGCCTTAAAATATTTATTTTTTGATAATTTCCTGATAATGAAATTGAAACTTGCCTTGTTCTACCATCTAACTTTCTAGCATATTCATTTATATCTTTTAAAAGTTTTATTTTTTTTTTGTAATCAACTGATTCTATAGGATTTTTATCAGTGTAGAGTATCTTATTTGTTTTTTTTGGTTCTAATGATAAAGTGCCCGAATAACCTTTTTTTACTGAGGAAACTACTTCAGCAGCATTTTTAAGAGAGGACAAATCAATACTATTAGAGTGGGAATAACCAATTAATTCTTCATTAATAGCTCTTAAACCAAATCCTTTAATTTTATTAAATGATGAATTTTTAAGAACGCTATCATCAAATAGAAAGCTTTCATTAATTGTATCCTCAAAGAATAATTCACCGTCATCACAACCATGCAAAACTTGTTCTAATATTTTATTAGTAAAACTATTATTTGTTAGTTCATCAAAACTCATAAACGATCCTATATCTTATACATTTAATTTAACTTATTAGATTAAAATAATCTTTAAAAGACTTTCTTTTTTCTAATTTTTCAGCCCACGCTGTAATATTTTTTTTATTTTCTCTTCCATTTATTTTGATCCAATTTGCGAATGTTAAAACAGTGTAGGCGTCTATATCAGCAATACTAAACTTATTACCTGCAACATACTTTTGATTTTTTAGAGTCTTTTCTAGAAAGTTAAAAAATAAAATTGACCTTTTTTTTCCTCTATTTACAAGCTCTGGAATTGCTGAAATTTTATTAGGTCCTGCAAAAACTCTTTCTTTAAAAGCACTAACAGAATTTCTAAAAGCTTCACCAACTGCTTGTAGTCCATCAAACTCGATTTTTCTTATATACATTTCGATTTTTGCTACTTCCATCGGGTTATTGCCGAAGAGTTTTGGAAAAGGAACTTTAAAGTCTAACAATCTACAAATAGCAATACTTTCACATATAGTTTGATTTTTGTATCTTAGAAAAGGAACTGTTCCCCATGGATTGAGTTTTAAAAACTTTGTTTTAAGGTTATGATGTTTAGATAAATCTACATGAACTCTTTCAACTTTAATTTTCTTTTCATTAATAAATAGGTTGACTCTCATAGGGTTAGGGGCTTTAGGGTAATCATATAAAATCATTTTATTTCCTGTAATATTTTCTTTGAAAACTTTATTAATGTTTTATTTTGCAATTCATTCCCTACAGTAATTCTTATACAGTTGGGCATTTTATAAGCATTTAACATTCTTACAAAAACATTTTTTTTCTCCAAGCATTCTGCAAAAATAGAAGCACTTTTTGAATTATTAAATACAATTGTAACAAAATTTGCGACACTTGGTATAACTTTTACTCCTAATTTAGAGAATTCTTGAGAAAGCCAGTTTATCCAATAACTGTTATGCTTTATTGATTTTTTTAAGAAGTCTTTGTCATCTAGAACTAAATTGCCAATTTTCTGGGCATATGCATTCAGGTTAAAAGCTGGTCTAATTTTTTCTAAAACTTTTGTAATACTTTCAGGGCAGTAAGCCCAGCCTAACCTTAAAGAAGATAATCCAAATATTTTTGAAAAGGTGTGGGTAACTATGATATCTTTTCTTTTTTTCGCATATGAAATAGAGTCTGAATAGTCAGTTTGAGTTACATATTCAGAATAAGCAGAGTCTATTACTAATAAACAAGATGAAGGAAGCTGTTCTCTTAATTTTCTAATTTCAGTCTTAGTTAGATATGTTCCTGTAGGATTGTTTGGGTTAGCAATAAAGCATACTCTAGTATTTTTATTTGTTTTAGATATAAGATTAGCAACGTTTGCTCTGTAAGTTTTTTCATTAGCGAATACAGCTTTTGCTCCTGCTGCATTAATTGCTAGAGGATAAATTAAAAAGCCATATTTGCTATATAAACCTTCTAATCCTTTAGATAAAAAAGCATTGCAAATCATAAAAAAAATTTCATCAGAACCATTTCCAAAAATAATATTATTTTTTCCAATTTTATATAATTTTGATATTTTATCTCTTAAAATATTTGCTTGTGAGTCAGGGTAATTTGATAACTTAAGATTAATTTTTTTAATTTTTTTAATAGTTATACTACTAAAGCTTAGACATGCCTCATTAGAGGAGAGCTTAATAAGAGGAAGTTTTGATCTTTTTTTATTTTGAGACTTTCCTGGTTCATAAGGAGTAATTTTTTTTAAACTTCTGTTATATGGTATGGTTTTAGACATTTGGCATTTCAATTATTTTTTCTATTACAAGCATAGTATTGTTTCCAGACCCATTTATTAGTGCATTGGAACTAGCTTTATCTTTTGGGACTTTTGATTTATTATGCCCTATTTCAATAAAAGAACATTTTTCATTTTTAATAAAGTTACTAATTGTCTTATAAATCTCTGAATTTCTAGGTAATATTTTTTCAGTAACTAAAATAATCTTACTGAATTGTTTAGTTTTTTTTTTTAGAACATCTTTAAAGTTTTTTTTAACTATCAATATCTCACAGTTATTATTTTTTTTAATTTCTGAAATAATATTATTTAACTTAGTATTAGTTATTAATAAATTTTTCATAATTTATTAATAATATAGTTATGTTGTGCTAGCAAGGGAGCTTTTTGATTTTTTTTTGAGTTATTTATATTTTTATTTATTGCTGTACTTATTATAGGAGGTATACTTTTTTTTAAAAACTGGTCTTTTAGAGAAGGCTTTTTTTCTTGTAGGTGTGGATCTTTTACTAAATTTTCAACTTTTTCTATAAGTGTACAACAAACGTCTTGTTCATTTGAAAATTTTTTTTTCCAAAAAGCTCCAGTTTTAGAATTAATAATTAGTTGTACTTTTTTTATAATTTGAGAGGGTTTTCCCTTTTCAGATACAACTGAGTTCGGGGCATTAATTATTTCACAAAATCTATACCAGAACTTGTCTTCTAAAGCTCCTAAAGCTATGAATTTTTTATCAGAGGTTTTGTAAATAAAATATCTATGATATCCCCCATTCAAATGAAGACTATTTTTTCTTGGTGATTTATTATATTGAAAATAATTAGCTAAGCCTAGCCAAGCCAAAGGTATCATATTTTCATACATAGATATATCTAAATAACAACCTTTGCCCTGCCTATTGGCAAGAAACAACCCTAATAAAATATTCATTAAAGCAGGATAGCTTCCTCCAGCTATATCTGCTATTTGAGTATTGGGAAGTATTGGTGTTCCGGTAGTATCAGTGCTAAGACTTAGCAAACCGCTTTCAGCTAAGTAGTTAATATCATGGCCAGCAACTAATTTTTTTGGCCCTCTTTGTCCATAGCCTGTAATAGAACAGTAAACTAACTTTTTATTTATTTTCTTAAGTGTTTCCCAATCAAGTCCTAGTCTTTTCATGACTCCAGGCCTAAATTGTTCAACTAATACATCGGAGGTTTTTACTAACTTTAATATTTTTAACCTGTTTTTTTTAATTTTTAAGTCTATTTCTATAGATTTTTTACCTCTATTAAGTATGGAAAATAATAAGCTATTTCCTTTAAAAAAAGGTTTTGATTTTCTTAAATCTTCACCTCCAACTTTCTCTACTTTAATAACTTCTGCTCCAGCATCAACTAACATCAGTGTAGCTAAAGGTCCTGGAAGTAGAGTAGAAAAATCTAAGACTCTTATACCATCTAAGGGTTTCATTTTTATCTTTCTTTTTGTTTAAATAACTATATTTAATTATATAATAATTTTAATAGTTTGTAATAGTATGAAATATCTAATTTTCACTTTAACTTTTCTCTTCATTTTAAAAGACAGTTATGCTGCAGATAAATTGTATCTTCCTTATATAATAAATTACAGTAATTATACTGCTGTTAAACCATTAAACATACAATCAGGAGATATCAGTAAAGGTAAAAAAATCTTTAAAAGTAGGAAGACAAACTGCTTGTCCTGTCATGAAGCCCCTATGCTTGAAGAAAAATTTCAAGGAAACTTCGGACCTTCTTTATCAGGAGTAGGCAGTAAATATAGCAAAGAAGGAATAAGAATTAGATTAATAAATGCCAAAATAATTAATCCAGATACAATAATGCCCTCTTATTTTAAGGTGATAGACTATCCTCGTACCAAAAAAAAATATTTAGGTAAAACTATTTTAGAAGTAGAAGAAGTTGAACACTTAGTTGAATACCTATATTCTTTGAAATAATGAAAGTTATGTTAAATAGAAGGCTTTTTTGTGGTTTTATTTTGGGTTTTTTCTCAAAATATTATGCTTATAAAACATTTGCTGATGGCAGACCGTTTAGAGATAGGTTTCAATCTTACAGGCAAACATTTAGAGTAGAGCCAGACAAAGAAGAAGCAGAAAGGATTGTTAAAAATATTATTAAGGGAAGAAAAGTAGTGTCTAACTTAATAAATATAGAAATACCTGATATTGCTGAAGATGGAAATGTTGTGCCTGTAAAATTCTCAGTTAATTGCAGTATGAGTGCTTCTGACTATCCTAAAAGAGTTCATGTCTTAGGCTTAGAAAATCCTTTTCCAGAAATAGCTATATATGAGTTTTTTCCTGAAGGTGGAAAGGCAGAAGTATCTTTCAGGTGTAGATTAAGAAAAAGTTCTTATCTTATGGTTATAGCCGATATGCAGGACGGTACTGTAGGAGTAGAAAAAAAATATGTAGATGTAATGCTCGGAGCTTGTTCTTAATGGAAAAACAAAGAAAATTAAAATATAATGAAATTGTTACACAGGGAGACTTAGTTAAAGTTAAGACTTTAGCTGAACATGAAATGGAATCAGGAGTTAGAAGGGATGAAAAAACTGGTGTTATTTATCCTAGATTAATAATTTATAAAGTTACTGCAAGATATAATGGTAAAGTTGTTTTTAAAGCTAACTGGTTTTCAGGAGTATCTGCTAACCCTTATTTAGCTTTCTATTTTAGAGCTGACAAGTCTGGACTAATAGAAATAGAATGGGAAGATGATTATTCTAAATCGACTTTTAAAAGAGGATATCTCAAAGTTTTGGATAAAGATGGAAATGAATTATTGCCTGTTAACTTCTCACTGTAACATTAAGGCCAAAATATTTTTTTTATTAATTTACCTTGTACCCTTTAGTACTTTTGCTAATGATAAAAATAATAAAAGTAATGAGGTTCTATCGGGCTATCTCTTTGCGGAGCCATCTACTAGAAGTATTCAAGACGATGATTTTCTAAACCCTGGAATTTTATGGGTAGAGCACGGTGAGAAGCTATGGAATAAAAAGGAGGGTCCTAATAATCAATCATGTAATTCATGTCATGGTAATAGTGCAAATATGAAGGGTATATCTTTAAAATATCCAAAGGTAATAAAAAAAAGTGAAAAATTAATAAACCTTGAGCAAAGAATTAATATGTGTAGAGAAAAAATGCAATTAGAAGTATTTAATGTTGAATCAAAAAAGCTTCTTTCTCTCTCTGCTTTAATTTCTAATAAATCAAGAAATATGAAACATAATTATAAAGTTACAGAAAATAATAAAAAATGGTATGATTTAGGCAGAAATTTATATTTTAAAAAAATAGGTCTTATGGGTTTGTCCTGTAATCAATGTCATGATGAAAGAGTAGGTTCTAATTTGCGTGCAGAAAAAGTTAGCCAAGGACAAATAAACGGCTTTCCAAGCTATCTTTTAAGGTGGTCTAAAGTAGTATCAGTTCATAGAAGGATTCAATTTTGTAATGAACAAGCTCGTGCTATTCCTTATCCAATTAACTCAATAGAAAATAATGCCTTACAATTATATTTATCTGTAAGAGGCAATGGCTTAAATATAGAAACTCCAGCGGTGAGAAAGTAAAATGTCAATAGTTGTAAAAGATTCTACAGAGTTGATAGGTAATACACCATTATTACAAGTAAATAATATTGATACAGGCCTTTGTAATTTATATTTAAAACTTGAGTCTTTTAATCTAGGAGGATCTGTGAAAGACAGACCTGCTAAAAATATGATAGAGGATGCAGAAAAACAAAAAAAAATAAAACCAGGTGGTACTATAGTTGAAGCAACTGCAGGAAATACTGGTATAGCCTTAGCGATAATGGCACTTAAAAAAGGTTATAAAATGATAGTGGTAGTTCCAGATAAAATGACTATTGAAAAAATTTATCATTTAAGAGCATTAGGAGCTGAGGTATTAATAACTAGATCCGATGTTTCTAAAGGACACCCTGATTATTATTTAGATATTGCAAAAAAAATAGCTATTAAAAAAAATGCCTTTTATATTAATCAATTTGACAATCAAGCTAATTTAAAATCTCACTATAAAATGCTTGGACCTGAAATCTTTGACCAACTAAAGGGGAAAGTTGATGCATTTGTTGCTGGAGTAGGGACTGGTGGAACAATTACAGGAGTAGGAAAATTTTTTAAAAGAAAAGTAAAAAACTTTGAATTAGTACTAGCAGATCCTAAGGGATCTATTTTGAAAGAGTTAGTAGATACGAGAAAACTTTCCAAAGATGTTGGCTCATGGATAGTTGAGGGAATAGGAGAGGACTTCTGTCCACCTTTATTAGAAAGTAACTTAATTGATTATGCATATACAATAACCGATAAGGAAGCTATTAAAACTTGCAGCATTATATTACAAAAAGAAGGTATTTTAGCAGGCTCATCATCAGGAACTTTAATTGCAGCTGCTATAAAATATTGCAGAGCACAGAAAGTAAAAAAAAATGTAGTTACCTTAGTTTGTGACGCAGGTGATAAATATTTAAGAAAAGTATATAACAACAGCTGGAAAATTAGGGAAGGGCTGCATTCAAAAAAAAATAGTAATGATTTAACTGATATTATTTCATATCCTGCAAATTTAGGAACTATGCCTACAATTAATAGGGGAAGCAAGTGTGACTTGGCTTTTAAGCTGATGAATGAAAACAGTATAGATAAGTTACTAGTTGAAGATGATAATAAAAATATTTTAGGAGTAATTGAAGAAAGTAATTTATTTGAAGCAGTGATTAAGAATTCTTTTCAAGGAAAGATAAACAATTTTGTTAATAAGAAAGTAAAAAAAGTTAAGAATACTCTTGAATTTAAGAAATTGCTTGCTCTGTTTAAAAAAGAAAAGTTTGTATTTGTATATAAAAAAAAACAGTTTGTTGGTATGATAACTCAAAGTGATCTTTTGAGTTATATTAAAAGAAATTCAGATGATTGATAATAAAAAAAAATATGGTATGGCTACAAAGTCAATACATTCTGGACAAAAACCTGATAAGACTACGGGTGCCATTATGGTTCCAATCTATGCCTCCTCTACTTATGTGCAAGAAAGTCCAGGCAAGCATAAAGGTTATGAATATTCTAGAACACAAAACCCTACAAGAACAGCCTATGAAAAATGTATAGCTGACTTAGAGTCAGGCACTCATGGATTTGCCTTTGCATCTGGAATGTCTGCAGCTGATGGCATACTCAGCCTTTTAGAAGTAGGTGACGAGGTTATAGCTATAGATGATCTTTATGGGGGCACTAGAAGACTTTTTGAGAGAGTTGCTTCCAAAAAATCAAACCTATCATTCAAGTTCATTGATCATAAGGAATTTTCTAATTTAGAAAGCTACATAACAAACAAAACTAAAATGATTTGGGTAGAGTCTCCAACTAACCCTTTACTTAAACTAGTAGATTTTAAAAGTTTGGGAGCAATAAGTAAAAAAATATTTACTGTTGTCGATAACACTTTTGCGAGTCCCATTATACAAAGACCTCTTGAATTTGATGTGGATATAGTAATGCATTCTGCTACTAAGTATCTTAATGGTCATTCTGATATGATAGGGGGAGTGGTAATTACTAATAGGACTGATATAGCTGAAAAAGTAGCATTTTTACAAAATTCTATTGGCGCAATTCAAGGACCATTTGATAGCTTTTTAGCTCTAAGAGGTTTAAAGACACTTACTCTGAGAATGGAAAGACATAATTATAATGCAAAAAAAATTGCTGAGTTTTTGGAAAGTAGCAATAAAATAGAAAAAGTTATTTATCCAGGACTAACTAGTCATGAGCAACATAGTCTAGCAAAAAAGCAAATGCAAGGATATGGAGGTATTGTATCATTTTATTTAAAAGCAAATATTGTTCAAACGAAAAGTTTTTTAGAAAATTGTCAAATTTTTTCCTTAGCTGAGTCTTTGGGAGGGGTAGAGAGTTTAATTGAACATCCAGCGATTATGACTCATGGATCATTAGATAAATCTTTAAGAGAAAACTTAGGCATAACTGATAACTTTGTGCGCGCATCAGTTGGTATAGAAGATTTGGATGATTTAATAGAAGATTTAAATTATGCTTTAAAAGAAGCGGGGGTTTAATTGAAAAAAATTATGTTATTAAGACATGCCTCTGCAGAAATTGATGGTTTTAAACAAGAAGACGACCATGAAAAACCATTAGATGAGAAAGGTAAAGTTGATTGTCTAAATTTATCAAATTGGTTAAAAAAAAGTTATTTAAATTTTGATTTAGTAATAACTTCTAATGCTAATAGAGCATTGCAAACTAGCAACCTTGTTTTTGAGCCATTAAATGTCTTAATAAGAGAAAATTCAATGTTATATTTGTGCAGCTATCAAGAAATATTTAAATCTATTAAAAGTTTAGACAATAATATTAGTAATGTTGTATTTGTGGGTCATGAGCCAAGTATGTCAGAAACTATGAGAGAGATGGTTGGCAATACTAGGCCTGATCTAGGTAACGTTTCAAAAAAACCTTACATGCCTTGTACTATGACTTTCATTCATTTTAATAAGACAAATTGGGTAGAGATAGAGCAAGGGGAGGGTCTTTTAGAAGCATACGTTTCTCCAAGTATATTAGAAAAAAACCATGAATAAAATTAAAGTATTGCTTGCTTCACCTAGAGGGTTTTGTGCAGGAGTTAAAAGAGCGGTTGATATGGTTGACTTAGCTTTACAAAATAGTAAGTCACCTATTTATGTGAGGCATGAGATAGTACATAATAAAAGAGTAGTTAATGATTTAAAAAGTAAGGGAGCAATTTTTGTTAGAGAGTTAGAAGAGGTTCCTGAGGGTGCAAAAGTTATTTTTAGTGCCCATGGAGTATCAAAAAAAGTCAAACAAGACGCTAAAACTTACAAACAATTATCTATTGATGCTACATGTCCACTGGTAAGTAAAGTACACCAACAAATAAAACTTTACGAGAAAAAAGGATATAAGATTTTATTAATTGGACATAAAGGTCATCCAGAGGTTGACGGAATTGAAGGACAAGTAAAACAGAAAATTATAATTATTGAGGATGAAAAACAAGCATTAGAAATTAAATTAAAAAATGAAAAGAAAATTGCTTATGTTACGCAAACAACTTTATCTTTAAATGATACAAGTGAGATTATTAAAATTCTAAAAAAGAAATTTCCAAATATAGTAGGTCCTAATTTAAATGATATTTGTTATGCAACTCAAAACAGACAAGTTGCAGTCGCTAAGCTTGCTGACTTGTGCGATTTAGTTTTTGTAGTGGGTGGAGAAAATTCATCAAATACAAAAAGACTTGCTGAGATTGTCAAAAAAAAAAATATTTCTGTTCATAGAATTTCTGGAAAAGAGGATATCAATAAAAGCTGGTTAAATGGAATAAAAACTTTAGGTCTTACATCAGGTGCTTCATCTCCTGAAATTCTAATTAAAGAGATATTAGATTTTTTAAGCAATATTTACAATGAGGTAGAAATTGAAGATTTAAAAGGCATAAAAGAAAATATTACCTTTAAACCTTTAACTAAATTTTCATGATTTTAATCTTGAAAGCACCCTTTTAACTATATCTCTGCTATTCATTTTTGCATTTGTATACATATTTTCAGGAGTATCTTGTTCTATAAAATAATCAGGAAGTTCTAATGTCTCTATAATGATTTTTTTGTAAATATTTGATTTATTATTTATAATAAAGTTTAAAACATGGCTTCCAAAGCCACCTATACTTCCTTCCTCTATGGTAATTAAAGCTTTATGATGGTTGCAAAGTTTTAAAATAAGTTTTTTATCTAAAGGCTTGCAGAATCTTGCATCAACAATTGTAGATGAAATTTTTTTCTCTTCTAATAAGATTTCTGCCGCTTTCTTTACCTCAGTTAATCTCGCACCGTAAGAGAGTAATACTATATCATTTCCTTCAGTAATAATTTTACTTTTTCCAATTTTAAGTTTTTTTATTTTTTGTAAATCAATGGTTATTCCAGTTCCAGAACCTCTAGGATAACGAAATGCAGAAGGTGAGTCATTAATATCGGAACATGTAAAAACCATTCTGGCTAACTCTTTTTCATCTGAAGCTGCCATAGTTATAAAGTTAGGCAGGTTTGATAAATATGCAATATCAAAAGACCCAGCATGAGTTGGCCCATCTGCTCCTACTAATCCTGCTCTATCTATAGCAAAACGAACAGGTAAATTTTGAATAGCAACATCATGTACTACTTGATCATATGCTCTCTGTAAAAATGTAGAATATATGGCTGCAAATGGTTTCATTCCCTCGCACGCTAACCCAGCACAAAAAGTTATTGCATGTTGTTCGGCAATGCCAACATCAAAAGTTCTTTTAGGAAACTGTTTCATAAAACTATCTAAGCCAGTACCAGAAGGCATTGCAGCGGTTATAGCACAAATTCTTTTATCTTTTTTTGCCAATTGAACTAAAGTTTCAGAAAATATAGATGTGTAAGTTTTATTTGATATAGATTTATTTTGTTTACCAGTAGTTATATTAAACTTTCCTACTCCATGAAACTTATCACTAGACTTTTCCGCTGGGGCATAACCTTTGCCTTTTTTAGTAACGACGTGAATTAAAACGGGTCCTTTTTTTGAATGATCTCTAGCATTTTTTAGTATAGGAAGTAAATGATTTAAATTGTGACCATCTATTGGCCCTATATAATAAAAGCCTAATTCTTCAAATAATGTTCCACCAGTAATTATACCTCTAGCAAACTCTTCTGCTTTTTTTGCAGTAAGGGCAATTGATTTTGGAAACTTTTTAGCAAGTTGGCTTGCTGCGTTTCTCAACCCTCTATACTGACCTGAGGAAATAAGTTTTGATAAGTAAGCACTCATTGCTCCTACTGGTGGAGCAATAGACATATCATTATCATTTAGTATTACTATTAAAGGAAGCTTCATAACTCCCGCATTATTAAGAGCTTCATAGGCCATTCCTGCTGTCATTGCTCCATCTCCTATCACAGTAATAACATTGTTTTGTTTCTTCTTTAGTCTAGAACCTACCAACATTCCTAAGCCTGCTGAAATTGATGTAGAGGCATGCGCAGCTCCAAAGGGATCAAATATACTTTCTGATCTTTTAGTAAAACCCGATAGGCCTTTTCCTTGTCTTATGGTGTGCATTTTAGATTTTCTTTCTGTAAGTATTTTATGAGGATAGCTTTGATGTCCTACATCCCATATAATTTTATCTTTTGGAGCTTCAAATATGTAGTGCAATGCAACTGTGAGTTCTACTACTCCTAAACCAGCACCCAAGTGACCTCCTGTTTTAGATACTTTTTCTATCATTAAACTTCTAACTTCATCAGCGACTTTTGAAAGTTGTTTCTCTTTCAATTTTTTTAAATCTTTAGGGCCATTAATTTTTTCTAAGAAGCCACTTATATCTTTTTTACTATCCATTTTTTGATCTATTATTTAAGAAAAACAGCAACAAACTTTTCTTCTTGTTCTCTAACTAAACTAATTAATATTGATTTTTTTTTATTATTTTTTACTAACTTAATTTTTTCATTAAGGTCTTTTACCTGAAATATAGAATTCATTTCTGCCTCTATAATTAAGTCACCTTCTTTAAAAAGGTTATTATTCTTGTTAATAACTACTAATCCATTTTTATAGTTTTTAATTTTATAGTGCTCTGCTGTTTGTATATCTAAAACTTTCAAACTTAAATTCAATTCAGGCACAAAAAAATTTTTATCTATATTATTTGAATAATAGGTATTGTTATTAGAAAGATTAACTTCTAATGGTTCAGTAGTTGAATTTTTTGTATCAATTTTAAAAAAACTATTACATATATTTAATTCTTCTTTATTTTTTGAAAAACAATCACTTACCACTAAGTCAATTTTTTTTATTTTTTCACAAAACTTAATAGAAGTCATTTCAATTGATGCAAAAGTTTTATATGGTTGTTTTTTTTTAACTTTATTAAGATACACGTTTGATTTACCTACCAGCAGATTATTTTTATCAAAACTGTAAATTAACAAATTAACATTTTCAATTAAAAGAGAGCTATGATTTTGCAAAGCTAAATTTAGAAAACATTCTTTTCCAACTTTTGCAATGCCTGTTATATTTATTAAAATTTCTTCTGCAAAAGTCTTTGAAGTAAAAATAAGAAAAAATAATATTAACAGTTTATTCATACGATTTTTTTATCTCTTTTTCTAGAAAGAAAATTCTGTCTTGTCCCCAAAAAATTTGATTTTTATAAAGGAATGTTGGAACACCAAAAATATCATTTTTAAATGCATCAGAAGTATTATTTTGCAGAACGGAGTCTACCTTACTATCATAATAAATATCTTTTACGCTTTCTATGTCAATAACTTCCTTTGCAATATTAAAAACTTCATTATCATCATCAATGTTCAAATCACTTAACCAAACAGCTTCTGATAACTTTTTTGCTAAATTAAAAACTTTTAGTTTTTCTTTTGGATAAAAAATTGAAGCTGAAATAATTAGCTTGCAAGATCTCAATGGGTTTACAGGCCAAAACTTAGGGGTAATGTTAAACTCTATATTTAAATATTCCTTCCACCTCTGGAGCTCCCTTAACCTATTCTTTTGAATTGCTAAAGGTCTTTTTGAAACCATTTTTATTTCTTGCATTTCAAATAGCTTAAAAATATCTACTGGTATTAAGTCAATTTCTAGATTATAAGAACTAGAAATTTTTTCAATTCTTTCAAAGCTTAAAAAACTCCAAGGAGAAGCTGGCACCATATAAAATTTAATATTATTTTTCATACAAATTATAATATAATAAATAAAAATTATTTTAAATGAAATAAAATGAAACAAGAACTATGGAAATGCTCAATAGTAGATATTCTTAAAGGTTACAAAGAAAAACTTTTTTCACCTTTAGAGCTAGCTAAAGAAGTAATAAATAAGATTAATCAAGATAATACAAAAATTAATGCATATGTATTCTTTGATGAAGATGTTATTCTAGAACAAGCTTCTATCTCAACATTAAATTATGAAAAAAATTTATTAAGAGGTTCTTTAGAAGGAGTTCCGATAAGTATTAAAGATTTAATAGTTACAAAGAATATGCCTACAAACAGGGGAACTTTAACATCTAGCTTATCAAGCCAATCAGATTACGATGCACCCGTAGTAAAAAAATTGAAACAACAAGGGGCAATTATTTTAGGAAAAACCGCATCTCCAGAATTTGGGCATAAGGGAACAACTCAAAGTCTAAAGTATGGAAATACCAATAACCCTTGGAATTTAGATTTAAATGCTGGAGGAAGTTCAGGGGGGTCTAGTGCGGCAGTGGCAGGTGGTTTAGGACCTGCTTCTATTGGTACTGATGGCGGAGGATCAATTAGAATTCCATGTAGCTTTTGTGGTTTATTTGGGCATAAACCGACTTTTGGAAGAATACCTGCTTATCCTATTTCTCCTTTTGGTACGATAGCTAATTTAGGGCCTATTTCACGAACAGTCAAAGATAGCGGCCTTATAATGAATGCTATAGCTAATTTAGATATTCAGGATTGGCATTCATTGCCAAATGAAAAACAAGACTATACTTCTTATGACAGTGACCTGAAAAAAAAATATAAAATAGGATATTCAAAATTTTGGGGAATGGATAAATATTTTGACACAAATCTTATGGAAAGTGAAGTTTTAGAAAAAATAGAAGAATCTATAAGATCTTTAAAAAAAAGTGGTCTAGAAATTTTAGAAATTGACTCTATAAATTGGACACATAACCCCTTGGATGTATTTTTAGTCATGTGGCAATCAGGTGCTGCAAATCTTGCAAGAAAAATAAGTGTGAAAGACTTTTATAACTTAGAACCATCTTTTTCAAATTTTGTAGAAAAAGGAAAACAATATACAATGTTTGACTTTATGGATGCAGAAGCCAAAAGAGCTGAAAATGCATTACATTTAAAAAAAATTTTTAGAAATGTTGATGCAATAGTAGGTCCAACCTTACCAGTGCTGCCATTTAATTCAGGTCAAAATGTTCCTGCAGGTTTCAAGGAAGAACAACTATTTTCATGGTTGCCTTTCACTTATCCTTTTAATCTTACTAAGAATCCTGCATCAACAATTAACGTAAATTTTTCTAATTCTGGACTTCCCATAGGATTGCAAATAGTAGCTGATATTTACAAAGATAAAACGTGTTTTGAATTAGCTTATTTTATAGAACAAACTATGGGACTAACTGATATCTGGCCTAATTTTTAACTTGGTTATTAATTGAAAAATATTTTTTCTTTTCTTTTTTCATCTAAGTAAAAAGCATTGATGATTTTTGAGCATGAGGAGTCTAATTTTATATGCATGGGGTTTCCAGTAGGGATTTCCAATTGATTAATTTTTTCATTGCTAATGTTAAACAAATATTTGCAAAAAGCTCTTAAAGAGTTTCCATGTGCAGCTATCAAAATATTTTTTCCATTTTTTATTTCCGGGAAAATTCTATTTTTGTAAAAAGGAATAACCCTATCATAGGTATCTTTCAGTGACTCTGTTGCAGGAATTTTTAGACTGGGTATCTCAGAGTTTTGTTTGCTGAATTGGCTCAAGTATTGACTATTTTTTTCTAAAGGCGGAGGGGCTAGATCCCATGACCTTCTATACTTTTTAAATGTTTCTTCGCCTAATGAAATTTTTGTCTCTTCTTTATTTAAACCGGTTAATGACCCATAATGTCTTTCATTTAATTCCCAAGCTTTTTCAAAAACTGCTCCTTTGTTTCCTATTGTATTTAAAACTATATTAAGAGTGTCTTGTGCTCTTTTTAAAAAAGAAGTGTAAGACTTAAATATTTTAATATTAGTATTTTTAATAAGTTCACCAGCATTTTTCGCCTCTAATTTTCCTTTTTCAGATAAAGCAGCATCCACCCATCCAGTAAACTTATTTTGAGCATTCCACTCACTTTGGCCATGTCTAATCAAAATAATTTCATTCATACTAAAATGTATACCAAACTTTTTCATTAAATAACCACTTTTTTCGCATTTTAAACTATTTACTAAAAAATATCGTAATACATGTTATAATAGAAATATTTTATGTATAACAACAATAATTCGGGAGGTTTATATGAAAGGAAATGAAAAAGTCATAGAGCATTTAAATCAAGTTTTGAAAAATGAGTTGACTGCAATTAATCAATACTTTTTACATTCTAAAATGTTTAAAGATTGGGGATATAATAAATTAGGAGAATATGAATACAAAGAATCTATAGATGAGATGAAACATGCTGATCAAATAATTGCAAGAATACTTTTTTTAGAAGGATTACCTAATGTTCAGGACATGAATAAAGTTATGATTGGGGAAGAGCCTGTGGAATGCTTAAATTGTGATTTAAAACTAGAGGAAAAAGCTTTGTCAGATTTAAAAAATGCTATTTCTGATTGTGAAACTATGAAAGATTTCGTTTCCAGAGATCTTTTCAGATCAATACTCGATAGTGAAGAAGAACATGTAGATGTTATAGAAACGCATTTAGGATTAGTTGAAAAAGTAGGAAAAGAAAACTGGTTACAAAGTCAGATTTAATATATTATTTTGTACATGAAAAAAAGTTTTTCTAGTACAAAAAATTATATTGCGTCAAATCAGCTTATAGAAGCTGTTAATGCAGGAGTTTTACTTGAGAAACCTCTTCTGGTTAAAGGAGAGCCGGGCACAGGAAAAACCATGCTTGCAGAAGAAGTTGCTAACACTTTTAATACTGAATTAATATCGTGGCATATCAAATCAACAACAAAAGCTCAACAAGGTCTGTATGAATATGATGCAGTTTCCAGACTAAGAGATTCTCAGCTAGGAAATAAAAAAGTTAATAATATTAAAAATTATATAAAAAAAGGGGTCTTGTGGAAAGCCTTCACAGCAGAAAAAAGGCCTGTTCTTTTAATAGATGAAATTGATAAAGCTGATATAGAGTTTCCAAATGATTTGTTACAAGAATTAGACAAAATGGAATTTTTTGTATATGAAACTAATGAAGTCATAGTAGCTAAGCAAAGGCCAATAATTTTAATAACCTCAAACAATGAAAAAGATTTACCTGATGCATTTTTGAGAAGATGCTTTTTTCACTATATTAGCTTTCCTGATGAGAAAACCCTAGCTGAAATAGTTAAAGTACATCATCCAAATATAAAAAAAAATCTATTAAATTATGCTTTGAATTCATTTCTAGAAATAAGAGAAACTCCAGGTCTGAAGAAAAAACCATCTACTTCAGAGTTGATTGATTGGTTAAAACTTTTGGTTGCTGATGATTTAAACCTTGAAGATTTAACAACTAAAAATAAACACTCACTTTTGCCACCACTTTATGGGGCTTTGTTAAAAAATGAAGCTGATGTGGAATTATTTCAAAAAATAGCATTTATGGCAAGAAGAGAGAACTAGTGTTTTTAAAACTTTTTCAAGCTTTAAGGTTTTCAGGTGTTCCAGTCACTATAAGGGAATATTTAGACATGCTGACTGGCTTAGAAAAGGGAATATGCAATAACAATAGCATTGATGAGTTTTATCATTTTTCTAAGATGAGCTTAATCAAAGATGAAAAATATTTTGATAGATTTGATAAAGTGTTTGAAAATTTTTATGAGTTAAATAAAGAGTTTTATAAAGAGATTAAAAGCAAAATACCAAAAGATTGGATAGAAAACCAACTTAACAAAATATTTACTGATGAAATGAAAAATAAAATTAGTAATGATAAAAATTGGGAAGAAGTATTAAAACAGTTTCAAAAAATACTTGAAGAACAAAAGAAAAAACATCAAGGAGGAAATAAGTGGTTAGGAACTGGAGGAACATCAATGTTTGGAAACTCAGGATATAACCCAAAAGGAATTAGAGTAGGTGGAGCGTCTAAAAATAAAAGCGCGATAAAGGTATGGGAAAAGCGTGAATTTGAGAATTTAGACGATAAAGTTTCACTTAATACTAGAAATATTCAAGTTGTTTTAAAAAGGCTAAGGAAATTTGCTAGGCAAAGTTCAGAACTTGAATTTGATTTAGATAAAACAATTTCTCATACTTCGAAAAACGCTGGAATTTTAGATATTAAATATAGACCTGAAAGAACTAATAAAGTTAGAGTTTTGTTATTCATAGACATTGGAGGATCAATGGATGAACATGCAAAAATCTGTGAAGAAGTTTTTTCTGCCGCTAATAATGAGTTTAAAAGCCTAGACTTTTTTTATTTTCATAATTGCATTTATGAGAGTGTATGGAAAGACAACAGAAGAAGGAGTAATAATTTAACCGATATAAATGAAATTATAAGAATTTATAAGAAAAATACTAAAGTAATAATAATTGGAGATGCCTTGATGTCTCCTTATGAAGTTGTTTATCCAGGAGGAAGTATTGAGCATTGGAATGAACAGTCAGGTAGTTATTGGATTAAAAAAATAGTAAGTTATTTTGATAAAGCAATTTGGTTAAATCCAGAAAACATTGATAACTGGAATTATTCTCAATCTACCAAAATATTGAAAGAATTAGTAAATCACTTAATGTTTGAATTAAATATTGCAGGGATAGAGTCTGGTATGAAAGAATTAGCAAAATAAGGTTTTAATTTTTTGTAGGGAGGAAGAATTGCGTTTTGATAACAAAGTAGTAATAGTTACTGGAGGTGCATCAGGGTTTGGAAAAGGAATAGTAGAAAAATTTATTAATGAAGGCGCTAAAGTTTTAATAGCTGATATAAATTACGAATCGGCTACAGAGCTTTCTGATGAACTTGGAAAAAATGCTGAAGCTCTTAAAGTAGATGTTAGCAAAGCATTAGACGTAGAAAATATGATTAAAGAAACAGTTTTAAAGTTTTCAAAAATTGACATCTTAGTTCAAAATGCAGCAATAGGAATGAAACCTAGAATGTTAATAGATTCATCAGAAGAATTATTTGATAACCTTTTTAAAATTAATGTCAAATCTATTTATTTAGGCGCAAAAAATATTATTCCTCAGTTTATAAAACAAAAAACAGCAGGAAATATTATAAACATAGTTTCAACTGCAGCCATTAGGCCCAGACCTGGCCTAGCTTTATATAATGCTACAAAAGGGGCTTTAGTGCCAATGACAAAAGCTTTAGCACTAGAAGTAGCACAATATGAAATAAGGGTAAATGGTATATGTCCAGTAGCAGGAGAAACTCCGATGCTAAAAGAGTTTTTAGGAGAACAAGATCCTAATACGGCTTATGAAAACTTTAAATCAACAATACCATTAGGAAGATTAGCAGAGCCTAGTGATGTTGCTAGTGCTTGTCTTTTCCTCAGTTCTGACGAAGCTAATTTTATCACTGGAGTAATGCTAGAAGTAGATGGAGGTAGAACAATTTAAAAAAAAGGGTTGCCGAATGGGATCAAGTGCATTATTTTATATACAGATATTTTATTAACACTCACTATGGGAGGATATATGACTGTATTAACAGTTAATGGTGTCAATCAGGTTGTAGACGCACCTGGCGATACTAGATTACTTTGGGTAATACGTGAGCATTTAAGATTAACTGGGACCAAGTTTGGTTGTGGTTTAGGCTTGTGCGGAGCGTGTACTGTTCATTTAAATGGAGAAGCCGTTCGTTCTTGTCAGGTAGAGATTTCAGATGCTGAAGGCGCTAAGATTACTACTATTGAAGGTTTAAATGGTGGACAAGGAGGACATCCGGTTCAGCAAGCATGGTTAGAATTGCAAGTACCACAATGTGGATACTGCCAATCAGGACAAATGATGAATGCTGCTGCTTTCTTATCTTCAAATCCATCGCCAACTGATAGCGAAATAGTTGAAGCACAACAAGGTAATATTTGTAGATGTATTACTTATAATAGAATCAAGACTGCTATTAAAAGAGCGTCAGAAATAATGCAAGGAGCTTAAGGAATGACAAAACACATTAAAAAAATTGGAAATTTATCCAGAAGACAAGTATTAGTTGGTTCAGCTGCTGGTGCTGGTCTCGTTATCGGTTATTCCATCCTACCTCATGCTGTAGACAGCGCATCAAAAGCTATTGCAGCAGGAAATTGGGATCACCAACAATATTTAACTATGGATGCCGATGGCAAAGCTTATGTTTATGTCACTAAGTGTGAGATAGGACAACATGTAGGTACAGCTTTAGCTCAGGCGGTTGCTGAAGAACTCGAGATAAACTGGGATGATGTAAACGTAATTTATCCTGATTCACACGCTAAGTGGGGATTAATGATTACTGGTGGTTCATGGTCAGTTAATTGGACTTTTGACAGAAATTCAAGAATTGGTGCTTCTGCAAGAATAGCTTTAATTGAAGCAGGTGCTAAGATGCTAGGAGCAGCTCCTAATAATTGTACTGCTAAGAATAGTAAAGTTATTAGCGACGATGGAAGATCTGTATCATATAAAGATATTTTGAGCAAAACTACAATAGACAGAACATTTTCTGAAGAAGAAATGAAATCAATTAAGTTAAAGAGTTTTGGAGAATATTCTATAGTTGGTCAATCTAAATTACCTTTTGATTTACCAGGTAAGATAGACGGTTCTGCTGTGTATGGTAGTGATGTTTTCGTGCCAAACATGGTTTATGGAATACCAGTTCCTAATCCAGTAAGATGGGGTGCAATACCACAATCTGTAGATGAGTCTGATGCAAAAAAGATAGATGGTTATGTTGGCTCTTACGTTGAAAAAAATGGTTTTGCCAGAATTAATACTGGATATGTAGTAGCTTTTGGTGAGACTGTGTGGGCAGCCATGAATGCCGCTAAAGCTCTAAAAATAAAATGGGATTTAGGTGAAAATAAGAGCGTTTCTTCAGAAGATATTAGGAACGAGTCAGTGAAATTACAGCAAGATCCATCATCTGGTTTTTTATGGGTATTGGAAGGTGATACAGATAAAGCTATGGATAATGCAGCTACTAAACATAAAGCTGTATATGAGACATCAATTGCTTATCACGGTTGTCATGAGCCAATGAACTGTACCGCTTATGAAAAAGATGGAATTTGGCATCTTCACGGGGGTAATCAATGGGCTAGTATGGCACAACCAACAGCTGCTGCAGCTCTGGGTGTAGAGGCTGATAAGGTAGTATGTCATCAGTATTTAGCTGGAACAGGTTTTGGAAGAAGAACAGAGCCAGATAATTTTGTTTTAGCTGCTCAGTGTTCTAAGCATCTTGAAGGCAGACCTGTTAAGTTATTATTTACTAGAGAACAGGATATGCAATTTGACTTCCATAGAACTCCTACTTATCAGGTAGTTGAAGGTGGTTCTGAGTTTGGAAGAATGACTGCAATGAACCATGATGTGGTGGCTGGCTGGTCAACAAAGAGAGCTGCACCAGGTTTTATGCCAGATTCAGTTGATAAGAAAGGTAAAGTTGACCAATTTTCAACTAACGGTTCAGATCACTGGTATGACATTCCTAATCATAAAGTAAGATCCATTAATAATGAATTATCTGATAAAGCATTACCAGTAGGTTTTTTAAGAGCTGTTGCTCCTTCTTGGACCTTTTGGGCTGTAGAAAGCTTTATGGATGAAATGGCTAAAAAAGCTGGTGAAGATCCATTAGCTTTTAGAATAGCTCATCTTAATGCGCGTGGAAAAAATGCAGGTTCTCCTCCTAACTCTGTAGGCGGTGCTAACAGATTAAAGAACGCTTTGTTGGTAGCTGCAGGTAGAGCAGGTTATGGAGTTAAACCTTTGGGAGAAAACGAGGGTATGGGAATAGCTTGTGTTTCTTCACAAGAGAGAGGTTCACCAACTTGGACAGCATGTGTAGCTGAGGTTAAAGTAGATCCGAATTCAGGAGATCTTACAATTAAAAAGGTTACAGTTGCCATGGATGTTGGAACAGCAGTAAATCCTGAAGGTGTAAAGAAACAGATTGAGGGTTCTACACTTCACGGTATTTCTCTTGCTTTATATGAAGATATGACAATGAAAAACGGTTCTATAGAGCAGACTAACTATGATACTTGGACTCCTATGAGACTAGATCAGGCTCCAGAAGTAGAGACTATTATTATACAAAATGGTCACTATCCAGCAGGAACCGGGGAGCCAGCAACAACGGTTGTAGCGCCTGCTATTGCTAATGCAATTGAGAACGCAGTAGGTGCAAGAGTTAGGTCTATACCTATGACTCCAGAGAAAATTAAGAGTGCTTTAAGAGAAGCTTAAGAACTTCTTAAATTTTAAACTTAAAAAGGGCAATTTATTTGCCCTTTTTTTTTTATTTTATTATCTATTGAAATCAAAAGGGTAATTAATTAAAATTATTTTTTAATAAAAAAATAATTAAGGAAAATAATGTTATGTTAAAAAAATTGAATAAGGTTCTTTTAAGTTTTTTATTTTTAAGCTTTTCTAACCTAGCTTTTGCAGCAAGTGGTGGAGGGGAATTAGTTAATCTTCAAATGATACTAAGTTTCCCAGCATTATTTTCTTTAGCTATTTTTGTAATTGCTTACTTTTTTGTAATGACCGAAGAATTTAGTCATTTGAGAAAATCTAAACCTGTAATAGTGGCAGCAGGTATTATATGGCTAGCTGTTGTTATAACTGCTACTTCAAAGAGTGTTTCATACGACTCAATCAACTACACGTTCAGGCATGTTTTTTTAGAGTTTGCGGAATTATTTATGTTTTTATTAGTAGCCATGACATTTATTAATACTATGACAGAAAGAAATGTTTTTGAGAGATTAAGGTCTTGGTTAGTTACAAAAAATTTTAGCTATAGAAAAATATTTATTATTACTGGCATATTATCATTTTTCATATCTCCTATAGCAGATAATCTGACTACTGCATTATTGATGTGTGCTGTAGTAATGGCAGTTGCAAAAGGAAATAAGCCTTTTATTTGTATAGCTTGCATAAATATAGTGGTTGCTGCAAATGCTGGAGGAGCATTCTCACCTTTTGGAGACATTACTACACTAATGGTTTGGCAAAAGGGAGTAATTCCTTTTTTAGGCTTTTTTAGTATTTTTGTACCATCTGTAGTTAATTATGCTATACCAGCAATAATAATGTACTTCGCAATTCCAAAAGAAAACCCAGAAAAATCATCCGAAACTGTTACAATGAAACCAGGTGCTATAACAACTATATTTTTATTTTTAGGTACAATAACTCTGACGGTTATAAGTCATCAAAAATTTCACTTGCCTACAACCTTTGGAATGATTACAGGTTTAGGAGTATTAAGTTTATATGGCTATTTTCTTAAGAAGAGCTCTGGACCTAATAATCCAAAAGATCCTAAGAAATTTGATATATTTACTCAGATGGGAAAAGCAGAATGGGACACATTGTTTTTCTTTTATGGGGTTTTGATGTGTGTAGGCGGTCTTTCAGCCTTTGGATATTTAGCATATACTGCAGAAGTAACCTATATAGACTTAGGAGCAACTTATGCCAATGTCTTAGTTGGTATTTTGTCAGCAATAGTTGATAATATTCCAGTTATGTATGCTGTGTTAACAATGTTTCCAGAAATGGATACAGGACAGTGGCTGTTAGCAACATTAACAGCAGGTGTCGGAGGAAGCATGTTATCTATTGGGTCTGCTGCTGGTGTTGCTTTAATGGGGCAATCTAAAGGAAATTATACTTTTTTTGGACATCTAAAATGGACTCCTGCAATAGCCCTAGGATATGCTGCTTCGATTTATGTACACATTCTTTATAATAGCGATAAATTCGACAATATTCCTATTGTATTGTGATAAAAACTGTAGTACTAATATCACTTCGGGGCGTAGCGCAGCCTGGTAGCGCATCTGCTTTGGGAGCAGAGGGTCGAGTGTTCGAATCACTCCGCCCCGACCAGTATTTTATAGGATGATTAGAAAAGTTATAATTTATAAGGGAACTAAATCTCCTACTCAGTCAGGTAGATATAAAACTCATTTTTGGTATTTAAAGTTTGATGATTTTTTGATGTACGAGGAAGACATTATGACAGGATGGAAAGGAAATACACCACCTATAAGTAAAACCAAATTAAAATTTTCAAGTTTAGATAGTGCTATTACATTTGCAAAAAGTAAAAATTATGAGTACAAAGTTTTAAATAATAGTAATTCTAAACTAAAAATTAAAAGCTATGCAGAAAACTTTAGATACAATAGGAATAAAAGTGATATCGATTAATTCAATAGCTTTACTATTTTTTGATAGACTCAGTTAAATATTTACTAATTTTCTGTATAAATTCTTTTGTTTCCATCCAATTTTGATTCATACCTACTAAAATTGCTAAATCTTTTGTCATATAACCGTCTTCAACAACGTTGATACATGCCTTTTCAAGCTTTTTAGAAAATTCCATTAAGTCTTCATTATTATCAAAGCTTCCTCTATACCATAATCCTCTTGACCATGCAAATATAGAAGCAATAGGGTTTGTAGAAGTAGCTTCACCTTTTTGGTGTTGTCTATAATGTCTTGTAACAGTTCCATGAGCAGCTTCTGCTTCTACTGATTTTCCATCAGGTGTCATAAGCACTGAAGTCATTAGCCCTAAGGATCCAAACCCCTGAGCTATAGTATCTGATTGTACATCACCATCATAATTTTTACATGCCCATACAAAGCCACCTTCCCATTTCATTGCACAGGCCACCATGTCATCTATTAATCTATGTTCATAAGTAATATTTTTTTTCTTAAACATTTCTTGAAACTCATTTTTATATACTCTTTCAAAGGTATCTTTGAAAAGGCCATCATACGCTTTAAGAATAGTATTTTTTGTGGACATATATACTGGCCACCCAAGGTCTAATCCATAATTGAAGCAGGCCCTTGCGAATCCTATGATTGACTCTTCTAAATTATACATTCCTAATGCACATCCTTTACTTTTAAAATCAAAAACTTCCTTTGAAAAAGACTCTCCATTTTCACCTTCAAATACTAGTTTAAGTTTACCTGGTCCAGGAACAACAAAGTCTGTAGCTTTGTACTGGTCTCCAAATGCGTGTCTTCCTATCACAATTGGCTGATTCCAAGTAGGTACGTATCTAGGTATATTATTGATTATAATAGGTTGTCTAAATACAGTTCCTCCTAAAATATTTCGTATTGTACCGTTAGGAGATCGCCACATCTTTTTTAATTTAAATTCTTCTACTCTGGCTTCGTCTGGAGTTATAGTTGCACACTTTACCCCCACGCCATATTTTTTTATTGCTTCTGCAGCTTCAATAGTAATTTGATCATCTGTTTTATCTCTGCTTTCGATGCTTAGATCATAATATAATAAATTTATATCAACCCATTTTTTTATTAATTCTTCTCTAATTAGTTTCCAAATAATTCTAGTCATTTCATCGCCATCTAATTCGACAATAGGATTTTTTACTTTTATTTTTTCCACTATTTTCTCCTAATAAATTATAAGTTGTTTTTTATAAATTTAATAGTTTTGTCTATTGTATCTACAAATTTAAGATGAGATTTTTTTATATCATAAACAAACTTACTTTTATTTAAATAATATATTAGATCCTTTAAAGGATCCCAATACTGATTAAGATTTAAAATAATTAATTTTTTATTTTCAAAAGAAAGATTATTTAAAGCTAGTACGTCTAGTATTTCGTCAAGAGTTCCTATTCCTCCCGGCAAAACTATAATGAAGTCAGCTAAATTTATCATTTTTTCTTTTCTTAAAAATAAGCTTTTAACTAAAATTTTTTTGCTAGGATTAGAAAATAAAATTTCTTTATTGTTAAGTTTCTCGGGTACAACTGAAATAATCTTGGCTTTCGAAGAATCAAAACCTTCTGCCAGTGATCCCATAAGTCCACTTTTTCCACCTCCAAAAATAAGATTCCATTTATTCTTTGATATTAGATTTCCTAATTTTTTTGCTTCTGAACAATAAGTATTATTATTTCCATTCATGCTACCACAGAACACACAAATATTTATTTCTTTAGAGTTCATATTGATTCTACAAAAACTAAAATAATAATTATCAAGCTAATTAAAATTTTCTATAAATAAACTTTGGAGTATCAGTTCCTGCTTTTGATAAAGGCTCTTCTAGAACATTTCTGTAAGGAGAAAACTCACATGCTGGATCAGCAGCATCAGCATTTCCGGTTAAAGCAAATGCTTGACATCTGCAACCACCCCAGTCTATTTCCCTCCTATCACAAGACCTACAAGGTTCTGGCATCCAATCAGTTCCTCTAAACCTGTTGAATGATTGAGAATGTTCCCAGATCCATGACAGTGGTTTTTCTTTTATATTATCGAAATCAAGAAAAGTTAAAGACTCAGCAGCATGGCAAGGCAATACTTTTCCTGCAGGAGTAATATTCAAAAATTGTCTTCCCCAGCCTCCCATACATGATTTTGGTTTTTTCGCATAATAATCTGGTACTACATAGTCTATAGCAAGAATCCCTTTATATTTTATTCTTGCTTCTTCTACAACTTTTGTAGCATTATCTAGCTGTTTTCTAGTAGGTAGAAATGCAGTTTGATTCTTTAAGGCCCATCCATAGTATTGTACTTGAGCTACTTCAAGTCTTTCTGCATCTAATTCTACAGCTAATTCAATCATAGATTTTAGATTATGTAAATTTTGACGGTGCATTACTGAATTTATAGTTAAGGGTAATCCAACTTTTCTAACAAGCTTACAGACTTCTAGTTTTTTATTATGTCCTTTGAAACCAGCAATTTTCTCTGAATTTTTAGGATCTGTGTCTTGAATTGATATTTGCACGTGATCTAATCCAGAGTCATAAAGTTTTTTGAGCCTTTCTTCGTTTACTAAAACACCTGAAGTAATAAGATTTGTATATAACCCTTCCTTAGAAGCATGATTTATTAAAACTTCTAAATCTTTTCTTGCGGTAGGCTCTCCACCAGAAAAATGAGCTTGTAAAATTCCTAGTTTTACAGCTTCAGTTAAAGCTTTTTTCCAAATTTCTGTATTTACTTCGTTTGACTTCATTTCAAGTTGTACTGGGTTAGAGCAATATGGACAGGATAGAGGACATCTATGCGTTAATTCACAAAGTACAGCATAGGGAATTAACATCTTACTTTTTTTCTCAGGTGTAAGGTAACTAGTTTTTTTACATTCAATTTTTGAATTTTTCTGCATCATTTTATTACAAAACCCTTATCTGCTAAAGATTGCAACATAATAATTACATCTTTTGATATCTGTTCTTTTGGAGCATTTTCAAACTTATTAGCAAGTTTATCTACTATTTGATTAATACTTAGGTTTCCATCAATCATTTGCATAATTTCTGCTGCTATTTCATCCAATTCAAATACTCTTTCTGGGGCATTAATAATCCACTTTTTTCTTGCCTCATCATATCTTAATTTAGCATGCCTAGGTAATTTAGGCATGTCATCAGATTTTAATTTAATTAGCTCAACCATTATTCTTTCTTGCTAGATTTTTTAGGAATATATGCTCCAGGAGGAATATTTCCTGGGTCTACATAAGCGTAATAGAGTGCATCAAGTTGTGCCCAAAGCACTTCTGTTTTGAATTTTACTGCATTTAGAACAGCTTCTTGATCGCTTCGAGTCATAGCGTTATTTATAACCCATTCTCTTCCAAATTCAACATCTCTTCTAGCTTGATTAATTCTCTTCTTAAAGTATGCTAAAGCATAATCATTAGCCCAATCATAATGTTTTGCAAGTCCCGCTATTCTTTCTTTATGTATAGCAGGTGCATAAATTTCAGTGAGTGAGGAAGCTATGCCTTCAAGTAATGATTTCTCTTGTACAAAATTTACGTAAGCATCAACAGCAAACCTAGTTGCGGGAAGTATTCCCTGACATGATTTAACATAGTCAAGGTCTAATTTTAAGGTTTCACATAGTTGCAAATATCTTTTTATTCCTCCACTTCCATCAATATCACCTTCGTGATCTATTACCCTTGATCTCCACTCTAGTCTTAAATTAACATCATTAATTCTTGCCATTAAAGTTAGATCTTTTCTAGGGATAGACCATTGATAGTAAAATCTATTCAAAGCCCAAGCTTGAACTTGACTAAAAGACAGTTTGCCATTATGTAAAAGCTTATGAAATGGATGCAGGCTATGATATCTGACCTTACCCAGGTCACTTAGTGCCTTTATAAATTGTTGTCTAGATAGTTTAGATTTACCTGCTGTTTTATAATTTTGCTTGCCTGGAAAAAAAGGTGCTGGCATTATCATAAGCTTATCTCCATGGTATCGTAGGAAATTTCCCAACCATTTTTACTTGCTATTTCTCTTTCTTTTGAATCTTCTAATAAAGATGGGTTTGTAGTATTGATATGAATAAAAATTCTTCTTTTGATATTTATCTTATTTAAAATATTTATTGATCCTTCTTCTCCTGACATACTTATATGACCCATTCTTTTTCCTGTTTTTATTCCTACGTTTTGTTTTATCATTTCATCATCCTGCCACAATGTTCCATCAAAAAAAACTAATTCGCTATTATCTAATTTAGTTAACAGCCAATCTGGTATACTTGCACAAGCAGGTATGTAAAAGAATTTTTTAGTAGCAGAATTTATTTCTAATGCAATAGTATCTTCTTCAACAGATCCAAAGTTTTTTCCTTTACTTTCATCCTCTAACCAAAGTGCAACTTTTCCAGGAACAGCGAAAGGTTTAATTGAAATACCACTAAAATTATCTTCTGTGTCATGAAGATTAAATATATTGTCTAATTCTATTGGCATTCTTTTTACAAACTTTGGATTTAGTACATTAAAAATACTATTTTTTCCTAAAACATCTAACACTCTTTTGGTAGCATATAGGTTAAATTTTTGAGATTCTCTAAGATTTATTAATCCTGCAGTATGATCAACGTCAGCATTTGTTAAAATTACTCCCATGATAGGGCTATATCTTAGAGGATCTTCAGGTGAAGGCATTAATTCAGGATTTTCCCAAAGTTGCTGCCTTAAATCTGGGGATGCATTTAAAATGTACCATTTATTTTTATCTATACTAACAGCAATAGAAGATTGAGTCCTTGGCAATGCCTTACTAGTTTTACTTCTTGCTAGTCTACTATTTGGATGGTTGCAGTTCCATTGAGGATAACCACCGCCAGCTGCCGCTCCTAGAACTTTAATAAACATTATATTTACTTATAATCTAAAAGAGCAACTAGCATGGCAATGTATTATTCAGAACTTAAAGCTCTGCGCATGCGTAACAATTGATTTCTAAACCAACAGCAACTTCGCGAATTTCAGGTGTTTTCCACATAATTATCTCCCATTTAAATTAATAATACTATTAATATATTAAATTTGTTGTTATTTTATATCTATATCAATTATTATAAAAACTTATAATAACATACTGTATTCCTTATGAAGGACTTATACATACTAATACTTACTGGCTTTTTAAGTAGTCATAATCAAGACGTTTATAATATTCCTTATCTAGAAATATTATCAGCCCATACTTCTTACAAATCATGCGATGAGAGTATAGTATCTACCCATGATTATTATTTGGCGAAAGATATAAGAAGAAAAAGTACTAAACAAAGAAAGCCAAGATTTCTGTATGATAATGAAAAAAATAAGATTCTTTTTTTTAGAAATAAGGGTACTAATTATTATGCAAGTTGCAAAAAGCTACACATTAAATAATAAATCTAGTAAGCTTTTATATATTAAAATTACAATGTAATTTTTTTTATTAAAGTTTTCTTGGGGTGCTTTAAGCTGAGATTATACCCATAGAACCTGTCCGGTAATTCAGAAAGGGATAACATGAATCCAACTAATATTTTGAATCAGGCTTCTTCTATAGGTGTTCTTTTTTTTGTAAGTTTTCTATTTGTTATATTAGGAATTTTTTACTCAAGAAAATTTAAAGGACTAACAAATTATTTAGTAGCAAATAGGTCGATGAACCTTTATCCATTAACATTCAGTTTAGTGGCATCAGCTTTAGGAACCTGGATACTTTTTGGACCCGCCTCAGCAGCTACCTGGGGGGGGGATTGGTGCAGTTATAGGTTATGCAATAGGAACAGCTTTTCCACTATTTATACTTATAAAATTAGGAAAAAAGTTAAGGTATCAGTACCCTGAAGGAAAAACCTTAATTGAGGTAGTCAGACTAAAGTATGGAAAAAGATTATTTAAACTTATATTAATTTTGTCTATATTTTACATGATAATTTTTTTAATAGCTGAAGTAACAGCTGTTGCAATGCTTGTAAACTATTTATCTGGTACACCTTTATGGATAACCTCTATTATTATAATTTCTAGTTCTCTTACATATACTTTGTACGGAGGATTAAGAGTTTCAATATTAACTGATAGTATACAATTTTTAATGTTAATAACATTATTACTGATTAGTTTTTCATTCTTAGTTTATTTTAACTCTTCAATTTTTAATTTTAACTTTATTAACGATAAAAACCCTAATTTAATAAGTTTTACTTATTATACTAACTTTACTGCTGGTATAACTTTTTTTATTGCAGTTACAGCTACAAATTTATTTCATCAAGGTAATTGGCAAAGAGTTTATGCAGCTAAAAATGAAAAAGTTTTGGAAAAGAGTCTTGTCATTTCTTTTTTTATAATAATTCCTATAGTTTTTATGATGGGCTTCTCAGGGCTAGTAGCAATATCATATAATGTAGATGTAGTACCAGATTTAGCTTTTTTTTCTTTATTATTAATTGAGCAAAAAGTAGTTATATCTTTAGTAACAGTATTTTTGGCGGTTTCTCTTACCGTTAGTAGCATAGATACTTTGATTAATGCAATTTCAAGTCTAATAGTGGTAGATGTCAAACATGTTATAGCTTTTAAAGCAGACAGTTTATTTTTATCAAAAATAGTTTTGATTTTTATATCTTTAATAGTATTTGTAGTTGCATCTAAAGGTTTAAGTGTTTTATATTTATTTCTTTTAGCTGATCTTTTTTGTTGTGCTGCTGTATTAACTGTTTTTTATGGCTTTTATAAAGATAAACTTGAAGAGAGGCGTATCTTTATTGCAATATTAGCAGGTTTGTTGTCAGGGATTCTTTTTTTTCCTGCACCAGATTTTACGAAATCAATTTTAGTAGGAGTGCTTATACCAATTGAATATTTTCCTACTTATGTTTCACAATCACTGCTATTTATTTCTTTCATTGCAGCAACTTTTTTACCTATTTTATTTTGGAAAAATAAATTTAATACTAGAATCTAGTAGTAAAAGTTCATGCTGGATTCTAAATAAAGTGATGATTTTTAAGTAGTCTTAAATAAATTATAATTGTAGTAATAGGAATTATTCTCAATAGTAATGATAATCATTTGCAATGTTAATTAGTTGTGCTATATTATTAACATGAGCTTAAAATATCATGATTTACCTTTTGGTGCACAGCTACTTTTATGGACTTCCAGAGTTTTTTTTCATGGATCTTGTAGAACGAAACCAAGCAAATATGACCTAGTTGATATAGCTTTCAGTAAGGTAGGAATAAATAACGGGCCAGAATTATTAAAAAAATATTTATATATTTTAAAAATAGAAAGCAAACTCCATTTACAACCTATTTGCATACAAAATTTGACAGAGTCAGAAATAAGTCTAGTTGATTGCATTGAAGAGCATAAAAAAAGTAATTTTAATAATAATTATTACATAAAATTATGGAGATTAGATAACTCTGTAGAGTTGTT
The DNA here is from genome assembly GCA_902557845.1 of Rhodospirillaceae bacterium. Taxonomy (GTDB): domain Bacteria; phylum Pseudomonadota; class Alphaproteobacteria; order TMED109; family TMED109; genus JAYYAX01. The sequence continues at coordinate 115,891 of CACEBX010000002.1, read as the reverse complement.
TACTGAAAGCGCCTTTAACCTAGCTCTAGCTTTTAAAAAAGCAAATCTTGATACAAATCTTAATTATTATAAAGAAGCTAATAATGAAAGAGAAGTGTCTCATTATATTTACAAAACATTACATTAGGGAGAAATTATGAAGGGTGTAGGTGAAAAGTTAGATAATTTTAGTGTTGTAGGAGTCAAACCAAACTTTGAAAACCACGAGGAAAAAGGAGAAAGTGCATTTGAAGATATAAATGAAAAATCTTTTCCTGAAAAATGGAAGGTTTTATATTTTTATCCTAAAGACTTTACATTTGTATGTCCTACAGAAATAGTAGAATACGCTAACTTAAACCAAGAATTTCTAGAAAGAGATTGTATCGTTTTAGGAGGAAGTACAGACAATGAACATTGTAAGCTAGCGTGGAGAAGAGAACATAAAGACTTAAATAAGCTTAACCAATGGTCTTTTGCAGATACTGAAGGAACGCTTGTTGATGCATTAGGAATTAGGTCTGAAGAGGGGGTTGCTTTAAGAGCAACATTTATTATAGATCCCCACAATGTAATTCAGCACATCACTGTTAATAATCTAAATGTAGGAAGAAACCCCAAGGAAACTTTAAGGGTGCTAGATGCTTTGCAAACAGATGAGTTATGCCCCTGTAATAGGCCAGTTGGTGGTGATACAATATAAACAATATTATATACTATGAATATTCAAGAGTCCCTAAATGCGTTTCCAGAATATGCTAAAGATCTTAAGTTAAACTATTCTAAAATAATCAATGAGAATATTTTAAATCAACAGCAATTATATGGAATAATTCTAGTTTCTAGTTTAGCAACTCAAATGGAAGATTTAATTAATGCAGCTTTAAACGAAACTAAAGATAAAATTGATTCGCTATTTATTGATGATATTTACGGGGCTTACTCAATAATGTCCATGAATGCCATCTATTACAGGTTTACTCATTTAGCAACAGGTAATAATTATTCTTCTATGCCAGCAAATTTAAGAATGCAATACATGAGTAAACATAAGATGTCTAAGCCTGATTTTGAAATGTTATGTTTGGCTGTAGCAATAATACTAGGTTGCGGTAAATGTATAAATGCTCATGAAGAGGTTTTAACAGAAAATAATATTTCTACTCAAAATATTCAGACAGTAGCTAGAATAGCATCAATAATTAACGCTATAGCAAACATTATGAGAGTTATAAAATGACTTATCATCCGTTAATGGGTATAACAATTTTTTTTATATTCATTATTATGGCTTTTATTTTAGGAAATAAAAACTACACAAAAAAAAACCAGCATAAAAGCACAATAGTAGTAAGGTTAAATACAGAAAAAAAAATAAAATCAGATTCTATTTCACCAGATGCTAGATGGTTGGAATAAAAATTTCAAATTATAAATATATAAATAGTTACAAAAATTAAAATTCATTTACTATGTTACTTTGAAACTTAGTTTTTTTCAAAATTGCTTTCAAATCTAGTGCAATCTAAATAGTGATATACTTTAGAAAGAGCTTGTAGTTGCATTTGTGCTTTTTCTATTGCATTAAGCAGCTTTTTTTGCTTAAGCAGCTTTTTTTCTATAGTTTTATTATTACTATTTGGATATTTGCTTTTATCTGAAACTTCTAAATGTCTTCTCTTAAATAGTATATTATTTTCATGCCATCCAATTATGCTTTCATGATGCCATTTGCAGACATCTTTAATTTTCATATTTGCTGAAGTATCTCCACAAAAAACAAACATTACTAACAATACTAGTAATAGACATTTCATTTTATTTTTCTTTCATTGGTTAAAGTAAAGAATAAATTTATCAAATTTTTTACCATTAATAGTATATTAATACTAAAAAATAAAATACCTTTAGGTAGCCCATAGCCATAACGTAGCTTTATACATAAGAATGCGAAAATAATATTCATTGCTAATCATAATATTTGTTAAATTCATCGGTTTTTCAATAAATCTAAAGTGTTTTTTTGGACGGAACATTTGGTTGTTACAAATGCATGATCTTTTAGATATTTCACTGCATATATACATTCTTTATTAGCTAATTTTTTATACGGACCAGTTCCATTTAAAATTATAGACTTTCCAACACCAGCATCAGTATCAGTGCCTTTTCTAATTTGCATAAAAGAATACTCATTACCATCTGAAAGATAAGTATTACAATATATTTTTTGTTCCTCTAATTTATTGTTTCTATCTATTCTATGACCTACGCAATTTGCTGTTCCATACTTTCCTATATTATTTTTGCTTGCTCCATTTGCTTCAAAAGATGAATATGTAAATCCACCTGGTAGTTCTATTTTTTTTAACATAAGTAATTTTGCTGTTGATTCACTTATCCATTCTGCAGAAAAAGAATATTGATTAAAAAAAATTAATATAAGAAAAGTTATATATTTCATAATTATAAAAAGTCGCTTACTTTTTTGCTAGTATTAACTTATTAATATTTATTATAATATTTAGCAAATAAAACTATAACTTAATTTATTAATCCTATCAATTATCTACTAATATAAGTAATCTAGAAAAAGAGGGTCCCTAAATTTTTAAAATTATTCTGTGACTTTGATTTGAAGACTGATATTGTTTTTAAAATAATGGTGATGCTAAGGGCTGGAAAGGGATCATCTAAAATAATACAAAGCTAAATTATTATTTTATGAAAATATTAAAAAGATTATTTGGTGTATAGCTTTGGGTTGCGTTTATTCCTTCAGCAACCTTACTAATCTTACTCGTTGGTAGTTTAGCATTATTAGAACAGTTAATAACTATAAATATAGATGATGAAATATATGTTCAGCTAATACTATTATTTATAATATTTTATGCTTTAGTTGTTTTAACCAGATGGATATTATTTAAAGAATTGATATTCCTTCCTTGGAAGAAAGTTGCAACTAAAGAGGGTTAATATACTCTCTTAAATACTTAGTTTCATACGCATAATTTTCTATAATTCTATTAACTACATCACCAATTGAAACAATTCCTAATAATTTATGCTGCTCTATAATTGGAATATGCCTTATTTTATTTTCACTCATTATTTCCATTAGTTCTTTTGATGACGTATTTTTATTACAGAATATTATATTTTTTGTCATAACTTCTTTAACTTTAGTAGTATTATCGTTTAATATTTTTTCATAATTTCTTACTAAGTCTCTCTCAGAAACTATACCTACAGGGTAATTAGAATTCATTGATGTTACTACAACACAGCCTACTTTATTTTTATTAAGGATCTCAACTAAATTTATAATAAAACTATTTTCATCTATGGTAATACAAGTTCTTTTCATTAACTTTTGTACTAATGTTTCTGGCATTATCTTAAATTATATAAAAGAAAACTGTCTTTAAGTAATCTTATTTGCTTATTTTTCTTATTTTCATTCTTTATTTTTCTATAGTGTCTTCTTAATATTTTACTTAGATTGATTATTGCAAGATTTAAAGCATCATAAGGAAGCTTTGCTTTTCCTGTAGCTTCATAATCAGTATTTTTAGATAACACTATTTTTAGTTTTACTTTGAAATAATATTTCCTTTTTATTATATTTGAATTGTAACTGACAGCCTTTACTGCGTATTTACTTACTATCTCAGAAAACTTTTTTGTACAATAAAGAGAATAATGTTTTCCAATTTTAATATTTTGCCCTGAAACTTTTCTGCTTATGTTGGATTTGATCATTATAATAACAATAGCACATTTTGATACGTTTGTAAATATTTGTAAAAAATAATAAATAAGTTGTGAATGTTGTAAATATACGAATAATATTTGAAATTTTAACATGCTGGTAAAGGCTCTTAGAGTTCTGAGGTGCTCAAGGGTGGGAAGGATAGCTAAAATAATACAAATCTAAGTTATTCTTTTTCTTTTTTTTAAATTTTAGGCTAATTCATTTTGTGTATATTATCTAATAAACCATGAATGATTATTTAAACTTGCTGTAGCATCATTTAAAGTATCCATTAATAGAAAATTCATCATTACATAATCAATTAAATAATATTAGTTCAGACATATTTTAACTTATCCAACATCTTAATATCTTTAGAGAAGTAGCACCTACTTCCCCATGCTCACTATCGTATATTTCCTGTGGTACTCTAAACAGCTTTTCTATGTCTCCTTGTTTATGTGTAGCCTTAATATAATCTACTGCATCTGCTTCATTATAAACACTACAGTTTCTTTCTCCATTAAAGTAGGACAAGCCACTATCTACTTTGATAGTATCTTCAATTTCTTTGTTAAAGGTATGAAAGAATAGTTTATACTTAATAACATAATGCATATTATAGATACGTAAAATAAGAAAGGAAAGATGATATGAAATATATTTTAATTATATTAATGAGTTTATTTTTAGTAGGTAATGTTAACGCTAAAGAATATATTTTTAATGGCTATGGAATTAGTAAACAGAATGCTATTGAGGTTTCTGATAATTTTAAATTCTCTAGTTATACATCTGAAGGAATGTGGGATGATAGTAGTGGTGACTATGGAAATGAAAAGTGTTTAGGTTATGTAAAACAAATTAATAAAAAAGTAGAATTAGAAGTTATTTGTGAAAATATAAATCAGGATGATGAAATATTTTGGAATTCTAGAACCAGAAAATCAGATAAAGGTGCAGGGATAGGGCAAATGAAAATTTTAAATGGGACAGGAAAATATAAAAAATTAATAGGTATGGTATGTCCATATGGAGTTAACTATAAAAAACATTATGGTTGGCTTAAGGCTAAGTGTAAAATAGAAAATTAAAAGGAAAACTTCATGAAAAAACTAATACTAATAATGGCAGTACTATTTGTATCCTGTGGAAATGTAAGTGCTAAGGATTATATTCTAGAACAACAAGGAAAAAGAATTTTGGTTAAAGAGCATATTTATTCTGAAACTGATAATCTAAAAGTATTTAAACTTGAAGGAACCTTTAAAGATAACGCAGGTAACTTTGGAGAAACCAATAGCATAGTTAATGTAATAACTATTAATAATATAGTAGAAAAATTAGAAGCAAGTAATGAACTGATATATAATGAAAATATTAAAGCTTATAACACAGCTAAAAGAGCTAACAATGAATTAAAACAAGGTGTAGGAAAATGGTATTTTACTTATGCTAGCAAAAGTATAAATGCAATTATCAATTCAGAATGTTTATATAGTATTAGATACTATAATGATAATTTTCTAACGCTAGCTAAATGTGACATTCCTGAAAAAGCTTTTGAGCAAATTAAAAGTATTTTAAAATAAATATATATATATTAAGAATGCTCTAGGTTTTTACACATCTGCCAACTTAAAAATGGCAGTCAGCTTCTATGAACAGAAAATTGATAGGATTAATTAATTAAGCTATGATTGTTTTATGAAATACCTAGTTATATTAATAATATTTTTTACTAATCTAGGCTCTAGTATAGATTTAACTAGACAGGCACCAATAGAAAAAACCGTATTTTTAAAAGGAAAAATTGGGTTAAATCATTTTTATGAACCTAATGAATTGATTTTTTATACTGGTAAACTTTATAAATTAATAATAAAAAATGTAAGTGATTCAAAACATTATTTTGGTTCTGACTTATTTGCTAAATCTATATTTACAAGAAAAATACAATTAACTAAAAACACTAATAAAGTTGCTGAAATAAAAGGTATTATTAATGAAGTTGAGGTTTGGCCTGATGAAGCTTTAGAATGGTGGTTTATCCCAATAAAGACAGGGATTTTTTTAGATTTAAAATGTAATGTTAAAGATAAGGAAACCCAATTAATTCACTCTGAAATGGGAATGAAAGGTAAGATTATAATTAAATGAAATACTTACTAATCTTGCTATTCCTTTTTTCTACTCATTCCTTTTCAGGTGAGGCTGATGGTAAAGGTATAGACTGTATTATGAAAAGAATAGATAAAAAAGATGCTAAAGAATTTAAAAATATATGGTGGTTTAATAATGATTTAGAAGAATTGGTATGTGCTTATGCTGGAAGAGGCCCTTGAGTTCTGAGGTGCCCAGGGGTGGGATTGAACCACCGACACTGCGATTTTCAGTCGCATGCTCTACCAACTGAGCTACCTAGGCACTTAAAAAATAATAAAGATATAAGCTGTGATGTCTAGAGTTTTTTTTCAAAATAAATGCCTTTAAGTATACTTCTAAAGTTATTAATGCAATTAATAAAAACTGATATTTAGTTAATTTCTTATTTAGAGGGAACTGCTTATACTCTTAAATTTAATTTAATTATTTTCCATCCATTAGGAAACATTTTTTTTCTTCATTATTAACTAATTGCTGGTACTGTGATTACCTCTACTCTAGACTTCCAATTAGCTGGCGTTAAGAGTTTATAATTAACTGATCACTTAAAACAAATAAATTTCAATTGAGTAATTATTTTAAATAATCCTCTGCCAATGTGGCTAAAAAGCTTGCACCAATACTTAGAATATTATCATTAAAATCATATTTAGGGTTATGCAGTGAAGCAGACTGTCCATTTCCTATCCATGCGAAAGCACCAGGAACTTCTCGGAGGAAGTAAGAAAAGTCTTCTGATCCCATCATTGGACTTTGAATATTAGTAGAGTTTTTTCCATTGACTTTTTTTGCTATATTGTAGGCAAACTCACTTTGCTTTTTATGATTAACTGTAGCAGGATAGCCTTTATTAAATTTTATAATAGGTTTTGCTCCATATGCTTTGCAAGTGTTATTAACTACCTCGTGAAATCTTTTTTTCACCATCTTTCCAATATCATCATCATAATATCTTATTGTTCCATTTAAAGTAGCATTCTTTGGAATTACATTATTTGCGTTTCCAGAGTGAAAAGAAGCTATTGTTATTACTAAAGTTTCTTTAGGGTTAGAGTTTCTAGACACTATGTGTTGAAGGTTTTGTACTAAAGCTGACCCGCAGACTATAGGATCAATAGAGTTAGAAGGCATTGCCCCATGGGCTCCTTTTCCTACTATCTCTATTTCAAAGTTATCTGCTGCAGCTAATCTTGGCCCTTCTTGAACTGCTAAGATTCCTTCCTTTAAATTAGGCATATTGTGCATTCCATATATTTCGTCTATAGGATATTTCTTAAATAGACCATCTTCAATCATAGCTTTTGCTCCAGCAAAACCTTCTTCAGCAGGCTGAAAAATACATACTACTTCACCCTTAAACTTTCTTGTTTCAGATAGATATTTTATAGCACCTAATAACATACTTGTGTGTCCGTCATGTCCACAAGCGTGCATAACTCCTTTATTTTTAGAACAGTAGTTTTTTTCATTTTCTTCTTTAATTGGCAAGGCATCCATATCTGCTCTAAGCCCTACTGATCTTCCAGCACCATTTCTTAAAGTTGCAACTACTCCAGTTCCACCTATACCTGTTTCAATTTTATCAACATTAAATTTTTTAAGTAATTCAACTACTTTTTTTGCTGTGTTTACTTCTTTGTAAGCAAGCTCAGGAAATTCATGGAAATGATGTCTCCATTTTTGCATATCTTTTTGAAATTCAGCGATTCTATTTTGAATAGGCATTTACAATCTCCACTAAAAGGTTTTTAAATATTTCCAGGTTTCCACAGTACTTCTTTATTTTTCTCTATATTAATATTTCTTGCTACTACAAATAAAAAATCCGATAATCTATTAATATATTTTAAGATTTCGGAATTGACAGCTTTTTTTTTATTTAATTCCAAAATAGCTATTTCACATCTTCTACATACAGTTCTACTAATATGAATTCTTGATGATATTTCTGTTCCTCCAGGTAATATAAAAGATTTCAGGGCGGGTAACTTAGAAAGTATTATGTCTATTTGATTCTCAAGATCTAAAATATAACTTTTATTTATTCTTAATGAATTTTTTTTTGTAATAGGAGTAATTATATCTGCACCTAAGTCAAATAAATCATTCTGAATTTTTAGAAAAATTTTTTTATATTCAGTTGGTAATTTGCAAATGACTAAACCCAAATTAGCGTTTAATTCTTCTATATTTGCAAGAGCAATTATGACTTTATCTGTTTTGGGCACTCTAGAACCATCTCCCAAAGAAGTTTTTCCTTTATCGCCCCCTCTTGTATATACTTTATCTATTTTTACCATTATAATGATTATATTGAAAGATTATACAAAAGCAAAATATACCTTGCTAAAACATTTAATATGTTCTACTTTTGTTCTAATAATAGTAAAATTTTTAATTTTTTTTTTTTTCGTATTGACTACAACGCATATATACGCAATATTTAGATATTAAAAAAAATAAAACTACAACATATAGTAACTTATCCCCATTTTATTATACACAGTTGTGGATAAAAAAAGATGCTGAATAAATTGAAATATAATACAGAAAAAAAGAACTCTGACATCCTTAATGTTGTTCAAATTAAGCCAGGTGTAAGTGTAAAGAAGAATCCTAGCAAAGATTCCTTATTGACTGAGTTTGGCAAATCAACTCTAAAAGATAGATATCTCCTCCCAGATGAAGACTATCAAGGAATGTTTGCTAGGGTTGCCAGCTATTTTTCTGATGACAATGATCATGCGCAACGTATTTATAATTACATGTCAAACCATTGGTTTATGCCTTCTACTCCAATTTTATCTAACGGTGGAACAAATAGAGGTTTGCCAATTTCATGTTTTTTAAATGAAGCTAATGATAGTCTGCATGGGATATTAGAATTATGGAATGAAAATGTTTGGTTAGCCTCTAAAGGAGGAGGAATAGGATCTTATTGGGGAAACTTAAGAGGTCAAGGTGAAAAAGTTGGGCAAGCAGGTAAAACGTCTGGAGTGGTTCCTTTTATTAGGGTAATGGACTCTTTAACGCTTGCTATTAGTCAAGGAAGTTTAAGAAGGGGTTCTGCCGCTTGTTACTTACCAGTATGGCACCCTGAAATAGAAGAATTTGTTGATCTAAGAAGGCCTACAGGAGGAGACCCAAATCGTAAGGCGCTCAACCTGCATCATGGTGTCGTAATCTCAGATGATTTTATGAGAGCTGTTGAAGAAGACTTAGATTGGGTTTTAAAAAGTCCTAAGGATGGTTCCATTCAGCAAACTATTAAAGCAAGGTCTTTATGGATAAAAATTTTAACAGCAAGAATGGAGACAGGCGAACCATACCTCTTATTTATTGATAGAGTCAATGAAGCTATTCCCCATCATCATAAGATGTCAGGTTTGCAGGTAAAAATGTCAAATCTTTGTAGTGAAATCACACTTCCTACAGGATTAGACCATTTAGGAAAGAATAGAACAGCAGTATGTTGTTTGTCCTCCGTTAATCTAGAAAAATATGATGAATGGCATGATAATTCCATTTTTATACTAGATATTATGAAGTTTTTGGATAACGTAATGGAAGATTTTATTACAAGAGCCCCAGAAACTATGAATAGTGCAAAATATTCTGCTTTTAGAGAAAGAAGTGTTGGGTTAGGAGTTATGGGATTTCACTCTTTTCTTCAGAAAAAAAGAATACCAATAGAATCAGTAATGGCTAAAGTTTGGAATAAAAGAATATTTTCTTCTATAAAAGAACAAGCTGACAATGCATCTAAAGTTTTAGCAAAAGATAAAGGTGCATGTCCTGATGCAAATGATTATGGAGTACAAGAGAGGTTTTCTAATAAAATTGCAATAGCTCCAACTGCTTCTATATCAATTATTTGCGGGGGTTCTTCTCCAGGAGTAGAGCCTATAGCAACAAATAGCTTTACTCAAAAAACTTTATCAGGTTCTTTTAATGTAAGGAATCCTATCCTTAAGAAGGTTTTATTAAAAAAAGGAAAAGATAATGATGAAGTTTGGTCTTCAATTACAGTTAATAAAGGTTCGGTGCAACATTTAGATTTTTTAGATGATAATGAAAAAGCAATATTTAAAACTGCTTTTGAAATTGACCAAAGATACTTAATAGAATTAGCTGGGGATAGAACGCCTTTTGTCTGCCAATCTCAATCACTTAATATTTTTTTAAAACCAGACATTCATAAAAAAGATCTTCACAACATTCATTTTTCTGCCTGGAAAAAAGGAATAAAGAGTTTATATTATTTAAGGTCTATGTCTTTACAAAGAGCAGAGGTAGTGAACCAAGATGCGACTAATGTCAAAGTTCCTATGAAAGGAAAAATAAATGTGAATGAAGAACCTAAAGAAAATGAGTTAGATTATGAAGAATGTTTATCTTGTCAATAGAATAGGAGTTTGAAATTGTCATTATTAGATGCAAGACCAGTATATAAACCTTTTAAATATCCTTGGGCCTATGATGCATGGCTTCAACAACAAAGAATACATTGGCTTCCTGAGGAAGTCCCTTTAGCTGACGATGTATCAGATTGGAATAGAAAGTTAACTAAACAGGAAAAAAATTTGCTTTCTCAGATTTTTAGATTCTTTACTCAGTCAGATATTGAAGTTAACAATTGTTATATGAAGCATTATTCACAAGTCTTTAAGCCAACTGAAGTTCAAATGATGCTTGCTTCCTTCTCTAATATGGAAACAATTCATGTTGCAGCTTATTCTCACTTATTAGACACTATAGGAATGCCAGAAGTTGAATACCAAGCATTTCTTCAGATAAAAGAAATGCGTGATAAATATGACTACATGCAACAGTTTAATACAAGTTCTAAAGAGGATATTGCCAAGACTTTAGCAATTTTTGGAGCTTTTACTGAGGGTTTGCAATTATTTGCTACTTTTGCGATACTTTTAAATTTTCCGAGATTTAATAAGATGAAGGGTATGGGACAAATTGTCACTTGGTCAGCCAGAGATGAGAGTTTGCATACTGAGTCTATAATTAAATTATTCAATACATTTCTGTCAGAAAATGCAGATATTGATGTCAAGAAACTACAAGTAGATTTGTACAAGGCCTGCAATACTATGATCGCTCATGAAGACGCTTTCATAGACAGGGCATTTGAATTAGGAAGCGTGCAAGGGCTAAGACCAGAGAATGTAAAAAAATATATTAGGTATATTGCTGATATCAGATTGGTGCAATTAAATCTTCAACCAATTTATAATATTGGGGCGAATCCATTACCTTGGATAGATGTTATGCTCAACGGAGTAGAGCATACAAATTTCTTTGAGAACAGAGCAACCGAATATTCAAAGGCTGCAACAAAAGGAACATGGGAAGAAGCTTTTCAGAAATTAGCTTAATCTTTTTTTTCATTAATTATTTTCCATAGCTTTTCAGGTTTAGCAGGCATGTCAACATGATTTATACTTAGTGCATTACATACAGCGTTTATAACTGCAGGAGGTGCCCCTATAGCTCCGGCTTCGCCTGCACCTTTTACTCCTAATAAATTATTCTTACATAAAATTTCATTATAAGAGAAATTAAAGTTTGGAACATCGCTAGCTCTAGGTATAGCGTAATCCATGAGGGAACCGCTAATAAGTTGTCCGTTTTCATCATACAAGGTTTCTTCAAACAAGGCTTGTCCTATTCCTTGCACAATTCCTCCATGAACCTGACCTTCTAATAACAAAGGGTTTATAACTTTTCCAAAGTCATCAACTACATGATATGCCAATATGTTTACTTTTCCTGTCTCTTTATTAATTTCAAGTTCACATACATGAGTTCCATTAGGATACGTAAAAGTTCCTTGAGCGGGCGTCCATGTACCTCCTTCCTCTAAACTACCATTATCGGAAGAAAGTAAATTAGAAATTTCAGCTAAAGTAAAGCTTTTATTATTAAAATAAAAAATACCTTCTTTATAACCTACTAAAGAGGGGTTTATTTGAAAACTTTCTGACAAAGTAGTTTTAATTTTTTTTATCAAATTTTCAGTTGCTACTTTTAAGGCACTACCTCCCACGGGAGTGGATCTGGAACCTCCCGTTCCAGATCCTTTTTCTATTTCTTTACTATTTCCTTGAACTACTTGAATTAATGAAATATCAACTCCCAATATTTCAGAAACTATTTGTCCATATGAGGTTTCATGTCCTTGTCCATTAGACTGAGTACCTATTTTAACAGTAATATTTCCATTTTTTCCTATACTTACTTTTGCAAATTCTGGTCCTCCACCTCCACAGGCCTCAATATATGTTGAAATTCCAATACCCCTTAAATACCCTTTTTTCAGAGATACTTCTCGTCTTTTATTAAATTCATTAAATAGAGAAACACTTACTGCATCTTTAAGGTTTTTTTTAAAATCTCCACTATCATAAGTATGCCCTAAGGCAGTCGTATAAGGAATTTGCGATTTATCAATAAGATTGATTTCCCTTATCTTTACAGGACTAATTTTAAGCTCTTTTGCTGCTTTATCTACTAATCTTTCAATCAAATATGCAGCTTCAGGTCTGCCAGCTCCTCTATAAGCATCTGTTGGGCCAGTGTTAGTATAAATGCCCCTTACATTTGCATAGGCTTTTTTTATGTCATAACAGCCTGTAAGCATTCCTGTTCCAGCATATGTGGGAATAAAAACCGCAAAGTCTGACATATATGCTCCCATATTAGCTAGGGTTTCTACCAATAAAGCTTTAAATTTATAATTTTCATCTATTCCTAATGTTGCTTTACTAAAATGATCTCTGCCATGAATATCAGATAAAAAACTTTCTGTTCTTGAAGCTTTCCATTTAACTGGTCTTTTTACAATATTAGAAGCAGCTAGAGATAATATATACTCAGGGTAGTTAAATATCTTCATACCAAAACCACCTCCAACATCCTTGGTTATTACGTGGATTTTATCTTCATTTTTATTAAAAATTGAAGACAGTTTTCGTTTCAAGCTATGTACGCCCTGACTAGAGCAATGTAAAGTATATTCATCATTTTTATCATCATAAACACCAATTGTACTTCTACATTCCATTGGGTTAGGAACTAATCTGTTATTTATTAATTCAATATTTATTTTAAATTTAGATGAATTTATATCTTTAAGGGTATTTTTCTTATCACCTAATTCCCAATCAAAGCAAACATTATTAGAAACCTCATTCCTGACTGAAATTATATTTTTTTGAATAGCTTTAGATATATCGGTTACACTGTCATATTCCTCATAATTTATTATTATTTTTTCAGCTACCTGCTCTGCAATATCAAGAGAATCTGCAATAATAGCTAAAATAGGATCTCCAACATATCTAACATAATGTTTCGCTAAAATATGTCTGGGTGTATCTATCATTTCATTGCCATCTCTATTCTTTACAAGAAAAGTAGTTTTCATATTATTAATAGATAGTCTTTTTATATCTTCCCAATTTATAATTTTTATTAAACCAGAAGTTTTTAAGGCTTCTGAAAGTTCTATGTCTAAAATTTTTGCATTTGCATGTGGAGACCTTAAAACATACATATAGGATTGATTTTCAAAGAATATATCGTCATTGTATATTCCATTTCCTGTAAGCAAGCGCTTATCTTCTATTCTAGTTACAGATTGCCCTATTCCAAATTTCATAATTATCCTTTTTTAATGTAAATTAGATTACAACATTGAAAATTAGCTCTTATTAAATTATATTTATAATATAATAATAAATTCTAAAATAAAAATACATTATGAGTAAGCATATAGAAAACATAGACTCCCCAAAATTTACTATTGGAGAAGTAGTTAAACATCGCTTTTATCCTTTTAGGGGAGTTATATTTGATGTAGATCCAGAGTTTATGAATAGTGAGGAGTGGTATGAGTCCATACCTGCACATATAAGACCAAAAAGAAACCAGCCTTTTTATCATCTTTTTGCAGAAAATGAGGATGGTCCTTATATAGCCTATGTTTCCCAACAAAACCTATTACATGATGAAAATTTAGATCCTTGCTCCCATCCACAGATTGACAGCTTGTTTGAGGGAATAGTAAACGGCAAATATATTCTTAAAAACTCAAATTTGCAGTAAATTAATTACATTTATTAATATATTTTCCTGACCAAGCTGAAGCCTCATTAGCTAATTGGCTAGTAAGTAATCTTCTAAAACTAGCATGACAAGTACCACATGCATTACCTAAGTTACACATTTCAATATCAACTTTGTCCCAATCACTATTATTCAGAGCTATTTCTAGATTTTCTGCAGATACTAATGCATCTTTGTACAATTTATTAAAGTACTCTTCTACCGCCCATATTGCAGGAGTAGCATTTGTAAGATTTTTAGTAGAAAGATTAGTAGAATTAGGCCAAAGAGTTAAAGATTTCTTAAGAAGCAATTTGATGTCTTCAGCGTCTTGTTTTGCGAGTTGCTCATTGTATTCTAAGTTATTATCGACTTCTATAAAAGGAGCAAGTCTTTTTATACGAGCCCAAATTCCTTGCATAACTCCTTGTCTTAACTCAATAGTATCTTTAGCTTTTTCAAACTCACTAGAATATGAACTAGGATTTATAAGTGTAAGAAAGGAAATTAATATTATTAAATTTTTCATATATTATAATTATAGTTACAATAATAAATTTATCTATACTTTTAAATCAAAGATTGCTTTCAATCCTTTAACCATGGTGCATCTGGCGAGGTTATATCTCCTTTAGGAGGTCTCTGATAACTATTTTTATTTTTTGACTCTAATTCACTTATATTTGATTTTTTTTCTGCACCTTTATATTTTTTAAATGCGTTTTTCCCAATAAAAAATGCAATAATTATAGTAATTAAAAAAATCATTATTCCTATAATAGGATGATAAGTCATAATTTTATATTAATATTAAATTAATAAATTAACAACTGAAAACTCTTCCACCTTTTTTTTCTTTTTCAGAAATAGTAAAAACTTCATAGCCTGTCTTTGTTACTCCAATAGTATGTTCATATTGTGAGGATAGTTTCTTATCTCTAGTTACTGCTGTCCATCCATCATCTAAAATCAGAATATCTTTTTTTCCCAAATTTATCATTGGTTCAATAGTAAAAAACATACCTTCAATTAATTCTGTTCCCTGTTTTTCTTTTCCATAATGTAAAATATTTGGAGCAGTATGAAATCTTTGACCTATCCCATGTCCACAAAAGTCTCTAACTACACTATAACCTTGACTTTCTGCAAAATTTTGAATGGCTGCACCTATATCTCCTGTACTATTGCCAGGCTTGACTGCTTCTATACCTTTCCACATTGCGTCATAAGTTATTTCGATTAATTTTTTTGATTTTATATTTGGTTTTCCTATAGAAAACATTCTACTAGTATCTCCATGCCAGCCTTCCAAAATAACAGTAATATCTATATTTATAATATCATTATGTTTTAATACTTTAGGACCTGGTATGCCATGACATACGACATGATTGATAGACGTACATATTGACTTAGGAAAACCTTTATAATTTAAAGGAGCAGGGATAGCTTTCCTATCTAAAATATACTCATGACATAAACTGTCTAATTTTTCCGTTGTTTGCCCTTCTTTTACATAAGGCTCTATAAAATCTAAAACTTTACTGGCAAGTTCACCCGCTTTACGCATTGCAATGAAATCATCTGTACTATGAATAGTGATAGTATTACTATACTCATCTAATACCGTTTTTCTAATATTACCCATAGACTTTAGTTCCTAAACTATTAAAATAATAAGATAAGTTATTTTCAAAAATATTTAAAAACTTTTAATTATTTTAATTCAATAAAATATTATCATTGCGTTTTAATTAGAGCAATATTAACTGTATTCTAAAATTTTTAAAAACTTATTTTATTAAAAAAAAATAACTTTAACTTTTTTTATAATATTCTAATTTAAACTATTATTATGAAAGTAAATAAAGAATTCAATACTGTTGCTATTTTAATAATAGGCAATGAAATTTTGTCAGGCAAGACGCAAGATACAAATCTTAATTTTATTGCAACAAGATGTAATGATCTTGGATATAGCCTAAAAGAAGTAAGAGTAGTTAGAGATGATAAAAAACAAATTATTAAATCTTTAAGAGAATTATCAAAAATGTATAATAATGTTTTTACTACGGGAGGGATAGGGCCAACGCACGACGATATTACTGCTGAATGTGTTGCGATAGCTTTTAAGAGAAAATTAGTATTAAATAAAAAAGCTCATAAGCTATTAATAGATCATTATAAAAATTTAGATATTGAGTTAAATGAAAGCAGATTAAAAATGGCAAAAATTCCAACTAAAGCAAAATTAATTAAAAACTCTGTTAGTTCAGCACCAGGATTTAAAGTTAAAAATGTTTGGGTTTTAGCAGGTGTTCCCAAAATCATGCAAGCTATGTTTTTAGAAGATATTGAGCCACAATTAAATAAAGGAAAAAAAATATTTTCTAAAAGCATAAAAATACTAAAGCCTGAAGGAGATATTGCAGAATTTTTATCAACTCTACAATCAAATTATAAAAAAATAGATATAGGAAGTTATCCTTTTTACACACCTCCTAATATTGGAACTACTATAATTTTTAGAGGATATGAAAACAAAAGCATAAATAATGCAATAAAACTATTGTGTAAATATCTAACCAAAGCTAAGATTCAATTTTTAGAGTAAACGTTTGCCCACTTGGCGGAATAGGTAGACGCAAGGGACTTAAAATCCCTTGTCCGTAAGGACGTCCCGGTTCGAGTCCGGGAGTGGGCACCACATTTGTTAGAGTTAAATAATTATATAAACTTGTAGGAAAAAAAATTGAAACTAATTTCTATCATTCAACTATTATTTTTTGTTTTTTTGATGTGTACAGGTCAGATCCTGTTTAAGAAAACAGCCTTGGTAGCTGAAAAGATTATTGCAGATAAAAGTAATAATATTTTTTTTCTCATAATACATATTTTGCAGATACCTTACTTTTTTATTGCGTTGATTGTGTATGGAATAGCAACATTTTATTGGTTATATTTACTACAAAAAATTCCCTTAAGTTTGGCCTATCCGTTTACTGCTTTAGCTATGGTCATAATACCCATAGCTAGTATTTTTTTATTTAAGGAGACCCTCTCTAATAGTTATTGGATAGGACTTTTTTTTATAGTTATAGGTATAATTATAATTTCTTTTAAAATTACTAATTAGATTTAGTTTTTAAAAATATATTAATAAATATTACAAAATATGCAGTTGCGGCTAGCCACCAAGTTTGAAATGCTCCAAAACTTATTTGATTTATAATTAGCACGGAAAAGAACGGCAAAGCGGTTATAATATCTTTTATATTATTAAGCTTCAGTTTTTTACAAAGAAAAAACCAGATAAATAAATGAAGGCTAAGATATAAAAATACTCCAATAATTCCTAGCTCTAACCAAATTTGTAATACACTATTATGAGGATGCAAAGGAATTGATGGATATAAAATTATTTCGTTATCACGTGTCTTGTCTACTAACTCAATAGTATCAGTTTCTCCTAACTTTCTAGAACTAAATAGGCCTTTTCCAAAAAAAATATTTTCTTTTATTTTATCTGAAGTATAAGACCAAATCATAGTTCGATGCAAAATTTTAGATTTAAAAATAAGATAAGATTTTTTAGCAACATTTCTAATATCTTTATAATTAGCCATTAATAAATCTGTCGTTTTAGTATCCTTTAATTTGCGTATTTCTATTGAAGTTATATAATAGTCATTACTCCATTTGCTTTCATTGGTGATATTTAAAAGAAGTGGTGAAAGTATAAAGTATAATGAAATAACTATTGTAAAAACAGGGACAAAAAGCCCTTTAAAAAACTTCAACAAAAATATTATAAACAAAGATAGATATAGTATAATTTGTACACTGAAACTTTCTCCAACTAATATGAGAGTAGAAAAGTTTAATAATATTATACTTAGATGCAGTTTTTTATTGTAAAAAATATTACAGAGTATGAAACCAAACACTAAGGAGAAAGATAAGCCACGGTTGTATACTCCTGAGAACATGCCATCTTTAACTTGTAACCTGTAGTTATTTAATTCAGTAAAAGAGAAACTCCAAATATCTTTTTGAGTAAAAACTAATTCAAATAAGTAAGTTAACATTGATTTTGCACCTAAATAAAAATGCATATCACATATAGCTATGATGCTGCTCAGATTAAAAGAATAGAATAATAGAGTTTTTATCTTATTAAGATTTGTAATTTTAGAGCTATGCACTATTAATATTTTAAAAGACAAATATAAAACTAATAGATGAAAAAAAAATTCTTTTGCATGTGGTAAGTTTATTGTCCATATTAGACTTAATCCTGCATAAGCTAAAAATAACAACAATAAAATCTCTATATTAGAATTGATGTTTAAGTAAATAGTTTTTTTATTTTCAAAACAAAATAAAACTATCGCAGAGAACACTAGAGGGATCCAAAGTCCTACTGGTACAAAAACAGATATAGGAATTATAGTTACACTCAAAAAACTAAATACTATGTTTGTAATACTAATATTATTCCATCCTGACATATTTAGCATGCTCTAAGTAAAATAACTGGCAATAGGAGTATTAAAGGTTATATTTTTTAATGTATCCTTGTTATTTGTTGCTAAGAATGGGGAAGAAGTATCTTTATTATAGTCATAAGTATAGTCTTTACCATCCTTCTTAATTAATGACCCTCCAACAGAGTTAATTAATGCATGTCCAGCAGCAATATCCCATTTTTTTATTACAGATAACCTAGGATACAAACATGCCTTTCCTTCTACTAGATAACAAAATTTTAGTGAAGATGACAATTTTATGACGTTTTTTTTTAAAATATTGTCAATAAAGTTATTAGTTTCTAAATCAGTATATTTCGAGGTAACTATGTTAGGAGTTTTAAATATAAAATTACTTTTTATAATAGGATTTAAATAGCCACTTTTATCTGAAACTAAAAGGTGCTTTTCAAATGAAAGCCATATTTTTTTTTTAGGAGGGTGTGCTATAAGACCAAGTATTGGTTGTCCTTTATAAATTAAACAAACATTAATGGTAAATTCAGTTCCTCCTGATATAAATTCTCTAGTACCGTCTATCGGATCTATGAGCCAATAGCATTCAAACAGAAAACTGTCATTAGAATGCACTCTTTCTTCGCTTATTATTGGAATTTTATTATTTAGCCTAGATAAAGAGTCATATAAAATATTATCTATTTCTATATCTGCATCACTCACAGGTGTCCCATCATGCTTATTTTGTAATTTTTTGATTTTATTATTTTCTAAATAATTAAAACATTGAAAAACTAAGTCTAAAAAAAAATTTTCTATATTTTTTCCATTAAATAATTTATTTATTATATCATTTTGCATTTTAGAAAATTTTAGTGATTACAATATATTTATATTAAAGTAACGTTATAGTATATAAATTTTTTTAATATATGTATGAATTCTAAAACTAAAGATAACTTTTATTGGGTATATGGAAAGCATGCTGTTTCATCTGTAGTAAGCAATCCTTATAGAAATATAAAAAGAATAATTATAGAAAAGGATAATATAGTTCTTCAACAGGAAATACAGTTTTTATTAAAAGAAAGAAACTTAAAATTTCAAATTGAAAAAACTAGTAAAAAATATTTTGAAAATAAGTTAGGAAAAGAAGTAAAACATCAAGGAGTTGCAATTTTAGTAAAGAAACTAGAGCATTTACCTATAGATAAATTATTGAAAAATAATAGTTTCACAGTAGGAGTTCTTATTGAAAAAATTACGGATCCGAATAATATTGGCGCAATATATAGGTCTGCATATGGATTTAATATAGATTTCATAATTACAGTAGAAGACGGTTCACTGATAGAAAATAGCTATTTAGTTAATAATGCATGTGGAACATTCGATAAAGTTAATAGATATTCAACTGTAAATGCAGTGGCTAGCATAAAAAAATTTAAAAAAAATAATTGGTGGGTTATAGGAGCAGATTCAAAAGCAAAGTCAGATACTCATAGTTTTTTTAGCAAATATAAAAAAGATGATAAAATTTTAATAGTATTAGGATCAGAAGGAAAAGGGTTAAGAAGATTAACTAAGGATAATTGTGATTTATTACTAAAAATACCTATTAAAAATGAATTAGACAGCCTAAATGTCTCAACTGCGGCCGCTATTTTTTTTTACGAACTATCAAAACTACACAGATAGTGTAAAGCTGTTGAACATATTTTTAAGATGTATGAAAGTGTTTTATTAAAGTATTCAGATTATGAAAAATTTTTAAATTCTGCTTAAATTAGAAATATCACATATTATAAAAATATACCTTTTCCATAAGACATAAAGAATTTTTTTGGTATTTTTCTAAAATTACTTTTTAAATTGGAGCTCTGTTTGATATTTACGCTACTCCTGCTTTTATTATAATTAAAAAAAAACTTTTTTATCCAATGAGTTGAACTTTTTTCCATTCCTAAAAAATCAAAAAATCTTTGAATGCTTTTTTCAGGTATTCTTGAGTAGTATTTATAAGCTTTTTCAGCATAACTTTTACTTATTCTTTTAAATCTTATTTCTCTTGATAGTTGATCAACAACTTTAGGATAGCCCCTTCTAATTACTTTAGATATATCATGAATATTCATGAAAACAGAACATCCTGAGTATTCATATGGGTCAAAGCTTCTTAGATGGTTCTCTGGTTTAAAATTAAATTTAAGCATTTCTTTGTTTTGTTTCCAAGGATCCCATTTAAAATAATTACTTAAATAAATACCTAATATTCCATTATTAAATATATCAGAATCATCTGGATATCTAAAAGAATGTAAGTCATTACTGTTAATTAGGTCTCCTGTATCTATAAAGTTATTTTCATCAATGCCAAATAATTCGTGTTCTTTCCTATGCCATCTTGACATCTGTATATTATCTAGATGGGAAAACATTCCAACTTGCTCTATAGTCTGAAGCCCTCCCCAAATAATAAGTGGAATTTTTTTTTCTACAGCAAGCCTTACTGGAAATGAGGTTTTTCCTGCTATATAGGGCCATAAAATATGCTTAAATTTTAATAATGATTGTTTTACAATTTTTTTGTATTGTATAAGATTAAGAGAGTATTGTATAAAATCACAATTAAAAACTGTTTTTAGATTAGCCAAGTTAGTAATACCAATATCATTATAGAAGTGAGAATTATAACTCACTAGTAATGGTTCTAAGCCTAATATGTTTTTTACTAAATGAACTGTGTAATAAGACTCTGCGCTACTATCTACATGAATAATACAATCATGATTATTTTTTTTTGATTTATAATTTTTAATAAGACGTAATACATCGTTTTTTCTTTCAGCCCACTGTAAAGAGTTTTTTTCCTCATGAATTTGACAGCCTGTACAAAGTCCATATTCATTAAAAGCGATACCAAAGGCATGATTAGATGTATATAAACATTTTATACAGCTTACAGTATCATTCTCTTTCATAAGTTTATATTTTTATTTATAAAGAAGTTATTTTTACTTCTTAAATTGATAGCGTAATGTTCTTTCCATAGAAGTCTGTTCTCTACTGCAATACCTACGATATTTTTTTTATTAAATTTTTGAATTTCAGATAAAACTCCACCCTGTAAAATGAGTTGAGAAGAATTAAAGTAATTTAATATTTTAATATTAAAACCTTTCAAAAAACCATCGGCTAAAGTATCTATTAATAAAATTTCTATTTTAAGGTTTCTTATAAAGTCTAAAAAGATACTGTCTAATTTTTTGAATATTCTATCTTGGCTGTAGAAAAAAAATATTTCATTATTGATTATTTTGAATGGAAGCACACCTATAACTCCTTGTTTCCCTATTGCACCTATTATATCTAAAGTTTTTTTCTCATCCCATAGACTGCTATTGATTGCTATTCTATCTACACCATATTTTAGTATTTCTTTTACATCTTGACACGTTTTTATGGCCCCAGAATAGATTATGGGAGTAAATACTTTGGAGGTTCTAATTTTTTCAAGAATTATTAAATTTAACCCTTTATTTTTATTTCTATCTAATATAAAAATCTCATCAACTTGATGCCTATCTAAAATTTGTAAAATATTTTTTATATCTCCTAAAGGTCTATAGTTATTATAAGAGATGGTTTGATAACACTTATCATTAAAAATAAATACTGATGCTATTAATCTTTTTTTCACTCTATCTATTAACCAAGTAATTTAAAACTATTTTTCCATTGAGTTGGCTTTTTTCCGGATGAAATTGTAATCCAACTATATTATTTTTTTTAATCCAAGCTAATATACTAGAACTTGAACCAAAATTTTTAAAATTATTTTTTTCTACCTTTATTCCATAAGAATTATTAAAATAAAAAAAGCTGCTATTATTTTTTATTCCCAGCTGTCTTGTTTTAGAAACTTTAAACCACCCAGTCCTTGATGAGTAATGTGACCTATTTAAAATTTTAGTTACTTTTTGAGGAAAAATATTTAATCCCTCTACACCACCATCTTCTGTAGTAAAGGAAAATAAAAAATGAAAACCCAAGCATATTGCAATTAACTGCTTATTATTTTGGGTATGTTGCAAAATAAAATTTTTTAACCCAGTTTTTTTAAAATTTTTAGCAAAAACTCCAGCACTACCTACCCCAGGCAAAATTAGAATATCATATTTTTTTAATACTTTATATTGTTGAGACACTACCACATTATATGTTATTTCAGATATTGCATTATAAAGAGAACCAAGGTTACCATATCCGAGGTCAATTATGCCAACACTATTCATAATTTTTTCCTACTTCAAATTTAGGAATAGGTCTTTTCTTATTTGATGTCTTAAATAAGTGCTTGTTAGTGAATTTATGTATAACATGCCAGAACTCATCCTCATGAATATTTATATATTTACAATAATTTTTTATAATTTTATCAGAACAAACTCCATCATATTTTTTTATAATCTTTATTGCCTCATTTCTGCTTATATATTTCATTCTAACACTTTCGCATACATAATCAGTAGCTCTTCCAAATCCAAATTTATAATATTTAATCATATTATTAATATTTGAGAAATCCTCATCTAACATAGCAACCTGTGTATAGTCGCCAGTAATTGAAGGAGGTCTTAAGTTGGTTTTTAATCCATTTAACACTGATGTTAATCCATTATTAAGCATGCTCCAGGTTTTAATAGCAGGGCCTAAAAAAACTATAGATATATTATTTGTTTTAAATGCTTTTTCACTAGGATAAGTATAGTTACATAAGTGAGCTTTACTTGAAATAGAAGGAAAATTAATTTTTTTAACTTTAGACAATGTGTTTATTTTACTTAAATGGTTTCCATCAAAAATATCATCACTCAATCTTTGAGTTTCGCCTAATTGTATACTAACATTTTCTCCCCATAAAATAAGGTTTATCCCTGACTCTATTGCATATGTTGGTACCTGAGAAAAAAGTGCTAATTCTGTGTAAGATAAAATATTTCCTAATTCTAAAAAAGCCTTTTTACTTAATTTACATGCAGTTTGTGGAGCTGGTTGGATAGTAACTATATCAAATCCTAATTTTAAAAGATTTCCTAGATTTTGGTAACCTAGTTCAGTTGATTGTAAAGGTGGATAACTTACTGATATCAATAATGGCTTAAGTCCAAGCTTTTCGCGAGTCCATAAGGCTTGTCTAGTACTGTCTTTTCCACCACTTACCCCTAACAAACAATCATAACTTTTACCTCTAGCCTTATATTTATTTATTATTTTTTTTAAACTAAATAATCTTGCATCCCAATTTATTTTTTTAGTTTTATAATAGTGGCAAGGAAAACAGTTACCATCTTTCATAAATTTACCATTAGGTCTTAGATCATTTATTAGACAAGTTTTACAATATTTCATTACTAGTAGCTCTATTTTAAAAATATTAATTAATTATATCATCTAGTATTTGAAAGTAATGAGAAATGTATATTTTATATATTAATTGTAAAAAAACTAATAAATACATTTATGATAAACATTTTAATTTCATAAACTATAAGCTAAACTCCTCTAATGAAAATTCTTATTATAGTAAATAATGTTCATAAATGGCTTTGGAAACCACTAGGTGAGTCATTAGTTAAAAATTATGGTGCTGAGATTCATTTAGTAACAGCAAACCAGTCCCTATTTGAGTATTATCAAAATAATTTAAATCAATTTAAACATAAAATAAATATCTTAAGAATTCCTAATGTATATGATTATATAGTTGAAAAAAAACTACAAGGGACCGTTAGTTTTAAAAAGCTAAAATACTTTGAAAGTTATTACAAATGTAATTTAACAAAAAAAATAATTTTTGCTGACAGACAATCAGGTTATAACTACTTTATATCTGCTCCCAATCATGCAATAAGCAAGATTGCAAAAAACTTTAATTATAACAACAGGCTAAATGCTATTATTTTTGGCTTTGAATTATGGCAAAAACAATTAGATAAAATAAACCCAAATCTAATTATAAAAGCAGGTGGTATGTTCAGTTTAGATGTTAGTCCACTTAAGTTTATAGCAAAAAAACGCAACATACCTGTAAGAATATTAACTGTTGGAAGAATAGAAGACCTTTACTATTGGGCCACAGATGATATTGGAACTATGCCAAGTAATCTTGCAAAAAAAATTAAAAATTTTAAAAAAATAAAATTAAATCAACAAGACAAAAACAAACCTATTAAAAGGAAGTCTGATTTATCAAATAAGATGATTAATACTGGTTTAAGAACAACTTCTATTAGTAATATATGCGGTTATATTATAAAAAAAATTAGATCTGATCTTGTTTCATTTTATAAAAATAAACAAAAGTTTAAACAAGGTATTCCTTTCATGATTAATACAAAATATTTATTTAATGGTATTATTAATCAAACATATAATGATTTATATTCAAAAAAAACCTTTTTAAAAAAATCTTTAGAAAATAAAGTTTTTTTCCCTTTGCAGCAAGTTCCTGAATATACATCTCTCAATTTAAGTTGGGCACATGATCAACTCAATCTTATTTTAGAGTGTGCTTTATCTCTTCCTATTGAATACAAACTAATAGTTAAGGAACATTATTTTGCTATGAATGTAAGAAACCTTAAGTTTTACAGGTTTATTAATAGACTTCCTAATGTAGAACTAGTTCATCCAACTGTTAGTGGTAAATATTTATCAGAAAACTGTGCTATGGTTATTGCAATATCTAGCTCAGCTTTATATGAGGCAGCCTTATTTGGCAAACCAGTATTGACATTTCAAGATTACAATCATTTAAGTGATCTTCCTCATGTTTTTAAAGCTAGTAGTGCAAAAGATATTGAAAAAATATCAGAAATTCTCAAAAAATATAAGTCAAGAAAGGAAGTATTACTAGCAAAAGTTAATGCTACTAAAATGCAAAAAGCACTAAAGAAAAACCTATTTTCTTTAAAAGGAAATTTAGGCTATATAGATCTTCACAATATTTCTGCAACTATAGGAAGCAGGAGCAAGGTAGATAGAATAGAAGGAAAAAAACTACAAGGTAGATTAAAGGAAAGCGATATTATTCCTAGCTTAATAAATACACTAAAACAGTAGATAGTAAAATATATTTACCAATAATTTAGTAAGAGCAAATAGTAATACTTTTTTTAATAAAAATTGATTTAAAAAGTTTGGTGCCGGATGACGGATTTGAACCGCCGACCCACTGATTACAAATCAGTTGCTCTACCGACTGAGCTAATCCGGCTTTTTCACTACACTAAATAAAACTTTTTATAGCTTTCAAAAAAAGTCATAATAAAGCAAAAATTTATTTAAATATACATAATATTTATTAAAAATAAAGCATCAAAGAAGATATAACATGTTTCTGGTTTATGATTTATATTCTCTAATTATGGTTCTTGTTAAAATAACATAAATATTTAAAAAAAATTTAGAATATGATATTTTAAAATATGTCTACGTTTAGCATTAATAGAACTTTTTTTTATTTTAAGAATATTTCTTTACGCATAAAACAAATAGGGCTTGGAAGATATTTAAGCAGAGTTTTTGCTTTTTTGGGAATGCCATTAGAACTTAACCATTTTTTAATCAGAACTATAAAAATATTTATAAATCCAGTTTCATATTATAAGTCTTTAAATTATAAATACTATTCTGATAAATCTAATGGTTTAAAAATTCCATATAAAACAAAAATGTTATTTATTAAAAAAGAAGAATTAAATAATGTTGACAGCCTGCTTAATCATTGTAGAAAAATTTATTTGTCTAAAAAAAACTATATAAAAAATAACTATGTGCCACCTTACTCATTATTATTAAACAATGATACTCTGGATCTAGATCCTTCAAAAGAGACTATACAAAATTTAAGGCCCATAATTAATTTTGCATCCCAACCTCTCTTAATAGGAGTATTATCAAATTATTTTAAACAAATTCCTATTGTGATTAGCATTACTTTAAATTATACAGAATGTATGAAATCTGGAGAGCAACCGATTCATGCGCAAAGGTTTCATAGAGATATAAATGATAAAAGTATATTTCATTTAGTGATGCCGATTTATGATATTAGTGATAAAAATGGGCCGTTTACCTTTATAGATGTAGAAACTTCTAAAAAAATTATTTCTAACTCTAATAATAAAACAGGAAGAATTAATGATGATTTAGTTTATAAATATGCAAAGAAGGAAAATATCATTAAACTTACTGGAAAAGCAGGGCAAGCATGCATTATGAGTCCATTTTACTCAATTCATTGCGGAGGTAGAGTTAAAGAAGGATTTCGATTATTATTGATTATTAGCTACGCAATACCAAACCTAGCAGTAGAAAGCGTAGGGTATTTGCATAGAAAAAATTATAAATTAGGTCTGACAGAAGCTCATATTACGAATATAGAAAAAAAATTATTGAATATATATAATTAATCTAATGACTTATGCAAAAATTCGGCATATTTAAAATCATTAATATTATCTATATCAACTGATCTTTCTTCAGGCATTATGTATGCTAATGTATTTTTAGAATAAAAAGAATTATTTTTTAGCAGTTTTTTATAATTAAAAATATAAATCGAACCATTTGGTAAATATGTTAACTTGGTTGTTTGTCTGTTATAATTATTTTGCTTGTTTGTTTCATAAAAAAGCTTACTAATGATATTTTTTTTATTTAATTTTAGTAACCATTCATGAGGGTGATTATTCTTTTTACAAGATATTAGTGAGTCAGGGTTAGAGTCTTCAAAAATTTTAATTGCCTTATTAACATCCTGTACATTTCTTAAAGGAGAAGTTGGTAAAGCTACCAAAAAGCTATTAATTTGTTTTTTTGATTTCTGATTAAATTGATTTATACAATATTTATAAACATCAATAGACATGGAGTTATCTGCAGATAGTCTCTTAGGACGAAGGAAGGGTATTTTTATATTATACTCCTTACATATATCAACTACTTTTTTATCATCTGTCGAAACAATAATATCATCTATTTTTTTTGACTTCTGAAGGACTTCTATTGTCCATGAAATAAGAGGTTTTCCATTAAATATTTTAGTATTCTTTCCTTTTATTCCTTTGGAACCTTTTCTTGCTGGTATTATAGCTAGCATAATTTTAAAGAGAATTAAAAATCATTTTTTTTAATTAATGAGTCAAATGAAATATCATTTTTTGATATTCTACCGATAATTAAATGTATCATATCAGGTGAAAGGCCTCTGCCAGGCCTTTTAAAGTCCAACATCTTTCTAGAAAATTTTTCACCAGCCTTTATATTTCTTGCTGCGACTATGCTTCTTCTAAATTCTGTTACTCTTTTTTTTGACTCAGTCCTGGTGATTCTTTCAGATCCTAATGCCTTATTAACATCTTTACACTTTTTAATAAGACTAGATAATTCTTCATGATCTGCAGATATTTTATGATCCCATCCTTCCATGTTTTTATTTAGAGTAAAATGTTTTTCTATTAAACAAGCATCCATTGCAACTGCCCCAATTGCCATTTGATCTCCTATAGAATGGTCTGAATAACCTACAGGATAAGGATACATTTTTTTTAAACTACTAATTCTTTTTAAATTAATTTTACTTGCAGGAGCAGGGTATATAGATACACAATGTAATATAATTATTTGAAAATTCTTTGTTTCCTCTATAGTTGCAATAGCTTTATCTATTTCTTGTAAATTAGCCATACCTGTCGATAAAACGATTGGTTTTTTTTGTTTTCCTACATATTCTAAGA
Organism: Rhodospirillaceae bacterium; assembly: GCA_902557845.1. GTDB lineage: Bacteria > Pseudomonadota > Alphaproteobacteria > TMED109 > TMED109 > JAYYAX01. The sequence continues at coordinate 87,578 of CACEBX010000002.1, read as the reverse complement.
ATGGGTAATTATTAAGATCCATAGAAGCAACCTTAAGAAAAGGAACTTTAATTTTTTTTACAAGAAAGTCCACTTCTTTATTAGAAAAAGGTGTTGAGATTAATTCTATGTTTAAACTTTTAGCATAGTTGTTTAGTTTTATTGTATTATCTTCTGAGATAGAATACTTCTCAACTATTTTCTCTAGAGTGGTATTTTTATTTTTTCTATAGTCATCTTGCAGAAAATAGTTTTCTTTATATTTTACTTTTGAAAAAATAGTATCCTTGCTCCAAGATTGTAATTTAACGTAATCTGCTCCTGCTTGTTTAGCTTTTAAAATAAGTTTTTTTGCTAATGATAGTTTGCCATTATGATTAGATCCAATTTCAGCAATGAATAATGGCTTTGACCCAGAACTACTAACAAATTTTTTTGCAGATAATTTAATTTTCATGTTATACAACTTTAATCTTTTCCCACCAAAAAGGAAATGAAATATTCATGGCTGCTATTTTTTTTTTATAGTCAGATATCCATGAACTTTTTTTAGACAAGTTTCTCATAATCAACAGTTTTTTTTCTAAATCATGATAAATATTACTATAATTTTTAAACTCATTATAGTGTTGAATTTTAACATTTATTCCATTAATAATTTCCTTTTCAGATAAAGTATTTCTTAATGAGGAAAAATTATTATCGTGTAATCTATAAAAAGTTTTTATGTTTGATAAAAAAACTATATTTTTTTTCTTTTGTAAAACTTTAGTCCATAGATACCAGTCATAAGCTTTTAATGAAGTATTTAAGGGTAAATAACTATCAGTAAAAACAGATATATTTGCTGCAGTATTACTCAAACCCATTATATTAAAATCTCTTATAAAATCTTCTTTAATCACAAACTTATTTTTTAATCTTTTAGACAAGTAATTAGACACTATCAAGTTACCTTTTTCGTCTATAGTATCAAAGTTATTAACAATTATGTCACTTGTGTCTAGCTCTTTAAGGCTTAGTTTAACTCTTTCTTTATGAAGTTCATCATCAGAGTCTGAGAATATTACTTTTTTAAAATTGTGATCTTTTAAAAATTGTATTAACTTATATCTTGTTACAGAGGGTTTTTCAAATATATTAATTACTTTGCATTTTAAAGGAGTATTAACTAAAAAGCTTTCTAAATCATTTAACCCATTATTAAAAATAACTAACTGAAAATTTTTATCACTTTGTCTTTCTAAGGATTTTAAGAAGGGAACGAAATAAGGTTGAACACCTTTATAAACTACGGTAGCTACTGCATTTTTATGATTCATTTTATATTTTGAAAGATTAATATTTGTATTAAATCATCACATGCAATATTATATAATATTATTAATAATTTACCTAATATTAAGATTCTTTAGAAAATATATATATGAAAAAAACACACACATTATTATTTATGAGTTCTTTGAAGTTTAGAGATATAGAACTTAATCTGGTTCAGCTTATAAAAAAAAAAAAAAATCTTAGTTCTATTTTTGTTGTTAATACAGAACAAGAAAAAGATTTTTATTTAAAAAAATTTTCTAAATATATAGATAAAATTATAGTACTTCCAAATGAATTTGATTTTCTCAATAAAAATAATTTCGGTGAAAATATACAGCAAGAAGCATTAAAATTAGAAAAAAAATATAAGATGACCATAAATAGAATTTTTTTGGAAGATAGAACAATAGGTAGAGGTTTTCATTCAACGGGTGGAATTAATCATCCTGAAACAAAACTCAGTAAAGTAACGCATAAAGAAATTTTATATTTAGCAGTGAATAGGATTAATTTTTGGGAGCAAACTTTTAAAAAATATAATGTGAAATTAACATTAAACCTTGCACCATCAGTAGCTATACTTGCAAAGTCAATGAAGATAAAAACTTTCAACCTAAATATAGCAAAGTTTGAAAAAAGGCTCCTTTGGTCGCAAAGCCCAAGTACAGAACCAGACAGGTTAGTTAAAGAATTTAAAAAAAATAAAAATATAAAGTGTAAGGAGGTTGAAATAAAGGATCCTCACTATAACCATGCTATATTAAGAAGAGACCTTATAAAGATGTTTTCTTATAAAGATGCTATTATTTTGTCAATAAGAAGCTTTTTACAAAGCATTAAAGGTAATATTAAGGGCCATAGAAAGGGAAAAAATATAGTTATTTTCTCAGAATTATCATATATTTGGAGAAGAAGAAGAGAATACTATTATTTGAAAAAAATTATAAATACAAATTTATCTAATATTAGAAAAAAGAAAATTAAATATATATACTTTCCATTGGTTACAGAGCCAGAAACCTCTTTGCATGGTATTGCTTATGACTTTTTTTTTCAATTGGCTGCAATACAGATGATATCTAGAGATCTACCAGCCAACTTTAAATTAGTTGTTAAAGAACATTTGCCTGCAATAGGAAGAAGACCAAAAGACTTTTATAAGCAGATAATAGAACTAAAAAATGTATTAATTGCAGACCCTTTAGAGTACGGCATATCTTATATAAACCATTCTTCAGCTGTAGCCTTAGTAACAGGCACTGCAGGATGGGAAGCATCCGCTATTGGAGTTCCAGTAATATCTTTTAGCAAATACAATACTTATAATTTTTTAGATCACGTTTATTATGTTAATAACCCTGATGAAACAGCTAGCATTATTAACAAGATTATTGAAAAACAGTATCCAAATAAAAAATCAATTAGGGATGGGGCATTAATGTATTATTCTTATAGGGCTATAAGTGTGGAGTCAAAAAATAGAATTCCTTTTACTTCATGGGAAAGAGCAAAAAATAGTTTAACAGATAAAAAGTTACTTAATAAACTTTATAAAGATATGAGGATTTAAACAAGTGAATATAAATTTAAAGAATTTAAAAGTGTTGGTTACAGGAGCTGATGGATTTATAGGTTCTCACCTAACTGAAAAATTAGTTAGTATGGGGGTAAACGTAAAAGCTCTGTCCTTTTACAATGCATATAATAGCAATGGTTGGCTTGAAGATATAGATGAAAAAATAAAAAATAATTTTGAAATAGTAAATGGAGATATTAGGGATATTGAATTTATATCAAAAATAAGTGGCAAGGTAGATGTTATTTTTCACCTAGCAGCCCTTATCTCTATACCATATTCATATCTAACTCCAAGATCATTCATAAACACTAATGTATTAGGAACATTAAATATATTAGAAGCTGCTAAAAAAGAAGAATGTAAAAGAATAATTTTTACTTCTACTAGTGAGGTTTATGGTACAGCTAAAACAGTACCAATTAAGGAGGAACACATCTTACAAGCACAATCTCCTTATTCAGCTTCAAAAATTGCAGGTGATCATTTGATAGAGTCATATGTTCGTAGCTTTAATTTACCAGCAGTAATATTAAGGCCATTTAATACCTATGGACCAAGACAATCTGAAAAGGCTGTTATTCCTAGTATTATCAGACAAACAATTGACTCTAATATTTCAAACATATCAACAGGAAACTTGAGTACTAAAAGAGACTTTAATTACGTTAGTGATACTGTTGAAGCATTTATAAAACTAGCAGAAGCTAAACATAGTTTAGTAGAATTTGGTAAGGCATACAACTCTGGAACAGGAACAGCAGTAAAAATATCTGAAGTATTAGACAAAGTAATAAAGTTATCTAAATCTAATAAAAAGTTAAAAAAGGCAGAAGAGAGAATAAGGCCAGATAACTCTGAAGTAGAATTATTATTAGCCTCCTCCGATAAAATTAAAAAACTCACTGGATGGGTACCTAACGTCACATTGGATACAGGGTTAAAATTAACTTTTGATTGGTGGAAGGAGAGATTAAATAAAAAAGATATTAGAAGCAGTAGCAATTATGCAATTTAATACCAAAGAATAAATGAAAAACTCAGATAATAATAAAAGAATTCCTTTAAATATACCTTATTTAAAAGGTGGTGAAAAAAAATATATATTAGAATGTATTAAATCAAATTGGGTTTCCTCTGTAGGACCATTTGTCCAAGAATTCGAAAAAAAGTTCTCTAGTTATTTAGAGTGCAACTATGCAGTAGCATGTTCATCCGGGACGGCAGCATTGCATTTAGCTTTATTATCTACAGGAATAAAAAAAAATGATTTAGTTTTGGTTTCAGATTTGACATTTATAGCTAGTGTAAATGTTATAAGGTATGTTAATGCTGAACCAATATTAATAGATGCTAGTCAAAATAGTTGGCAAATAGACGTGAAAATTTTAGAAAACTTTTTAGAACAGAACTGTTATTTAAATGGGAAGTATTGTTATTTAAAAAAAAATAAAAAAAGAGTTTTTGCGGTTTTAGCCGTGCATATTTTAGGTTATGCAGCTAATATTTCCAAAATAAAATTTTTATGTAAAAAGTTTAAACTTAAACTAATAGAAGATGCAGCTGAGTCTTTAGGCGCTAAATACAATTCAAAATACATTGGTACATTTGGAGAAGCAGGGTGTTTCAGTTTTAATGGAAATAAAACTATAACAACAGGGTCAGGGGGAATGTTAGTTACAAATTCAAAAAATATAGCTAGATTGGCAAAACACCTTTCACAACAGGCAAAAAGTAATAATAACCAACTATCTCATAATATGATTGGATATAACTATAGAATGTCAAATATCCATGCCGCATTGGGGTTAGCCCAATTAAAAGAATTAAATCAAATTTTGAAGAAAAAAAAGAGTATTGCTTCTTTTTATTATAAAAACTTAGTTCTTTACAAAGATATCTCTTTTGCAGAACATTATAAAAATACTATTAGTTCAAATTGGTTAATTACAATAAATATAAATACAAAAAAAATAAAATTAAAACTTGATGAGATAGTAAACAAACTTCTTTTTAAAGGTATTACAACAAGAAAGTTATGGCAGCCTATGCATTTATCTGAACCACATAAAAAATCAAAATATATAACTACTAACAATGTTTCAAATGCTCTTTATAAAACCTGTTTATCTCTTCCTAGCTCAGCGAGTCTAAGTAAAAGCGATCAGATAAAAGTAATTAATACTTTTAAGAAAGTAATAAGTTTAAATGAAAAAAGTTAAAGCTATAGTTATAGGAAGTGTTAAAATATCTAAGGATCTATTTCATTCAATACACAAATTAAAAGAAATAAAAATTGTAGGAATAATTACTAAAAATAAGTCTATAATAAACTCTGATTTTTATTCACTTAACAAGGAAGCAAAGAAAATATCAATTAAACCATTAATATCTAATGGTAGAGATTATGAAAAAATTATAAAATACGTGAAAGATAGTAAAGCTGAGATTTGTTTTTGTATAGGATGGTCTCACTTATTTCCGCAGAAATTTCTAAATATATTCAGCTATGGTGTAATAGGTTTTCATCCTTCAAAGATCCCTTATAACAAAGGAAGACATCCTATAATATGGACAATAGTTTTAGGGCTTACTGAAACTGCTACTAGTTTTTTTCTTATGAATTCTAAAGTAGATGAGGGAAAAATACTTTCTCAAAAAAAAATAAAGGTATCAAAAGAAGACAATGCAAAGAGTTTATATAATAAAATTTCAATACAAGCGTGTAAGCAAATAAGGTTATTTGTTCCTGATTTTATTAATGGTTCTTTAAAAGCTAAAAAACAAAGTAGTAAAATTGGAAATATTTGGAGAAAAAGAACATTTGACGATGGAGTAATAGATTGGAGAATGAATTTTAAGGCAATAGAAAACTTAGTTAAGGCACTTTCAGCACCATATCCCGGAGCAAGTTGCCTTTATAATGGAAAGTACTATAAAATATTGAAAGTAAGTAAAGGAAAAAAAATGAGTAACAATATTGAGCCTGGAAAGGTTTTAAATGTTTCTAAACATAAAATTACTGTTAAGTGTTGGGATTATTCTGTTAATATATTACAGCATAGTTTTTCAAAAAACCCAAAAAAAGGTGAATATTTATGTTAAAAGATAATATATTAGTGATTGCTCCTCACCCTGATGATGAAACCTTAGGGTGTGGAGGAAGTATTTTAAAACATAAGTATAATAAAGATAAAGTTCATTTTTTGCTAATTACAAATGCTTACTTAATTAACATTAAAAAAAAACCTGCTAATAGTTATTTTAAACAAATTGATAGAGTTTGTAATTATTATAAATTTGATTCTGTTAATAAGTTAAACTTTGAAGCTGGTGAACTAGATCAGATACCAGAAAAAATTTTTATTGAAAAACTAAGTAATATATTTAGAAAAATTAAGCCTAATAAATTGTACTTACCCTTTTCTGGAGACATTCATAGCGACCATAGAAAAACTTTTGACCTAGCAATAGCAGGTTCAAAGAGCTTTAGACACAATTATATTAAAGAAATATTATCATATGAGGTTATATCAGAGACTAATTTTTCTGTTAGTCCTGCCACACCTTCATTCAAAGCAAATCTATATGAAGATATTACAAAATTTATGAAAAAAAAACTAAAAGTTTGTAACATATATAAAACTGAATTTCAAACTCATCCTTTCCCAAGAAACCTTGAAGTAGTTGAGGCGTTAGCAAAATTAAGAGGATCTGAAAGTGGTTTCAATTATGCAGAGGCATTTATGATCATTAAAAAAATACGAGATTAAAGTTGTTAAAACTTAACCAAATAAAGGATGTTTCTTTAAATAAGGAAGATACTATTAAAAAAGCTATGCAACTTTTAGATAAAAGTAAATTTGGCTTTTTTATAGTTAAAGACAAAAAGAATAGACTATTAGGAACAGTTACAGATGGAGATATTAGACGAGCTATTTTAAAAGGAATAAATATAAACGCTTCTATTACTGAATGTATGAATAAAAAGCCTAAGATTCTTAGCACAAAAGATATAAATAAATTTGATGCGATTTTACTAAAGCTTAAAGCTTATAATAAGTTTATACCTGTAGTTGATGAAAAAAATAATATTCAATATATTTTTCTTGAACAAAAAAAACAAATATCAAGAACAGCCTTACTTATGGCAGGAGGTTTTGGAAAAAGGCTAGGTAGAAAAACAAAAAATACTCCTAAGCCATTAATTAAAATTGGGGAAGATACGATCCTAGAACAGATACTAAAAAAGTTAGAGAAATTTAAATATGATAATGTTTATATTTCTACCCACTATTTACATAAAAAAATTGAAAACTTTATTAAAAATAGAAAGTCTTTATTAAATATTCATGTTATTTATGAAAAAGAACCTTTAGGTACGGCAGGAAGTATAAACTATCTTAAAGAACTTAATTTTAATTATCTTACCGTTATTAATGCAGATATTATTTTTGATGTAAACCTAAGTTCATTAAATAATTTTCATTTAGAAAAAAAATGTGACATGACCTTAACTGTAGCAAAATTTAAATATCAGTTACCTTACGGTGTGATAGGTTTTGATAAAAACTTTTGTTTAAAAACCCTTAAAGAAAAACCCTACAAAGAAGAATTTGTATTAAGTGGAATATATTGTATTAACAAAAAGATATGTGATTTAGTAGATGAAAAATACACTGATATGACAGATTTGATAAATACAGCTGGTAAGCTAGGTAAAAAAATTTCTATTTTTCCTATTTACGAGTACTGGAATGATATAGGGGAACCCAATACTTTAAAAAAAGAAATTCTAAGAAATAAAAAAATTAAGTAGATGAATATTTCTGGATTAATTCAAGCTAGAATGGGTTCTAAGAGATTACCTGGTAAAGTAATGCTTGAAATTGAGAGCAAACCTCTCATAGGGCATATTTTTGACAGATTAAGGGAAGTAAAAGGATTAAAAGAAATTATATTAGCTACTACTGCGGATAAAAAAAATGATATACTAGAAAAATATGCATTAAAAGAAAACATAATAGTTTATAGACATGAAGATGAAAATGATATAGTGGGAAGACTCTACGAGTCATTTAAATTAGTTAAATCTGATGCAATATTAAAAATAAATGCAGACTGTCCTTTAATAGATCCTTTTTATCTGCAAGAAGGACTAAATATTTTTAGTAATAGTGATAATAGACTAGACTTAGTTACAAATAAAATTAGTAAAACGTTTCCTGATGGTTATAGTTTCGAGATAGTCAGTTATAAAGCTATAGAATGGTGTCATCATAATATAAAAGACTCTTATAACAGAGAATTAGTGATGTCTTGGATTATGAAAAATAATAAAGAGTTTCCAAGGATATATTCAATAAAAAATAATAAAAATTTTGGAAATTATAATTTATGTGTTGATACTTTAGCTGATTTTAAAAAAATCTCTTTTTTATTCAAAAGACTTTACAAAAATAATAAATATTTTGGATTAGAAGATGTTATGTCATTTCTTAAATAAAAAATCTTTTATTTTAAGACATGCTTTTAATTAGCTTTATAAACTTTTGAACGCTGTTATTGTTATTAAAAATCTTAGTGCTAGTTTTTGACTTTTCTTTTTTAAGAATATTAACAAATTCTCTATAATTCTTTGCATAAACTTGGTTAGTATATTTCGAAATTATCCATTTATCATCACTAACATTATTTGGTTGAATGCTTATAACTCGCTTATTCATATACCAAGCTTCTGTTAAATAAGAAGAAAATATCCCTATAATTTGACCATAGTAATCTGTTTTTTTTATCCTTTTAATAATATATTTTTTATTAACATAAGGAGGATATTTTTGACTTGGGTGTAATAAGTATTTTAAGCTTTTTAATAATTCTGGGTATTCTTTTTTTGCTCTTAAGCACATATGCCATACTTCTTTTTCAGAGTAACCTAATTTATTTTTATAAATTTCAAATATAGGGGTACCAATAAATAATGTTTTTCTATTCTCTCTTTGAATATCGTATTTTATATTATCCCAAGCAGGATGCCCTATCTGATAAATTATTTTTTTTGGTATTCCATCGTCAAAAGCACTCTTAATACATTTTTTATGCACAACACACAAATAATCAGGAAAGACTGTCTTCCCGTTATAAGTAAGTCTTTTTTTCCATCCATATGAATTATCAACAAATTGTATGCTTTTTATATTTAATGAGCAAGACTTTGAAATTATTTCATGCTCAAATTTATTGGAAGTAGCTGAGCTTATAATACAGTTAAAATTTTTAATTGTTTCATTTTTTAGATATATGGGTTTAATAGCATCTAATCTTTGAAATATTTCTTTTTTTTTAGAATCTTTTTTAATAAAAATAGACAAGTCTAGTTCAGTAAATAGAGTTACTTGATAATTTTTTAAAAGTGATTTTATAACAGGATAAAAATAAGCTAATGCACCATATTCACTAATTACAATCAATATGGATTTCATTATTATATTTCTATTTTTTCATATGTTTGATCAATTTTTCTTTCTTGCTTAAGACCTTTTTTACGCCTTCAGTCCATAGGTCCATATCATCTAGTGTTTGAGGTGATTGCATAACAGCGGTAAGAACCATGGAGTTATCCTGAACTCTTTCTGTTACAGGACATAGCCCTTTACTATATTCAAGCTTACTATCTCGTTTTGCTTCTGAAAATGGAAATCCTTTTTTCCCAAAACATATTTGTTTTTGATAAAGTGGCTCTAAATAGGTTGGTTTTAGATATCCTTCTCTTATTGAAAAGCCTTCAGCTAACATTGCTTCTACAAAATACTTTCTTGGAAGCTTTGTAACATTTTCATCATACTTAATTCCATACATGTAGTAGACGTGTTTGTTATTAGGCAAGGTTACGGGAGGTGTTATTCCATCAAAACTTCCAAGATTAGAGGATAATCTGTTTGCTAACATTATTCTCTCATCATTTAACGTCTCAAGTTTTTTAAATTGCTCGTTAGCAATAGCTGCTTCTAATTCAGTCATTCTTAAATTTAGGCCAATTGTATTCGTAATATCATTAATACCAAACTCCTCTACTACTGCTTCTCCATGGTTTCTGAATAAGGAGGCTTTTTCGTAAATTTTATTATTACTAGTAACCATAACCCCGCCTTCTCCTGATTGCATAACTTTATGACGATTAAAGCTAAATACGCCAATATCTCCAACTGTGCCTGTGAATTTTCCATAATGAGTAGCGCCAGGAGATTGACTATTATCTTCTATTAATATGAGGTTATTATCATCAGCAATTTTTCTTAATTCATTTAGATTTGCCGGATGTCCTAAAATATTTACTGCACAGATTGCTTTAGTATTGTTATTTATACTTTTTCTCACTGACTGAGGATCAAGGCAAAAAGTTTCTTCTTCTATATCGGCAAAAATTGGAATACCTCCTACCATTAATATTGATGTAGAAGTTGCACTCATTGTATAAGGTGATGTAATAACTTCATCTCCAATATCTAGGCCTAAAGACATCATAGCACAATGCAAAGCTGAGGTAGCAGAGTTTACAGCCACTGCATATTTAACGTTAAACGCCTTTTTAAATGAGGCTTCTAGTTTTTTTACATTTTTTCCACCCCAGAACATTTCATTTGGGGATGCTTGAAAGCCACTTAATGTTCCTGAATCCATGACCTCTAATACAGCATCTCTTTCTTCCTTTCCAAGAGAGTTGTTCCACCTTAAAGGCTCTTTCTTATTTAGTTTTGGTCCTCCTAATATAGCTAATTCTGTATCTGTTTTAATAAGCATATAACTCCTAAATTATTTGTTTTCTTCCATTTTTTACAGATTTAATAACTTTTTCGCATACCTCTGTAACATAACAAGAGTTTTCTATATTACAAAAGTTTGTTTTATTATTATTTACTACAAAATTATATAGGTTTAAATATAATTCTTTAAAGCCCTCAGAATTTTTTTTATGTTCTTTAATACTTTTTAAATGATTATAGCCTTTGTAGTATAGGTTTTTTATAGGTTTTTCCTCAATAATTAAAGAACCTCCTGTTTTAAGAACTATTTTTTTATTTTTGCAAATAAACTCTAAATCGAGCAAATCATAATTTACTTTTTCATATGATTGAAAGTTAACAAATATATTTTTTTTTAGAATTCCATAGAAGCTATATGAATTATTTAGTTTGTTATTTTTTTTATTTTCATTTTTAATACCTTGAACATATATAAGTTTGCCAAAATAGAAATTAATTAAATCTATAGCATGGCTAGCATAATTCAATAGGCCATTATTGTAGTGGACATTGATAGCCACACAATCTTTAAGTTTTCTTTTAAGTTCTACTAAGGTTTTTATGTTTCTTCTATGATAGTTAGTAAATAAATTAATTTTATATTTATGAACATACTCTTTGATTTTTATGCTTTCAATAAATTTTTCAGATAATGGCTTTTCCAAAATCAAATTTCTTATTTTAAATTTATTACACTTTTTAATTAATAGGAGTCTATCTTTTGGAGGTGTACAAATAACAAAAATATCATTTTTATTTATATATTTTATATCATCAATATTTTTATAGGCTTTAATTCCTTTATTTACTAAAAAATTTCGTATTTTTATATTTTTTTCTACAACTGCTTTAAGAACTACCTTAGTATTTTCTATGGACTTTATAGCTGATAAATGATTAGGTATATGAGTTAATTTACCATTGGTATAACCCGTAGAAACTTTTCCACCTCCTACTAAAATAATAAAGATTTTATTTTTTTGATCATTCATAAGGATATAGAATAGGAAACTTTTAAAATATTAAGTCATATAAAAGAAATATTCAAATAAAACTTATTTTATTAGAATAAATAATTTTAGAAATTGATAATATTTCTTTAATATAGCTCTTGTAAATAATATAGATTATAGCTTAAATTATTATTTATAGATAAAATTATTAATTTATTCTAAATTTAAAATTAATAATATGAATCATAAATATTGATAAAGCAAACCTAAGTTTTTAATTAAATGATATGAATAGAATAATAAACTTTTATAAAGACTCAATGTTTTTAGGTTTAAGTAAGTCAGTTTTATTTATCTCAATTTTTTTATATTTTTTAGCGGTATTTTTTGAAGCTATAGGGTTATTTTTAATAGTTCCTTTAGTTTCTCTTTTTTTATCAGGAAAAGGCTTAGAAAATATAATAGGTTCTCAGGAAATAATACAAAAAATATTAAATGTTATAGAAAGAATAGGTTTTGAACCAGATAAATTAAATATAACAATATTGTTAATTATAATTATTCTATTAAGACAAGGAGTCGTTTTTGGTAGGACTTATTGGAATACAATTATTTTAGCTAAATTAATATTTCAACTTCGCAAAAGAGGACTAAGCCTTTTTTTATCTTCTAAAGAAGACTTATTTCATAAAGTTTCTCCAGGTGAGACCATCAATGATTTAACTATAGAAGTAAATAGGGCTTCTAGATTAATAACTACAGGAATAGAAGTACTAGGTTTAATAATAATGTTCATTATTTACTTTTTTTTAATGATAGCAATTTCTTGGCAACTAACTATTTTTGCTGTTTCAGCTTTTTTAATATCAATGTATTTACTAAAGAAACTTTGGACTAAATCTGGGACTCTAGGTTTGGTTATAACAGCCAATAATAGAAAATTTATGGCGCATATTAACCAGCGATTTTTAAATCTTAAATTATTAAAACTAACAGGAGACCAGTTTCATGAGGAGGAGCTTGTATCTGAGATTATTGAAGAGCAAAAAACCCAACAAGTTAAGGCAGGTTTTTTAAGATCTATTGCAAGTTCTTGCATGGAACCAATTATTTTTTTTACTGGTGCCGTCATTTTATTTACAGCAGTGGATTTGTTAAAAATAAGCATCGTTAATATAGGTATGTTTTCTCTAATAATTATGAGAGGGGTGCCAATTGTTAAAAACTTTTTTTCAGCTTGGCAAGGAGTTGAAACTGAGTGGCCTGCTTTAAAAGCTGTAATAAAAACAATGGATAGGCTCAACAATAACCTAGAACTTGACAAAGGAGATATCATAAGTCGCTGTGATGCCCCAGAAATTAGATTTGAAAATGTTGATTATTCTTATGTAGGTGAGAACAAAAATGTATTAAAGTCGTTAAGTTTTAGAATTAAAAAAGCAGAAATAGTTGCTATAGTCGGCCCATCTGGAGCTGGAAAGTCTACATTAGTTGATCTTATTCCAAGACTAAAAGTACCAAAAAAAGGCACTATTTATTTAGATGGAATAAATGTAAATAAGCTAAATCTCAAAAAACTAAGAAATAGCGTAGGCTATTTGCCACAAACTCCACAAATACTTGAAGGAACATTAGCTGAACACGTAAGATATGGAAACATAAAGATTAGCGACGAGGAAGTCTTAGAAGCCCTAGAGAAAGCAGGATGTAAACCTTTTCTTGAAAAAAATAACTATAATTTAAATGTTAAAATTGGAATAGAAGGAGCAATGTTATCAGGTGGTGAAAGACAGAGAATTGACTTAGCTAGGGTTCTAGCTAGAAAATCCTCACTTTTAATTCTAGATGAACCTTCTTCTAATTTGGATATTTTAACTGAGCAAATAATAAATAAAGCTATACTTAAAGAAATAAAGCTGAGGCCTATTACGGTTATAGTTATAGGACATCGTTTAAAATGGTTTAGCTTATATGATAAGATAATCGTTTTAAAAGATGGAAAAGTTGAAGCTACAGGAAATCACAATGAAGTAATTAAAAAAAGTATTTGGTATAACAAAGCATGTAAAGAACAATAAAAGTCATAGGGTACTTTATTAGCTTAAGATAAAATAAATATAATTTAATTAGATTGAAACAGTTTAAGCTTTTATTTACATCCTTTAGGATTTTTATGCAGAGGATAAAACTTTAATAGAGGAGCAAGTCTTTTTTCAGCCTCGACTGCACTGCCACTAAAGTAAGCAGGATATGTATTCCCTATTTTAGGATCCTGGAAAATCTCTGGATACTTACTAGAGTTTTTTAAATATTCTACTAATAAGGATGCAGAAAATTCTAGAATTTCTATTCTAAGGTTTCTTATGCTTTTTGATTTAAACTCAGCTAATTCCTTTTTTAAAAGAATAGGTCCAGTGTCAATACCTTCATCGATAAAATGAACAGTTGCACCTAAAGGAGATAAGTTTTTAACAGACCATTGAACAGGGTTTTGTCCTCTATAAAAAGGTAATAAACCTGGATGCACATTTAAAAATCTACAGAGGGATTTATTTAAGATAGCATGGGTAAGGATAGACAAACCTCCATTTATTACCAGACCATCAAAATTATTATAAATTTTCTTAACTGTTGTGCCATCTATATTAGAAACAATTATTTTTTCTGATTTTATTTTAGGACCATGTTTAGCTGCTGACAGCCAATTTTCTCTTTTTATGCTTCTTTCAGTGTTTTTTTCTATTATACACTGATGTTGAATATTATTTATTGTTAAAGCATTAGAAAGAGTTCTTCCGTGAAGATTTTCTCCTATCATTGCTATTGCTATTTTCATCTGGGAAACATATGCTAACCATATTTTTTTGTCAAATTATATTAGCTAAAAATAGATGAAAGCAATGTTTACTTTATTTAAAATATAATCAAAATTAATTCAAGTTCTCACAAGAAAGTTTTAAAATATAAAATATGATTTATATATATATAAGAAATATCTAGGAATAGTTTTTTATATTATTTTTACTAATATGTGTAGTTACATTTAGGACTATTAAGATAAAAGCTAATATAGGCTAGTTAAAACAATCTTTAATTTTATTAATGCCCCTCAGTTTAAATATAGCTTTTCTTTCCATAAAAAGTTTCATCACTAAATTTTTAGTAATATCCTTGTGTAAGGGATTAATATTAGTTTCATATAAATTACTTAATTCATAAGGATCCTTTATAAGGTTATAAAGTTTATTAATTTTTAATTTTTTACCTGATAAACATGACATCAATTTGTAGTTTGTGGTGGTAATTGTAAAATAAAGGTCCTTTCTAATTAGGTCTGCGTTTCCGCCACCAGCATTTTCTGTAACTACAAAATTTTTACTTTTTTTCAAAATACTTTTTCCTTTATATGATGGATCAAATGGTGCTTTTAAAATATCTAGAAAAGTAGCTGTCACTCCCATAGTATCGCAAATATCTGTCTTAATATTTTTTTCAATTTTTTTTGATATTATCAAAGGTATATCTATATATTCGTAAAAAGTTCTTTCACCAGTAGGTAGTTTTTTTCTAGGACTTTCTGCATAATCAGAACCATGATCTGCTGTAATTAGCATTAATGTCTCATGATAAATGTTTTCTTTTTTCAAATGAAAAATTAGTTTCTTTAAGCAATTATCTATATACATTAACGAAGATGCATAGACGAATCGATGTTTAGTATTTCCTTTTATTCTTTCAAAAAACCATGTTGGGAAATATCTATACCTTCCTATTAGATGAAATAACCTATTAATTGAACGACAGTCATGTAAATCCATTATATGCATATGAATATGCCATTCTTGTTTTTTTATTTTTGTTAGTTTTTTACAAAAACCATCAATTAACTCACTAAATAAAACTTGATAGTGAGAAAGAATAAAAAAAGGCCATATAGATTGCTTTCCGATTAACTTCATGGTTCTCCAAGCTAATGCAGTCTTTATTTTTTCTATAAAAAAACCTAGCGTTTTATATTTTTTTTTTCCTAGTGTATGCCAATAAACACCGCCTGAAACTTCTTGAAGCTTTTGTATTATTAAATCTGGTTGTTTCATAAGTATTTTTTTTTCTTTAACACACTGATTTCCTACAAATTTATTTATCTTATGTAACTTTTTTGGCCAAAATTCTTTATTATATTTATCATAATAGACCTTTAAAAGGTCTAATGTTATGCCAAACTCTTTTTGAATAATACTGATTAGTTTGTTTTTTGAAATTTTTTTTTTTTTATATAAGTCTACTTCATATAATAGTGTTCTATTAATCTTTTGTTCTATTAATATTCTTAAATCAAAAGTTGTATATATCTCATCAAAGCCTCTATCATAACTAGTTCCTATTCCCATTTGGTTACAAGTAGAGAACATTATAGTTTTTCTTTTTAACTTATTTTTTATTGTTTCTGCATATGAGCACTTTCTATTTCTTATTCCATAATTATATCCACCATTGTCTAAAGGATATGTTAGTGAAAACATAGAGGGTAGTACAAATTGGGTAGCTTGAGCGTTAGCTACAACTTTTTTTAAAGTACCCTTCTCTGCTAATTGCACAAGGTGAGGATAAAGTTTCTTAGAACTTAAATCATCTTTTACAGAGTCAAAGCGCATAGCATCTATAACAAGATAGATAGATTTTTTAAAAAATTTATTATTTTTATTCATCTATAAATTTATTCAGTTATTTTAGAAAATGCAAAATTTAATTTATACAGTAACATGATATAAACTTATTTATAAATAATATTGTAATACTGTTCAATATTTAATATATTATTTTTTTACCTAACTTTATCATATTTTTACTCACATGATTATTTGGATCACAGGCATTTCAGGAGCTGGAAAAACAACTCTAGCGAAGTCTATTTTAAATAGATATAAAAAATATTTACCAAATTTAATAAATATTGATGGTGACACTGTTCGAGATTTATTTGGAAATGATTTGGATTACAGTGAAAAATCTAGAGTATTACAAATTAAAAGAATACAAAGATTATGTTTATTTTTGAGCAAGCAAGAATTAATAGTTATAGCATCAGCATTATACGCTAGTTCCGAGTTATTAAAATGGAATAGAGAGAACTTTATAGACTATTTTGAAGTTTATCTCGAAGCTCCACTAGCGCTAGTAAAAAAGAGAGACCCAAAAAACTTATATAAAAAATATGATAAAGGAATAGAGAAAAATATAGTAGGTCTAGATATTCCTTGGCATAAACCAAAAAATTATGACATCAAAATAAAAATGGAGGAAGAATTATCAATAGATATGATAATTGAGAGAATTTCTAGTAGAATAAAATTATTTAAAAATATTTCTTTAGAATCTAATGAAAATTAATATAGATTTTGATACCTATTTAGAATTGGAAAAAATTGGAATAGGAGCATTTAAACCATTAGATAGTTTTATGAATGAAAAGGATTTTTATTCTGTAGCAAAAAGTATGAGGTTAGATAATGGTAAATTATTTCCCATTCCTATTTTGCTTCCAATACCAAAACTGAATCCAGAGCAAATTTTAAATCAAAAAAAAATCATATTAATTTATGAAAAAAATATAGTTGGAGAAATTTATCCAGAAAGTGTTTTTAGTATAAATTTTAAAAGGTTTATTAACATGCTTTTTGGAACGAATGATGATAAGCACCCTGGCTATAACATGCTACATAAAAGTGGAAATTTCTTTTTGGGAGGAAAAGTTAAATTATTAAAACAAATAAAATACAAAAATTCAGAATTCTCTATATCTCCTAAAGAATTAAAACTATTTATTAAAAGAAATAAATATAAAACCATAGCAGGTTTTCAGACAAGAAATGTTCCTCATAAGGCTCATGAGTTTATTTTAACTAGTGCCCTAAAAGAAGTTGATAGTTTATTTATACAACCATTAATAGGAAAAAAAAAGGAGGGTGATTTTTTACCTGAATGTGTTCTTAAGAGTTATAAATACTTAATAGATTATATTTTTCCCAAAAAGCAAGTTATTCTAGGAACTCTTACTACTTCTATGAGATATTCAGGTCCAAGAGAAGCAGTATTTCATGCAATTATAAGAAAAAATTATGGATGTACACATTTTCTAGTAGGTAGAGATCATGCTGGAGTTGGTAGTTACTATGGTGAATATGATGCTCAAAATTTATGTGTTAAATTTGAGAAAGAAATTGGCATTAAGATCATAAAAGTAAGAGGTCCTTTCTACTGCAAGTCTTGTAAAAAAATAACTAATGATAAAAATTGTATATGCAAGTCGTCAGAAAAAATTGAAGTAAGTGGAACAAAAATAAGAAATGCTTTGTTTAATAATAAAAAAATTAGTGAAAGGTTTATGCGCAAGGAGATATTAGACTTGATAAGAAAGGAAGATATCTTTATAAAATAAGATATAAATAATATGCAAAGAACTAAAATAGTAGCCACAATAGGTCCTAAAACTTCAAATTCAAAAGCTTTGAATGAAATGTTTAATGCAGGAATGTCGGTAGCAAGATTGAATGGTTCTCATAACTCACTAGATTGGCACAAAAAAACTATCAAATTAATTAAAAAGGTTTTACCTGATTGTCCTATTTTACTTGACATACCAGGAAAAAAAATACGTACAGCAAAGCTTTCAAATGAACCAAAGTTTAGAAAAAATGATATTATTATAATTACTACCTCTAAAGGCTACAATGGAGAAAAGAAAGTCTCTATTACAAATAATAGGCTTCATAAATTTATTACCAAAGGCGATATTGTTTATGCTGATGATGGAACTTTAAAGTTTACTGTAAGCAAGGTTCATAAAAATGATATTTATCTAAAAGCAGAAACTCATGGAATCCTTAAAAGTTCAAAGGGCATTAATGTTCCTCATGTTTCTTTAGGTGGCTCTTTAGTAACAAGCAGGGATAAAAAAATGATAGCTTTTTCAGTAGAGCAAAAAGTAGATTTTATAGGTATTAGCTTTGTAGAATCTGCTAAACATTTAAATTTAATAAAAAAGCTTATCAAAAAAGATAGTCCTAAAATAGTGGCTAAAATTGAAAATAAAAAGGGTGTGGAGAGTCTTGAAGAGATCATTCATGAAGCTGATGTAATTATGATAGATAGAGGAGATTTAGCCACAGAAACAAATATTGAAACTTTAGGCATAAACCAAAAAAAAATAATAAAAAAAGCTATAGACTTTTCAAAGCCTGTGATAGTTGCGACCGAGATGTTAGATAATATGATAAAACATCCTTATCCAACAAAAGCAGAAGTTTTAGACATTTCTAATTCTATTGTTGATGGTGCTACTGCTACAATGCTTTCAGGAGAAACAGCTGTGGGAAATTATCCTGTAGAGTCCATTAAAGTTATGGAGAGAATTTCTTCGGTAATGATAAAGCAAAAAGATTCATATGATAATTTAAAAAATAAAACAGATACAGAAGGGATGGCAAATGCTATCAAACATTTATGTTTGTCATTACCAATTACTAAAATTATTGCTATTACAGTTTCAGGTTTTGCAGCAAGAATAGTTTCAAGTCAAATGATCCCACAGCCTATAATAGCTATCAGTAACAATAAAGATATAGCTAGAAGTTTTAATATATTATCAGGAACAAAAGGCGTATTTCTAAAAACTCAGTTTTATAAAAATAGTTTGGACCATATTCCAGTGTGTTTAAATTATTTATGGAAAAAGAAAATAGTCTTAGAAAAGGATATGGTTTTAATTACAGCTTTAGGTTATCCAGGTTCAGGAAGGCGAATGAATTTATTACAAACTCATGTAATAAAAGATTTAGTCAAGACATTTAAATGGAAATAAAAGTAAATGACAGCACCTATTAATCGTTGTTTTATATTTAAGTCTATTCTAGACAAATAAATAGTATTTAGTACAATCATATTTTAAATTTTAATTTAATAACCTTTGCAATAGTGTCTATTAAAGTAAACATAATAAATGTTTTCTCATCTATTGCATATAATCTAAGTTCTTAGTAGTGAATTTTATTAGTGTACTATACTTGGATAAAAAAGGAGGGGTGGCCGAGTGGTTAAAGGCAGCAGACTGTAAATCTGCCCTCATTTGAGTACGTAGGTTCGAATCCTACCCCCTCCACCATAATTTCTTTAGATATCTAACTTTTCTACAATCTCATTTATATCTATTTAGCACTTGTGCTATTATTAATTTGTATTACGAGAATATTTAATTTTAAAAATTTATATATACTTGAAAAATTTTATGTTTTTAATTAAATTTAATTTTTAGTGAATTTATAATGCAATTTAAATTTTTTTTTACTATTTTTTTATTTTTTTTGAATATTATTTCTATTCAAAGTGACGAGTGCAGTGGTGCTAATAGTTGTATGGCCTTGAAGGCCATAGAGAATGCAAAAATAAATAAGGTAAAAGAAAGGTCTTCCTCTCTATTTGGTTGCAAATTATCAGATTGGTCAGCTAATTTAAATAAGGAAAAAAGTTCTGCAAAAGATAAAATTAAGGTTTATGATGTTTTTGCTTATGAAAGACTTCTAGTTTGCTACAAACAAAAAAAAGATTTAAAGGATGGAGAAGAAGCATTTGATGTACCTAAGAGAAAAGTTCCACCAGGTACGAGATTTCATGCTGAAGTAAAATGTATAAATGACTCGTGCTCTACAACATGGTTAAATTTTGAATGTTGTTATGATGCTAATTTAAATAAATACTAAACTTTAAAAGTAAAAATTGCATAAACTTTTTTCTATTTTTTCATTTAGTTCACTACAATATCGGTAATGAATAAATGTAAATTATCTTCAAAATTAAACAAAATTTTTAATAATACAAATTAATTAATCGGGATTTTTTATTGAATTTTTTATTAAAGCATTATAAATTGCAAAAATGCAACTTATAGTAGATGTAAATAATATATCTAAGAATGATCTTAATAAATCAATAATATCCCACCTCGAAAAAAAAGGCGTAGTAATTATAAGAAATTTATTTAAAAATGAAAAAATAAAATTTATAAATCAAAATTGGAATATATATTTCAAGCATCCTTCTATATCAGGATCTGTAGGCTATTCTCAAACCTCTCAAAAGAAACTTGTAAATAGTGCATTTCTTTTAGGCAAACATGTTTTAGACATTGCTTTAAACCTGGATATTATAAAATCAATAGAAAGTTATATGAATAGTGAGTGTACATTAGCAGAAGCAAATGCTATTTTGGACAAGGCTAGCAGTTACGAATATTTTCCAGTTCATAGTGATTTTGCCGTTGGATGGAAAAAGTCAAAGGAAATGAAAAAGCCTTTATCTTTAAGTCAAATGAAAAAACCTGTAGGAGTTGGTGCAATATTATATTTGCATGATACTGAATATGGATGTTTTAAGTACTCATTAGGATCACATAAAATGCTATCTCCCTACGGCCAAAAACTTAAACCTTATCCAAAAGAATTAAAAAATAAAATTTTAGAAAATATGTATAAATGTAAAGGCTTAGCTGGAGATTTAGTGCTTTTTGATGACAGAGGCTTTCATGGACCAGATCAACCTTCATTAAAAGATAGAAAAGTTATAATATTGGACTACACTAGAGATAAAACTTTTGGGTCTATAATTGTTGAACCACATAAAGTAAAAATAAATGATCTATCTAGCTTATCTAAAAAACAACTCAGAGTTTTAGGAATGAATGCAAGTCCTATTGTAAAAAGTGAAGATTATGTTTTTACAAGATATAAGAAAAACCTTTTTTTTCCTGTTTTAAGTTGGATTATAAAAAATTCTTATTTAAAACAACATATAAAAAATGTCATAAAACATAATCTCATTAAATTTAGAATTAAAAGTTAGTTTTAAAATTTTAAATACTTATATTTTTGATGGTCTTTTTTTAGACTTCAACCAATTACTTTTTAAAATTTCATAGAGAATGGTATCAACAAAGAAACCTTTATGAAAGTGACTGTTTTTTTTTATCCCAATTTTTCTCCATCCTAAAAACTGATTGAGTAAATAGCTTTGCGGGTTATTTATTAACGCGCTTGCATCTAATCTGTTTAGATTCATATGCACTAGAGCATACTCAGTAAGCAAGGACATAGTTTCAACTGCTACTTTCAAACTTCTATATTTTTTATCTCCAATTAATAGTCCTGTTTGTGCACTTTGATGATACCTATTAATATCACTAAGACTTACTACACCAATTATTTTATTATTTCTTTTTAGACAAACCATGAATATAATTCTACTTACATTATCTTCATTCTTTAACATATAAGCTATTTGTTGCTCAGGTGTATTAGGCAAGGGCAATCTTCCAAGCATAACTAAATTTTCTAGATTATTAAGCCAGTTGCTCCAGCTCCCTTTTGCATCACTCTTATTCGGCGATCGCAGCTTTACTATATTTCCATTTATTAAAAAACTATCTTTTTTTACCATTAATTTTTTTTTCTAGAATTTGTTTAATATTATTAAATGAATTAAATTTTCCTAATTCATTAGGGGAAATTTTAATTCTATATTTTTTTTCTACTTCTAAAAGTAAATTTACTCCTTTTAAACTGTCCCAAAGGCTCTCTGATTTTTCAGTAAAATTATTAAAGTTTTTATTAGAGGTATTAAAAACTTTGCTAAAAATAATAATAAGTTTTTTTTCTATTTCTGTTGTATTTTTTTTCAAATTAAAAAGCCCAAATTCTAATCTTTTTTTCTAATTCAATTTTATTAATATTTTTAATTTTTATAACACTTTTTATTAAATCTAAAGCTTTTTTTATAGAGTTCAAACTTTCTGTTCCAAAAGAAATTCTTATATATCTATATGTGCTAATTCCATATGCAGAACCTGGCACAACTGAAACTTTATGATTATAAAGTAAATAATTTGAAAACTCTACATCGGTGCCTTTAAACTTTCCAATAGAAATAAAAAAATAGAAAGTTGATTTACCATCTAAAAATTTTAAATTTATTTTTTTTAAATAACTTTCTACTAGATTTCTTTTATGAAGTAGATCTTTTATTTGTTCACTGGTATGTTTTAAAATTTTCTCATAATACTTATCAACATACATTGTAAGTATTGTGGGGGCACAGGTTATTAAATGTTGATTTAGTTTTAGTAATTGTGTTCTTATATCTAAGGAAGAAATAACATAACCAATACGCCAGCCAGATATACCAAGGTTTTTAGATAAAGAATTAATAATTATAACACCCTTTTTATCAGGAACAATATTTGCCATAGAAATAAATTTACCATTAATAAAATCGGAGTATGCTTCATCAATTAAGATGAAAACATTATGACTTCTAGCTATGTCATATATATTTCTTAATTCATTTTCTGAATAAACTTTTCCGCGAGGATTGTTGGGATTATTAATTATTAGTAACTTGGTTTTATTTGTAAAAAATTTTTTATAATTTTTTACTTCTACATTATAAGGGATAAACTTAACTTTTGCTCCACAGAGTTTTGCATGCTCTTCATAACTTAGCCAGGCAGGCTCAGGGATTAAAACTTCTGAGTCTGTATTTAAAACTGTAGTCATTGCCATATAAACAAGAGGTTTTGAACCAGCAGAAACAATAACTTCATTTTCAAATACAGGAGCTTGATAATATTTTTGATAATGATTTGCTATTTTTTTTCTTAACTCAGGAATGCCAGCTGTATCACTGTAATGGTAACCTTTATTAAAGTCTAATCTAGAAAAATCATACTTTGGAATCTTAAAGAAAGCTTCTCCTAAAGATAATGCTGTTACCTTTTCTCCTGCTCTCTTCATATTGTAAACAATTTGATTTATTTCAATTGAAGATGCGGGTTTAATTTCTGATACCTTTTTTGAAATTTTAAAATTACATTTCTTATTTTTAGAAATATTTTTCATAAAATATGGAACAAATTTAAGAAGTTCATTTTTTTTTGTCTTTCCACTTTTTGTTTTTGGTAAAGAGGCTATGTGAAAAATTTCTTTTGGATGTTTTCTTTTACTAAAGTTTATATTTAAAAATTTTTTTAATTTGTTTTTTGCTGTTTCAGGATTGGTGCTGCAAAAAAATATCACAAAGTCTTCTCCATAAAAGTCATCTTGAATTGCTAATGCTGAAATATCTTCTATTTCATCTATACTCTTACACTTTTCCTCTATCTCCCTTAATTGGACAAAATAGCCACCCTTTTTAATAATATCTCTAGCTCTACCATCTAATCTTAGGTTATTATATTTAATAGTACATATATCACCTGTAGAGAAATATCCTTTATTATCTGTAGGAAGAGATGTTTTGCCATTTTCATCAAGATAACCTAGAAATAGAAAAGGAGACTTTATTTTTAATTCTGTTTTTAATTTTTTTTTATTTTTTAAATTTGTTTTGATATAGGGTAATATATGCCCTACAGTCCTTTCTCCTCTTTTCTTATGATTTAAAGGAGTTTCAGCAGAAATAAAAGTAGTTTCTGAAAGCCCATAGTTTTCATAAAGAGGTATATTAAAGGTTTTCTCAAAAAGCTTTTTTTCACTTAGTGATATAGGCGCAGTGCCTAACATAGCAAATTTAATTTTAGCACTAAGCTTTAGGTTTTCTTCAATACTTACTCTTTTAGAAAGTTTCATAAGCAATCTCAATAAGCTAGGAACCAACCAAAGAACATTTATCTGATACTTTTTTATATTTTGCCAAAATGTCAATGCCATTAAGCTATCGAAAGATGAGGAAATTATAATTTTACTTCCTTTATTTAAAGGTATGTAACAAAGGTTAAATAACCCACCTAAATATGACATAGGTAAGTAATTCCATATACATGATTCAGAATTTAGATCTTTATACATTTTACTAAAATTTATTGCACTAGACCATAGTCTATCAAGACTGATTACCATAGCTTTAGGTTGCCCAGTTGTTCCACTAGTCATTATAAATAATTTTCCCCCTTCAGAATAACTTTTATCTAAAGTATTAGAAAGCCAAGAAAAATTACACTCTAGAGGTATTTTTTTTAATTTACATTTCTTTTTAAAAATTTTATCTAGCTTATTTTTTTTTTCCGTAATCACTAACTTTGCTTTAATTATGTCATTACATAGAATTAATTCAGAGTCAGTAGAATCAGTGGAACTAGGCATGATGTTAAAGCCTCCTTTTCCAGCTGCTAAAAAAAGAATAATTAATTCTAATGAATTAGGAAGAATTACCTGAAATGTATCACTCTTCTTTAAACCATTTTGTTTTAAAAATTTTAAACACTTATCTACTAGAATATTAGTTTCACTATAAGTAAATTTCTTATTAGTATTTGTGTCTAAAAATGCAATATTATTTTTATATAAATTAACAACACTATTAAACCCTTTTCCAAATGGAATATGCTCTACTTTCATAACACAGGTTTTCCATTTTTTACTATCAAAACATTATCTACAAACATATCTGCATTTTTTATGACGAAGTCTAAATGAAATGATACTTCATTTTTCCCTCCTACAGTTGAGTTAGAACCAAAGCCAAAGTGAATACAATTAGCAGCTCCTTCATCAATTAGCATATTTCCACATAGCTTAGCCATTTCATTAAATCCAATGCCTAACTCTGCTAAAATTTTTGTTTTCTCATTATTTTGTTTATTAAATAAATCATTTAATATTTTGCTTTCTGATTTTCCATAAATTTTATATATTCTTCCTTTTTTTATTTCTAAAGTTATAGGACTTTTTAATAAACCTAAATCTGGATGAGTTATAGACCCATCAACTACCAAATTACCAAAACTATACTCTTCAATAGGGCTAATGTTCACTTCCATATCAGGAGGTGATCCTAGTTCTCCTGGTTTTTCAACAAAGCCAGGGCAATTATTAGCAATTCTTTTTTCAATATCTAATTCTAGACTTGTTCCTAGACTTGAATTTATTTTAACAATTTTACCTTGGTTAAGAATCTGCTCCATCTTTTTAAGATAATTAATTTTGTCCTTTTTTACACCAAAAATAGCTTCATTTTCTAAAACATCTTGTGTATATTCTGCCAAACTTAAATATCTAGCTCCATTTAAACAAGCATTACTCCTAGCACTAGAATGTGCTAATGACTTGCTTGTTATTGCTATTATTAAATTAGATTCCTTCATTAAAGCTGCGGTTTCTGAAGGAGGCTCTAAACCGTGCTGTTCTAATATTTCAATTTTATTTTTTTTTATATTTTTTGTGATATTAGATGCAGGTTTTTCTATAAAATTTACAAGATTTTCTGTTGTATCATCATAAATAATTAATAGTTTTTCATCCAACCGTAGATTACCACAATAAGAGACTATATGCTCACCAGCTTTCCACTTGATATCATTTTTTGTTAAATTTTTTTTCATTGATTAAATAGCCAGAGGCTTAAATATAATTCATTTACATTTCCTGAAGAGTTATTAAGCATATTAAGTTTTTTAATATTCCTAGACCTTAGTGAATAGTTACAGGTATTCTGTATATGGCTGAGATAAACTTTTTTAAATTTAAACATTTTACATTATAGCATGTATAAAATAATTTTGAAAATAACTAGTTTTAATTTTACCTTTATTGGTTTTGTTCCTTTATTGTTCTGATAATTTAAATTTTATATTATTTTTTTTATTCAATTACTATGATAAATTAAATTTTCTATCTTTAATTAAGTATTTGTATATGCAAAGTAAAAATGCTCACTTGAATTCCTTAAAAAAAAAAGGCTTAAAAAAAATATGCCTTAATAAGAAATTTATAAAAAAAGAAATTTTTTAAATTATGCTTTCTTATATAGAAAATAGTAAAAGTTGGAACAATATCAAGATAAAAAAAATAGATACTTATTATTTTGGAAATATAGACATAGATTTACTTAAAATTTTTGTATCAAAAATTAATAAAAATCTAGATAAATTAAGTATAAGTTTTTTAAAAAAACATTTAAAAAATTTTAAGGGAAACTATGCTGTAATCTTAAAAATAAATAATAGTTTATCTTTGGCTTTTGTGGATAGAATAAAGTCTACTCCTATATTTGTTGCAAAAATAGGAAAGAAATATCAATTTAGTAATCATGCTCCTAGTCTTAAAAAAAAAATAACTAATATAAATAATATAGACTCAGTATTATCCGTGAGGATGTCGGGTTACTGTATAGGCAGGAATACTTTATATGAAAACTTGTGGCAACTCCTCCCAGGGGAAGCATGTTTAATAAAAAATGAAACATTAAAATATTTTAACTACTATACTTTTATAAAAAAAATAAAGCTACTCCAAGATAGTAAAAGTAGATTAAGTAAAAAATTATCTAATATAACATTATCTATTATTGAAGAATTAATAAATAGAAACAAAGGAAGAAAAATAATAGTTCCCTTATCAGGAGGGTACGACTCAAGACTAATTGTCTCTGCTTTGCACCATTTAAAAGCAAAAAATGTAGCATGCTATTCGTATGGAAAAAAAAATAATTTTGAAGCTGTAACGGCAAAAACACTTGCTAAAAAACTTAACTATCCTTGGTATTTTGTAGAATTAAATAATAGAAATCAAAATTACAATTTTAAATCTGATACCTATAAAAAATATACGGCATTTTCTGATACTCTAGCATCTTGGTCATATGTTCAAGATTTATTTGCAGTTCAAAAATTAATTTCAGGAAAAGTTATTCATAAAGAATCTGTAATTATAAATGGTAATACAGGTGATTTTATATCAGGTGGACATTTGCCTAGATATAACGAAAGCCTAACGAATAAAAACTCTAAGTTAGACTTTATACTTAATTACATATTGCTAAAGCATTTTTCATTGTGGGAAAATTACTTTTCTACAGGACAATATGATAAAATAAAGAATTTAATTTTAAAAAGTATTCCTAAAAGTATTATGAATTTACCTGAAAAAGAGATTTACAAAATTTATGAATATGTAGAATTTATAAATAGACAAAGCAATTATGTAATTCAAGGACAAAGAGTTTATGATTTTTTTAATATAAATTGGGAGTTGCCACTTTGGCATGACCATTATTTAGAATTCTGGAATAAGGTACCTTATAAATTTAAACTAAATCAAGCCTTATATAAATATATGCTTATTTCAAATAACTGGGGAAATGTTTGGAAAAATATGCCAATTAACAAATATTATATTTCTCCAGCTTTTTTAAAATATCTAAGAAACTTATTTAAAATATTTTTTCTATTTAAAGGAAAAAAGAAATGGGAAAAATTTGATAAAAAGTATTTATCTTATTTTACAGAATTAAATCCTCACTACCCATATTTTAATTACTTTGATATAATTAAAGATAAACGAGTAGCAAGAAGTTCAGTTGCATGGCATGTAGAAAAATACTTAAAGAAAAAGGATCTTGTTAAATGAATACTAAGAGTCTTTTGTATATACAGTCACATAATAAAAAAATTAATATAAAAAACTTTTTTAAATACAATATTCAGACAAGCATATCAGAGCATTGTTATTGTAGTGTGCTAATACTAAAAATAAAAAACTCTATACAGAATATTTTAATTACTTCTGATATCATTTGGTTTTCAGATAAATGTGTTAAGTTAGTAAGAGAATATATTGCGAAAGAACAAAATCTAGATATAGAAAAAATAGTGTTATCTGCGAGCCATACACATGGAACACCGAACCCTGAGAGTACGATTAAATTTCCATTATATTCTGAAGAATTTGATAATTATATAATTACTTCATTATTGAAATGCTATGCTACTGCGATACAGAAACCAAAGAAAAATATTATTATGGGATTCAAAAGGCTTTTTAATCATGAGTTTTCCATAAACAGAAGAAAGTCAGCATTAAACTTTAAAAAAGGGTTTAAATATAGTATGCAAAATTTGCCTAATTTTAGTAAGAAAATTGATGGAAGTATTGATTTAATAGATCTAATAAATAAAAAAACTAGAAAAATTGAAGGGTCAATTATCAAAGTAAATTGTCATCCTGTATCAGCGCCTAAAAATGTAATAGGGGCTGACTATATTGGAAAAATTAAAAAAAATCTAAAAAATAGAAGCAATATGATATTTTTCTTACAGGGCTTTTGCGGAGATATCAGACCAAGGATGATAAAAAAAAACAAGACTATTAAAGATTATATTATTACATTTTTGGTGGGAAAAAGGTTTAGAAAGCCAAATCATAGTGATGCAAATAAGATTAGCAACTCAATAGTCAGGTCAGTAATAAATGCAGAAAAGGAAAAGTATGTTTTTTTTATTGATAATATTAAAGATTCTTGTCAGGTTAACTACAATCTTAAGTTAGAAGACGGAACTATTTTTGATAAAAAACTAAATATTCTAGTTTGGAATTGGGGCAAACTTATTATTATTTTCTTAAATGGTGAAATATTATCCGGTTATAATATTAGTAAATATAATAATACTACTATTGTATGTGTAGGGTATTCCAATGGAATGATAGGGTATTTGCCTACTAATGATGATATAATGAAAGGTGGTTATGAGGTAGATAAAAGCAGAGTAAACTTTAACATCAGTAGTAGAATTTCAAAAGAGAATGAAGAAGCAATTAGAAAAAGCATAAATAAAGTGCTAGACCTTTATTGTAGTCAATGAAAAATAAACTAATTATCAAAAAAGTTAATTTAAAAAAAATAAGTAAAAAGCAATTTGAAATAGTAAAGGCAGCATTGCCGGATTTAAATGTCAAAAAATGGAATTGGGAGTATTTGCATAGTAATAAAGCTGGTTACAGTTTTATAGCAGAAATTAATGGGACTTACGTAGCACATAATTCCTTTATAGTAAGCCAGTTTATTATTAATAATAAAAAAGTTCTAGTAGCAAAGTCAGAAGGATCTTATGCAAATCTAGAACTTATAAGAAAAATAACCGGGACAAACCAAAGAGTCTTTAGAGAAGTAGTAAAAAGTGCTATAAAGACTATGAAAAAAGAAAAAGTTTTTCTTGCATATGGTTTTCCAAATAAACTAGGCCACAAGTCTTATTTATATGGTGGTTATTCTGTAAAAAAAATTAACTTATATACTAGTAGTTTAATTTTGAGATATGATTATCACTTTTATAAAAAAAATAATAAAACTAGTTTTTTTAAGAAAGTATTTTTAAAAGTTCTTAACTTTTTTTGGAAGCAGCTCATAATTAAGCCTCTCCTATTTTTCTTTGTAAGAAAAAAAAATAATATTGTTTTGATGAAACAAGAACAATTTGAGGATATTAAAAAATTATTTTTAATCATAAAGAAAAGTGCACCAAGTCATTACTTAATGATTAATAGAAATGAAAAATACTTAAGCTGGAGATATTTAAAAAACCCATATTTTAAATATTTAATCTATGGATATTATAAAGAAGAAAAACTTGTCGGATATGTTGTATTTAATAAAATTAACGAAAAAAATTTTAAAAACGTTGAAATAAAGGATATTCTATATTTAAATAAATCTATTTTTAATGAACTGCTAGGTTTTGTTTTTAAATGGGGTGTGGCAAATAATATTTCTGTAGTAACATTGTGGGAGGATGCTTATGAAATAAAAAAAACCAATAGTTCTATTCTTATTAAAAATGGTTTTTTAAGATGTAGAACCTTAATAAAAAAAACATTTATTCTAAACTTACTCAATGCTAAAATAAAAGATAATAGTTTAGTTTTTGAGTTGAAAAAATTTTTAGAAAGAAAATAATCTCTATTAATTTATAAAATTATTTTAATTAAAGGTATATACTTATAAAGTATGATTAAAATAGCATGCAACAACACAGGAAAAAATAATGAATGATTGGAATTATTTTCTGCATCATATAAAAAAAATGGTTCATGATGAAACTTCTG
Organism: Rhodospirillaceae bacterium; assembly: GCA_902557845.1. GTDB lineage: Bacteria > Pseudomonadota > Alphaproteobacteria > TMED109 > TMED109 > JAYYAX01. The sequence continues at coordinate 57,022 of CACEBX010000002.1, read as the reverse complement.
ACTCAAAAAAATTGAAATTATGGATGCAGCTCAAAAATGACAAAAGAGTTAAAAATCTAAACCCGTATCACTTGGGAGAATTTATGAACTTTAAGAACTTATTACCTAGTTGTAAAAATAAAAATATTAAGCTTTTAGATCATGGTTGTGGTGGAGGCGCAACTCTTTGTTTCTTAGCTCTTAAAGATTTTAAGGATATTTGGGGTGTAACTGTAAATTTTGATAAAAACCCAGATGTGGTAAAAGCCGTAAGAAATTTAAATAAGTTCTTTCAGCTGATTTTTAAAGACAGTACTCTTAATAGAGTAAAAATATATAATGGGTATAAACTGCCTTTCAAGAATGAAACTTTTGATTTAGTTTTCTCCCAGCAGGTAATTGAACACTTAGAGCCTTCAAAAAAAATAGATTTTATATTAGAGGAAAAGAGAGTGATTAAAGATTTTGGTGTTATATACCATCAAGTTCCACATAGGCTTGTTCCTTATGAAGCACATACCAAAGTGTGGCTTATACATTGGTTGCCAAAAAGTTTTTACAAATTATTCTTCAAGAATAACCTTAAGAAAAGAGAGTTTATTAACAGCCATCTCTTTTTAGATTGGCCATGGTCCTTAAAAAATAAAATAAAAAAAAATAACCTTTTAGTTAATGATGTTACCTATAAAAGACTTTCAATTAAATCAGATAATACAGAATTAAAAGGGATTACTTTATTTATTAGATTACTTTTTCAAAAAATATTTACTTTCCCAATCATTGGTAATGTCTTGGCAAAATTTTTCTCTAAATTTTTTATGCTAGAAATATTTATTAAAAAAAATATCAAATGAGATTAGATAATAAAAGAAAAAAAGTTATAATTATAGGATCTGGAGGTCATGCTAAAGTAGTATATGACACTCTGTCTAAAAGTACTTTAAATGTTATAGCAATTATGGATATTAAAAAAAAATTAAATGAATTCTTTTACCCACTAAAGCTAATTGGAGAAAATGATCTTTTAATTAAAAACTATCCTGAAGAAAAGTTTATTTTGTGTAATGGACTAGGTATGATAAGTGTGAAACCTAATAAAAGGAAGCAGGTTTATGATAAATTTAAAAAAAAAGGCTTTTCATTTCTAACTATCATACATAAATTCTCTTTTGTTTCAAAAAGCTCATTAATATTAGAAGGAGCACAAATTATGGCTGGTGCAATAGTACAAAACTCATCTGTAATAGGAAGGAATACTATAATAAATACCAATGCTTCAATTGATCACGATTGTGACATAAATGATAATTGTCATATAGCGCCAGGTGCTACTGTATGTGGAGGGGTAAAAATTGGAAAAAATTCTTTAATTGGAGCAGGGTCTACAATATTACCAGGAAGTATTATTCCTGATAATAGTTTAGTTAAGGCCGGCGAATGCATTAAAAATTAACTGAAACTAATAAAACTTTTACCAAGTAAATAAAAATAAATTCAATGCATTTATTTTTTCAATGTTCTTAAGTGTTTTGAATAAGGTTTGCAATTTTTAGCTGCAAGCTTTTTATATTTTTCTAAGTAATTATTAATATGGTATTCTATTTTTTTAGCTGGACTAAGGTTAGATGGTGTTGTCCACCATATTGGATGGGTTAATAAGTGCAAACAATAATTCTTTTTTGAATTGTTTTTTTCTATTAAGCTTTTTGGATTTGAAAAGCGCCAAGCACCTTGAGAGTCTGAACAATAATCAATTCTTTTTGTATATTTTTCCATATAGGTATGTTCTATATTAGCTATTTTTTTATTTAATGAGAGCTTTTCCATACTAGGTCTATGAAAACTTATTATTTGAACTTTCTTTTTTATTAAATTTTCTAATATTTTAAGTTCTAATAAACAGGCTTGGTGAAGTTCATTTTCTTTTTTATATAAAGAAGCATCAAAATGAAGACCTATTTTATGACCTTTCTTTAAAATTTCTTTTAGGACATCTTTATTTAAATCAGAATAAATATTGTATAGATTTGTATTTACCAAAAAAAAATATGTAGATTTTACTTTATATTTTTCTTCAACTTCCGCTATTTTTAAAGCTCTTAATGGGCAAAAGTCAACATCATGCCTCATAATAATATTTTTTCCTTTGTACAGACTTTCCCAAAAGAATTTAAACTTAAATTTTTCTTTTTTTAAAAAACATAATAGAGATTTATATCCATATAAATCAAATTTAAAATCTAATTTTCTAATTATCATTTAGTTATTTTTCTAGTTTAAACATATTAAGATAATCTTTCATTATAAATACTTTTTTACAGTGCCAATAATATAGTCTATATCATTATCTTTAATAAGAGGAGTAATAGGAAGAGACAAAACATTTTTTCCAAAATTTTTAGCTATAGGATAGTCATTTAAATTCCAGCCATATTTTTTTTTATAAAAAGGGTGTGCAGGAATACTTTCATAGTGAACACCACAACCTATTCCAGATTTATTAAGTTTTACTAACATCTCATCTCTCGAAATACTTATTTTCTTATTTAGAATGATAGGAAATAAGTGATAGCCTAATTTGTTTCCAGAACTTTCCTTAGGGGTAAGAAATAAATTAGTTTTGCTTAGCTCATCAAAATAACTATTCCAAATTTTTTTTCTTACCTTCCAATTTACATGTATTCTTTTAAGTTGCTCTATGCCAATAACAGCTTGCATATCAGTCATATTATATTTGAAACCAGGCGCAATAACTTTATAGTGTCTATATCCTAAAGAGGAATATCTTTTCCAAGCATCATTATCCATACCATGCAGGGATAGTATTTTTAGATTTTTTGCTGCTTGCTTAGACTTAGTAAGTATCATACCTCCTTCTCCTGTTGCTAAATTTTTGGTTACATAAAAACTAAAACATCCATAGTCACCTATTGTGCCTGCTTTTTTACCCTTATATTCTGTTTCTATGGCATGAGCGCAGTCTTCTATAACTTTCAAATTACTATTCTTTGCTATTTCTATAATTTGGTTCATATTACAAGGCCTTCCAGCATAATGTACAGGAATGATTGCTTTTGTATTTTTATTAATAACTCTTTTAATTTGATTTATATCAATATTACCAGTAGAGGCTTCAATATCTACAATTATAGGTTTTGCTCCACTATGTATAATAGAGTTAATAGTAGAACAGAATGTCATTGCTGTCGTAATAACTTCATCTTCTGGTTTTAATTTGCAATTAATTAAGCTTAAGTGAAGAGCAGCCGTAGCAGATGAACATGATACGGCAAACTTTGATTGTTTGTAATTTTTAAATGCTTTTTCAAATAAAGTAACTTTGGGACCTGTACCTAGCCATCCACTTTTAAGTACTCTGCTTATACTCACTAGTTCATTGTTCGTAATGCTAGGCGCACCAAAGGTTATAAATTTTCTCTTATTCTTTTTCAATTATATTTTTATCAATTCTAATTTTTATTACATTATAATATTATTTTTATTTATTAAAGTTTTTTAATACTATTTTTTTAACCTCATAAAATATTTTATTTATTCTTTTTAAACCTTTTACATCAATATACTTTATAGAGTTACTATACATTTTTTTTCTTGCTATATAATTGTATCTTAAATAGTCTATATGTTTTTTTATTTCTAATTTATCCACTTTAACCATATTTTTTAAACCTATAGTTATATTTTTTTTTTCTAACTTTACAATGTTGATGAGCTGATGTTTGTGTTGAGGTATACATATTGTTGGGACTCCTGCTGATGCAAATTCAAATAAAGTTAGTCCGCCACTTACAATTCCTATATCCGCACTAGCAACTATTTCTGAATAATTTTTTGGGTTTACATGAAATATAAAATTTTTATTATTAAATATTTTTGTTTTTATTTTTTTAACTTTTAAGTATGTTTCCTTACTTATAATAAAGCTATAATTTAATTTATTTGAGTTAGATTTTAATACTAAAATTAATAATTTAACTAATTGTCTTTTATCATTTCCTCCAACTGAGATTACAATATTTTTAACATTTTTTCTCGTGTATGTTTTCTTCTTTATTGTCTCTGATAAGTTAAGATATTTATAACCAATATAGGAGTTATTATTATGAACCTTAGGTTCAATTAAAGAAATTATATGGTTGTCATAATAGCGAGCTCCTAAACCTACATCATCAAAACCAATTAAATACCTTTTCGCTTTCTTTAAATTTAATAATAGGTTTTTATTAGCCTCTAATACGTCAAATACAATTAAATTTGCATTGCTTTTTAATATTAGTTCTTCCTCAACCTTAATTTTATTAGCTTTAAATTCTATTTTTTTAAAATTATAATTTGATTTATTAATTAAGGATTTAGCTAATTCAAATCCTTTTTCATGTCTATACATGATATAAATTTGTTTTTCTTTTAATAAGCGCTGTGTTAATAATTTTTCAATTAGCCTAATAACTCTAACCACATGACCAGTTCCTAAATCTAATTTAGTTCCAGCATCACATCTGAAGAGTAATTTTATGTTATTATCTAGCTTTATTTTTTTTCCAACCGTAACCAAATGAAAATTTTTTTTCTAAATTATTATCTTTAAAATTACATTTTATAATTTCAATAATTTCTTCTGTATAGCCAAAAACATTCTTTTCATTCATCATATTAATTATTTTTTTTAAATTAATAAAGTCTTCCTTGTAGTCCAAAGTATACCTATAATTGGCCCAATTATTTTTATTTCCTAATTGCAAAGTTTTATAAAGATTTTTTCTTTTCCAAAAATAAAAAGTAACGTGTTCTCGTTCTAATCCTTTTGCATTCCTTTCAGCTTCACACAACCCTTTGTACGAAAATACTTCAACATCACTTCCGTCAGGCCACCTCCTTGTTTCTGGAGGGATAGTATTGGCAACATAGTCAACATTATTTTTCTCAAACAAACTTATGGTTTTATCAATTACAATTGGATCTATAAGTGGGCAATCTGAAGTTATTCTAATAATTAGCTCAGCATTATAATGTTTGGCACAATTATAATATCTATTTAGCACATCTTGTTCGCTTCCACAAAAATAATCAAACCCATATTCTGTGCAAAACTTTATTATTTTTTTATCAATAGTATTAGTGGTGGTAGCTACTACAACTTTATCAATATTTTTAGACAACATTACTCTTTCTAATAAAATTAGTAGTATTGGTTTTCCACATATTTTTTTTAAAACTTTTCCAGGTAATCTAGTTGAACTCATTCTAGCTTGAACAATTAATAACTTCATTTCGTCAGCCTGCCAAATGCATCACTCCTTACAGATCCTTTAAGTTTTTTTTCTAGTTTATTTTCTTCAATAGTTTTTTTCATTATTGCAAATACTTTATCAACAGCTTTTATATATTTACTTAAAATTGTTTTTTTATGTGCATAAGAAATATAAATACTATTAGAAGCAATATAGCCTCTTTTAAGCATTTCTTGAATAAAAAGAGTATTTATTAAATTATTCTTTTCTCCATAGTCTAGTTTAAATGATATGAGAGGTTTGAATTCATTAATACTTAATTTTAAATTATGTTTTATTGATAGGTCCATCCAAGCATCCCCTATAATAGTTCCCATTTCAATCAGATGTTCCCATACTTGATCACGACAAATAATTTCTATAGTTTTTAAAGCTGCACTAAACCCAACTCTCTCTGTAAACATCGTAGAACTTATAAATGTATCGTTTGCAACTTCCATAATATTTTTTTTACCAACTACAGCAGATATTGCATAACCACCACCTAAGCCTTTTCCATAAACAACAATATCTGGTTTAAACCCATTAATTTTGTAAACTCCCCCATCCGTAACTCTCCATCCAGAGGTGATTTCATCTGAAACTATAATTATTTTTTTTTTTTTTGCTATATCCATAATAGCTTTTAAAAAAGTATCTTTTGGATAATCAAACCTTGCTCCTTCTACACATATAACTCCAATATCTGGGTTATTAATCAAAACTTTCTTAAAATCATCTACATCATTATAAATAAAAGGAACTACAGTATTTTTTAAACCTTTAGGAACCCCATCTGTGCTTAGTCCTGGAAGCAAATGGCCTTTCAAATTATCAGACTTTCCCAAATTTGTAGCTAAATACCAATCACTCCAACCATGATATCCTGAAAATGCTACTTTATCTTTATTTGCATATGCCCTAGCTATCCTTATAGCAATGTTCATTGCTTCTGCCCCTGTTTTAGCAAACTTAACGCCTCCAGCAAATGGATTCAAATCTAATAATTTTTCTGATAAATAAACTTCCTCAGGTGAGTTTAAAGTACAATTTACTCCATTTAATGATGTATTATTGACAGAAGATACTAATTCTTTATTTGAGTATCCTAAAATTGCCGAACCTACTGCCATTTGAGCCATATCAATGAATTTATTTCCGTTAAGGTCTATAATTTCTATACCCTTGCATTTTGAATAATATGTAGGCCAATATTCAGGCAAATACCTATCTGGTCTTTTTGAAAGGAGACCATTTCCGCCAGGCATTGCTTTAAGGGCTCTTTTCCATAATTTTTGGCCTAAATTACTTTTATTCATATTATTAATTTTTAGAGTATATTATTTCTTCTATATTTTATTATATCTTTTTCTTCCTTTGTCAGATCTTCTTTATCTACACCCATAATTTTTTCAATTAACCTTACTTCAGAAACTAATTTTTTCATTTGTAATTCAGTTATAGAAACACTTTCATCAATACAATTCATATTTTCGTTTATTTTGAAATGTTTCTCAATTATTTGAGCACCTAAAACGGCTGCGTAGGAAGGAACTTTTATATTTACGGTGTGGTCAGAAAGTCCGATAATAAAATCTTTATATTTTTCCTTTAAAAAATTTATAGTGACAAGGTGAGCATTTTCTTCTTTTGTAGGATAAGATGATATGCAATGTAAAAGAGCATTTTTACATTTAGGATTTCTTGCTAGTATTTTAGAGGCTGTATCAATTTCTTTTTTATTTCCCATACCTAAAGACAATATATTGGTTTTCCCTAGGCTAGAAATTTTTTCTATAAGCTTATGATTTATTAAGTCAAATGAAGATATTTTAAAAATATTCATTTCTATTGAATTTAAAAAATCAATGCTTTCCTCATCAAATGCTGTGGAAAAAAATTCAATATTTAGTTCATCACAATAATTTTTAATAATCGAAAATTCAGAAAATTTTAGTTCGCAGCTTTTTAGTATATCATGTAGTTCTGAAAATTTGTTTTTTGGAGCTCTTTTTTCACTAATATAAGTTTGAAATTTAACCGCATCGCAACCTGTTTTAGATGCAGATTTAATAAGTTCAAGTGCTTTTTTTATCTTCCCACCATGGTTAATTCCAATTTCAGCAATAATGAATGTATTAAATTCTGTTTTGAAGTTAAAATTTTTGAGATCATGCATTATTTTTTTTTACCATACAGAAAATCCTCCATCAACAACAATATTGTGGCCATTTATATAACTGGATGATGAAGAAAGTAAAAATAGAATTGGGTTTACTACTTCATCTACGGTAGCTAATCTTTTCATTGGACATCTTTTGCTATATTCTAATTTGAAACCTTTTCCTTGTTTTATTTTTTGAAGAACACCTTCCTTTAATTCGTTAACATCGTCTGAAACGCCACCTGGAGAAATAGAATTAGTTCTAATATTTTTATCTACTGCATGTATTGCAAAATATTTTGTCATCTGTATTATGGCAGCTTTGGAAGCTCCGTATATTTCTGAGCTAGCTCTTTTGGTATCAACATAGATTCTTGGATCAGGGCTTATTAGCCCATAATGTGAAGCAACATTTACAATAGTTCCTTCTTTTTGTTTTTTTTTGAAATTTTTAATAAATTCTTGTATGCAAAAAAAAGTTCCTTTTATGTTTACATCTATAACTTTATCAAGCGATTTATTGTCTCTCTCGGAAAAGCATTCAAAAACTGCAGTTCCTGCATTGCAAATTAATGAGTCTATAAATTTGAATTTATTTATTCCTTTTTTATAGGCTTGTTTAATTTCACGACTATTTCTAATATCACACTTTACGATTAGCAACTCACTATCACTAATTACTTTATTTTTTTTTAACTTTAATATATTTGACACTTTAATATCAATTGCAATAACTTTTGCCTTATATTGAAGCAACTTATTTATAAGTGTAAGGCCAATCTGACCGTTAGCTCCAGTAACAAGGGTTACTTTTTTTGATAAATTTAAGAAATGTTCTTTGTTTGCATTCATTTTTATTATAAGCTTGATGTAATTTTTATTATATATTTTCCATAGCTAGTATGTTTTAAACTTTCTCCACTTTGAACCAAGTTATTAAGAGTGATCCAACCATTTCTGTATCCTATTTCTTCTAAACAGCCAACTTTTAATCCTTGTTGTTGTTCTATAGTTTTTATGAATTGTGAAGCTTCTAAAAGACTGTCATGTGTTCCCATGTCTAGCCATGCAAACCCTCTTCCAAAGTCTTCTACTTTTAGTTTATTTCTATTTAAATATTCATTATTTACATCAGTAATTTCAAGTTCTCCTCTTGCAGATGGCTTTATACTTTTAGCTATTTCAATAACTTCATTATCATAATAATATAAACCTGTTATAGCAAAGTTTGACTTAGGAATATCTGGCTTTTCTTCTAAAGAGATAGCTTTTCCATTATTATCAAATTCTACTACACCAAAGCGTGATGGATTTTCTACTTGGTAGCCAAAGATGGTAGCGCCTTCTTTTCTATCATTTGCAGGCAAAATCTTATCCTTCAAACCTTGTCCATAGAATATATTATCTCCTAGAATTAGACAAACTGGTTCTTTATTAATAAACTTTTCTGTAATTAAAAATGCTTCAGCAAGTCCTGCTGGTTTTTCTTGAACAAAATATTCAAAGTTTACTCCAAATTGTGAGCCAGAACCCAGCAAGTTTTTAAAATTAGAAAGATAATTTTTAGTAGTAATAATAGCAATATCCTGAATATTAGAAAGCATTAACACCGAAATAGGGTAATATATCATTGGTTTATCATAAACTGGCATAAGCTGTTTAGTTACTGCAAGAGTGAGTGGGTAAAGTCTAGATCCAGACCCACCAGCTAAAACAATACCTTTTCTATTATTAGTCATTTGCATTCATTTTCTTATGATTATCAATGTACCATAAAACTGTTTCTTTTAATCCATCATTTATTGAATATTTTGGTTTCCATTTTAAATCACATTCAATTTTCCTAGGATTAATAGCATAACATTTATCATGTCCAGGCCTATCTTTTACAAAATATGTAAGATCAAAATAAGAGTTGATTTTATTTTTAATTTTACCGTTTAGTTTGATTGGATAAACTTTGTCTAGTATTTGACAAATTTTTCTGATTAGGTCTATATTTTTAAAAACTGTTCTTGCTCCTATATTGTAGCTTTGATCTATGATGCCCTTTTCAAAAACTTTTATTATTGCATCTGCACAGTCATTTACAAATAACCAATCTCTTTTTTGTTTTCCATTACCATAAATAGGAATTTTTTTTCCATGTAAAGCATTTTTTATTGCTAAAGGTATTAATTTTTCATCATGTTGTCGTGGACCATAGTTATTAGAGCTATTTATTATAATTGAAGGCACTTTATATGTCCTATACCATGCCTTCACTAAATGATCAGCTGAGGCTTTAGATGCTGAATATGGTGAGCTAGGATTATATTTTGTATTCTCGCTAAATAGTTTTATTTTTAAGTCATCTAGATCTCCGAATACTTCATCGGTAGAAAAGTTAATAAATTTAAATTTATTTCTTATTTTGTTATTATTTTCTAAATACTTTTTAGTATGAACCAAAAGATTATAAGTTCCGAGAATATTAGTTTTTATAAACGCTGAGGGAGAGTTTATAGAATTATCAACATGGCTTTCTGCAGCCATATGAACTAAAACATTTGGTTTGAATTCATTTAATATATTTATAATTTTAGGACTGCAAATATCTAATTTTTTAAAACTATATCTATTGCTAGCTTTTATTTCTTTACAAAAGGAATTTTTAGAAGCATAGGTTAATTTATCAATGTTAAATATTTTATAGCTAGTATTATAAAATATTCTTTCAATTAAAGTTGAACCTATGAAGCCACAACCACCTGTTATAAGAATTTTCATATTTGCTCCTATAATACTACTAAAAAAGTTAGAATATAAAATAATAAGTTAAAAGCATAAGCTCATTTTCTTATATTAAAAATATCATTATGACAGAATAATAATTATGATCTAGAAAAGTAATTAATATATAGTTTATATATATAATAGTTTATTATAATTTGGTATGAAAATTTTATTTATTTTTGAAAATAATAGAAAAGATGATTATTCAAATCAGCTTAGGTTAGCTTATGATCTGCTTAAAAAAACCTCCAGTCAGGTAAGTATGTGTTACGTTGATGATCAAGAAAAAAAACAAAAAATTTATGCCGATATAGTAATTTCAAATAGTTTAGACTCAAATATTCAAAAAAAAATAATTAATAATAAAATCATTCTTATTTATTTAGAGGAATATAAGCATAGAAAAAAATGCGATTTGTTAATTGACTACAAATATAAAAAAAGCAGTAAATGCTTCACTGGATTAAAGTACAAAATAAATAATAACAAATTACCATTGGATTTTATTTCTATTTTAAATGTTATAAATAAATTAAAGTGGGATACTAACTTTTGGGGATACCCTGTTTATATTATTTCAACCAGAATATTAACAAAAAATATTTTATATAGAATTGACTTATTATTTAAAAATGAAAAAGTAAGGTTGTTACAATATCTTTGTGATTGTCATGATAGAGAAAGTGTAATTTTAGCAGAAAAAAATAATTTTAACTTCAAGGATATTAGAATTACTTTTGAGTGTGAGTTAATAGATAAACAATATGCTAAACTTAAATGCGATAAGGAATTTAGAATAGCAAAAAAAAGCGAAGTAAAAGAAATACAAGCTTTATCAAAATCTTTATACAAAGAAAGCAGATACTATTTTGATAGAAATTTTAATAAAAAACAAGTTCAAGAGTTTTATGATCAATGGACTTATAAAGCCATATATGGAACGTTCGATGACGTATGTTTTGTTTATTGTGAAAAACAAAAACCAGTAGCATACTGTACTTTAAAATACACTGATCATAAACAAGCTACAATTGGACTTTTTGGTGTTGGAGGTACTTATTCAGGAAAAGGGTATGGGAAAAAACTAATTAATAATTTACTAGTTTTTTTATCATTAAAAAAAATTAAAAAAGTATTAGTTGTGACACAAGGAAGAAATTACAGAGCGCAAAGGCTTTATCAAAACTCAGGCTTTTTAACAAAGAGAACAGAACTTTGGTATCATAAATGGTTTTGATGCAATGCGCCTGACCTCTATTATTTATTAAAATAATTATTTTCTATAAAATTCGCGGCCCTTTTTCCTGAGTGCATACTGTAGGTGCTAAAAAAAAGCTTTATTAGCTTTTCCCTATTCTTTTCTTTTTTCTTATAAAGATTTTTTATTTCATTAATAGGTTTAGATAAAATTGTTAAAATATCTTGTTGAAAGTTTTTATTGTCGCTATCAAAGTAAAATAAGGATGTCTTTAATAATTTAGTAACTTCTTTATTTACAGGACATTGATCTTTATCATTTATGAATATGATAGGTTTTTTAGAGAATATTAACCAGGACAATGTGCTAGATGCTCCTTGAACAATTAAAACTTTGTAATCTGATAAAATATATCTTGCATCTACTTTTTCTTCAATTAATGAAATAGTTTCTGATTTTTTTATGAGTTTTATTGCAGGGTCTGTATCCAGATATCTCAAATTTTCCAGCAGATAGGGCTTATAATAAACTTTATGAGGAATTTTAGTTAAGATATTTTTTATTAAATACTTTTCTTTATAATATCTATTTATGTCAGATAGGTTTCCATTAAAGCTACTTACATTGCCTCTGTATAACACTCCAGATAAAAATAATACATCTTTTTTGTTTTTAACTCTTAGATTAAACCTTTTATTTGTTCTAAAGTATCTTTTAGGCAATCCTGATATAAAGCTTTTACTTTTAATATATGTTTGTTGTTCAGCAACTTTGGTTGAGTTTTCATTGAAAGCAATGAAGACATCAACATTATTTGCGGGATGAGTAGAGCTTATGGCGTCAGAAACTGATGTAATTTCTGGAGTAACACCATGTTGAAAGGATATAATAGGAATATTATTTTTTTTAAATGCTGATAAGATTCCTAAATTCTTAGGGTTAATATGATTAGGGGTAAGTAATACATTTTTGGATAGTATTTTTAATTTTTTTAGATATTTATTAGTACAATATTTATTTTTATAAAACTCTTCAAATCTTATATTTAAATCTTTAAAAAATATATCTAAACTGGCTTTTAAAAAATCATTAGAAACATATTTTTGAGTAATAATTTTAATTAATGGCATTAATTTTTTTTTTAAGGTTCTATTGTTATATTTTTTTATACCTAGACTTCTATTTGAAGTATCTAAATATATTGGTTTATAACCCTTTAGTCCTAGAAAAAAAGATGTCTCTATCAATAATTCATTCTCACCTAAAATGAAAAATTTTTTATTTTTTGTCCACATAAAAGAAAGCTTCAGCATTAAACGATAAAAAATACTCTCAATACCCCCAATATAAATTCTTTTTAAAAAGAGTAAAAAGTTATGCCTTTTACTTGATTTAGAAGTTTCTAATTTGGTAAGCTTAAAATTAAAAACTTCTAGGTTTTGATTATATTTAAATAGCTCTTCCCAAGGTGGATTTAATTTAGGTTTTTTTCTCCCATAGTCTCCTATAATTTTCAAAAATAAATATTTATAATCTATTTTTATATTTTTTAAACAAGCTGCCTTATAAATAGTTTTATGGTAATCAGTAACTGCTCCAGCAACTAACAAGGCTTCTTCTTTTTTTAAGATTTTTTTTGATATTAAAAAATTAAAAACCATATTGGAATGTACAGAAATTTTATTTCTGAATACCTCCATTTTTTTAACAGACCATAATCTATCTAGAGAATAGGTTTTTAGCTTTTTATCTTCTAGCAATGAAGGTGAAGAAGTCAAAATGGTAGCATTATTTTTTAGTCCTTTTTTTTTAGCCCATAGAATTGCTTTTTTGCTGTCACAAAATACAAATTTAAAGCTAAATAATTCTAATGATTTCATATATGTAATTTAGTGGATTTATATAAAAAAAACAATTATCATAGGTTAAATAATAAACTCTATTTTATCAAAGGTTAATCATTCTTTCCTTATATACAGAGTGCAGACAGGAATATTATAAACTTAGCCATATATCTCTTACTTTAGAAGCAGCGATTTTAGGATTACATTTATCTAAAACAATTTTTTTTGAATTTTTTTTGAATTTAGATAAAATTTTTCTATTTTTATACAAGTAAGTAATTTTAGCAGCAATGCTTTTGGCGTCATACTTTTGAAAAAGAACTCCGGAATATTTATTCTTAATAAATAAATCATACTTACCAATACTTAGTGCTGGAACTTCATAAATCATGCTTTCAATGATATCTCTTCCCCACGGATTATTCTCTCTTGTTAATTTAAGAGTAAGATCCATATGTATTAGTATATTTTCTACATCTTTAACGTGGCCTGCAAAATAAAAAAAATCTTCTAATTTTTTTTCATTTACATACTCTTGTAAGTTATTAAATTGTCTTAAATGTTTTAGTTTTTTCTTTGCTCCTTTTGGAATATTAATATCACCTGCTATAATAAAAGTTATATTTTTTAGTATTTCTCTTGGAATATAAGTTGCTACATCAAATATTCTATCTGTTCCTCTGTAGTAAGAGTAATTAGAAAAAGATCCAATTAAAAATTTTTTATTTTTTTTTAAAAAAGAATATTTATGAGCAATAGTTTTATTTTTTTCTACGGGATTATTTATTATTGTATTAGATGGAAATGTCCTTGTTAACTCCTTAAAATGAAAGAATTCATTTTTAGTTATAAATATTTGTTTATCAGTATATTTTAGAAGAACATTGTATTGTAACCTAGAAAAAAAGTTTTTATAGGGCATAGTTCTAATATGTACTACTATCTTAATTTTAGGTAATATAAGTTTTATCCATAAGGCTAAAAACCATAAATTAGAATGATTCAAGTGAACTAAGTCAAAATTACTTATTTGGTTTTTAAATATTTTTCGTTTTAGAAAAAAAACTAATAGTTTTCTAAATGCAAATAAGTTAATTGCAATTATATTTTTACTGACTGTATCTAAAACAGTATAGGTTGGAAGATATGGAGCTACGTCACATTTAATACCAACTTTTTTATAATCTTCTATAATCCAACTATCTTTTTTACATAAAACTTTTAAAAAAAGATCTTTTTTATTTAAATGTTTTATCATTGTCAATAAACTTTTAGATGATCCACCATGCCCTCCTTCTGAGTCTATTAGTAAAATGCTTTTTCTTATCATTATTAATCTATTTTATGAACAAGGTAGTAGGGGTTACTTTTAATTCTTAACATAATAAATTTACTTAAATCTTTTGCTTTTATCCAATTAAAATTCAAAATATTATTATCAGAATACTTTAAAAGCCTATTACTTTTTAAGTCCTTCTCTATTTTATCCCAATTTAATCCGTATTTACTATTTTTATCTCTGGCATAGAAAGTATAGGATATGTTGGCTTTCTCATTATTGTCTATCATCATTCCTTGCAGTATAAATATTTTTCTATAAGGAACATCGCAAAGAAACTCAATATAATGAATTAAACTTATAATAAGATGACTTAAGCCTATATTTACAATAGTTACATTGTTATTAAAAAGATATTTCCATACAGAGTCTTTAGTAAAAGCTGCAAGCTTATTTAGTTCTTTATATTCATTATCATAATTTTCTGTATGAGCTAAACTAAAAAGAGGATCATTAGTTCTGTAGACAGAGTGCTTTAAACGAAACGTCTCAGAAAATTTACCTACCTCTGATCTGCTATTTAAATTATCAAAACATTTTTTTTCGGTAAACGAATAAGTAAATGTTGGGACTATAATATTTTTTGGTTTAGTTTTTTTTAATGAATTAATTATATCGCCTGTTAATTTTTCGTATGACTCTTTATAAAATTTTTTAATTGTTTTCAGCTTCACATGAAGCATCAAAAGAGAAAAGTTATCAAAATTAGTACTTCTAATACATTCATCTAAATCTTTTTTAAAAACATTAACCTTGTTATCCATTTAATTTTTTTATTGGTTTTATGAGAATAAGTATAAAATAAAATCTATTATTTTATAAGCCTTATTACAATATTAATAATTCATTTTTGACTAACTTTTAAATTCAATTATACAATTTATTAGATAAAGTACTATATAAGACTGATAAAAAAATTTTTGTCTATTTCAATTATTATACTTATGTTGTTTAATAATATTTAAATTTAATAATGAAAATAAGTAAGATAAAAAATATTTATATTTTAACAAAAAAAAAATTTTTTAAAATATATGAGTTCAATAACAAAGAAATTATATTTATTGATAGTCTAAATAGGTTAGAAAACAAAAGCATTAATTCAGAGAATATTCTTATTTCTTGTAATACTAACATAATTGTTCCCACAAAAACTTTTGATAATTTTAAGTTAGCTTTAAATATCCATCCTGGTTCATATAACTTTCCTGGTAGAGATCCTCATCATTGGGCTTGTTATTCAAAAAGCAAGATATTTGGCTCTACAGCACATTTTATGCAAAAGGAAGTAGATAGTGGTGAAATTATAGATTTTGAATTAATTAAAATAAATAATAAATTATCAGCTATAGAGTATAAAAATATAGGAGTTATAACATCAAAAATACTTATTAGAAGATTGGTAAACAGTATTTTGAAAGGTTTTATAAAAGTAAAAAAAAGAAAGTGGGAAGGAAGAGTTACAAAAAGAGTTGATTTAATAAAACTGTGTAATTTTAAAAATTTAGATGAAAAGGAAATAAAAAGAAGAGAACATAGTTTTGTAGGCTTTGAGCAATTCTATCAATACTAATTTAAAATCTAACTTTCTAGATATTGAATAGCTTTTCTCATTCCCAGATTAAAAAGTAAATCTAGGATGCTATTCCCATAAATAAAATAATCTGATTTTTGGGTGTATTCTTTTTCTTTAAAATTAGAATATCTCAATGATATATTAGCAGACTTAAATTTTTCTTCATTTTGATACTTATTTCCTCCTTTTCCAGAAAAATATATTTTACCCCCTAAAGTTCTAACAATTTCTATTAGCCTATCGTCTCCTTTTAAATCTTTATTTATATTTAAATCTGAAGAAGTATAGAATTTTTTATTAAGTTCTAACCAACTTGATACATTGCGAATTATAAGTTGGTTAATTACAGCCAGATTTTCTGATTCTATTTCATCAAAAAGACTTTTAACTTTATCAAAAACTTCTAAAAAAAATTTGGTCTTTTTATAAGCATTAGTGATTTTAGAAAGATGTTTATCTTTCCATGATTTATCTGCTACATGAATGTTGTTTATTTTTAAGCCTAATTTGGAATAAACTGGCAAGGTTAGCCAGGTTTGTTTTTTTTCATTAATAATATTTACTCTGTTTGTGTAAGAGTTTTTTGAATATTGAACATCATCCAAAAAAACAAAGCAATCCGAGGATTTAATTTTATAAAAATAGCCTATCCAAGGAAAAAAATTGGGTTGGTGAATTGCTATATTCATTTAATTTTTATTAATATTTTTTAAATAAAGAGAATTTCATAATACACATCTTGATTTATTAATTAACATTATAATATACAAAGCTTAATTCTAGTAAAACTTTTACTTTATAAAATTATTCTCATTACTAACAAGCATTGTAGCTACTATATTTTTATTATAAGACTATATGTCTTGTCTAATTGAAATTTTTCTATATAATCTGCTTTTTTGCTTAATAATTACTGCTAAAAATTATAGTAGGCGGGTGTAGCTTAGTGGTAAAGCTCCAGCCTTCCAAGCTGGCTACGAGGGTTCGATTCCCTTCACCCGCTCCAAAAATTTAGGAGTGTAGCTCAATTGGTAGAGCACCGGTCTCCAAAACCGGGGGCTGTGGGTTCGAGTCCCTCCACTCCTGCCATGATTGACTAATTATTTTTTTTGGAATATGTTGAGGAACTTATGAAAATTATAAACATTATCAACTTTGTTAAAGAAGTAAAAAAAGAGGGTAAGAAGATTGTCTGGCCTACTAGAAAAGAAACACTTATCACCACTGCTATGGTGTTATTGATGGTGGTAGTATTTTCAATTTTTTTTCTTTTAGTCGATAATATAATTGCATGGTTTATTAAAACATTGATGGGTTTGTAATATGGAAGAAGAAAATTTAGACTACAGATGGTTTATTATTCATACTCATTCGGGGTTCGAATCTAAAGTTATTGATTCAATTAGAGATGAGGTTAAAAAAAAGCAACTAGAAAAATTATTTCAAGACTATCTTGTGCCTACTCAGAAAATTTTCGAAATAAAAAAAGGAAAAAAAGTTGAAGGTGAGAAAAAATATTTTCCCGGATATATTATGATCAATATGGTAATGAACGATGATACATGGCACTTAATAAAAAAAATTAAAAGAGTTAGTAATTTTCTTGGTGCGGGTAATAGACCCGTTGCTTTGAGAAAAGATGAAGCTGAGAGGATACTTAATCAAATACAAGAAGGCATGGAAAGCGCTGTTTCTACAGTTAGTTATGAAGTTGGCGAGACTGTTAAAGTGGCAGATGGACCGTTTGCTTCATTTAATGGAGTAGTTGAAGAAGTTGATGAAGAAAAGTCTAGGTTAAAAGTAGCGGTATCTATTTTCGGCAGGGCAACTCCGGTAGAGCTAGAATATTCTCAAGTAGAAAAATGTTGATTAAAATCACATTTACATATATAAAAATTATTTTTTAGAATTAGGTACTTAAAAATGGCAAAAAAAATTTCTGGCTATGTGAAGTTGCAAGTTCCTGCCGGGCAAGCTAGTCCTTCTCCACCAATAGGGCCTGCCTTGGGTCAAGCAGGGCTTAATATAATGGATTTCTGTAAAGCCTTCAACGCTAAAACTGAAAACCTTGAGAAGGGAATGCCGTGCCCTGTAGTAATTACAGTTTTTCAAGATAAAAGTTTTGATTTTTCTATAAAAAAACCTCCTGCTAGCTATTATATTAAGAAAGAAATTAATTTAAAAAAAGGTTCGGGAACAACTGGTATATCTGATGCTGTTGGAAAAATTTCAATGCAACAATTAAAAAAAATTGCTGAGGAAAAGTTACCTGATTTAAATACAAACAATATTGATCAAGCAGCAAAAATTATTGCTGGAACTGCAAGGTCAATGGGTGTTGAAGTTATAGATTAAAGGGTTAGGATGAGTAAAAGAGGAAAAAGGTACAAAAGCTTTAAAGAGGGTATTAAGGATAGTACATATAATGTAAATGATGCAATTAAAGCAATAAAAAGTGGGAAGACTGTTAAATTTGATGAAACTCTAGATATTGCTGTAAATTTAGGAATAGATCCAAAGCAATCAGACCAGGTTGTAAGAGGCTTGGCTAGTTTGCCTCATGGAACTGGAAAAAAACTTAAGGTTGCTGTATTTGCAAAAGATGAGAAGCTTAAGGAAGCTACAGAAGCTGGAGCAGATTTTTCTGGGCAAGAAGACTTAGCAGAAAAAATACAAAAAAATAAAATTAAGATAGACATTGTAATAGCAACACCAGATATGATGCCTTTAGTTGGAAAATATGGAAAAATTTTAGGTCCTAAAGGTTTAATGCCAAACCCAAAAATGGGAACTGTAACAGATGATGTTGCTAAAAAAGTAAAAGATGTTAAAAAAGGTCAAATTGAGTATAAGGCTGATAAAACTGGAATAGTTCATTCGGGAATAGGGAAACTTAGTTTTTCTGAAGATAAGTTAAAAGAAAATATAACATATTTTATAGATACTATTGTAAAGGCTAAACCAAAAGGAGTAAAAGGAAATTATTTAAAAGATATATATATTTCTTCTTCTATGGGACCGTCAATAAAAGTATCTTACAAATAAAACTTGACTTTATTTTGTAATGATTTAAGTTAATTTTCTGTCAAAGACTGTAGGTTGCAATAATTCCTTCACAGACGGTATTGTCTGTCTTTGACTTTTTTTTGGTTAAAAATGGATAAAGAACAAAAGAAAATCGCAGTAAAAAGCTTAAAAAAATATTTTGAGGAATCAGAGGGTGTGGTTGTTACTCATTATTTGGGATTGAATTCTTCTGAACTAACCGAATTTAGAGAAAAAATTAACGAAATTGGGTCCAAATTTTGTGTTGCTAAAAATAGTTTAGTTAAAATTGCTTCTAAAGAAACACCTTATGAAGCATTAGAAAATTATTTTAAAGGTCCAACAGCAATTATTTTTTCCAAAGACCCTATAGCAGGAATTAAGGCTGTAAAAAAATATTCAGATGAAAATGAAAAATTTAAAGTAGTTAAGGCAAGCCTTAACCAAAAAATAATTGATGAAGAAGAGTTTAATAAGTTATCTAAACTTTCTTCGTTAGAAGATTTAAGAAGTGAAATAGCAAGTTATTTACTAGCACCACACCAAAATTTGGTGCAGCTATTAAATGCTGCTGGAATAGAATTAGTGGGAGTGTTTAATAATTTTTCTAAGAAAAACTAAATTTTAATTGAAAGGTAATGTTATGACAGATTTAAATAAAATGGTTGACGAGCTTTCTAAGCTTTCAGTAATGGAAGCAGCAGAGCTGTCGAAACTACTACAAGAAAAATGGGGCGTATCAGCAGCGGCTCCAGTTGCAGCAGCAGCAGCAGCGGGTGGTGGTGCTGATGAACAAAAAGCGGCAGAAAAAGATACATTTGACATAGTTTTAACAGATGTTGGAGACAAAAAAATTAATATTATTAAAGAAGTTAGAGCTGCCACTGGGTTAGGTTTAAAAGAAGCAAAAGATATGGTAGAGGGTGCTCCAAAAACAATTAAAGAGGGTGTTGCTAAAGCAGAAGCAGAAGAGATAAAGAAAAAGTTTGAAGAGTCTGGCGCTAAAATAGATTTGAAATAAGAAAACTTTTTTTTCGGATAACTAAATTTTAGCGATTAGTTGCCCGAAAACTAGACATTTATTTTTTTTAATTTATTTTAGAATAGGAACCTCATGGCTAACAAACTTTCTCTTAAAAATAGAAAACCTCTTAGACACCAATTTGGTGTTCTGCAAGATATAGCGGATATGCCAAATTTAATTGAAATTCAAAAGTCTTCTTATCAACAACTGCTTACTTCCAAAACTTTAGAAAATCAAGAATCCCATATTGGAATTCATGATGCTTTAGCAAGTGTTTTTCCAATTAAAGACTATCAAGGGAGAATGACTTTAAAATATATTTCTTACAAGTTAGATAGACCAAAATATGATGTTATAGAATGTAGGCAAAGAGGATTAACTTATGCTGCGGCACTTAAAGTAATTTTCAGATTAGATATAATTAAGATTGATGAAGAAACAAATCAAGAAATTGGCAAAGATGCACGTGAAGAGGAGGTGTATTTAGGAGATATACCACTAATGACTGACAAGGCTACTTTTGTTATCAATGGAACAGAAAGAGTTATAGTTAGTCAGATGCATAGGTCGCCAGGAGTTTTTTTTGACGCAAGCAATGCTGCTAGAGTAATTCCATACAGGGGATCTTGGCTTGATGTAGAGTTTGATGCAAAAAACCTACTTTTTTTTAGAATTGATAGAAGAAAGAAACTGTCTTTAGCATTTTTACTTAAATCCATGGGATTAGATAATGAAGGTATATTATCTAGATTTTACAATTCTTCAGAGTTTAATCTCAAAGAAAATAATCAAATTAGTATTTCATATGACTTTGAAGAGTTAAAAGGTGAACTTAATTTTGATTTAATAAATGCTGATAATAATGAAATACTTCTTTCGAAAGGAGAGAGACTTACCAATAGACATAATAGAGAATTTGAGGAAAAAAAGATAACTAATATTTTAGTTCCAGATGAAGCAATTTTTGGCAAGTATTTAGCTAATGATATTTTTAACAATGAAACTGGAGAGATTTATGGCGAAGCAGGAGATGAAATAGAAGAAAAACTGATTGACTTATTAAGAGAAAATAAATTAACTAATTTTTCAGTTTTAATTACCAGCAATAAATCTGGCACTTATATAAGAAATACTATGATAGCAGAAAAGGAAGTAAAAAGAGCAGATGCATTGGCATCAATCTATAAAATTATGAGACCAGGTGAGCCTCCTACCGAAGAAAGTTCTGAAAAATTGTTTTATGATCTCTTCTTTTCAAGGATTGATACACCTCTTGATGAATTAAATTTTTATTCTTCTAATTCAAAGAAAGACAAAGCGCTTACTTTAAGCAAAGAATCAATTGAGCAAGAAGGAGTTTGGATATTAAAAAAAGAAAAAGAATGGTCATTGGTTACGATTGGAACAGTAGCTAGACAAAACTCTATTCCAAATTTATGGGTTTTGAATGATGAAATAATAAAACTCAAATCTGAAAAATATGATCTATCTTCTGTAGGAAGAGTAAAACTTAACTCAAGAATTGGATCAGAGGTAGAAGAATCTTACGGAGAACTAAATAGAGAAGATATACTAAGTGTGATAGACACCATTGTTAATCTAAAAGATGGCATAGGTGAATATGATGATATTGATCATTTGGGAAATAGACGAGTAAGGTCTGTAGGGGAACTAGTAGAAAATCAATTTAGAACTGGCTTGGTAAGGATGGAAAGAGCTATTAAAGAAAGAATGGGTTCTGTTCCAGAAGAAAAACTTGTTCCCAAAGAACTTATAAATGCAAAACCACTAACGTCAATATTAAAGGAGTTTTTTGGTAGTTCGCAATTGAGTCAGTTCATGGATCAAACTAATCCTTTGTCTGAAATTACACATAAAAGAAGATTATCAGCTTTGGGTCCGGGTGGTTTAACAAGAGAAAGAGCAGGCTTTGAAGTAAGAGATGTTCATCCAACTCACTACGGTAGAATTTGTCCTATAGAAACACCAGAAGGTCCTAATATTGGATTAATTAATAGCCTTGCTACTTATGCAAAAGTTAATAAGTATGGCTTTATAGAAAGTCCATACAGAAAAGTGTCTAAAGCAAAAGTTAGTCATGATGTTGAATATCTATCAGCAATAGAAGAAGACAACTTTGTCATTGCCCAAGCTAATGCTCCTCTTACAAAAAGCAATGAATTTGTTAGAGATTTGGTTTCTTGCAGACACAATGGAGACTTTACTATGGCAACTACAGATAAAATAGAATACATGGACGTTTCGCCTAAGCAATTAGTATCTGTTGCAGCTTCACTGATACCATTTTTAGAAAACGATGATGCAAACAGGGCTTTAATGGGATCTAATATGATGAGGCAGGCAGTGCCGTTAGTAGTCTCTGAGTCACCAATGGTTGGAACAGGGATGGAGGGTGTTGTAGCAAAAGACTCATCTGCTGCAGTAGTAGCAAAAAGAGGAGGTTTTGTAGAGCAAGTTGATGCAAGGAGAATTGTTGTAAGGCATACTGATGAAAAAAAGTATGATGTTACTCTAGGGGTGGACGTTTATAATTTATTGAAATTTCAAAGGTCTAATCAAAATACATCAATCAATCAGCGACCATTAGTAATGGTAGGCGATAGAGTTGAAAGGGGAGATGTTATTGCAGATGGACCAGCTACTGATAACGGAGAGCTAGCACTAGGTAAAAATGTTCTAGTAGCTTTTATGCCTTGGAATGGATACAACTATGAAGATTCTATTCTAATATCTGAACGAATAGTAAGAGACGACGTTTTTACTTCTATTCATATCGAAGAGTTTGAATTAATGGCTAGAGATACAAAACTTGGCCCGGAGGACATCACACGAGATATTCCAAATGTAGGAGAGGAAGCTTTAAAAAATTTAGATGAAACTGGCATAGTGTATGTGGGAGCTGAGGTTAGATCAAATGATATTTTGGTAGGAAAAGTAACGCCCAAAGGAGAGACACCAATGACTCCAGAAGAAAAGTTATTAAGAGCGATATTTGGAGAAAAAGCTTCAGATGTAAGAGATTCATCTTTGAGACTACCAAGTGGTGTTTCTGGAACAGTAGTTGAAGTCAGAGTTTTTAACAGAAGGGGTGTGGAGAAAGATGAAAGAGCATTAGCTATAGAAAAGGAAGAAATAGAAAGGTTAGCTAAAGATAAAGATGACCAAATAAGAATTATTGAAGAAAATATTTTCAAGCGTCTAAAGAGTTTATTAGTAGGAAAGCATTTTTCTGGGAAAGCTAAAGGTGTAAAAGATGGACAAGTATTAACTGAAAAAATATTAGATTCATTTGATAATAAGCAGATTTGGAAAATCGCTACTAAGAATCAACAAACTATGACTAGTATAGAGAGTTTAAAAAATGAATTTGATGCTGAAATAAATGAAATTCTTCTTAACTTTAAGGAAAAGGTTGACAAAGTTCAATCAGGTGATGATTTGTTGCCAGGTGTTTTGAAAATGGTAAAAGTTTTCGTGGCGGTAAAAAGGAAGCTTCAACCAGGAGACAAGATGGCAGGAAGACATGGAAATAAAGGAGTGATATCGAAGATTGCCCCTATTGAAGATATGCCTCATACAGAAGATGGTGTTCCAGTAGATATTGTCTTAAACCCTTTAGGCGTGCCATCGAGAATGAATGTAGGGCAAATATTAGAAACACATTTAGGTTGGGCATCAGCAGGTCTTGGTAAAAATATTAAAGAAATAGTAAATAGTACTTCACAGGATACTTCTTCAAAAGTTACCGGATGTAAAAAAGTATTAAAAAAAATATTCTCTCCTAAATATTTTGAAGAAAGAATCAATAAGCTTGCCGATGATGAAATTATTAAACTTTTATCTAAGGTCAAAAATGGTCTAAATTTGGCTACTCCAGTTTTTGATGGTGCTAGAGATACAGATATTAAAGCAATATTGGAAGCTGTGGGTCTAGACAATTCAGGACAAGTTACTCTTGTTGATGGAAGAACAGGTGAGGCCTTTAATAGAAAGGTTACTGTAGGGTACATATATATGTTAAAATTACATCATCTTGTCGATGATAAAATTCATTCAAGATCAATAGGACCCTACAGCCTAGTTACTCAACAGCCCCTTGGAGGAAAAGCCCAGTTTGGTGGTCAGAGATTCGGGGAAATGGAAGTTTGGGCATTGCAAGCATATGGAGCGTCATATACATTACAGGAAATGCTTACTGTTAAGTCAGATGATGTTGCAGGCAGAAGCAAGGTCTATGAATCAATAGTTAGAGGAGAAACTAGTTTTGAAGCTGGAATTCCTGAGTCCTTTAATGTACTTGTTAAAGAAATGCAATCATTATGTTTAGATGTAGGTTTGTCACAAAATGAAAATCCTCAAGAAATTACAACTCAAGAGGATAATTAGGAGAAAATATGAATAAAGTAATGAAAAGTTTAGAGAATATGAATAATGACTTTGACCTAATTAAAATATCTATAGCCAGTCCTGAGAAGATTAGGTCATGGTCTTTTGGCGAAGTAAAAAAACCAGAGACTATTAATTATAGAACATTTAAACCTGAGAGAGAAGGTCTTTTTTGTGCAAAAATATTTGGGCCAGTTAAAGACTATGAATGTCTGTGTGGAAAATATAAGAGAATGAAACATAGAGGAATTGTTTGTGAAAAATGTGGAGTGGAAGTAATTCAATCTAAAGTTAGAAGAGAAAGAATGGGGCATATTGAGTTAGCAGCTCCAGTTGCACACATATGGTTTTTGAAATCTTTACCATCAAGAATTAGTCTATTATTGGATATGGCTATGAAAGATGTTGAGAGAGTTCTTTATTTCGAAAATCATATAGTTATAGAGGCAGGCTTAACAAACTTAAAGTTTAAGCAGATATTGTCAGATGAAGAGTATAATAAGGCTCTCGATGAAAATCCTGCGGACTCATTTTCAGCTGGGATTGGTGCAGAGGCAATAAGAAAGATTTTTGAGTCAATGAATATGGAGGAGGAAAGAGAAAATATTAAAGAAGAATTAAGCACATCAAAATCTGACATTAAAAAGAAAAAATTACTTAGAAGGCTCAAGCTTGTAGAGCAGTTTATTTTTTCAGGAAATAAACCTGAGTGGATGATTTTAACAAGTTTGCCTGTTATACCACCTGATTTAAGACCTTTAGTTCCATTAGATGGAGGAAGGTTTGCTACTTCTGATTTAAACGATCTATACAGAAGAGTTATTAATAGGAACAATAGATTAAGACGACTAAAAGATTTAAAGGCTCCCGATATAATTGTAAGAAATGAACAAAGAATGTTACAAGAATCAGTTGATGCTTTATTTGATAATACCAGAAGAGCAAGACCAATCACAGGTTCAAATAAACGCCCTTTAAAATCTTTAGCTGATATGCTTAAAGGAAAACAAGGACGTTTTAGGCAAAACCTTTTAGGAAAGAGATGCGATTATTCAGGAAGATCAGTTATCGTCGTTGGTCCTGAGTTAAAATTACATCAATGTGGAATTCCAAAGAAGATGGCATTAGAGCTTTTTAAACCTTTTATTTATTCAAAGTTAGAAATTCGTGGCTTAGCTACAACAATAAAATCAGCTAAAAAAATGGTAGAAAAGGAAAGACCTGAAGTATGGGATATATTAGATGAAGTTATACGAGAGCATCCCATATTATTAAATAGAGCTCCTACACTTCATAGACTTGGCATACAAGCTTTTGAACCTATTTTAATTGAAGGAAAGGCTATAAGGCTTCATCCTTTAGTTTGTACAGCATTTAATGCTGACTTTGATGGAGATCAAATGGCAGTCCATGTTCCTTTATCAGTAGAAGCTCAGCTAGAGGCTAGGGTTTTAATGATGTCAACAAATAATATTCTTAGCCCAGCTAATGGAAAACCAATAATAGTTCCAACGCAAGATATTGTGCTAGGTTTATATTTTTTAAGTTTAGAAAAGGAAAATGAAATAGGCGAAGGGTTAGTTTTTTCATCGGTAGAAGAAGTAAAACATGCGCTTGAAGCAAAGGCTGTTTCTCTTCATGCAAAAATTAAATGTAGAGTTGAAATTATTAATGAAAATGATGAAAAAGAGGTTAAGCTTCTTACAACAACTGCAGGTAGGATTTTAATATCGGAAATTTTACCAAAAAATAGAAATATAACTTTTTCAATGATAAATAAAATGCTTAGTAAAAAAGAACTTGCTGGTCTTATTGATGTGGTTTATAGATTTTGTGGACAAAAAGAAACTGTTATTTTTGCAGATAGATTAATGGAATTAGGCTTTAAAAATGCATGCAAAGCTGGTATTTCTTTTGGTAAAGACGATATGATTATACCTGAAGCTAAAACTAAATTAGTTGATGATACTAGAGATTTAATAAAAAATTATGAAAAACAATATTCTGATGGACTTATTACGCAAGGAGAAAAATACAATAAAGTTATTGACGCTTGGTCTAAATGTACTGACAACGTAGCGGAAAAAATGATGAATGAGATGTCAATAGGCAAGGGTGAAAGCATGAATTCAGTGTTTATGATGGCAGACTCTGGTGCAAGAGGTTCTACTGCTCAAATGAAGCAACTTGCAGGGATGCGAGGTTTAATGGCTAAACCAAATGGAGAAATTATTGAAACGCCTATAATCTCAAACTTTAAAGAAGGACTTAGTGTTTTAGAATATTTTAATTCTACACACGGAGCAAGAAAAGGTCTCGCAGACACCGCTCTTAAAACTGCTAATTCTGGTTATTTAACCAGAAGACTAGTAGATGTTGCTCAAGATTTAATAATTACTACAGAAGATTGTGGAACTACTAAAGGTGTAATGAAAAAAGCTGTAATAGATGCAGGTGAAGTTATAGAAAGTTTAGAAGAAAGGATTATTGGGAGATATTTGGCTGAGGACTTGAAAAATCCTGAAGATGAAACTTTGTTAGCAAAGTTAGGAGATTTTATAGATGAGGATTTAGTTAATAAAATAGTCAGTGCTGAAATAGATGCTGTCAAAGTTAGAAGTCCTCTTACATGCGCCCTGTCTTCAGGTATGTGTGCAACTTGCTATGGAAGAGATTTAGCTAGAGGAACAAAGGTTAATATTGGTGAGGCAGTTGGCGTAGTTGCCGCTCAATCTATAGGAGAGCCAGGAACTCAATTAACTATGAGAACATTCCATATAGGAGGTGCTGCGCAAGCAGGAGCTGAGCCTTCCAGATTGGAAGCTAATATATCAGGAACTCTTTATATTGAGGGGTCTAATGTAATTTATGATAAAAAAGGTATAGGAACTGTATTAGACAGAGACTGTAAACTTATAATTAAAGATGATAATGGCAGAGAAAGATTTAGAGAAAAAATACCTTATGGCTCAAATATTTTGTTAAAAGAAAAAAGTAAAATTGAAAAAGGACAAAAAATTGCAGAATGGGATCCTTATACTAGACCAATTATTACTGAAAAACAAGGTTTTGTTAGATTTGTAGATGTTAATAAAGATACTCTAGAAGAAACAACATCTCAAGACACAGGCATGACTAGCCAGGTTGTTAAAGATTGGAGAGTGCCAGGTGCAACAAAGCAACCAAATTATAGACCTAGAATGGAAATAATTGATGAGAATGATAAAATACTAAAATTATCAAATGGTTCGCAAGCGATTTATGAGCTTCCAGTTTCTGCAGTGTTGTCCATTGGACATACTCCAGGTAAGAAAAGTAAAAAAATTAATGCTGGAGACTTGTTAGCTAGAATACCATTAGACTTTCAAAAATCAAAAGATATAACTGGCGGTTTGCCTAGAGTTGCAGAATTGTTTGAGGCGAGAAAACCTAAAGATTATTCATTTATATCTGACATAAGAGGGAGAGTAGAGTTTGGAAACGATGTAAGAAATAATAAAAAATTAATTGTTGTAGATATTGATAATAATGATAATCAAGTAGAATATTTAGTTCCAAAAGGAAAACACATAATGGTTCAAGAAGGAGATATAGTTAACAAAGGAGATTTATTGATGGACGGAAATCCCGTTCCTCACGATATTCTAAGAGTTTTAGGGATTGAAGAGTTAGCAAATTACTTAGTTAATGAAATACAAGATGTGTATAGGTTACAAGGTGTAAAAATTAATGATAAGCATATAGAGGTAATTGCAAGGCAAATGCTTCAAAAGGTTGAAATAACAGATGCAGGTGACACCGATTTTATTGCAGGAGAGCAGGTTGATAGGGATGATATGGAAACTGCAAACAAAGGTGCAGTAGAAAATGGAAAGGATCCGGCAAAATTTATTTCAATATTAAATGGAATAACAAAGGCTAGTTTGCAAACTAATTCCTTTATTTCAGCGGCATCTTTTCAAGAGACTACTAGAGTTCTGACAGAGGCAGCAACAGCAGGTAAAAAAGATAAATTAGCAGGTCTCAAAGAAAATGTTATAGTAGGACGACTAATTCCAGCAGGTACCGGAAGAACTATGACTAAATTTAAAAAATTAGCTGTATTGAATGAAAAGCGTATTAAGGAAAAGCAAGCAAAACAACTAGAAAGTGAGCAACAATCCTAACTTCTTATATATTGTTGCAAAAAAACAACACTATCTAATATTTTTTTGTAATTAGTACTTGACGGTTTCGCTAGGTGCCAATAATATGCGTGTTTCTGGTAAATAAAATTTATAAAAGGAAATTAAAATGCCAACTGTTAATCAATTGGTTAGAAAGGGCAGAAAGTCCCAAACTAAAAGAAATAAAGTGCCAGCTCTTGAAGCTTGTCCTCAAAAGAGAGGTGTGTGTACTAGGGTTTACACTACTACTCCTAAAAAACCTAACTCTGCATTAAGAAAAGTTGCTAGAGTTCGATTGACTAATGGATTTGAAGTAACAAGCTATATTCCTGGAGAAGGGCACAACCTTCAAGAACATTCAGTTGTAATGATTAGAGGTGGAAGAGTTAAAGATCTTCCTGGAGTAAGGTATCATGTTGTTAGAGGAACCTTGGATACCCAAGGAGTTGGTAATAGAAAACAGAGAAGGTCTAAATATGGAGCTAAGAGACCTAAGTAGTATGGAGTTATAAATTGTCTAGAAGAAGAAAATCAGTGCAAAGAGAAATCTTACCAGATCCTAGATATAAGGATGTGGTATTAGCTAAGTTTGTAAGGGCATTAATGATTGACGGAAAAAAAAATACAGCAGAAAAGCTAATATATTCATCTTTTGATAGAATTGAGAAAAAAGAAAAAGAGAAGTCTCCTCTAGATGTTTTTAAGTCTGCTATAGAAAATGTTCAGCCTCAAATAGAGACAAGGTCTAGGCGTGTAGGCGGAGCAACTTACCAGGTGCCAGTTGAGGTTTCTCCTAGAAGAAAGCAGGCTCTAGCGATAAGGTGGATAATAGACTCAGCTAGAAAAAGAAATGAAAACACAATGATCGATAGATTAGCAGGTGAATTATTAGACGCATCTTTTAAGCGAGGATCTTCTATTAAGAAAAATGAAGATACTAGGAAGATGGCTGAGGCAAATAGGGCTTTCGCACATTACAGGTGGTAATTATGGATATTAAAAAATGACTAGGAAAACAGAGTTAAAAGATTATAGAAATATTGGTATTATGGCACATATTGATGCAGGAAAAACTACAACAACAGAGAGAGTGCTCTATTACACAGGTGTTTCTCATAAAATTGGTGAAGTTCACGATGGAGCAGCAACTATGGACTGGATGGAACAAGAGCAGGAAAGAGGAATTACAATAACTTCAGCCGCTACTACTTGCTTTTGGAAAGAGCACAGAATAAATATTATTGATACTCCTGGTCATGTTGATTTTACTATTGAAGTCGAAAGGTCGCTAAGAGTTTTAGACGGTGCTGTTGCTGTTTTTGATAGCGTTGCAGGAGTTGAACCTCAATCAGAAACTGTATGGAGGCAGGCTAATAAATATAATGTTCCAAGAATGTGTTTTGTAAATAAAATGGACAGAGTAGGTGCTGATTTCTATAGATGTGTAGACATGATTTCTGATAGATTAGGAGCTGTACCGTTGGTTATTCAATTGCCTATAGGGAGCGAAGCTGAGTTTGAAGGAATAGTAGATATTCTCACCATGAAAGAAGTTGTTTGGAAACAAGATATATTAGGTGCTAAGTTTGAGACCAAAGAAATAAGAGACGATCTTAAAGATAAAGCTGAAGATTATAGAAAAAAGTTAGTTGAACTTTCTGTTGAGCAAGATGATGGAGTAATGGAACAATATTTAGAAGGTAATGAGCCTGATGTTAATACTCTCAAAAGCTGTATCAGGAAAGGAACGCTAAAAGGAGACTTTGTTCCTACTTTATGTGGTTCAGCATTTAAAAATAAAGGTGTACAACCTATGTTAGATGCTGTTATAGATTTCTTACCATCACCCCTTGACCTACCTCCTGTTAATGGAGTTGCCATAGATGGTGAGAAAGAGTTACAAAGAAAATGTTCAGATGATGAACCATTTTCTGCCCTAGCATTTAAAATAATGACAGACCCTTTTGTAGGTACACTAGCTTTTGCAAGAGTTTATTCAGGAGTTCTAAATAGTGGTAGCACAGTTGAGAATACCGTTAAGGAAAAAAAAGAAAGAATAGGTAGAATGCTTCAAATGCATGCTAACAGCAGAGAAGATATTAAAGAAGCGCGAACAGGAGATATTATAGCAATTTGTGGTTTAAAATCTGTAACAACGGGAGATACTCTAAGTGATGTTAATAACAAAGTAATTTTGGAAAGAATGGATTTTCCTGATCCAGTTATAGAGGTTGCTGTAGAACCAAAAACAAAAGCAGATCAAGAGAAGATGTCAGAAGCGCTAACTAGACTTGCTGCAGAAGATCCTTCATTTGGTGTTTCTACCGATAATGAAAGTGGACAAACCATAATTAAGGGAATGGGAGAGTTGCATCTTGATATTATTGTAGACAGAATGAAAAGGGAATTTAAAGTTGAGGCTGATGTCGGAGCTCCTCAGGTGGCTTACAGAGAAACTATCACATCCGACTCTGATGTTGATTATACTCACAAGAAACAATCGGGAGGTGCAGGACAGTTTGCTAGGGTTAAAATGATTGTTAAAAAAGGCGAACCTGGTTGTGGTTTAGAATTTGTTAATAAAGTTGTTGGCGGAAATATTCCTAAAGAGTATATACCTGGCGTTCAAAAGGGTATAGAAGGTGCTATGCAAAATGGGGTTGTTGCAGGATATCCTGTTATTGATGTAAGTGTTACTTTGTATGATGGAGCATATCATGATGTTGACTCTAGTGTGATGGCTTTTGAGATTGCAGGAAGAACAGCATTTAAGGATGCTTTATCAAAAGCAAGTCCTAAACTTCTTGAGCCTTTGATGAAAGTTGAAGTGGTTACTCCAGAAGAATTTGTTGGTGATGTCATAGGTGACTTAAATAGTAGAAGAGGGCAAGTTCAGGGCATGGATCCACAAGGAAATGCGACCTTAGTTAAAGCTAATGTTCCTCTAGCTACAATGTTTGGATATGTTAACAATCTTAGATCAATGACTCAAGGAAGGGCTGTTTACACAATGCAATTTGATAAGTATGATTTAGTACCGGCAATGGTTGAAGAAGAGTTGAAGGCTAAGCTAGCGAGTTAATAATAATATTTTAATTTTGAAAACGGAGATTTAATATGGCTAAAGAAAAATTTGAAAGAACCAAACCACATGTAAATATTGGTACCATTGGACATGTGGATCACGGTAAGACAACACTTACTGCCGCTATAACTAAAGTATTAGCAGAAACAGGAGGCGCAACAAGTATTGCATATGATGAGATTGATAAGGCGCCTGAAGAAAAAGAAAGAGGTATTACAATTAATACAGCTCATGTAGAGTATGAAACAGGAAATAGGCATTATGCTCATGTTGATTGTCCAGGACATGCTGATTATGTGAAAAATATGATAACAGGTGCTGCACAAATGGATGGAGGTATACTTGTAGTTTCTGCATCTGATGGCCCAATGCCACAGACAAGAGAACACATACTTTTAGCTAGGCAAGTTGGAGTTCCTGCACTTGTAGTTTTTTTAAACAAAGTAGATCAAGTTGATGATCCTGAATTACTTGAGCTTGTGGAGATGGAAGTTAGAGAACTTTTATCTAAATATGAATTTCCGGGAGATGATATTCCTATAATTAAGGGTTCTGCATTAAAAGGATTAGAAGGTGATAAGTCAGATATAGGAGCGCCTGCCATCCTCAAGCTTATGGAAGAGGTCGACAAATACGTTCCTCAACCAGAAAGGCCTGTTGATCAACCGTTCTTAATGCCTATAGAAGATGTATTTTCTATTTCTGGAAGAGGTACAGTTGTGACAGGAAGAGTTGAGTCGGGTGTGATTAATGTTAATGACGAAATTGAAATTATTGGTATTAAGGATACCACTAAAACAGTTTGTACCGGCGTTGAAATGTTTAGAAAATTATTAGACAGAGGAGAGGCTGGAGATAACATAGGGGCTTTGTTGAGAGGTATAGATAGAGAAAATGTTGAAAGAGGACAAGTTCTTGCTAAGCCAGGTTCTATTAAACCACACACTAAGTTTAAAGCAGAAACTTATGTATTAACAAAAGAAGAAGGAGGTAGACATACCCCATTTTTTGGAAATTATAGACCTCAGTTCTATTTTAGAACTACAGATGTAACGGGAACAGTTGAGTTACCTAGTGGAACTGAAATGGTTATGCCTGGAGATAACATTGGTTTAACAGTAAACTTAATTTCTCCTATTGCTATGACAAAAGGACTAAAGTTTGCTATTAGAGAAGGTGGCAAAACTGTAGGTGCAGGTGTTGTATCAGAAATTATTGAGTAAAAATTAGAGGGTTGAATTACAGTGGCAGAACATCAAAACATACGCATAAGGTTAAAAGCATTTGATCATAGAGTTCTAGATAGTTCAACTCATGAGATAGTAAATACTGCAAAAAGAACAGGAGCCGATGTTAGAGGTCCTATTCCTTTACCTACAAAAATTGAAAGATTTACTGTAAATAGGTCACCTCACGTTGATAAGAAATCAAGGGAACAATTTGAAATTAGAACCTATAAGAGAGTTTTAGATATTGTTTCTCCTACTCCTCAAACAGTAGATGCTTTAATGAAATTAGATTTAGCTGCTGGTGTAGATGTGGAGATTAAGTTATGAGAACAGGGTTAATGGCTAAAAAACTTGGTATGACTCGTGTTTTTGACCAGAACAGAAAGCACAATAGCGTTACTGTTCTAGAAATACCTTCTGCTAAAGTTCTCAAATTAAGAAAAACAGATACAGATGGCTATAATGCATTAGTTGTAGGTTTTGGTGAGAGCAAGCCAGCAAAATTAAATAAACCAGAAAAGAGTTTTTTTGCAAAACTAAAAACAGAACCAGTTAAAAAAATTAAGGAGTTTAGAGTTTCTGAAGATAGTTTAGTTGAAAGTGGAACAAAGATTGATGTTTCTCATTTTGTTGTTGGACAGTTTGTTGATGTAAAGGCTACTTCAATAGGAAAGGGTTTTGCTGGGGGTATGAAAAGACATAATTTTTCTGGCTTAAGAGCTAGTCACGGAGTTTCTATTTCTCACAGGAGCCATGGTTCAACTGGAAATAGCCAAGATCCAGGAAAGGTATGGAAAGGAAAAAAGATGGCAGGTCAGTTAGGAAACAAAACTGTATCTATGCAAAATCTAGAGGTGGTATCTATAGATGAAGAAAGAGGCTTGCTCTTAGTTAAAGGAGGTGTTCCAGGGTCAATCGGCGCTTGGGTTTCAATTACTGATGCCAAAAAGAAAGTTTTACCACCCCATGCACCATATCCAATTGGTTCAAGGAGTTTAAAAAAAGAAGAGATAGTTTCAGAAGAAAAAATGGATAATAAAGAATCTGTAGAAAATTCTCCAGAAGTGAAAGCTGAAAAAAAAGTGGATGATATAATTAGTAATGATAAAAACAAAGTAGATATAGATGGTAAGTAAGGCAAAAATAAAAATTACTAATTTAGATAATAAGCCTTTAGAAGACATAACCTTGTCTGAAAAAGTATTTCAAGCTAAAGAAGATAATGCTATTATTGCTAGACTGGTTAATTGGCAATTGGCAAAGAAGAGGCAAGGAACTCACAAAGTTAAAGAAAGAGGAGAAATAACTGGGTCAACTGCTAAAATTTACAAACAAAAGGGAATGGGACGTGCAAGACACGGTTCAAAAAAAGTTGTTCAATTCAAAGGAGGAGGAGTTGTCCATGGTCCTACTCCAAGAAGTCATGAATATAAACTTAACTCGAAATTAAGAAAAAATGCATTTAGAATATTATTTTCTACTAAGTTTAGAGAAGGAAATATAAAAGTTATAGATAAATTAGAATTGAGTAAAATTAAAACAAAAGATTTAAATACAAAAATTAAAAAATTGGGTATTGAGTCAGCTACTTTTTTAGAAACTGATAAGGTTAATAAAAACTTTCAGTTATCTATTAAAAACTTGAAGAATTTTGACTTAATTTCTTGTAAGGGAATTAATGCTGCTTTAATTTTAAAAAGAAAGACACTAGTAATTTCTAAGGGAGCCATTCAGCATGTTGAGGAAGTGTATAAATAAATGAAAAACTTTTATGACATTATAAAATTTCCTGTAGTTACAGAAAAATCTACTAAAATTTCTGAAAATAATCAGTTTGTTTTTAAAGTAGGAATAGACTCTTCGAAAGATGAAATAAAAAAATCTATTGAAAAAGTTTTTAAGGTAAAAGTAAAAGCTGTAAATACTATTAAGGTTAAAGGTAAGAAAAAAATATTTAAAGGAACTAAAGGTAAGAGAAGTGATTTTAAAAAAGCAGTTATAACTTTAGCAAAAGGTGAAACTTTGGATTATAGTGGAGGCGTAAGTTAATGGCATTAAAAAATTTTAATCCAACTACTCCATCTAGAAGATCTTTAGTGCTGGTTGATAAAACAAAATTACACAAAGGAGGCCCTGTAAAGAAGTTAACAAAAGGTTTGTCTAAATCAGGAGGTAGAAATAACAAAGGAAGAATAACTGTCTGGTGGAAAGGTGGAGGCCATAAAAGAAACTATCGAGTAATAGATTTTAAAAGAAATCATGATGACAAGAAGGCTGAGGTAATTAGACTAGAATACGATCCAAATAGAACTTGTTTTATCGCTTTGATTAAATATGAAGATGGAAATCTTAGCTATATTATAGCTCCTCAAAAACTAAAAGTTTCTGATACAGTGATTTCAGGTAATAGTGTTGATATAAAACCTGGTAATTGTTTGCCAATGAAAAATATACCTGCAGGAACCTTATTACATAATGTTGAATTAAAGCCAGGAAAAGGAGGTCAGATTGCCAGGTCTGCTGGCTCTTCTGTACAGTTAGTAGGTAAAGATAAAAATAACGCTATGCTAAAAATGGTTTCAGGTGAGCAAAGATTAGTTCCTTTGTCGTGTAGGGCTACTATTGGGGTAGTTTCTAATCCAGACCATCAAAATAT
This sequence comes from Rhodospirillaceae bacterium, assembly GCA_902557845.1. Lineage (GTDB taxonomy): Bacteria > Pseudomonadota > Alphaproteobacteria > TMED109 > TMED109 > JAYYAX01. The sequence continues at coordinate 21,244 of CACEBX010000002.1, read as the reverse complement.
TAAGTCAGGAAAAGCAGGAAGAAGCAGGTGGCTTGGAAAAAGGCCTCATGTTAGAGGTGTTGTAATGAATCCTGTTGATCATCCTCATGGTGGAGGTGAAGGAAAAACTTCAGGAGGAAGAAACCCTGTTACTCCATGGGGTGTGCCTACAAAAGGAAAAAGAACTAGAAATAATAAAAGAACAGATAAATTTATTTTAAAAAGAAGGAACAGTAGGTAATTATGGCTAGGTCAGTTTGGAAAGGGCCATTTGTTGATGGACATTTGATTAAAAAAGTACAAATTCAACTAAAGGAAAATAATACTAGGCCAATAAAAACTTGGTCAAGGAGGTCTACTATTCTTCCTCAATTTGTAGGTATGACCTTTAATGTGTATAATGGAAAAAAATTTATCCCTGTTTTTATATCGGAAGAAATGGTAGGGCAAAAACTTGGTGAATATTCTCCAACTAGGACCTATTATGGGCATACTGCCGATAAAAAGGCAAAAAAATAATCAGGAATTAGAAAATGGAAAATACAAAAGCAACTGCTAGAGCAAGTAATCTTAGAATAAGTCCTCAGAAACTAAATTTAGTAGCTAAATCAATTAGAGGAAAAGGTATAAAAAAGGCAATAGACAATTTAACTTTCTCAAGAAAAAGAATATCTAAGGATGTTTTAAAGGTTTTAAATTCAGCTATCGCTAATGCCGAAAACAATTATGCTCTAGATATAGATAGGTTAGTAGTTGAGGAGGCTTTTGTTGGAAAGGCAATGGTAATGAAAAGAATGAGAGCTAGAGCTAGAGGCAGAGCAGCAAGAATATTAAAACCATTTAGTAAACTTACTATAACACTAAAGCAATCTGAGGAGAAAAAATAATGGGTCAAAAAGTTAATCCAATAGTTATGAGACTAAGTGTTAATAAGGATTGGAGCTCTAAATGGTATGCTAAAGGAAATGAGTATGCCAACCTTTTGCATGAAGACCTAAAAATAAAAAATTATATTCGTAAAGAATTAAAACAAGCTGCTGTAAGTAAGGTTATTGTCGAAAGACCAGCTAAAAAAGCAATTATTACTATTCATACAGCTAGACCGGGAGTAGTTATAGGAAAAAAAGGAAGTGATATTGAAAAAATAAAACAAAAAATTTCTAAAATTACCAATGGTGATGTTCAACTTAATATAGTAGAGGTTAGAAAACCAGAGCTAGATGCTCAATTGATTGCAGATAATATTGCAGAGCAACTTGAGAGAAGAGCTTCATTTAGAAGAACTATGAAAAGAGCTATACAGTCTGCCTTGAGATTAGGAGCAAAGGGAATAAAAGTTGTTTCAGGGGGAAGATTAGGGGGAGCTGAAATAGCTAGAATTGAATGGTATAGAGAAGGTAGAGTGCCACTGCATTCTTTGAGAGCGGATATTGATTATGGTGTATCAACTTCCCATACAGCGTATGGAACAATAGGTATTAAGGTCTGGGTTTATAATGGAGAAAAAACTGGAGACGAAAAAAAAGAAACTGATCTAACTAAACCCCCTTTTAATAAGAATAAGGATAAATAAAATATGTTATTTCCCAAAAAAACTAAATATAGAAAAGCACACAAAGGAAGAATCCATGGAAATGCTAAAGGAGGCTTTACTTTGAATTTTGGAGCTTTTGGGCTTAAGGCGTTACAACCTGAAAGAATAACTGCAAGACAGATTGAAGCGGCTAGGAGAGCCATAACTAGACATATAAAAAGACAAGGAAGAGTTTGGATAAGAATATTTCCAGACTTGCCCGTATCACAAAAACCAGCTGAAGTTAGAATGGGTAAGGGAAAAGGAACCCCAGAATATTGGGCTTGCAGAATTAAGCCAGGGCGAATATTATTTGAATTAGATGGAGTAAATGAAGAACTTGCTAAAAGGGCCTTTGAGTTAGGTGCTGCAAAATTACCTATTCAAACTAAATTTATTACTAGAGGAGTTAGACTATAGTATGGCAAAAACAGATTTAAAGTCTAAAACTGCAGATGAGCTAGAGGCACTTCTTTCTAATTATAAAAAGGAAGGAATGAACTTAAGGTTTCAAAAATCTATGGGTCAGTTAGAAAAACCATCAAGAATAAAGGTGGTTAGAAAAGAAATTGCTAGAATAAAAACTTTACTTAATTTACAGGAGAAAAAAACTAATGCCTAGAAGAGTTCTAAATGGTACTGTATGTAGTGCTAGCAACACTAAAACTGTTGTAGTAAAAGTTGAAAGGATGCTAAAACACCCTATTTACAAAAAGTATATAAAAAAATATAAAAAATATCATGCCCATGATGAAAGCAACGGTTTAAAAATTGGAGATAAGGTATCTATACAAGAAACTAAGCCAATTTCTAAATTAAAAACTTGGGTAGTTATTTAGAGTTAGGAATAAAAATGATAATAAATGAGACCAATTTAGAGGTAGCAGATAATTCAGGAGCTAGAAGAGTCCAATGTATAAAGGTTATTGGAGGTTCAAAAAGGAGATTTGCTAGCGTAGGAGATGTAATAATAGTTTCTATAAAAGAGGCTATACCTAGAGGAAAAGTAAATAAGGGTGATGTGCATCACGCAGTAATAGTTAGAACTGCAAAAGAAATTAGAAGAAATGATGGAAGTGCTATAAGGTTTGATAAAAATGCTGCAGTTTTAATTAACAAACAACAAGAGCCTATAGGAACTAGAATTTTTGGACCTGTAACTAGGGAATTAAGAGCAAAGAAGTTTATGAAAATTGTTTCTCTTGCTCCGGAGGTTTTGTAATGGTTGTTAAAATAAAATTAAAAAAAGGAGATAAAGTTATAGTCACTGCAGGAAAAAATAAAGGAGACACAGGAGAAGTGCTTAAGGTATTTCCTGAAAAAAATAAGGTAACCGTTAGAGGAATTAACATAGTGAAAAGACACACTAAACCTACACAAAATGATCCTGGGGGTATAAAGGAGAAAGAAAGCCCTATAAATATTTCTAATATTGCATTTTTAGAGAGTACAAAAAATAAAGCAACGAAAATTGGTTATAAATTTTTACAGGATGGAAGAAAAGTTCGTTTTAGCAAACTTACCGGAGAGGTTATTGATAAATAATGGCTAGATTAAAAGAATTATACGAAAAAGAAATTAAAAAGTCTCTTAAAGAGAGTTTGAAAATAAAAAATGATATGGCAGTTCCAAAGTTGAAAAAAATTACGGTAAATATGGGAGTAGGAAAAGCCTCCCAGGAAAAAGGAAAGATAGAGAGTGCTCTTAGTGACATGAAATTAATCAGCGGACAGCAGCCAGTTGTTACTAAGGCTAGAAAATCTGTTGCAGGGTTTAAACTAAGAGAAGGTAGTAACGTAGGAGTAAAAGTAACTTTGAGAAAAACTAGAATGTACGAATTTTTAGATAGGTTAGTTAATATAGCTTTGCCTAGAGTAAGAGACTTTAGAGGGCTTTCAAAGAAAAGTTTTGATGGAAGAGGCAACTATTCTCTTGGGCTTAAAGAGCAAATTGTATTCCCTGAAATAGATTACGATAATTTAGATGAACTTAGAGGTATGGATATTACAATAGTGACAAGTGCAAGAAATGATCAGCAGGGACTAGAATTATTAAAGAAGTTTAATTTACCTATTAATATTTAAAGGAGAAAGTTTTGGCAAAAAAAAGTGCTATAGAAAAAAATAAATCGAGAATAAAGAAAGTTGAAAAATTCTCTGAGAAAAGAAAAGAGTTAAAAAAAATTATAATGAATAAAAAGACAACTCCTGAGGATAGATTCCAAGCTGTTACAAAGTTAGCTTCTTTGCCCAAAAATGGATGCGCTGTAAGAGTAAGAAATAGGTGCGAATTATCAGGAAGGCCAAGAGGTTTTTACAGAAGAGTAAAGTTATCTAGGATTGCATTAAGAGATTTAGCAGCATCAGGACAAATACCTGGTATGATTAAGGCTAGTTGGTAAAGGAAATAAAATGACAATGACAGACCCTATCAGTGATTTACTTACCAGAATAAGAAATGGGCAGCAGGTTAAAAAAGCTAATGTAACCTGTCCTTCTTCTAAAATTAAACTAGCTATATTAAAAGTTTTAAAAGAAGAAGGTTTTATAAGAGACTTTGTTGAGATCGAAGGTATCAAAGGCAAGGATATTGAAATATCTCTCAAGTACTTTCATGGAGACCCTGTTATTAAAAAAATTGTAAGAATTTCTAAACCAGGCCTAAGAATTTACTCTTCAGTAAAAAGTATGCCAGTTTATAAAAACAATATGGGGGTTTCTATAGTATCTACATCCAAAGGTGTTATGACTAATTTCAAAGCCAAAGAAATTAACATCGGAGGAGAAGTTTTATGCAGAGTTTATTAAAATATGTCTAGAGTAGGAAAAAAAATAATAGATTTACCAGATGGAATTGATGTTTCTATTATAGAAAATGGTATTACAATAAAAGGAGCTAAAGGAGAATTGAATGCTAATTTTCCAGACACTGTAAAATTAGAAAAGGAACAAGATAAAGTTAGAGTTATTCCTTTAAATGATAGCAAGGATGCTAAAGCTAGTTGGGGAATGACAAGAACTTTGATTAATAATATGGTAACTGGTGTTTCAGAGGGATTTTCAAAAATACTAGAAATAAATGGTGTAGGCTATCGAGCCTCTATTGAAAGCAATATATTAACTTTGCAATTAGGATATAGCCATGATATAAAATTGGCAATTCCTAATGACTTGGAAGTCAAATGTACTAAGCCTACTGAAATTTTAGTTTCTGGAATTGATAAACAAAAAGTAGGCCAGTTTTCATCTGAAATTAGAAGGTTAAGGAAGCCAGAGCCATATAAAGGAAAGGGTATAAAATACCAAGAAGAATTTATTAGAAGAAAAGAAGGTAAGAAAAAGTAAATGAGCGCAAAAAGTAAAATACTATTAACAAAAAGAAAATCAAGGAATAGGTTTAGATTAAAATCTAATTCTACTGTTGATTTTAGATTAACTGTTTTCAGGAGTAATACTAATTTTTATTCTCAAATAATAGATGATAAAAAAGGGATTACTTTAGTGTCAGCTTCTACTCTAGAAAAAGACATAAAAAAGAAGCTAAAAGATAAAGGTGGAAATAAAAGCGCCGCAGAATATATAGGTTTAGAGATAGCAAAAAGAGCTGAGAAAAAGGGAATTAAAAGTGTTGTTTTTGATAGAGGAGGATACCTTTATCATGGAAGAGTGAAAATATTTGCAGAAGCAGTTAGAAAAGAAGGTTTAAAGTTTTAGGTATTTATAAATGGAAAAAGAAATAAAAAGCATGGATGGAACTGAATTAACTGAAAAACTAGTTAGTATTAATAGAGTAGCAAAAGTTGTAAAAGGCGGTAGGAGATTTGGTTTTGCTGCATTAGTAGTAGTTGGCGATACAAAAGGTAGAGTAGGATTTGGTACCGGTAAAGCAAAAGAAGTTCCTGAGGCAATTAAAAAGGCTACTCAAAAAGCAAAAATTAAAATGCTAAGAATTCCTTTAAAAGAAGGTAGAACTATTCACCATGATATTAAAGGAAGACATGGGGCATCAAAAGTTATTTTGAGAACCGCTCCACCTGGCACTGGAATAATTGCAGGAGGTCCAATGAGGGCAGTGTTTGAAACTTTAGGAATTCAAGATGTTGTTTCAAAGTCAGTTGGAAGTTCTAGTCCTTATAATATGGTAAGGGCAACATTTGAAGGTTTAAAAAATATTCAATCACCAAGAAGCATTGCATCTAGAAGAGGTTTAAAAGTAAGTAGTATTTTTGGAAAAAAAACAAATATTGAGTCCAAAGATCGTGAAGAAGAAAGTAATAATAAAAAATCCAAGAAAGATAAAAAAGAAGATAACAAGAAAGATAATAAGTAGATGAATAAAACAAAAAAAACTTTAGTTGTTACCCAAATAGCAAGTCCAATAGGAAGGAAAGGCTATCAGAAAAAGTGTTTGATTGGACTTGGATTAAATAAATTAAATAGAACAAAAGTATTAGATTACAATGAAAGTATTTTTGGTATGGTTAAAAAAGTAGCACATTTAGTAAAATATGAAATTAAATAAATTATGTTAAAATTAAATAGTATTGTTGATAAAGGGTCCATTAAAAAACCTAAAAGGGTAGGTAGAGGAATAGGTTCTGGTAAGGGAAAAACTTCTGGAGCAGGACATAAGGGACAAAAATCCAGATCTGGTGTTTCTATAAAAGGTTTTGAAGGAGGTCAAATGCCTCTTCACAGAAGGCTACCTAAAAGAGGTTTCAAAAATCCATTTAGAAAAGAATTTTCGATTATAAATCTTAAAGATATAGATAAAGCAATATCCTCTAAAAAGCTAAATCCCTCAAAAGAGATAGCAAAGATAGAACTTTTGAAGGCTGGTTTAATTCGTAAAAATAGTCTAGGCATTAAACTACTAGCTAATGGAAAATTGAGTCATAGTATTACGATTAAAGTAGATAAAGCTAGTAAAAAAGCTTCTGAAAGCATTTCTAAAAGCAAAGGAAAACTGATTTTAGAAGTTTCTGAAAAGAAGCCAGATCAGAAAAAACAAAAGCCTAAAAAACAGGAGCAATAATAATGCCTTCAGCTGCTGAACAACTCGCATCCTCTGTAAATTTTGGCGCTTTAGCAAAGGCGACTGAACTAAAAAATAGGATAATTTTTACACTATTAGCATTAGTAGTTTATAGGCTTGGAACTTATATTCCTCTTCCGGGAGTTAATCCTGGAGCCCTAGATGATATATTTAATCAAAATACAGGCGGTATATTTGGAATGTTTGATATGTTTGCTGGAGGCGCCTTGAGTAGAATGTCAATATTTGCTTTAAATATAATGCCCTATATTTCTGCTTCTATAATTATACAATTAATGTCCTCCACTTCGTCTCACTTAGCCCAGCTTAAAAAGGATGGAGAAAGTGGAAGGCAAAAAATAACTCAATATACTAGGTATGGAACAGTTTTTTTAGCAAGTATTCAAGCCTTAGGCATAGCTTCTGGATTAGAAGGAATGACTAATTCTCAAGGACCTGCTATAGACAACCCTGGACTTTTTTTTAAAATTACTACTGTAATTACTCTTACGGGGGCTACTGTTTTTTTAATGTGGTTAGGAGAACAGATAACTGCTAGAGGAATAGGAAATGGAATTTCTTTAATAATTATGGCAGGAATTGTTGCTGAGTTACCAGCTGCTTTAATTTCTACTTTAGAGCTAGGAAAAACTGGTGCCATATCTGGATTATTAATATTATTTTTTTTAATTTTAGCAGTTTTAGTAATTACTTTTATAGTTTTTATGGAAAGAGGTCAAAGAAGAATAATAATACAATATCCAAAAAGACAAGTTGGTATGAAAGTTATGCAAGGCCAAGCCAGTCATCTTCCACTTAAAATAAATACTGCTGGAGTTATACCTCCTATTTTTGCTTCTTCAATATTGTTATTGCCTGTAACAGCAATTAGTATCAATGCTGGTAGTGGACCAGACTGGTTGTTGAACATAACATCATTACTAGGAAGAGGGCAGCCTCTTTATATGCTTTTATATGTATCTGCAATTGTTTTTTTTGCATTTTTTTACACTAGCGTAGTCTTTAATGCTAAAGATACTGCGGATAATATTAAGAACAATGGTGGTTTTGTTCCTGGAATAAGGCCAGGCGAAGCTACTGCAGATTATATAGACTTTATTCTAACTAGGCTTACTGTAATTGGTGCAATTTACTTGAGTGCAGTTTGTTTGCTTCCAGAACTTCTTATTTCAAGGTACTCTGTTCCTTTTTACTTAGGAGGAACTAGCTTGCTTATAGTTGTGACTGTAACCATGGATTTGGTAGCACAGGTACATTCTCATCTTATTGCTCATCAGTATGAAGGCTTAATAAAAAAAGCAAAACTTAGGGGAAGAATTTAGTGAATATTATATTATTTGGTCCTCCTGGAAGCGGAAAAGGAACACAGGCAATAAATATTTGTGAAAGTTTAAAAGTGCCTCATTTGTCCACTGGGGATATGTTAAGAGAAGCAGTTACTTCAGGTTCTGATGTTGGAAAAAAGGCTAAAGAAATTATGGAAAATGGAGGACTAGTATCTGATGAAATAGTACTATCTATTGTAAAGGAAAGAATAGCCCTTGAAGATTGTGTAAATGGTTTTGTACTAGATGGATTTCCTAGGACTATAAATCAAGCAATTGGATTAGACTCTTTATTGGAGAAAAATCAAAAAATTGAATATGTTTTAAGAATTAAAGTAGATGAAGAAAGTATAATAAAAAGGCTTATTGATAGAGGAAGGTCTGATGACAAGCCAGAAATTATAAAAAATAGATTTAAATCTTATAACAGTCTGACTCAACCGTTAATACCATTTTATGAAAATAGAGAAATATTGTTTAATATTAATGGAATGCAAGATATAGAAAAAGTTTTCGATGATATTAAAAAAGTAATAGGTATATAATGTTAGTTGACTTGATTAAAACCTTTACTATAATAAAGCTTTTTAAAAGAAAATTTCATTTAGGAGAATAAGTTGGCAAGGATATCAGGTGTAAATATACCTAGTGGTAAGAGAATAGAAGTCGCTTTAACATATGTTTATGGTATTGGTGCTACTAGGGCTAAACAAATATGTAAAGTTGCATCTTTAGATGCCAATAAAAGAGTTAATAGTCTTACCGAAGATGAATTATCTAAAATAAGAGATATAGTTGAAAAAAATTACACAGTTGAAGGTGATTTAAGAAGAGAAATTACAGTTAACCTTAAGAGACTTATAGACCTTGGTTGCTACAGAGGCTTAAGGCATAGGAAGGGTTTACCAGTTCGAGGTCAAAGAACTAACACTAATGCTAGAACCAGAAAAGGTAAATCAGCTCCAATTTCAGGAAAAAAGAAGGCTTAGAGATAGAATGGCAGAAACTAAAAAGAAAAAAATTAAAAAAAATATCCCAATGGGTGTTGCACATGTTAATGCAACATTTAATAATACTATAATAACAATTACTGATTCTAAAGGGAATACAATCTCATGGTCTTCAGCAGGGTCTGAGGGGTTTAAAGGGTCCAGAAAATCTACACCTTTTGCTGCTCAATTAGCTGCAGAAAATGCTGGAAAAAAAGCTCAGGAGAATGGTGTTAAAACTATAGAAATTCAGGTAAGAGGTCCTGGAGCAGGAAGAGAGTCTGCTCTTAGAGCTCTTCAAGCAACTGGATTTATAATAACTTCAATTAAAGACGTTACTCCTATACCTCACAATGGATGTAGACCTCCTAAAAGAAGGAGAGTTTAGGAAAGAAATTTAATACTTAATAATTAATCACTAATAATATAAGGAATTACAAAGTGCTACAAAAAAATTGGCAAGAACTAATTAAACCATCAAAAATTGAATTTACTCCAGGCAATGACAAACTCAGAGATGCTACTTTAGTGGTAGAGCCACTTGAAAGAGGCTTTGGTCAAACTATGGGCAATGCACTAAGAAGAGTATTGTTATCTTCTATAAGAGGTGCTGCTGTAACAGCAGTTAAATTTGATCAGGTATTACATGAATTTTCTTCAATTCCTGGAGTAGCCGAGGATGTTGTAGAAATCACACTTAATGTAAAACAACTAGCAGTTAAAATTCATGAAGGTGGAACAAAAAAACTCAACCTTTCAATTAAAGGACCTTGTCAGGTAACAGCATCCATGATAGAGCCTTTAGCAAATGTAGATATATTAAATCCTGAATTAATAATATGTAATATTAATAAGGAAGTAGAGTTTAAAATGATCCTCACAGTAGAAGAAGGAAAAGGATACGTTCCATCATCAATAACAAATACAAAAGATAACCCCATAGGTTTAATTCCAGTAGATGCTATATTTAGTCCCATAAGAAATGTAGCTTATAAAGTAGAGAATACTAGAGTTGGACAAGCTACAGATTATGATAAATTAACCATGGAAATTAAAACTAATGGTACAATAGTGCCTGAGGATGCAGTTGCTCTGGCTGGAAGAATTATTTCTGATCAAGCTTCGTTCTTTGTAAATTTTGAAGAAGAAGAAGAAGTCAAAGAAGTTGAAACTCAAAGCGAGCCAAAACTTAATCCAAATCTATTGAGAAAGGTTGATGAATTAGAACTTTCTGTACGTTCAGCTAATTGTTTAAAAAATGATAATATTTTGTATATAGGTGACTTGGTATTAAAAACTGAAAATGAGATGTTAAGGACCCCTAATTTTGGAAGAAAATCTTTAAATGAAATTAGAGAAGTGCTTTCTGAAATGGGCCTAGGTTTAGGGATGCATATTGAAAACTGGCCACCTGAAAATATAGAAAGTTTAGCAAAACAAATAGAAGACCCTTATTAATTAGGAACAGATATGAGACATAGAATTAGTGGAAGAAAATTAAATAGAAGCAGTGCGCATAGAAAGGCCCTTTTTAAAAATTTAGCAGCAGCTTTAATTAAGCATGAACAGATAACTACTACACTTCCTAAAGCTAAAGATTTAAGACCTCTTGTTGAGAAGATGATTACAATTGGAAAAAAAGGAACCTTGCATGCTAAAAGACAATTAATTTCTAGATTACCTAAAAAAGCTGACTTTAATAAAGTCGTAAATGAACTTTCTGAAAGATATAAAGAGAGAAAAGGCGGCTATACCAGAATAATTAAGAAGGGATATCGTTATGGAGATTCTGCGCCGATGGCAATAATAGAATTTGTAGATAGAAATAAGCAAGCAAAAAACCAGATAGTAAAGCCTGAAGATAAAGAGGTAAAGATAAAAGATTCTGATGAAAAAAAGAAAGATGTGAAATAAAATTTCTTAGCTACAGTTTTATAAATATATTACTTTTATAAAGTTTATACTGTAATATGATTAAGCTAAAGTTTATAACAGCAAACTCTAATGATGCCGGTGTAAGGTTGGATAAATTTTTATTTAAAAACTTTGCACAAATACCCTATTCAATAATTCAAAAAAAAATCAGAACAGGAGCATTCAAGGTTAATGGATTTAAAAAAAAAGCTAGCTATAAACTTAACTGTCTAGATAAAATTTATTATAAAGAGGATTTAGAATTAGCTCAAAATAAAGTAAAAAAAAATAATATAAATGATGACTTTAAAACCATTCTTAAAAAATCAATAATATTTGAAGATAATGAAATAATAATTTTAAATAAACCATATGGGATACCTGTTCAAGGTGGTACTAAGATTAATTTTAGTATTGATGATGCATTGCCTTTCCTATGTTCAAAAACTAAAGTATTAAGACTAACTCACAGAATTGATAAAAATACGACAGGAATTTTAATTATAGCTAAGTCAAAAGAAACAGCTAAAAATATAACTTTTTTATTTAGAGAAAATAATATAAAAAAAACATATTGGACACTAGTTGAGGGAAGTCCTAAACATGAATTTGGAGCTATAAAAGAAGCGATTGATAAAATCAAAATTAATAAAATAGAAAAAATGAGAGTTATTAAAAATAAAGAAAAAAATTCTATAACTTATTTTAAAACTCTTGATCATAAAGCAGGATTATCTCTTTTAGAAGTATACCCAAAAACAGGAAAAACTCACCAGATAAGAGTTCATTTACTTTCTGAAGGCTGCCCTATATTAGGAGATAAAAAGTATACACTTTTAGAAAAAAAAAATAATAAATTTTTAGACATCAATACAAAAATGCATTTACATGCTAAAAGTATTAGTTTTAAACTTAATAAAAAAGATTATTTTGTTGAAGCTGAAATTCCACCTCACTTTTTATATACATTGAAATTATATAATTTTATATACTAATAATTGTAATGATTAAAGTTATAAAAAAAGGAAAATATTACTTTTTTTTTAAAAGTAACAAGTTTATAAAAACTAACGGTAACAATAAAATTAAAGTAGCTGACGATAAGGCAGCAAAGCAACTTTCTAAATATATGTCAGCATGTTTTAAAAGCAAAAATAAAGAAAAAAGTTTTTTTTTAAGAGTTTTATTTTTTAGTTTTGATTTAGATAAAAGTAGTAAATCAGATATTATAGATAAAATACTATTTTTCTTAAGTACAGATTTACTATGTTATCGAGCAGTGAAAAACTCTGAATTAGAAAGCTTTCAAAAAAAATTATGGGATCCTTTAATTTCTTTTGTAGAAGAAAAATATAAGCTTACCTTTAATATTACTAATGGAGTCATTCCAGTCAAGCATAAGGCTACTAATAAAGTTAGACTAGGTAAAATTTTAAAAAAACTAAATAAACAAGAATTAACTTCTTATTATTACATAACAAATATATCAAATTCAAATATAATTGCTTTAAATTTTTTAGCAAACAATATAAACTTTAAGCATGCATGGAAGTGCTTAAGCTTAGAAGAAGACTATAATCTTAAAAAATGGGGACAAGACAAAGAAGCAAAAGAAAAGTTATTAGAGAAAAAAAGTTACTTTAATGAAATCATTAATCTTTATCTACTTTTTAAAAAATCTGAGAAATAAATGAGGGAAATTTTTAAAAAATTAATTAAATTAACGAAGCAGGCTAATTTAGGAGGAGGTAAAGAACGTACACAAGCACAATATAAAAAAGGCAAGCTTACTGCGAGAGAAAGAATAAATATTTTACTAGATGATTCCTCATTCCAAGAAATAGGTATGTTAGTTAAAAGTAAAAATGTGGAAGTAGGAAGTATAGATAATAGTATTTTTGGAGATGGAGTCGTTACGGGACATGGTACTATTAACGGTAATGCTGTTATGGTTTATAGTCAGGACTTTACAGTTTACGGAGGCTCTTTAGGTGAAGAACATGCTAATAAAATTTGTAAAGTAATGGACATGGCTATTAAAATTGGCATACCCATAATAGGACTCAATGACTCAGGTGGAGCAAGAATTCAAGAAGGAGTTTCTTCCTTAGGAGGATACGCAGAGGTTTTTCAAAGAAACGTTTTAGCCTCTGGAGTTATACCACAAATATCTGCAATTCTAGGCCCATGCGCAGGAGGTGCTGTATATTCTCCTGCAATAACTGATTTTATATTTATGTCAAATAACTCTTCTTATATGTTTGTTACAGGGCCTGAAGTTGTTAAGACTGTTACTCATGAGGAAGTAACCTCAGAATATTTAGGAGGAGCAACAACTCATGCAAAAAAGTCAGGTGTGGCTGATTTTGTTTTTGATAATGAAATAGCAGTTTTACAACAGATTAGAAGACTGGTTGATTTCTTGCCATCATCAAATCAATCTGAAATGAAAATTAAAAAAAATGATACTAGTTTTAATACTGAAATACCATCTCTAGATAATTTAATACCTAAGGATAAAAATAAACCTTACGATATGAAAGATTTAATTTCAAAGCTAGCAGATAACGAAGATTTTTTTGAAGTACAAAAAGATTATGCGCCTAATATTATAATTGGTTTTATTAGAGTTGATGGATTTTCTATTGGAGTCGTAGGAAATCAGCCTATGCATTTAGCAGGCTGTTTAGACATTAACTCTTCAAGAAAAGCAGCAAGATTTGTAAGATTTTGCGATTGTTTTAATATTCCTATATTAACCCTCGTTGATGTTCCTGGGTTTTTGCCTGGTACAGACCAAGAGTTTAACGGAATTATCAAGCATGGAGCAAAGTTATTATTTGCTTATGCTGAAGCAACTGTTCCTAAAGTTACAGTAATTACCCGTAAAGCTTATGGAGGTGCATATGATGTAATGGCTTCAAAGCACTTGAGAGGAGATCTTAATTATGCATGGCCTACTTCTGAAATTGCGGTAATGGGAGCAGAGGGTGCAGCAAAGATAATTTTCAAAAAAATAAAGCAGGAAAAATTAAAAGAAAAAATAATAGATTACGAAAGAAATTTTTCTAACCCTTATAATGCTGCCTCTAGAGGATATATAGATGAGGTGATATTACCCAGCAATACTAGACTGAAAATAGCTAATGGTTTTAAGCTTTTAAGGAAAAAGAAACTTGAAAACCCTTATAAAAAGCATGACAACATTCCACTATAAATATGAAAAAAAAAATAAAAAAAATATTAATAGCTAACAGAGGTGAAATTGCAATTAGGATAGCAAAAACCTGTAACAAACTAAAAATCAAAACAGTTGGAATATACTCTAAGCAAGATGAAAGTTCATTACATTTAGATTACATGGATGAAACGTATTTTTTAAGCAATGATCCACTTAAAGGAAGTTATTTAGACAAAAACAAAATAGTAAATATTTGTAAAGAGTTAAAAGTAGATGCTGTTCATCCTGGCTATGGATTTTTATCAGAAAACTACTTATTTTCAAGCTTGTTAGAAAAAAATAATATTATATTTATAGGTCCTCCAGCTAAGGCAGTTAAGGAAATGGGGGATAAAATTTCCTCAAAAAAAATAGCTATGAAAGCTAAAGTTAATTGTATTCCTGGTTTAAACAAGGAAATTAAAGATTATAATCAAGCAATAAAAACCTCTAACGATATTGGCTTTCCTGTAATGATTAAGGCTTCTGCAGGAGGAGGTGGAAAGGGAATGAGGATTGCTTACAAAAAAGATGATTTAAAGGAATTAATAAAAGCTGCTAAAAGCGAGGCAAAAAATGCATTTGGAAATGATAGAATTTTTATAGAAAAGTATATAGAAAATCCAAGGCATATAGAAATCCAAATTTTGGGAGATAAATTTGGTAATATTATTTCTCTAGGAGAAAGAGAATGTTCTATACAACGTAGACATCAAAAAATCATTGAAGAGGCTCCCAGTACTTTTTTAAATGAAAAAGTAAGAAGAAGTATGGGTGAACAAGCAGTAAGATTAGCTAAGGCAGTTAATTATTATTCAGCAGGAACAGTAGAGTTTGTAGTAGATAAAAATAAAAATTTTTATTTTTTAGAAATGAATACTAGGTTACAAGTCGAACATCCTGTTACTGAGGAAATTACAGGTATAGACTTAGTAAAAGAAATGATAAATGTAGCAGAGGAAAAAAAACTTTCTTTATCTGAAGAAAGTATAAAAACGAATGGTTGGGCTGTGGAGGCAAGACTTTGCTCAGAAGACCCTATAAAGAACTTTCTGCCCTCTGCAGGAAAAATTAAAAGAATGAACCTTTCTAAGAACATCAGAACTGATAGTGGATACAAAGAAGGTAATATTGTATCAATTTATTATGACTCTCTATTGGCAAAAGTAATTTCTAAAGGAAAAAATAGAAATGAAGCAATACAAAAAATTATACAAGCTTTAGAAGAAGTTAATATCCAAGGTATTCAGACTAATCAAGACTTTTTGATAAATATTTTACAAACTAAAGAATTTTATGAAGCAAAAATTGATACTAACTTTATTTCTAGTTATTATAAAGATGGATTTAAGGGAAAAACTACTGATCTAAATAAATTAGAAATAATGGCAATAACAGCATTATCTAATCATTTAAAATATTTAAAAGAAGTTAATTCTGATTTCAATAAAATAAGTAAAAAATGGACATTAGTTTTTGACAAAAATAAGCTTGATTTTAATATATTTAAAATTAATTCATCAGAGTTAATCTTAGAAAAAAAAGGTAAAATGTTTCGCGTGGAGCTATTAGTAGATCCACAATCTCAAATAAATACAATTAAGATAAATGAAAACTTTTATAACCTCAGAGTTTCCAAAAATGAAAATCACTATAAGGTATTTTTTAGAGGGTATTTTATAGAAATTAATGTATTTAGAGAATTAGAGTATAATAGTTTTAATAATTTACCTAAAAGCAGTTTAAAGAAAGAAAGTAATTACTTAGTTTCTCCTATGCCTGGTAAGGTAGTAGACTTACTAATTAAAAAAGGAGATATTGTTAGCGAAAGTGAAACTTTAATAATATTAGATGCTATGAAAATGGAAAATATTTTAAAATCTGAGAATAAAGTCAAAGTTGTAGAAGTATTTGTGGAAAAAGGCGAGGCAGTAGCTGCAGAACAAAACCTAATTAAATTTGAAGTAATTAATTAAAAAATTCTAATGATATTTTTTTGTAATATTTCATCAATTTGTTTTTTAACAATGCTTTTTTTAATTGATGCTATAGAAGTAACGTAAGAATTTTTTAATCCACATGGATCTATTTTTTTAAAATTTGATAAGTCACAATCTATATTTATTGATAAACCATGATAAATGATTCCCCTAGATACTCTTAATCCTAATGAAGCAATCTTTGCGTCATTTCCTTTTTTATCTTTCGTCCAAATTCCAATTAAGCCTTTCTTTTTATAAGCAACAATATCTAGTTCTCTAAGACAGTGTATTATATATCTTTCAATATTATGCACGAATCCTCTTATATCACTTTTTCTGTCTTTAATATTAATCATAAAATAAATAATTTTTTGACCTGGTCCATGCCAAGTTACTTTGCCTCCTCTTCCTGTATTATATATAGGTATATTGTCAATATTATCAGTTTTAGACTCAAAGGATCTTCCAGTTGTATATACTGAGGGATGTTCTAAAAACCATACTGCCTCATTTTTTTTACCTTTGGCTATATAGTTTACCCTTTGTTCCATAAAATTTATGGCTTCTTCATAGTTAACCAAGCTTTTTGATATTAAAAACTCTATTTGTTGATGTTTTTTATTTATTATTTTCATAAAAAATATACTTTAAATATATGTCCAATATTAATACAAAAAATGTTATTTCCAATACTAACTCTATTGGAATTACATCACAAACAGTAAGTGATATTGTAACTTATGTAGATAAAAACAAAAAAGAAAAAGTAATATCCCTTTTAAATAAAATTCATCCGGCGGATGCAGCCGATGTATTAGAAGTGCTTTCTGAAGAATACAGAAAAAATGTTATATTTATACTATCTGATAAGTTTCCAGCAGAAACTTTACCATCTATGAACGTTCCTATTTTGATAAGCATAATTGAATATTTTAGTTTGGAACACTTAATTAAAATGTTATCAACATTAGATACAGATGACATTACATATGTTTTAGAAATATGTGATGAAGACCTAAGAAAAAAAATTTTATTAGGAATGCCTAATGCCCTAAAAAAACTTATTAAAAAATCTCTAAACTATTCTGAGGATTCAGCAGGAAGAATCATGCAAACAGATTATGTATCCGTTCCTGTAAATTGGACTATAGGAAAAGTAATTGATTATTTGAGGCTTTCTAAGGCAGTACCAGATGAATTCTATGCTCTGTTTGCAGTTGACTCAAGGCATGTTCCGGTAGGAACAGTTCCATTATATATAGCAATGAGAAAAGAAAGAGATGTAAAAATATCTGATATTATGACTACAAACCCTAAAATAATTAGAGTAGGTGATAAGAGACAGGATATTGCGTTTTTATTTGATCAATATGAATTAACTTCGGCACCTGTAGTAGACCAAAGAGGAAGGTTAGTGGGAATGATAACTGTAGATGACGTAGTGGATTTGATAAGACAAAAAGCTGATGAAGATATACTTAAGTTAGGAGGAGTTTCGGGAGAGGGAGACTTATATTTAGCAGCTTTTAAAACAGCAAGAAGTAGATTTGGTTGGTTAGGCATCAATTTATTAACAGCTATAATGGCTTCAGTTGCAATAGCAATTTTTGAAACAACGCTAGAAAAGTTAGTTTCTTTAGCAATACTAATGCCTATAGTAGCTTCTATGGGAGGAAATGCAGGAACTCAAACACTTACAGTAGCGGTAAGAGCAATGGCAACTAGAGAACTTACTTCTTCAAACTCCTTTAGAGTTTTTGGAAAAGAAATTTTAGTAGGCCTTTACAATGGATTATTTTTTGCCTTTTTAATAGGAATTATTACTGGATTATGGTTTGGAGATTATTTATTAGGACTTATTATAGCTTTTGCCATGTTATTTAACTTAATTCTAGCTGGAACTTTTGGAGCAGCAATACCAATAATTTTATCCTATTTTAAAGTAGATCCTGCTGTTGCTGCTACGGTGTTATTGACTACAATTACTGACATATTGGGGTTTGTTATTTTTTTAGGTTTAGCAAAATACTTGTTAATGTAATTAATATTATTATAATTTTTTTATGATTTCTAATTTACCAGAAAATTTTAATTTTAATTTAGGGGAAGAAATAGATGCTCTTCAGGAAAGCATTAGAGCTTTTTGCGATAAAGAAATAGCTCCATTAGCGGAAGAAATAGATAAGAGTAATAATTTTCCATCTGAGTTGTGGAAAAAACTTGGTAGTATGGGTTTATTAGGTATTACAGTTGAAGAGAAATTTGGTGGAAGTGGACTAGGTTATTTGGAACATATAATTGCAATGCAAGAAATTAGCAGAGCTTCTGCTTCAGTGGGCTTGTCGTATGGAGCACATTCTAACTTATGTGTAAATCAATTACGTTTAAATGGGTCATTAAAACAAAAGGAAAAATTTTTACCTAAACTTATTAGTGGCGAACATGTAGGAGCTTTAGCTATGAGTGAAACAGGTTCGGGGTCTGACGTAGTAAGCATGAAACTCACAGCTAAAAAAGTAGAAGATAAGTTTATTTTAAATGGTTCAAAAATGTGGATAACTAATGCTCCTAACGCTAATGTGTTTGTAGTTTATGCAAAAACTGGTGAAGTGGAAGGTAAAAATAAAATAACGGCATTTATCGTGGAAAAGGGCTTCAAAGGATTTTCTGTTTCTCCAAAACTTGATAAGTTAGGAATGCGAGGTTCTAATACGGCAGAATTAGTTTTTGAAGAATGTGAGATTCCTAATGAAAATATATTAGGAAGTTTAAATCAAGGAACTAAAGTATTGATGAGTGGTTTAGATTACGAGAGGGCAGTATTAAGTGGAGGCCCTCTAGGAATTATGTCTTCTTGTTGGGATATAGTAATTCCTTATATTTCTGATAGAAAACAATTTGGTAAACCAATAGGAACATTTCAATTAATGCAAGGAAAAATTGCTGATATGTATACTACTATGAACGCTTGTAAGTCATATTGTTACATGGTAGCCAAAGCTTGTGACAATGGAAAAATTACTAGAGAAGATGCTGCCGGTGTTTTGTTATATTCTTCAGAGAAAGCAGTTTGGATGGCATTAGAAGCAATTCAATGTTTAGGGGGTAATGGATATATAAATGAATATCCAACAGGAAGATTGCTTAGGGATGCTAAACTATATGATATTGGTGCAGGAACTAACGAAATTCGAAGAATGTTAATTGGTAGAGAAGTATTTAAAAAATATAATTAATTATTAAGGAGTGAATTTATGAGTGAAGAAAGTATTGTTTTAGTGAGTGCAAAAAGAACACCTATGGGAAGTTTTCAAGGAGATTTATCTAGTTTAAAAGCAACTGAGTTGGGAAGTATAGTAGTTAAAAAGAATTTGGAAGAAACTAAATTAAATAGTCAAGAGGTTGATGAAGTTATTATGGGTTGTGTTTTACCAGCAGGCTTAGGCCAAGCTCCTGCAAGACAAGTAAGCATTGGAGCAGGTATTCCAGTTACAGTTGGTGCAACTACGATTAATAAAATGTGTGGTTCCGGTATGAAGTCAATTATGATGGGATACGATAGTATAGCTTCAGAAACAAACAAGATAGTCATAGCAGGAGGAATTGAAAGTATGAGTAATGCACCATATATCTTAGCTAAAGTTAGAAAAGGGTTAAGGATGGGGCATGATCAAATTAAGGACCATATGTTTTTAGATGGATTAGAGGATGCATATGAAGAAGGAAAACTAATGGGCAGTTTTGCTGAAGATACTGCAGAATATTATCAATTTTCGAGAGAACAACAGGATAATTTTTCTATTGAGTCTTTGCAAAAAGCAAAAAAAGCAAATGAAGAAGGTGCATTCAATGAGGAAATAGTTGAAGTTTCTGTATTATCTTTAAAAGGAACTAAAATTATAAATAAAGATGAACAACCTTTTAAAGCCAATATTGAAAAAATTCCACATTTAAAGCCAGCTTTTAGAAAAAATGGCACTGTTACTGCTGCTAATTCTTCTTCTATATCAGATGGCGCATCAACGGTAATTTTAATGAAAGAAAGTACTGCAGATAAAAAAGGAATTAAGCCACTAGCAAGAATAGTTGCACATGCGACTAATAGTCATGAACCAAACTGGTTTACCACTGCTCCCATAGGAGCAATTAGCAAAGTTTTAGATAAGTCTGGTTGGAAAAAAACAGATGTTGATTTATTTGAGGTTAATGAAGCTTTTGCCGTAGTACCTATGGCAGTCATGAAAGAACTTAGTATTGCAAAAGACATATTAAATATTAATGGAGGAGCATGTGCCCTGGGGCATCCAGTTGGAGCCTCTGGGTCAAGAATCGTATCAACACTTATTAATAATCTAAAAAATAGAAACCTTAAAAAAGGTATTGCTTCCTTATGCATAGGTGGAGGTGAAGCAACAGCAATGTCCTTGGAGTTAATACATTGAAAGTTCTTGTATCTAATTTAAATAAGAAAGATAAAAAGTTTAAAAAAAATTTTGAGTCTATGAAAGAACTTGTTTCTGACCTTAATAAAAAAAAACGATTAGTTAAAATAGGAGGGTCACTTGATGCAAGAAAGAAACATATAAAAAGAGGAAAGTTGCTTCCTAGAGAAAGAGTGAAGTATTTACTAGATGATAAGAAGAATATTATTGAAGTTGGTTGTTTGGCAGCTTTAAACTTTAAAAAAAATGATATTCCTAGTGGAGGAATTATATCGGTTATAGGAAAAATTTCTGGTAGGGATTGTATGATAATTGCAAATGACGCAACAGTGAAAGGAGGAACATATTATCCAATTACAGTAAAAAAACATTTAAGAAGCTTGGAAATTGCTAGAGAAAATAATTTAGCTTGTATCCATTTAGTTGATTCAGGTGGAGCTAATTTACAAGAACAAACTGGGATATTTGCTGATAAGGATGGATTTGGAAGAATTTTTTATGAAATGGCAAAGATGTCTTCACAAGGAATTCCTCAAATATCAGCAGTTCTAGGGTCCTGTACAGCAGGTGGAGCTTATATACCAGCAATGTCAGACCAAACAATTATAGTGAAAAATAATGGAACTATTTTTTTAGGGGGGCCTCATTTAGTTAAAGCAGCGACTGGAGAAGTTAGTAACCCTCAAGAGCTAGGAGGAGCAGAGTTACATACATCATTTTCTGGCGTTGCAGACTATTTTGCTGAAGATGAATATAGTGCATTAG
>CACEBX010000001.1 GCA_902557845.1 Rhodospirillaceae bacterium | reverse complement strand
AATAAAGTTTTATTAAGACCAAATCTTTTAGCTAAATATCCTCCACTAATATTTGTTATAACTCCACAAAATTCATAAAGCATAAATAGTAAAGATAATTGTATGGGAGTATATCCAATATTGTGGAAGTATAATAATACCAGCATTCTAAGCGCTCCATCAGTTAGAGTAAAACTCCAGTAAGAAGCAGTTACTGCTATATACTTTTTTACATCCACCAATTTATTAAATACCTTGCTTAATTACAAATTGACATAGCTCTATTAATCTCAAAGAGTAAGCATATTCATTATCGTACCATGAAATAATTTTAATTTGATTTTTGTCATTAACCATTGTTGATTGAGCATCAATTATTGAAGACCTTGTATCACTTACATAATCGCTAGATACTAAAAGCCTTTCCTCATAGCCTAAAATTCCTTTTAAATATGAAGTTGCTGCTTGTTTAAACTTACTATTGATTTCTTCAATACTAGTTTCTTCGACTATTTCAAATACACAGTCTGTTAGTGATGCATTTAATACTGGAACACGAACTGCTATACCATCTAATTTACCTTCTAGCTCGGGAAAAATTAATCCTATAGCTTTTGCAGATCCTGTAGTAGTTGGTATTAAATTAGTACTAGAAGACCTGGACCTTCTTATATCATTATGCATACCATCTATTATGCTTTGAGAGTTAGTTATATCATGAATAGTAGTTATTAACCCATGCTTAATGGTATAATTATTTTTCATAACTTTTACTATTGGAGCTAAACAGTTTGTTGTGCAACTAGCTCCTGTAATGAAATTATGGATTTTTTTATTATAATCAAAATGGTTGACTCCCATAACTATATTTTTTACGTGTTCATTGTTTATTGGATACGAAAAAATAATTTTTCTTATTTTTTTTTCAAAAAGATTAGAAAGGAGCAAAACATTTTTAAATTTCCCAGAGCACTCTAATATTATGTCTATGTTATCATGAAAAGAAACCGCCTCTTCTAAATTATCAAAGTTTGAGTATTTAACTTTTTTATTACCTAAAAATAAATATTTTCCATCTTCATAAATTTTAATAGGAAATCTTCCATGTGTGCTATCAAACTCTAGCAAATGTTGAGCTACTTGTATATTACCCTTCGGGTCATTTATACCCACAATTTCTAATTCTTGCCCCCAAATACCAGTTGGGGCCTCTGAGCTAAAATCTTTTTTATGATCGTACCAGGCTAGTCTTGTAGCTAATTTTCCAATACGCCCAAAACCATTAATTAATATTCTATATGCCATATAATAAGTTGTTTTTTATAAAATAATATTGATAAACTTAATATTAATTAATATAAACTATTTAAACAATTTAATTTTGTATTACAAATTTATTACTAATTTGTTACAGTTTTTATGAAGTATTTATACCTATTGAGGCACGGCAAATCATTGTGGAAAGATTATGACGGCAATGACCATGAGAGAGATATATCTAAAAAAGGTATAGTAAAAACCAAAAATGTTGCTGAAAAATTTTTATTAAAAAATGAAATTATAGAATTATGTTTATATTCAAGTTCTAGAAGAACTAAAAAGACCTTAAGAATATTTAATAAAATCATACAAATAAATAACAAAAGAGAGAAAAAAAAACTATACCATTGCTCTGGCACTTATATTTTAAATTTAATAAAAAAGCAAAATGCAAAAAAGAGTATTCTAATAATAGGACATGAACCTTCGTTCTCTGAATTTTTAGATATCGTAATTAACTCAAATATTAAAATAAATTTTTCTGTGTTAGGGAAAAAAATATACACTTCATCTTTAATAAAAATAGCTGTAGATGTAAATGACTGGGCAAAGGTGAATAAGAGAACCTGCACTTTGATATATCACATTTGCCCGGAGCAATATCAAAAGATAAAGCAAGAGAATCAAAGTTAATACAAGATAAATATTTTTTATTACATAATTATTACGTTGATTTGTAATAAATCTGTAATATTTTTACTGAAATATAGTAAAGTAATATGGGAACCAAAACTAACCCTTATAAAATTTATAATTATAAATCTATATGGATGTCCGATCTTCATTTGGGAACTAAAGGCTGCCAAGACCAACTTATTCTAGAATTTATTAAATATACTAGATCAGAAAAACTATATCTTATTGGGGATATAATAGATGGGTGGGCTCTTAAAAAAAAATGGTATTGGCCACAAGCACATAATGATATAGTTCAGAAGATTCTTAGAAAAGCTAGACACGGAACAAAAGTTTATTATGTAGCTGGGAACCATGATGAGTTATTAAGAAAATTTATTCCTATCAACTTTGGAAAAGTTCAAATAGTAAATCAGATTATACATACTACTGAAACAAAAAAAAAGTACTTAGTTATACATGGCGATCAATTTGATGGTGTCATGCAATATGCAAGGTGGTTATCTAAACTTGGCTCTGTTGCTTATGAATGGCTCATAACAATTAATAGGTATATAAACTACTTCAGAAAAAAACTAGGAAAAGAGTACTGGTCTTTTTCAAAGTTTTTGAAATTTAAAGTCAAAAATGCCGTTAACTTTATGAGCAATTACGAAGTATTAATTTCTAATTATGCAAAAAAAAGAAAAGTTGATGGCGTAATTTGTGGGCACATTCATCATGCCGTTAGCAAACATACTATGGGAATTCATTATATCAATGACGGTGATTGGGTTGAAAGTTGTACTGCTTTGGTAGAACATTTTGATGGAAGCCTTGAGCTAATAGATTGGAATAAAAAAAGAAAAGAAATAATTGATATTACTATCGGTGATGCTGACAAAACATTATTAAGAAAAACTGCTTGAAAAATAAATTAAATATATTAATTGCCACTGATGCATGGGAACCACAAACAAATGGTGTAGTCACTACCCTCAAGAATCTTGGCTTAAATTTACAAGAAAAGAAACATAAAGTATCATTACTTACCCCAAAAGAATTCATTACGATACCTTGTCCTACTTATCCTGAGATAAGATTATCAATTAATGTGTTTCAAAACTATTTAAAAAAAAAATTTCACCAGCTAAATCCAAATGTAATTCATATAGCAACAGAAGGACCCATTGGCTTTGCAGTAAGGAGATATTGCGTAAAAAATAAAATACTTTTTACAACTTCATATCATACCAAATTTCCTGAATACATATTTGAACGGTTTAAACTGAAAATAATTCTTAAATTATCTAAAAAATTTATGGCATATTTTCATTCAAAATCGCACAGGGTTTTTGTTACTACAGAAACTATGAAAAAAGATTTAGCCAATGAAGGTTTTAAAAAAAATAAAATGGTGGTATGGACCAGAGGTGTTAATAGAAATATTTTTAAAAATAAAGCTAATATTAAAAAACTTAATTATAAAAAACCTATATGGATTTATGTAGGAAGAATAGCCATAGAAAAAAATATAGAGAAATTTTTAGAATTAAAATTACCAGGTACTAAATTATTGATAGGAGATGGCCCCCAGCTAAAAACTTTGAAAGAAAAGTTTAAGGATGCAAAGTTTCTGGGTAACCAGAATCACTATCAAGTGGCGGAATATTTAGGTCAAAGTGATGTGTTTGTTTTTCCAAGCCTAACCGACACTTTTGGAGTAGTGTTAATTGAAGCATTAAGCATGGGGGTTCCAATTGCGGCCTATCCTGTACCAGGTCCTATTGATATCATAAAAGATAAAAAAATATTTACTTTAAATAAGGATTTACTAGCTTCTTGTAAAAAAGCTCAAAAGGTTAAGAGAGTAGACTGTATCAATGCAGTAAAAAGTTATACTTGGGAAAATTGTGCCAGAATATTCTTAAAAAATATTTGTATTAATAAGAAATAAATGAAAATAAAAATAGGTGTTATAAACTCTAAAGGTGGTTGTGGTAAGACCACCATAGCAATAAATCTTTCGGTTGCAATAAGCAATCAATCAATAAAAACAGTTTTGATTGATGCCGATCCAAATCAAGGTGCACTATTTTGGTTTAAAAAAAGAAATAAAAATAATTTGTCTAATTATCTTAAAGCAACAAGTTTAAACAAATTAAAAAAAATTGAAAACTTTGAATGCTCAATTTATGATTGTCCTGCAAATATGAAAGATAAAAAAATTAAAGATATTATATCACAATGTAATTATTTAATTATTCCAATACAAGCTTCAATCTTTGATCAAACAGCAACAAAGCTTTTTTTGGAGTTAATAAAAAAATTGAAACGAATTAGAAAAGGAAAAACAGATTTAGTCTTTGTTATAAATAGATATAAAAAAAGGTCACAAATATTTAAAAAATTAGATACATTTTTACTCAGCTATAAGATAAAACCCCTTTGCAAATTCTCAGATAGAGCAGTATACCAATTATTATCAGCAGACGGAAAATCTATTTTTGACGTTAACCATAAATCTATATATGACCTCAAGAATGAGTGGATAAACTTATTAGACTTTTTAAGGGCAAAATGATAAAAAAAATTAGTATTGGCGACGTAAGCTATATTTTCTTAATCCAAATAAAAACTCTTTAAACAGGTAATATATTAATTAAATAATTTTAGAAAAAAATTTACTTATTTTAAGGCCATGAAAACTGATTGAGATATTTGTTTTTCAGAGGCAAAAATACTGGAAATACTAGGGAGTTAAACTCCCTAGTATAAATACCTTAATTATTATCAGAAATATTTACTTCTATTTTTCTAGGTTCAGTATTACCACTTGGTTCTTTAATATTACTTTTAGTACTAATATTATCTTTATTTAAAGCGATGTTATCTTTTTTAACTGGCGCTTTTGTTGCAACTGTCTTTTTTGCTTTAGCCTTAGTTTTAATTTTCTTCTTGGCACCTAATTTAGGTGAATTTTTCAACTTTGCTTTTAAAGATTTATTATTTTTTTTAAGCTTTGAATTTTGCTTTTTAATACTTTTAGCTTTTTTAGCTACTTTACTTAATTTAGTATTATCTTTTTTTACTGATTTAAGTTTGCTAGCTAATTTTTTAGTACTATTTTTGCTACTACTTTTAGCTTTTTTAGCTACTTTACTTAATTTAGTATTATCTTTTTTTATTGATTTAAGTTTACTAGCTAATTTTTTAGTACTATTTTTGCTACTTTTAGCTTTTTTAGCTGCTTTACTTAATTTAGCATTATCTTTTTTTACAGATTTAAGTTTATTTAAAAGCTTTTTATTTGAATTATTTGCTTTTTTTAAAGACTTAGTTTTCTTTTCTAAATCAATTGTTGAACAAGTTAATCCTATTATCCTAGGTAAACTCTTTTTTTTGGTAGCTTTTTTTAAAGCTTGTTGTTTAATCCCAGATATTTTAGCAAATTTCTTAGAACTCATCTTGTTGCTTTTGAGCCAACTTTTAAACTGTTTTGGTTTTTCTACATTTAATTGCATTTAATCCTCCTATTAAGTTTGTGCAATAATTGCATAATATGCATAGTATGCATTTTTAAAACATTGTCAATTATATTTTATTAATTTTATTTTGTATTTCTAGGGCTGCACAAGCTAATTGTATGTATTTTGGTATATTTATAGTCTTTTTCCCCTTTTTGCCTTTTTCATAATATTGAATAATTCTAATTTTTAAGCCGAGCATTTCTGCAGCATTTTTTTGCGATAGTCCTAATGATTTTCGCCATTTTTTAAACTCTTCAGGTTTCATTATTATTATTATATACGCAACTTTTGCATAATTTGCAAATAAATATGCACTTTGTGCAAAAATTTTTATTTAACCTGTATATCTTCAAATAGCTTTATTTTTAAAAACTTTAATATTTATCCTTTAAACTTGTTTTTTCATGGCACAGGAGTATTAGTATGGACTTACGTTAGTTTTTGAATTAAAGGTGAAGAAATCTTGACAAACTTCGGATTCCAAATTCTGCTATTTTGTATAGGTTTTTTTCTGCTTATGAGGTAAAAATATTAATAAGGGTTCATAAGTTTTCAAGAACATAGATTAAGAGTGCTTAGCCTGTGAAGTTTTACTGAAAGTTATATTTAATAGGCGCAGATATTAGTGATTATATTAAATAATTTTTATTTCTCAATCTAATAGGCGGTCAAAAAATTAAATTTATTTTTTGATATTGAAAATATTGCTGGTAAACTTTCTAGAATATCGCCATCTGCTTGAATTGGTTCCCCTTGAGGATTAGCTACCTTAAAATTTTTTACCTTAATTATTTTAACACTTTTTAATTTTGGTATTAGGCCTAAGATTAAAGCCAAAGAATATTTGAGACAGTTTAACCTTCCAAAATGTTGAAAAAGGCATATGTGTAAAAAAGGATCTTTTGGTGATGCTTCTGGTGCACAAATAAACTTACCGCCATAATAATGTCCGTTTGCTATAATAATCGATGAAGCTTGATACTTTTTTTTTCCTACACTTACTTCATATTTTACCTTTTTATGCCTAATTATCTCTCTGACTGACTCATAAACATAAGCTAGCTTTCCTATTTTATTTTTAAGCGACTTACTTACATCTCTCACTACATGAGCATCAAAGCCTAGTCCAGCCATTTGAATAAATTTTTTATTATTTACATTTCCTATTGATAGTTGCTCTATTTTTCCTTGCATTAATGTAGTAATTAAATGGTTAGGATTTTTAGGCATCCCTAATTCATTAGCAAAAACATTTGCTGTGCCTATAGGAATTATGCCTATAACTATTTTTTTATTATTTATTCCATTGAGAACTTCATTAATAGTGCCATCTCCTCCTGCTATTAATAATAAATCTATATTTTTTTCAAGCCCTTGAGCTAGAGCTATAGCATGACCTTTGCCATTTGTTTCTAAAATTTCTAATTTTTTAAAATTTGCTTTCAGTAATTTTACTATTTTGGAAAAACGCCTATGATGCCTCTGTCCAGCCACTGGATTATAAATCATTTTTACTATTTTTGTATTCATATACTAACTAAAAATTTAATAATAATTAAAAATGTAATATTTTTGAAATATTTTCCACTATATTATAAATTGTGAGTAATGCTACAAAATTTGAAGAGATAACTAATTCGTTAATAAGTAGGAGAGCTTTTCTAAAAAAAAGTTTTTCAATAGGAAGTCTAGCATTAATGAGTACAACACTGGGTAGCATTGCTGCATATTCATCACAAAGTTATTTTAATTTTATCAAAGTTGATTGTAATAGTAATGATACTGTAACTTTGCCAGATCAGTATACTTGGAATGTTGTTTCAAAATGGGGAGACCCAATGTGGTCAGATGTAGAAGAGTTTGATCAAAAATCGTGTGGTTCCCATGATTCACAATTAAAATCAGTGGGTGATAATAACGATGGTATGGAACTTTTTGTTACTTCAGACAATAAAACCCTATTAGCAGTAAATAATGAATATACAAATCATAAAATAATATTTTCTAATAGAAAAAGTCTTCTTCCTGAAAATGAAGAGGATATTTTAAAAGGTATGTATGCTCATGGTATTTCTATATTCGAAATTGAAAATTCAAACAATCAATGGAATTTAGTAAAAGACTCTAAATATAATAGAAGAATTACGCCTTTTACTAAAATGGAAATTACAGGACCTGCAAAAGGTCATAGCCTTATGAAAACTAAAGAAGACAAAGGTGGAATTTATGCAAAAGGAACATGGAACAATTGTGGCAGTGGAAGAACTCCTTGGGGAACATATTTAACTTGTGAAGAAAATTTTAACAATTACTTTTCTTCTTCAGATAAAAACTTTAAGTCAACTAATGAACTTAACCGATATGGAATTAGAACTAGAGAAATTGGTCTTAATTGGGCAAAAGCGGATAGTAGATTTGACTTATCTAAAGAAGTAAATGAACCAAATAAAGTTGGTTACGTTGTTGAGATAGATCCACTAAACCCTAATTCTACTCCAAAAAAACACACAGCTTTAGGAAGGTTTAAACATGAAAATGCTGAACTAGTAATATCAAAAGATGGAAAAATAGTTGTGTATATGGGGGATGATGAAAGAGGAGAATATCTCTATAAATATGTGAGTAATGAAAGCATAAATGAAGTAAAAGATAAAAGTACATTGCTTAGCGATGGAAATTTATTTGCAGCTAAATTTAATGATAACTTCACAGGTGAATGGTTATTATTAGACACCCAAACAACTGGTCTTTCATCTAAAGCAGAGGTTTGTATTTTTACTAGGCTAGCAGCATCAAAAGTTGGAGCCACCACTATGGATAGACCTGAATGGATTGCAAGTAATCCAAAAATAAATGAGGTATGTTGTTGTTTAACAAATAATAAAAATAGAGGAACAAAGACTAATAAAGGTGGCGATAAAGTAGAAGTAGATAAAGTTAATCCTAGAAAAAATAATAAATATGGACAAATAGTAAGATGGAGTCCTCAAGACAATAACCATTCTTCAGTTCATTTTGAATGGGATTTATTTGTGGTAGCTGGCAACCCTCATGTTCATGATGACAATAATAAAGGGTCTAAGAATATTAATGAGGATAACATGTTTAATTCACCAGATGGTTTAAAATTTGATAAATATGGAAGATTATGGATCCAAACTGATGGAAACTATTCCAACTCAGGAGACTTCAAAGGAATGGGGAATAATCAAATGCTTATAGCTGATACCAATACTGGGAACATTAAAAGGTTTATGGTTGGCCCAAAAGAATGTGAAGTTACAGGACTAACCTTCGCACCTGATTACAAAACAGTTTTTGTAGGAATTCAACACCCTGGAGAAAGGTTAGGGAGTAATTTTCCTGATAAGGGAAATAATAAGCCTCGATCTTGTATAATTGCTATTCAAAAAAAAGATGGATCTGAAATTTTAACTTAGTTATTCAGGTCCCGCAAAATGTTTTTAATACCTCTTGTTCTTTTGTTGGACTAACATACATGTTTTCGTAATGTTTTATTTTTTCAAAGGGCTTCTCTATACATACTAACGCTTTATTTAATGTATCCTTTTTGTCAATCAATAATTCCTGTATAATTTTTTCTACTAAGTGATTACGCATTATAAAAGCTGGATTATTTGAAGAAATAGTTTTACCAACTTCTTCTTTACTGCTTTTATTTTTAAAAAGTTTTTTCCAATCATTTTTCCAACTTTTGAATGTATCCGTTTTAGATATCAGTTCATTGCTATTTTCTACCTCTTTAATTAATCCTCTAAAAGAATTAGTAAAATCCAGATTTTCACTTTCTAATATTTCTAAAAACCTATTAATTAAAATTTCATTCTCTGGATATACATTCTTTAGTCCTATCTTTTTACTGAACTCTATTAACCATTTACTTTTATACTTTTCAGGAATACTAGAAATTTCTTTTTGAAGAATATCAATATTTTTTTCTTCCTTACCTTCTAATAAAGGCACTAAAGTAGAAGCAAAACAAGCCATATTCCACATTAAAATATTTGGTTGATTTTTATAAGAATACCTTCCCATAGAATCAATAGAGCTAAAGACTTTATCTCTTTTATAATTGTCTATAAAAGCACAAGGTCCATAATCTATGGTCTCACAACTTATGGAAGTATTATCAGTGTTCATTACTCCATGTATAAAACCAACTTTCATCCACTTTGCCACCAAATCTATTTGCCCGTCTACAACATTTTTAAATAGTTCAAAATATTTATTTTCTTTTTTTTCTAAATTAGGAAAATGATTTTTTATAAAATAATCAGCTAAAATCTTTAAAGACTTTGTATCTTCCCTAGAATAAAAATATTGGAAAGTTCCCACTCTTATATGGGATCTGGCAACTCTGCATAAAACAGCACCTGGATATGTTTCTTCTCTGTATACATTATCTCCAGTAGTGATAGCCGACAAACTTCTAGTAGTAGGAATATTTATATTATTCATATACTCACTTACAAGATACTCTCTAATAACTGGACCCAACCACGCCTTGCCATCTCCTCCTCTTGAATATGGTGTTCTGCCAGAGCCCTTTAGCTGTATGTCATATCTCACATTATTTTTTGCTAATACCTCGCCTAAAAGTAGCGCTCTTCCGTCTCCTAACTGAGGAACCCAATTTCCAAATTGATGACCTGCATAAACCATTGCCAAGGGGTCTGAGTTTTTTAATACTAAATTTCCAGACAAAAAGTTAACCCCCTCAGAAGATGCTAAATTTTTATAATCTAAGTTTAGTTCATCGCATAGGTTTTTATTTAAAATAATTAAATCAGGTTTTTTTGTCTTTTCTGGAACAATCTTAGAGTAAAATTTATTTGGTAGATTACTAAAAGAGTTATCAAAATTTATTTTTATAGCCATACTATCTCTTCTTATCTTGAATAAAATATAATAAAATAATAGCAGGAATAGAAAATAAAGCAGTGACTATAAAAAATCCAATCCATGATGAATTTTGAATTAGATAAATGCCAAAAAAGTTGAAGTATTCGTTCCAATTTAAATTGTCAATAATCCAGCCTGCAGGGGAAGCAAGCCAGGTTCTAGAAAATGACATAAATGAAGATAGCAATGCATATTGAAAAGCCGAAAATTGTACATTACATAAACTTGATAAATATGCAATAAATGCAGCCGTTCCCATCCCTCCAGAAAGATTTTCTATACTTATGGTTAACATTAATATGTAAAGATCATAGCCCTTTAAGGCTAAAAGTATAAAAACTAAATTTGAGAAAAGTTGTAGAAATGCAGTAATCCATAGAGCTAAAATAATTCCATATTTAGAAATAAAATAGCCTCCTACAAATAACCCAATAAGAGTAGCTCCTAAACCGTAGACTTTGGAAATTGCGGCTATCTCAGATTTTGAAAAACCTATTTCTAACATAAAAGGTTGAGACAATACTCCTAGTAGAGCATCCCCCCACTTAAAACATGCAATAAAGACAAGTATTAGTATCCAATTCTTTTTTATAATAAAATCATAAAATGGTTTTAATACCCTTTCTGCAATAATGTTTTTAAGACTTTTTTCTATTACTTTTGTATTGCTGCTTTTATCTTTAATTTTTATGCTCAAGACTAAAATGATGCCTAGTGGATATATACAAGACAAAATTATAAATGATAGTTTCCAAGAATAAATATCTGCTATAACTAATGCTCCAGCACCGGCTGCTAATAATGCTATTCTGTATCCAGTAACATAAAGGGCGGCACCTAGACCAAGCTCCTTCTCTTCGTTAATTTCTATTCTCCATGCGTCAATAGCAATATCTTGGGAAGCAGAAAAGAATGCTAATGTGATAGCAAATATTGCCATTTGCATAGTATTAATAATGGGATCGATGTGTGCCATAATAAATATATTCAAACAAATTAATATTTGAAATATTAAAATCCATATTCTTCTTCTTCCCATCTTTTCAAGAAGTCTTAATTTTATATTTGTGTCTAGAAAAGAAGCCCAAAGAAACTTTAAAGAATATGGTATTCCTACCAGAGCAAATAATCCAATAGTAGTCTTATTTATTCCAACATCTGCAAGCCATGTACCTAAAGTAGCAGAAGTTAACAAAAGGGGTAGTCCAGAAAAAAATCCCATAGGAAAAAAAATAAATAAGTTTTTTTTTAAACACAGTTTTAGAGTTTCAATCAATTTTACAGTATATTATTTTTTAATAACATTTCTTTAACATTAACTTCAGGCCTAGCTCCTATAACTTTTACTGTTTCTGAAGCGCAAAAATTTCCAACTTCAGCGCATTTATCTAAAGGATAGTTATTGATATAACCATGAAGAAATCCTGCTGCGAAACTATCTCCTGCGCCAGTTGTGTCCTTTACTTCAACACTAAAAGAATCTTTTTTAATTAAGTTTCCATTAGAATAAACCATAGCACCTTTCTCTCCTAGCGTGCTAATATTGATTAAGATTTTATCAGAAGAATTTATAAGTGCTTTTTCAACGCTACATGAAAACAAAGTTTCTATCTCTTCTTGATTTGAAAAAACAATTTTTACTTTTTTATCTAGCAATTTAAGAAAGTCTTCCTTATGTCTAGTTACGCAAAAAGGATCTGATAGACTTAAAGCAAATTCAAACCCTAATTCTTCTTGTTTATCAGCTAAAGAAAAAAACAATTTTTTCGCTTCTGGAAGATCAAAAAGGTAACCCTCTAAGTATACAATTTTAGAATTTTCAATTAATTCTAAATCCACATCATCTTCTGTGAGGTTTGTAGATGCACCTAGGTAAGTTAGCATAGTTCTTTCTCCATTAGGAGTTATCATTACAAGACATGTAGAAGATGCCTTGCCAAATTCTACCTCACTATTAGGAAGCAATACATTTGAGGAACTCATACTCTCACTAAATAACTTTCCTTGAGTATCATTTTTTCTTCTACCTATATATGCGCATCTATTTCCTAGATTAGCTACCATAGAAATAGTATTAGCAACTGAACCTCCAGCAGAAACTTTCGTGTCTTTAAATAAATTTATTGTTTTGTTTATTGTTTCATAATCAGTAAGTTGCATAGCACCGATATTCAGTTTCATTTTTTCTAAAAAATTATAGTCTACTTCTACTAAGATATCTGTAATGGCATTTCCTATACCTAAAAGATCAATATTTTTTTTATCAGTCATTTTTTTCTTTTTTAATTAATTTTATAGAATAAACTTTTTATATGACTAATTCTATAGATACTTTATGGAAACTGAATGCTACACAATTAATTAAGTTACTTGATAAAAAAGATATAAGCCCTGAAGAGGTTTTGGATTCAAATATTAATAGAATTAATGAGGTAAACCCTGATATAAATGCTGTTGTTACTCTGTGCCTAGATAGGGCGAAGAAGAATATTTTTAAAAACAAAAGTGAAGATAAGAAATTATTAAATAACATTCCTGTTTTAATTAAAGATATCACAGAGGTTGAGGGAGTTAAAACCACTTTTGGTTCAAAATTATATGAAAATAATATTTCAAAAGTCTCTGATATTTTAGTAACTAATATTGAAAAAAATGGTGGAATAATATTAGGTAAGACTAATACTCCTGAATTCGCAGCAGGATC
Source organism: Rhodospirillaceae bacterium (assembly GCA_902557845.1). GTDB lineage: Bacteria > Pseudomonadota > Alphaproteobacteria > TMED109 > TMED109 > JAYYAX01. The sequence continues at coordinate 167,869 of CACEBX010000001.1, read as the reverse complement.
CAACACATTTAATGATGTATTTGGTACGACTAAAAACCCTTGGAATTTGTCCTTATCAGCAGGTGGAAGTTCGGGAGGTTCAGGTGCTGCATTAGCTTCTGGAATGGCTTGGTTTGCAACAGGGACGGATTTAGGAGGAAGCCTCAGAAATCCTGCTAGCTGGAATGGTGTTGTAGGATTAAGACCTACTCCAGGACTTATTGCTCATGGACCAACTAAAATGCCATTTAATAATTTAAGTTTAAGCGGTCCTATGGCAAGAAATGTTGAGGATTTATCTATTTTTTTTAGTGCTATGGTTTCATATGATTTGAAAGATCCTTCCTCTATAAAAAATAATAGTTTTTTAAAAGATACTAAATTGGATTTAGTATCTAAAAATAAGTATAGAGTAGGTATTACTCATGATTTTGATATTTTTCCTTGTAGTAATGAAATAAAAGAAATGATTAATAATACCTCAAGGCTAGTCAACCATTTAGGCCACGAGATAGATTATAACTTCCCTAATATGCAAGATGCTGAAGAGGCATTTCAAATATTAAGAGCTTATATATTTTATTATTCTTATAAAGATTTATTGCAGAAAGAAAACAATGTAAAGGAAGACATAATTTGGAATATAGAAAAAGGAAAAAAGCTACAGGTCGAAGACTTAATAAAAGCTGAAAATATAAGAAAGCAGTTATATCAAAATATTAGTAATTTTTTTAAAGAATATGATTTCCTAATTTGCCCTAGCTCTTCAGTTGCTCCAATTAATCATGATACTAAATGGGTAAAGAAGATTAATAATCATGAATTTAATAATTATGTTTCCTGGCTTATGATATGTGCCTCTATATCTCTTACTAATTGTCCAAGCATTGCTATTCCTACAAGTATTTCTCAAAATGGTGCGCCAATAGGAATTCAAATAGTAGCACCTCCTTTTGAAGATTTAAAGCTTCTAGAGTTTGCTAAAAATTTAGAAAGTGAAATTAACATAGCAACTATGCTTCCTATTAATTCGAATGATTAAATATTTAAAAAATTCTTTATTAAATTTCGCAAGTTTACTTAAAAATAGAAATATTCTTAGAATAATTCTTTTATCTTTTTTATTTGCTACTTTATTAGTTGTTTTTATTTTTTTTTATTTTTGGAATCTAGCTCCATCCTTAACATGGATACAGATTATATTGGGATCTTTTTATGACAAAATTCTGCAAATGTTTTGGAAATTTATTATATTTTCTGTTCTTATTTTTTTGATACCTCCATTTTTTTCTATTATTGTTAGTTTTTTTTTAGACGACATAGTTGAAGAAGTTTATTTTTCTACAAGCAAAAACAAAAATAAAAAATTAAAAAGTTTATCCTATTTAAGTGGTATTATAGTTAGTATAAAAATATTGCTATATGCTGTAGTTATATTTCTATTCATAATATTTTTAAAATTATTTGTTATCTCTAACACTCTAGTAATATTAAGTCTTCAATTTTTGCTTTCAAGTTACATAATAGCAAAAGAATATGGAGAGTTAATTACATACAAACTTTCTATAAGAAACCCTACTTTTATGAACAACCTTAAAAATGGAGTACTATGTAATATATTATTCTGTTTTCCGATTTTAAATGTTATAGCTCCAATACTTACTACAATAATAATCACAAATAGATATATAAAAGATAACTCTTTATAATTTTACTTAAATTCTTGATGTTGCAAAAATACAACAGAATTTACTTTTTTTCAAACTATTGAGAATGATTCTCATTTTTGTTGACAATGAGAATTATTTTCATATATATATACATTAATATTGAATGGAGATAAATAATGAATAATTTTTACAAAATCTTTTTCATAGCTTATGTTTTTTGTTTTTTTGCTAAAGCAGACGCTGATTTAGAAAAACAAATTGAAGATATGAGAGCTGAGATTGACTCTTTAGCAGAAGCTATTGAAGAAGGAAGCGAATCAGGCGGAGAAGCTGGTTGGTGGACAAGAACTTCTTTAGGTGGCTATGGAGAGATACATTGGTCAAATAGTGCTACCCCTGTTGATACAGGAGTTACAAGAGCAACAGATTCACCTGCAAATGAAGTTGATATACATAGGTATGTTCTTTTTATTGGTCATGAGTTTAATAAGTATTTAAGCTTTGCTAGTGAAGTAGAAATCGAACATGCTTTTGTTCAAAATGACGAAGGTGAACTTGAAATGGAGCAGGTTTATTTAGAACAAAACTTAGAATATATGGGTATAGAGAATACTTTTATAAAATATGGAACAGTTCTAATGCCTGTAGGGATTTTTAATGAAACACACGAGCCGCCTACCTTTTACGGAGTAGATAGAACAGTTGTAGAAAAAGAATTAAATGCTAACACTTGGTGGGAAACTGGAATCATGGTTAACACGGACATAGCTCCAGGAGTAGCTTTGACAGCATTTGGTCATACCGGACTTGAAACTGATGGTGATGGTGATATCAGAGATGGTAGAGGTAAAGTATATAAGCAAGACGGTTCAAATGTAGCTTACACCGTAAGATTAGAGTATACAGCTATTCCAGGTATGGAGTTTGGTTTATGGCATAATCACCAAACTGATATGAATAATGTACCAGCTGGAGGAAATATACCTGCTGACTTGTGGGGAGCGCATTTTAATATGTCTCCGAGTGAAGGCTTTGGATTTAGAGCATTTGCAGCAGAATGGAATTTAGATTGTCCTTCTGTTCACGCTTGTGCAACAAACGGAAGATCCAAAATTTGGGGAACTTATGTTGAACCATCATATAGATGGTCTCTAGGAGGTCCTATGGATAGCTCAATTGGTGTAGGTTTTAGAGCTGGAGCTTGGAATGATAAAGCAGATGAAGCAGATAACGCAAGTAATAAAATCAGACAGTATGATTATATGGTTAATTACTGGTTATCTCCTAACGCTGTTTTAAAAATAGACTATGAAAACCAAAAATATTATACCAACGAAAAAGGTACTTCAGGTATAAATGTTGGCATAGGATATCAATTCTAACGAATAAAATAAATAATTCCTCCCGGATTGTTATTATTATTTATAGAATTGATTATGTTAAAAAGTGTTCTGTAGTGAGTGCAGGACACTTTTTTTCTTAAATTAACTACATATATAATTATGATGAAAACTTTTATTAAAATACTTTTAATCAAAATAATTTTTCTTAGCAATGCTTTTGCAAAATTAGAAATAGAAGAAGAAAATTTCATAAAAAAAATAATGGCCTCTGAAAGCTTTGAAAAGGCTAGAGTGATTTTAAAGAAAGATCAACTAGTAAAAGTTCAGATACCCATGGGAGACAAGTATAAAAAAAGAATTTTTAAATATTGGAAAACAAATGAAAAAACTGTATGGATACTTAATTCCATAGGGAAATATAAGCCAATTACTGCGGCCTTTATCGTTAAAGAGTGTAAAATTAACAGTGCACACGTTTTAATTTATAGAGAACAACATGGGTATGAAATTAAGTATCCTTCTTTTTTATCTCAATTTAATAATTTAAAAGTAAATAATGAGTTTCGTCTTACAAGAAATATTGATAATATCTCAGGAGCAACTTTATCCGTACATTCAATGGATAGAATGGCAAGAACAGCTTTAATACTGGACAATATTTCTAATGATAATAAGTGCTAGAACAAAAACTTTTTTAAGACTTATTCACAAATATATAGGTTTTATATTTAGTATTTTTATTCTTGTTTTAACAGTTACAGGTATTATGCTACTCTACCCAGAACAATTTAAATTAAATAATACTTACGTATCAAACTCTTATTTTTTAAAAAAATATAACATGCTCAGTACAGAAGATGTTAAAAAGATAGGAAAGAAGAATGATGAAATTATCTTAATTGAAAAAAGCTTATATTTTAAAAATACTTTTATAGAAAAGTTTGAACTAGATATAAAAAGTGGATTTTATAATAGAAAATCTAATACTTTAGGAGTTATTTTAGGAAAAAAAATATACTTTTTTTTCTTAAAAGATATTAAAAATGAAATAGAGGTTATTGATATAATAGAAAAAGAATTAGATGAAGAAATATTAAAAGTAGGGGAAGATAATAATAAAAGACTTATTCTAAAAACAGAAAGAAGCCTATATTCAATTATAGAAAACGAAGTAGTAAAAACTAATAATCAATCAGAAGTAAAATGGATGAAAGATGGCAAGCCTAGCCTTGCTAAAGCAAAATCCTATTTAGAAACACATCAAGGAAAAGGAATCCCTCTTCACAGAATCATAACTGAAGTACATAATGGAAAAATAATGGGATCATTCTTATCATATATATTTTTTTTAACTTCAATAAGTTTACTTTTTTTAATTATTAGTTCATTCTTTTTTGGAATAAATATAAAAAGGGATAAAAAATGATAAAAATTTCTATAAATAAAATCATGCTGTTACCATTGATAGTAATTCTTTTATTTGCTCCAATAGATTATTTAATATCAGAAAACCTAAAATATACAATCAGCAAACCAAAGGTTTTTAAGAGAAATAAGGCTAGCTGTAGTAGGTTAGGAAACGTTTATGACGCATGCCAATGGATGACAAAAGTAATTGTAAAAAACAGAGGTAAAAATGATATTTCAAAACTTTGCTTGCTAATGAAAGTCAATAAAAAAAAATATGAGCTTTGCTACGGTCAAACCAAAGAGCTATTGATTAAAGAAAGTGGACAAAAAACTTTTTTAATTAATCTAACAGAGTTAATGAAAATTTCTATTGAGGCAGAAAAACCTTATGTAAAAATATTATCAAAAATTTAATAATATTTTTTATTTTCTTAAACTATGCACATCTTCATCTATATCTTTAACAAATGCTTCTATAACAATCAGTCTCTCCTCTAGCTCGTGAATATCTTCGTCTAAATCCATAGACAAGGCTTCGATTACTTTTTGATTTTCTAGTAAAGTATTAGATTTATTTGTTAGATAAAACGCAATAAAACATGCTATAAATATATTTATAACTGTTATGGTCGTTATTAAGGTTCCAAAATTTTTATTCATAATAGTCTCCTTTAAATAATTATAATGCAACTGATTATTATTATCAAAGACTATAATATAACATCTTACAGATTTATTTTATAAATATTAATAAATGTATTTGAACTTTTATACAAAATTATTATATTAATAATGAGAATAGTTCTCATTATTAAGGAGTTTTTATGATTAAATCTTTATCTATTGTATTTGCGTTTTTATTTTCTTTTACTTGCGGGGCGAAAAATAATTTATTAACTACATATTCTAATTTAGCTGAAGAAAAATATAGTGATTCTTTATATTTAGCTAACTTACTACTTTCAAAAGTTAATAATTTTTTAAATAATACAACTAAGTCTAATTTAAAAGAGGTTAAACTTAGTTGGCTAGAAGCCAGAAAAATTTATCAACAAACAGAAGTCTTTAGATTTGGAAATCCAATTGTTGATGATTGGGAAGGCAAAGTTAATGCATGGCCATTAGATGAAGGTCTTATAGATTATGTAGATCAGACTCTCTACTATCCTACGGAAAATGATTTTTCTAACTTTAATGTAATTGCAAATAAGAAAATTAAAGTAGAGGGAAATCTGATTGATGCAAGCATAATTAATACAGCTTTATTAGAAAATAAACTGCATGAAATAGGAGGCAATGAGGCTAATGTTGCAACAGGATATCACGCTATTGAATTTTTACTATGGGGACAAGATTTAAATGGAACTAAAGAAGGTAAAGGTAATAGGCCTCATACTGACTTTAGTTTAGAAAACTGTACAAATGATAATTGTGATAGAAGAAGAGAGTATCTTTTAGTAGCTACTAAATTATTGGTAAAAGATTTAGAAGAAATCAAAAATGCATGGTCAATTGAGGGGAAGGCTAGAAAAGATTTAATTAATAGTTCTTATAAAGATGGTCTAAGAAGAGTTTTAACAGGTATGGGAAGTTTATCATATGGTGAATTAGCTGGAGAAAGAATGAAACTAGGCTTGATGCTTAATGATCCTGAAGAAGAGCATGATTGTTTTTCTGATAACACACATAATTCTCATTTATTTAATGTTATAGGAATTCAAAATATATATTTAGGAAAATATCAAAATATAGAAAATAAAGTTATCTCAGGGTCAAGTTTAAGTGAATTAGTGCAATCTAAAGATAAAGATTTAGATATAATATTAAAAAAGTCTATTGAAAACACTATCTTTCATATGAATAAAATAGTCAGTTCTGCCAATAACGGTATAACTTATGATATGCTAATTGCTAAGGATAATAAATCAGGAAACTTGTTAATCCAAAATGCGGTAGATGCTTTAATACTACAAAGTAAAAATATTGAAAAAGTAGCTAAATTACTAAAAATAAATAATTTACAAGTAGAAGGTTCTGATTCTCTTGATGACCCTGAAGCAGTTTTTAACTAAGAAAATGAATTTTTTTTTTTTTTTAATAAGTATTTTTATCTTAACTACTAACTTTGCAGTTAGTAGAACTGACCTCAATAAAGAAGAATTAAAAAAAGTCAATAACGTATTAAAACTAACTACTAATTTTAATAAAGCTGAAAGGTCTGAATCTTTATCTGGTGGAGCTGGAACTGTTGATAAGATAGGTAGAAATGCTTATTCACATCACTTTACTACATTAAGCTTTGAAGACAGACAAAACTTTTTGATAGGCAATGGTCTTTTTAGAAAACTCTGGATTGCCGCACCAGCATCAACTATATCATCTGATGGACTAGGACCTCTTTATAATGCAAGGGCTTGTCAATCATGCCACATAAAAGATGGTAGAGGGCATTTACCTAATTCTGAAAAGCCTCTTTCTTTAGTAATTAAAGTGGGAAAATATAATAATCTAAATCTAACTTCTGATATTTCCTATGGCAAACAATTTCAGTTCTTTGCCGTGCCTGGTATGACATCTGAAGTTGAAGGGAAAATAGTTAAAAATCATTTGAGTACTTGGCTAAATAAGGATTTACAAATCAATTACAAAAATATTGACTTTAATATAAAGAATTTAAACTTTGGGAAGTTAGATAAAAGCAGCTCTTTATCTTTAAGAATATCTCCACCAGTTTATGGAGTTGGTTTGTTAGAAGCAATTGAGGAAACCGATATATTAAAGAAAGATGATGAGTTTGATTTAAATGGAGACGGAGTTTCGGGAATTGCAAGAATTGTTAAAAATGAAGACGGAGAAGATAGTATTGGAAGGTTTGGTATAAGAGCATCAACTCCTAATCTACCAATACAGAGTGGAGTTGCGTTTATGCATGATATGGGAATTTCTAATTATTTAGCAACAAATCCCTACGGTGATTGTACAGAACAACAAGAGGAATGCTATAATTTTACTACTGGAATAAATAAAAATGAAAATACTGAAGTTAATAAAGAAGTATTAGAAAAGGTAGTATTTTATTTGTCTAGTCTATCACCCCCAAAAAGAAGAAATGTTAATAACAAAGATGTCTTAAAGGGAAAAGAAATTTTTTATAAATCAAATTGTACTTCTTGCCATACACCAAAATACGTTACCTCAAAAAATGCAAAGTTTGATTTTCTTAAGTTTCAATTAATCTGGCCTTATACCGACTTGCTCTTGCACGATATGGGGGAAGGCCTTGCTGATAAAAACCTTCAAGGCAAGATAACAAATAGAGAATGGAAAACTCCTGCATTATGGGGAATAGGTTTGTCAAAAAGCGTTAACCCAAGAGCCACATTCTTACATGATGGTAGAGCAGATACAATTTTACAAGCAATACTGTTACATGGTGGCGAAGCCGCTAACTCAATTAACTATTTAATAAAAAATCATAAGAATGATCTAGAAAAATTAGTAAAATTTGTAGAATCATTATAATTAGTGTAATTAGTAATGACTAAAACACCTTTTTCCTGTAAACACCATTGATATTTTTTCTTTATCTGTTTCTTCTATAACTTTATTATCACTAATTGACCCCCCGGGCTGAATAATAGCTTTAATATTAGCTTTAGCTGCTATTTTTATACTGTCAGAAAATGGAAAAAAAGCATCAGATGCCATTACCGCCCCTAAGAGATTATCTCTTTTTCCTAAAAAAGATCTTTTTGCTTTAATTATTGCAAACTGTACTGAGTCTACTCTACTAGTATTACCTGAGCCAATGCCTACAGTGGTCTTATTTTTTGCTATAACAATAGCATTAGATCTTACATGTTTTACTACTTTGTATGCAAATACTAAATCTTCTTTTTCTTTTTTTGAAGGAGCCTTATTTGTAACTACTTTAAGCTTATTTATTGAAACTTTAAATTTATCTACTTCCTGAACTAAGACGCCTCCAGGCAAGAATGTTATATCTTTTTCAAAAGTTTTTACTAGTTTTATAATATTTTTTATTTTAATAATTCTTAAGTTTATTTTTTTACGTAAAATTTTTAAAGCTTTTTCTGTATAACTTGGAGCTACAATAACTTCTAAAAATACTTTACTTATTTTTCTTGCTAGCTGTTCATCTAACTTTTTATTAAATATTACAACACCTCCAAACGCACTCAAACTATCTGCCATATATGCTCTATCCCACGCTGATTTAATATCCTTTGACTCAGAAACACTGCTGGGAATAGCATGTTTGATTATTACGCATGTAGGAGAACTAAACTCTGCAGTTAATTTCAAACCTAATTTTAAATCATTTAAATTGTTGTAAGACAACTCTTTTCCATTAAGTTTTTCAAAAAATGTACTTTTATTTTTAGTTGTAGAATAAAAACTAGCAGCTTGGTGAGGGTTTTCTCCATAACGTAATTTATTTGGTTTGCTAGCTGATATTAATAAATCACTATATTCTTTATCTAAAATATTTCTACTCATCCATACTGATATTTTTGTATCATACTGCATAGTTCTATAGAAAGCCTTATAAGCAAGCTTTTTTCTTAAATCTAAAGTTAGACCTCCATAATTTTTTATTTGCATTAAAATTTCTTTGTAATCATTTTTATCTATCACTACACCAGTAGAATTATAATTTTTTGCTGCACCTCTAATCATAGAGGGGCCTCCTACGTCTATATTGTCTATACACTTCTGTATATTATTAGTTTTCTCAATAACTTTTTCAAAAGGGTAAAGATTAACTATGACTAGTTCAAATTTTTCTAGTTTATGGTTTTGCATATCTTTTAAATGTCTAACATTATTAACATCACCTAGAATTCCTCCAAAAATTTTGGGATGTAAAGTCTTAACTCTACCTTCTAATATTTCTGGAAATTTAGTTATACTTTCAACTTTTTTTACTTTAATACCTTCTTGCTTAAGTTTTTTGTAGGTATTACCTGTTGATACTATATCAATCTTTTTTGCAGAAATGCTTTTTGCAAATTTAACTATATCTGATTTATCTGATACTGATATCAAACATTTATTTATTTTTAATATGTTCTTCAATTTATTTACCCTAGTATTTTAAATAATTTATAATAAAGATTTCCTTTTTGACTATTACATAACTTTTCTAAATTTGTAAGAATATCCCCAATACTAAAAGCTTTTCTTTTTTTACTCTTAACTAAAAAATATCCTTCTGCATCCTGAGTCACTTTTTCTTCATTGTCACCATAAAGCTTTTCATATAACTTCTCTCCTTTATTTAAGCCTATATATTTAATCTTTATATCTTTTCCAGGCACTAAACCTGAAAGCCTAATAATTTGCTTTGCTAAATCATCTATTTTTACTGATGCACCCATATTTAATACATTTATGCAGCCTTTAGGAATACTTTTCTTAAAAAGATTTTCCGCTGAAGCATAAACTACTAAGTCTACAGCCTCTTCAATAGTCATAAAAAATCTAGTAGCATTCTTATCTGTTACGGTAAGTGGCCCACCTTCTGATAGTTGTCTTCTAAATAATGGAACAACCGAACCAGTTGAACCTAAAACATTTCCAAATCTTACCGTTATAAATCTAGTATCACTTTTGCTTAGCTTGTCTTTAGACTGAATTATAATTTCTGCTAGTTTTTTAGTTAACCCCATGACACTCGATGGTTCAACTGCCTTGTCTGTAGAAATTTGAACAAAACATGAGCTAGAGAATTTTTCTGCCAGGTCGGCCAACATTGCTGTAGCTATTACATTTGTCCTTATAGCTTCAGATATATTTTCTTCGCAAATTGTTACATGTTTTAGCGCTCCAGCATGAAAAATAACATCAGGCTTGTACTTAATAAATAATTTTTCCATTTCATTTCTATTTCTAATATTAGAACAAAGAAAAATATATTTTTTTTTATTAGTACTTTCGTAAAAGGAATTTTTAAGGTTATAAATTGCATTTTCACTTAAATCCAACATTACTAATTTACTTGGCCCTAATTTTGAAACTTTTTTAGCTAATTTACTTCCTATACTTCCCCCTGCCCCTGTAATTAATACGACTTTTTTACTAATTAATTGTGAGGTTTTATTTGTATTTAATCTGTTCTGCCTTCTTCCTAATAGGTCTTCAAGACTAACTTCTCTTATTAAAGAAGAAGGTTTGCTATCTAAGACTTCGCTAGGAGCAGGAGCTCTGCCTAATTTCATACCATTTTTATCAGATATTTTCATAAGTTCTGACATTTCTATGCTTTTAATACTACTAGACACAATAACTAACCTCTGAGGAAAGTGATTTTTTTTATGTAACTTACTTATAATTTGATTTGCATCCTCAAGGACACCTAATACCGGAACTCCCCTAATAAGATATTCTTTACTATTAAGTTTATTTTCACTAATTATTCCTATAGCTTTATAAGAACTATTTTTTCTCTCAGTACCTCTAATAAAGTCGTCAGCACTTTCTTCTGACCCCACTAACAAAACAGGAATAATGCCTTCTTTTCTATTGCTTATATCTAAGTTAAGCTTTTCATACATGCTTCTATAAATTATTCTTGCTCCACAGGTAAGCACTGATAAAGAAAAAAAGTTCAGTACTATAACAAGCCTAGGAATCATTTCAAGTCGATTTATAATAAATATAGATATGAAGATAAATATATTAGCAATAAGACAAACTCTAATTAAAGACCACATATCTAAAAGTGAAAAATACCTCCAAGAGGTTTTATAAATTTTAAATAAATAAAAAGTAATCGGAACCACTATTGCAGCTATAATGACCTCATAAGAGTTTATAAAAAACTCTCCTAGTCTTAAAAATCCAGATAAATTAATAGATAAAATACTTATAAAAAAATCAATAAGTAAAACTATTAAGAACCTTATTTTTATTAGTCGCATCATTTTAGTATAACTTTTTTTGTTTTAGAAAAATTAAAAAGGAAAAACATACACCAAACAAAAGATAATATTAAGAAGATAAAGTTGTTTGGTTCTAATATTGATAAAAAGGAAAAAACAAATAAACCTATCGACAATAATATTATTTTTAAACAAACTTTTTTGTGAGATTGACCATTTCGCACTGCCTTTTGATAAAAATGCTGGCTATGAGGTTGCCAAAACTTTTCATTTTTATAAATTCTAAGAAATAAGGTTATTGAAGTATCTAATAAATAATACATTGGCAAAATTAAAACAGCTATCCAGTATCCTGAAAAAGAGAATTCTACTAAAAAGTATAACATCAAAAAACCTAGTGGAATGCTTCCTGAGTCCCCTAAAAATATTTTAGCTGGGTGCCAATTATAAAAAAGAAACCCTAAAATTACCCCTAACACACAGTAATGTAAAACGTTATTATCTATCTCTAAAAATAAATTAAAAATCATTAAAGAACAAGTTAAAAAAATGATTTGAATAGCTGTAATTCCATCTATGCCATCCATAAAATTAAATGCATTAATAAACCATGTCATTCCTACTATTAAAAAAAAATAAATAAAAATAGTGAGATAAACTTCTTTTAAATATAGCGTAAAGTTTATACTTTCTAGGAGTGAAAAATGTACATAAATAAAAATACAAAAAAAATGCATAATTAATCTATATAAAGCCCTTATATTTTTAAAATCATCTACTAAAGAAATAAAAAACAAAGAAAGAAAAGCAAAAATGTTTGCAAAAGACCAAACAAAACCTGTTAAATATGAAACTAAAATTATTAAAGGAATTACTACTAAACCACCTCCTAGTGGTACAGGTTCAATATGATTAGATCTATTATTTGGTTTATCTAAAAATTTATAGTTTACAAATAACGGGATTAGAAATTTAAAAAATATAATTGTAAAAATAAAGGCTAAAGTGAAAAAAAGAAATAATGTGTAGTCTAAATATATTTGATAAAAGATTTTCATATTCTTAAAGCTTTTTTAAATTAATTATTATATTATGTTACAATTGATTTAAATTTTATATAAAAATGACAAGAATTGCATCGATCCATTATCTATTAGGAAGTAAAAAAGAAAGTTTAAATGATATTTGCAAAGAAAACCCCGAATGGAATTATGAAAAACTTTTTTCAAAAACCGGAATAAATAACAGACATATATTAGAAAATAATGAAACACCTGAAGATTTAAGTTTTAAAGCATCTAAAGTTTGTATAGAAAATTATAATAATAAAGATATAGATGGTATCGTATATGTTACCCAATCACCAACTAACCCCTTGCCTACTAGAGCTTGCTTGCTACAGGACAAGTTAGGTATTACAAAAAACTCATTAGCATTTGATATAAATCAGGGCTGCTCTGGTTTTGTATATTCTTTGTCTTTGGCAACATCACTAATTAAAAATGATCTTGCAGAAAGAATATTAATAGTTTGCTCTGATCATTATTCTAAATACATATCAAAAAACGATAGAACTTGTCGTCCTATTTTTAGCGATGCAGCTGCAGCAACTATTGTTGAGAAAAGTGAAAAACAAAAAATAGGCCCTTTTATATTTAAAACGGATGGTTCAGGAGGAAAGTATTTAATGGTAAGAGATAATCCGTCAAAAGCTAATTTGTATATGAATGGTCCTGAAGTATTAAAGTTTTCCTTAGGATTAGTTCCAATGGCAACTCATGAGCTTCTTCAAAAGGCTGCTTTATCTAAAGATGATATAAGCTTATTTTTATTTCACCAAGCTAGTGGAGTTGTTTTAGATAAACTTAAGAAAAAACTTAATATTGAAGATAAAAAATGGTTTATTGACATTCAAAACCTTGGCAATACTGTATCTGCAACTATACCCATTGCCATTAGTAATCTCAAAAAAAATGGAACCTTTCCAGAAAATAAAAATGTGTGTCTTATGGGTTTTGGTGTAGGGCTATCTGTAGCAGGATGTATTTTGAATTGAGAAGTTTATGAAATTCTTTTAAATCCCCACAGGATATTGGTCTGAGGGTTTTTTGTTGAACCACTTAATACTATTTGAAATGTACTGCTTATTTTCCCGTCGTCTTGAATAAAAATACTTGGATCCAGACTAAGCTTAGCTTGTCCTTCATATAAGAACCTCCAACCTTGTTCTTTTGTAGCTAGAACTACTGATTTTTTATCCAATGAGAGAGATATTTTAATATCTGGGGAAAAGTGAAACCTAATATTAAACTTATTTAATTTTTTACTCTCGATTTTATCTAATCCTGCTATATTCTTTCCATTATTGCCGAGTTCAATTTTTCTAAAACATATACTAGAAAATCTATTAAAGTACCCATAATGTATAAGCTCTACCAATTCTGATCCATCCTTAGTATATCTTTTTGAGAATGTCTTCTGTTTGAGGTCAGTTCCTATGAATGCGTCAGAATCTTCTAAAGAAACAGTTGAATGAGCAGCAGTTGATTTTAAAATATTTTTCCATTCTGTATTTTTTGAAAAAGAGCTTCCACAAGATCCTAACAGTCTATTCTTTCCGACGTAAACCTCTAAAGCATGTGGAGTTTTAGAAAATACTTTATTATTTGTAGCTAATGTATCTATGATTACACATGCTTCAGGAACTAGTAATTTTACATAGCCACTACTGATTAAAGTTAATGGTCCTTTTCCTCTAGCTTTCCCGTCTGCTGCGTTAAGAATTTTATCAATAACAAACTTTGTTTCTCTTTTAGAGCCATTAAAAGTACTTAAAGTGCCATCTAGTGTTCTAAAGAACCTTAAACTATGAGCAGATTTTTTAATTTGTGAAGATAAATACTCTGGAACGTCTATTTTTGCAGCCATTATAATATCCCTAATGGTAATAAGATCTCCTAAGATTGAAAGCTGAGCAGATGGAAGCCTGCTAAGATGTACACCTTCTTCATTAAAATTACTAAGTATCTCATTTTTTAGTAAAGCTAAACTATTTACATAACTTTTTTGGCTTCCCTCAAAACATACTCCACTTAAAATCAAACCTCTTAAAATTTTGAATTTTTTTACTGAGCTATCATCTTTTGCATAAACTTTATCAAGTTTATCTAAAGAATTTTTTGTTGTAAAAGTATTCAGATGTTTAATTTGCTTAAAAAGATTTTCCTTTAATATTGATGAAAACTCTTCATCTTTATCCGCTAATAGAAAACTTATATTTGTAGTCCAAGAAGAAATCCTTCTTGCAATAATATCAAGTCGCCAAGTTTTGTCATTCCATCTATTATTTTTCTTCAACCAATCTATAATAATCTTTCTTGCTTGCTTTCTAGCAAGCGGCCCCGACCTTGCTTTTAGGTGCCTAAGCCAACTAAATGTATGAACTTCCTCATTCCAAAAATCTTTATTATTATTATTTATTTGCCATAAAAGCTTTTGAGATTTTAATTCCCTTTTTTTTGAGGAAAAACTCAAATCTCCTTGTAAAATTTTTTCTCCAATAGATGCATCACCTGGCCAAGGATCATGAGGAGTTATTAATATTTCAGAAAAGTCATTTTTTGATAAATAAAAATCATAAATTGGCGTTTTTAATAAAATTCTTTTAAAAATTTTCTTTAATATCACTTCTCTTCCAAGAGTTTCTCAAGTTTTTAATATTTTTATTGTACATTTTTTTCCCAGAATTAAATATTGAACTTCCTGCAACAAGAATATCTGCTCCTGCGTCAACTAATGTAGCAAAGTTCTTAATATTCACTCCCCCATCTACTTCCAATAAAATATTTTTTTTATTTTCCCTTTTAATCATCTGCTTAATGTTATCCAATTTTTTTACTTGTGACATTATAGTTTTCTGCCCACCAAATCCTGGGTTTACTAGCATTACCAGAATTAAGTCACAATAATCTAATAAATATTTTAAATTTTCTTCACTAGTGCCAGGGTTTATTGAAATGCCTGCTTTTATTCCTAAACTCCTTATATATTCTAATGTTCTGATAGGGTGGCTTTCCGCTTCTATATGTATGGTAATAATATCAGCTCCTGCCTTGTAAAAGTTGTCTATAAAATTTGCAGGATTTTCAATCATTAGATGAACATCAAATATTTTTTTACTATAGCTTCTTATACTAGAGACAATATCAGGTCCAATAGTAATATTAGGAACGAATAAACCATCCATAACATCAATATGAATAATATCTGCACCAGCCTTATCAACATCTTTTACTTCTTTTCCTAAAATAGAAAAGTCAGCTGATAAAATCGAAGCCGCAATTTTAGGTTTATAAATATTTCTTTTCATTTGCTCACTATATTATTTTTTTAATTCTTGCTATAAAGAAACCATCCATTCCTCCATTATACATGTAAGGGAGAGTTCTTATCAATCCTTTATTAATTATTTCTTTAGGATAGCCAGAAATTTCTTTTTCATTAATTATATCTAATTGTATGATATTTTTATTAACTAAATCTTTAATTAAGTTCTCACCTTCTTCGTGCTGCAATGAACAATTGCTATAAATAAGAAAACCTTTTTTTTTAACAAAACTTAATGCTTTAATTAAAAGCTTTTTTTGGTTTTTTGCATTTTTAATAACGTCATTTTTATTTTTTATCCATACGACATCTGGATTTTTTCTAAATGTACCTGTTCCAGAACATGGCGCATCAAGTAATACGATATCATACTTTTCTTTTGATTCTAAATACATCAAATCAATTACTTCAACTTTAAATTTTTTTGATAAATTTATTCTATTTATATTTTTTAAAAGCATGTCTGATCTTTCCTTCGAAGCCTCAATTGCTTTAACATATGCACCTTGGCTTAGCATCTGTAAAGTTTTTCCTCCTGGAGCAGAACACAAATCTAAAATATTTTTTCTTTTAATATTTCCCATTATTGTTACTGGCAATTGAGCTGCAATATCTTGAACCCACCAACTTCCTTCTTTATACCCCTTATAGCTTTCTACATTTCCTTTATTAAAAACTCTTACTGTGTTGTGACCTAATTTAATTCCTCCTAATACAGAAACCCAATGGTCTATTTTATTTTTTACTCTTAAATCTAGCCCTGGTTCATTCTGAAAAACTTCTAGAAGTTTTTTAACATTTTTTTCTCCATATTGATTTTTCCAGTCTGTATATAGCCAACCTGGAATAGAAAGCATTAAATTATTTTTAATTTTTTCTAAACTATTTTTCTCTGTATTAATTTTCCTTAAAACAGCATTAGCTAGACTCCTCCATTTTTTAATTTTACCTTGAAATAAATTAACTGTACTATCCACCAAAGCATAAGATGGTATTTCAGAAAAAAATATTTGAGCTACTCCTAACATTAAACCAGCTTTAATTTCTAGAATGTTTTTTGGAAGGTTTTTTTTTATATAATGTCTGATTATGGTCTCAATTTGGCCTCTATGTCTTATTGCTATATTGGTAAAGTAAGTTACAAAAGATATATCTTTTTCTGATAGATTGTTTTTTTTAAAATAATTATTGTAGTAATCATTTATTTTTTTAAGAGGAACTCCTCTTAAATGTTGGGAAATTCCTTTTAAAATTAAAATCCTAGTCTTATCTATTTTTTTCATATAAGTTTATATTATGAATAAAAAACAAGAAAAAGAAAAAATTATTTTAAAAAAGAAAAAAATTAAAAAAAAAATATTTAAAGAAATTGGAGGACCAAAAGGTCCTGAACCTACTAGATATGGTGACTGGGAAGTAAAAGGCAGGGTATCAGATTTTTGATTTTTTTTTACAATATTACAGAAATAAGTTTATCTATTTTATCTAACTTCTTGTAACGTACTGTAAAGTTTCTATTACTTGTTCTTCTGTTCTACACACTGCACTAGATGCCGCATCTATTTCTTTTAAAGCATGGTCTAAACTTTCTTCATGCAATGTGATAAGAGACTTTCCTAATGTAACTGCCATCCCAGCATCAAAAGCTGCATTCCACTGTCTATATTTGTCTCCAAACTTTACAATTACAATATCAGACTTTTCTATCATATTCTTAGTCCTGATAGAATTAATTCCAGCTCCTTTATAATCATGCCAAAACTTTTTTTGTTCTTCTCCTAGAATTTTAACTCCACAATCATCACTGGCTAAATGGTCTGTGACTGGAGATAATAAATTTATTTGCAGCTTCATATCTAAAACTTTCTTTTGTATGACTTCTCTCCATTTAGAGTGTATTTCACCAGACAAGTATACTTTTAAATAATCTTTTTCCATTATTTTCTCCTATAATTACTTTAACCTATTTTATAAGTCTATTTTCTATTAATTCCTTAACTGCTCCAGGATCTGCTAATGTAGAAGTGTCTCCAAGGTTAGAAATTTCATTGGCGGCAATTTTTCTTAATATCCTTCTCATTATTTTTCCTGACCTAGTTTTTGGCAAATTAGGGGCCCATTGAATATGCTCTGGCTTAGCTATTGGGCTGATTACAATGCTTACTGTTTTTAATAAATCTTGAATTAATTCATTATCTCCCTCATGCCCAGACTTAAGAGTTACATAAGCATAAATAGCTTGTCCCTTTATATCATGAGGATATCCTACGACAGCAGCTTCTGTAACCAAGTCGTGTGATACCAATGCACTTTCTATTTCGGCTGTTCCTAATCTATGTCCTGATACATTAATCACATCATCTACTCTTCCGGTGATCCAATAGTATCCGTCTTCATCTCTTTTTGCTCCATCACCTGTAAAGTAGACATTTTCAAAAGTGGAAAAATATGTATCAATAAATCTTTGATGATCTCCATAGACTGTTCTCATTTGTCCTGGCCAACTATCTGTAATTACCAAATTTCCCTCTGCCATTCCTTCTAATACTGTTGACTGTTTGTCTACTATAGCAGGCTGAATTCCAAAAAAAGGAATTGTTGCAGAACCTGGCTTCATATCATTAGCTCCTGGTAATGGTGAAATTAAAATTCCTCCGGTTTCTGTTTGCCACCAAGTATCAACAATCGGACAATTTCCATCTCCTACTACATCATAATACCATTTCCAGGCTTCTGGATTAATAGGCTCTCCAACTGTTCCTAGTAACTTTAGGCTTTTTCTAGAAGTTTTCTTTACATACTCGTCACCCTCTCTCATTATTGCCCTTAATGCTGTAGGTGCAGTATAAAAAATATTTACATTATGTTTATCACAGATATCCCAAAACCTAGAAGCATCTGGATAATTTGGTAAACCTTCATAGATTAAGGTTGTAGCACCATTGGCTAACGGTCCATAAACTATATAAGAATGTCCTGTAATCCAACCCACATCTGCTGTACACCAATAAATATCATTTTCCTTGTAGTTAAAAATATATTCATGGGTCATTGAAGCATAAACCAAGTACCCTCCTGAAGTATGAAGTACCCCTTTAGGTTTTCCAGTTGAGCCCGATGTATATAAAATAAATAATGGATCTTCAGCATTTACTTCAACAGGCTTGCAAAAGTTATCCACTTTATTTTTTTCTTCATGCCACCAAATATCTCTAGTCTCATCAAAGTTTATTTTACCGCCGGTTCTTCTAACTACCAGAACATTCCTAACCCCTCCCACTTTTTCTATAGCGTCATCTACATTTTTTTTAAGTGGAAATATTTTTCCTCCTCTAATTGACTCGTCAGCTGTAATTACAAAATCAGACTCACAGTCTTTAATTCTATCGGCTAGAGACTCTGGAGAAAAACCTCCAAAAACAACTGAATGCACTGCCCCAATCCTTGCACAAGATAACATCGCGTATACTGCCTCAGGTATCATTGGCATATAAATTGTTACTCTATCTCCCTTTTTTACACCATGCTTCAGTAATATATTTCCCATTAAAGAGACTTCTGATAACAAAACCGAATAAGTTATTTTTTTTACATCTTTAGGATCATCTCCTTGCCATATTAAGGCGACTTTATCCCCTTTATCTTTAGTATGTCTGTCTATACAATTTGCCGCTACATTTAGTGAGCCATCTTCAAACCACTTTATATAAAGATTATCCTTACTGTAACTAATATTTTTAACTTTGGTAAAATTTTTTATCCAATTTATTCTTTTGGATTGCTTTTCCCAAAAACCTTCAGGGTCATTAATTGATTCGTTGTACATTTTGGCATATTCTTCTTTATCTACCAATATCTCAGAAGCATAATTACTAGGTGTTTTATATATATCGCTCATTTTAAATTACTCCACTTTACTATTATAGTATAATTATAAATTTTTTAAATTGGCCATTTTACAAATTACATTCCACTCTTGTTTTGTAACTGGAACAACTGATAATCTTGATTGTTTAATCATTTGAAATTCTATTAAAGCCTTATTTGTTTTTATATCACTTAATGTTACAGGAACAGGCAAACTTCTCAAAGCTCTTACTCTAACCATCCCAAACTTATTTGATTTATCTGTTGGATCTGGATGATATTCTTTCATAACTTCAACTACTCCCACTATTTTTTTATCAGAAACTGAATGATAAAAAAATCCATAATCTCCTAATTTCATTTTTTTCATATTATTTGAGGCCTGATAGTTTCTGACACCATCCCAACCTTCGCCCTTCTTTCCTGCCTTTCTCTGATCATCCCAAGACCAACTAGAAGGCTCGCTTTTAAACAACCAATAATTCATTTACATATATGCCTATAACAACCTTTTGTGACCTATTTATATATTTAATAGCATACTTGCATTTCATATCTACTAAAGATTTATATCTTCCTGTCCCATATGTATAAATAGCTTCACCTATTCCCTCGTCATAATCAGATTTTCTGATTAATATAATAGAAAATTTATTTTCTAAATGATCAAAACCTTTACAAACCACTTCTAAGTTTGCTTTTCCTTCTGAATTAACTTTAATTGGCCCCAGACATTTTAAAACTCCATAGTTGCCCTCATTGTCTTCCCAAGAACCTTCGGCTAGAGTTAATTGATATTTAGATTTATCAAAAAACTCCAAAGAGTCTAAAATGTTTACATTATTAAACCATTTAAAAATATATTCTTTCCCAGATACACTTTTTCCAAAAAAGCAAATAATAAGAAAAATAAAAAAAAAATTTCTTAAAAACATAAGATTAGTCTAATTATTTATTTACTTTTTACTATACTTATAAATTTTTTAGCCGCTTCTCCATTTTCTTTTTCACTAGAAAGAATAACTCCTAACCTTCTACCAGGCCAAGCTTTTGATTTTCCAAAAATTCTTACATCTACATTATTTATAAGTAAGGCTTTTTCTAAGCCTTTTATTTCATATTTAGAATTTTTAGGCATATCATCACCAGCTTTAATAACAGTGCTATAGCCCTTTCTTAAAAGTAGGATATTTGGTATAGGTAGTTCTAATAAAGCTCTTAAATGAAGGTCAAACTCATTCAAATTTTGAGTAAACATGGTAACCATCCCTGTATCGTGTGGCCTAGGACTAAGTTCACTAAATATAACTTCATTTTCTAATACGAAGAATTCAACTCCAAATATTCCATAACCTCCTAAATCATCGGTGATAACTTTAGAGATATTTTGTGCCTGATTTAAAAGATCTTCGTTAATATCAAAAGGTTGCCAGCTTTCTATATAATCGCCCTCTGATTGCGTATGTCCTATAGGGGAGCAAAAAAGTGTCTCTCCTTTTTTCTGCTTTACTGTCAAAAGCGTTATCTCTGAATTGAAAACTATAAACTCTTCTACTATTACCTTGGCCCTATCTCCTCTCATGTTTCTTGCTGCCTCATCCCAAGCATTTTCGACATTATTTTCTCCATAGAGTTTAGTTTGTCCCTTTCCAGAAGAAGACATTACGGGCTTAACAATACAAGGAAACCCTATTTTTTGAGTAGCAGCTATCAATTCCTTTATATTTGATGCATACTCATATTTAGCTGTTCTTATTCCTAATGCAGTTGCTCTGTTCCTTATTTCATCTCTATTCATAGTTAGATTTACAGCTCTAGCTGATGGCACAATATTAAAACCTTGTTCTTCAAGTTTTAATAGTTCTTGGGTTCTAATTGCCTCAATCTCTGGAACTATAAAATCAGGATTAAATTCTTTTACTGCATCCTTTAGCTTATTAGGGTCTAACATATCAAAAACTTTAAAGCAGTCAGCTACTTGCATTGCTGGAGCATTAGGATAAGAGTCGCATGCAATTATATCACACCCTAGTCTTTGAGCACTAATAGCAAACTCTTTACCCAGCTCACCACTTCCCAAAAGTAAAATTTTTTTCATTAGTCTCTTTTTTAAATAAAGTGATAATTTTAAAGCATTTTTCAAAATAATAAACTATATATATATTTATGGAAACAAAACTTATTAACTTTACAAGAACTCTCATAGAAAAGAAATCTGTTACTCCCATTGATGATGGTGCAATTAACTTATTAAAAAAAAAATTATCTAGTCTAGGGTTTAAAAACACAGAACTACTATTCGAATCTAAAAGACATGAAAAAGTATTGAATTTATTCTCCATTCTCAAATGCAGTAATAAAAATAATAGAACTTTATGTTTTGCGGGCCACACAGATGTAGTCCCTCCCGGAGATTTGAACTCATGGAAATATGATCCCTTCATCGGAAAAGTTACTAAAGAAAAAATTTATGGTAGAGGAGCGTCTGATATGAAAGGAGCCATATCAGCTTGGATCAATGCATGTGAAAATGTTTTAAGCAAAAAGCAGCTTTGTTTTTCATTAGCTTTAATGATAACAGGTGATGAAGAAGGGGTTGCTGAAAATGGAACAAAAAAAATAATATCTTGGATTAAAAAAAAGAAAATAAAAATTAATCACTGCATTGTAGGAGAGCCTACTAATCCTAAAAACATAGGCGATATGATAAAAATAGGAAGAAGAGGAAGCCTTTCATTAAAAATAAAAGTTATTGGGAAACCGGGGCATGTTGCATATCCTCACTTAGCAGATAACCCTATGTCATATACTAGCAAGATTTGTAGCGAACTCTGCAATTTAAATTTAAGTAAAAAAGCAAAAAACTTTCCTATATCTAATCTTGAAATCACATCTATAGATACAGGAAATAAAGCCAGCAATGTAATACCTTTATCTTCTGAAATTAGCCTTAATATTAGGTTCAATAGCAGTTACAATACAAAACAAATCCTTAATATAATTAAAAAAATATGTGATAGTTATTCTTGTAAATATTCTATAAAAATTATCTCATCTAATAAACCTTTTTACACAAATCCAGATGCATTTGTTAAAGCCTTCGTTAAATCCGTAAAAAATGTCACTGGAAAAAACCCTTTACTTTCTACTACTGGAGGTACTTCAGACGCAAGGTTTATAAAAGATATATGCCCTGTAATAGAATTTGGCGCAGTAGGAAAAACAATGCATCAAATTAATGAAAATGTTTTAATAAAAGACCTTGTATCTTTACAAAAAATTTATGAAGATTTTATATTGAGATATGATGACCTAATAAAAAAATCAATTTAGTATATTACTTTTTTTAAAGTTAATCCTTCAGGAGGTGCTGTTATCCCAGCATATTTTCTGTTTTCTAATTTAAGAATTTTTTCTAACTCTTCTGGCCCTTTAGAAGATGTACCGATTTCTTTTAAAGTACCTACCATAATTCTAACCTGGTTATATAAAAAAGATTTTGCTAAAAAATTTAGCTTAATAATATTCTTTTCTTTGATGATTTTTATGTCATCTATAGTTCTTAGTGGAGAATTAGCCTGACAACCTTTTGCTCTGAAAGAAGAAAAGTTGTGATTACCTAATAAATACTTTGCTGCTTCTATAATTTTTTTATGATCTACTTCTTTTCTTACCCACCAACTTTTATTCTTTAAAATTGCACTTCTATAATAACAGTTAAATATTAGGTACTGATATAACTTCTTTTTTGCTGAAAAACGAGCATTAAAATCAGAATTCACTTTAACTACTTTTTTAATACTAATATCTTTCCCAAATTTTTCATTCAGTAAATAAAAATTTATGCCTAATTGCATCTTTCTAGAGCAAAAAGTTTTTTTTACGTCTAAGTGGGCTACTTGTCCTTCAGCGTGCACCCCTGCATCAGTTCTGCCCGCAACGACTAAATCTATTTTTTGTTGTAGTAGTTTACTTGCCGCCCTCTCTATGGATTCTTGAATCGAGTAACTGTTTTTTTGTTTTTGCCAACCACTAAAATTTGTTCCTAGATACTCAAGGGTTAGCTTATATCTTGGCATTGCTAGTTTTCAAATTTTTTCTAAGATTGAACTTTTGTATTTTACCAGTTGATGTCCTTGGCAATTGTTCAAAAAATATTTTTTTAGGCATCTTAAACCCAGCAAGGTTTTTTCTGCAGTGCTTAATAACTTCTTCAGCAGTTAAGTTTTTGGTTTTTTTTTCAACAAAGGCACAAGGCACCTCGCCCCATTTTTCATCTTTTACACCTATAACAGCGCAATCTTTTACCTTTGGGTGTTTAATTATAGTTTTCTCTATTTCTATCGAGGATATATTTTCTCCTCCTGAAATTATAATATCTTTTGATCTGTCTTTTAACTCAATATATCCATCTTGATGAATTACAGCTAAATCTCCGGTATGAAACCAATTTTTTTTAAATGCCACTATATTAGCTTCTTTATTACCTAGATATCCTTTCATAATAATATTACCTTTTAAGAAAACCTCTCCTATAGACTTACCGTCTCTTTTTACTGGCTTCATGCTTTTAGGATCAAATACATCTAGGAATTCAAGTGATGGGTATTTTACGCCTTGTCTGGCTTTTAAAGTGGCTTTTTTTGACGTAGATTTAATTTTATCCCACTCTTCTTTCCACTCACATACAACTGCGGGGCCATAACTCTCTGTAAGCCCATAGACGTGCGTAACTTCAAATCCACTTTTTTCAATATCTTCTAAAGTGCTAGGAGGAGGAGGCGAAGCAGCTGTCATTATATTAACAATGTGCTTAGTCTTTTTTCTCTTTTTATTCTCAATTATCATTTGCAAAACTATTGGAGCTCCACAAAGGTGTGTTACAGAATATTTGTCAATTAATTTAAGAATCTCTTTACCATCAAATTTATTAGTACATATTTGTGTGCCTGCTAGAGCCACTATTGTCCAAGGAAAACACCATCCATTACAATGAAACATAGGCAACGTCCACAAATATATAGGATGATATCCCATCTTCCAAACCATCTGATTGTTAAAGCACATTAAATGCGCTCCTCTATGATGGTATAAAACACCCTTAGGATCGCCAGTAGTTCCAGATGTATAATTCAAAGTTATTGATTCCCATTCATCTTCAGGCAAGTAATTTTCTAATACCTTAAAGTGATGTTCAGGTATTTTTTTTAAAAAAGAATCATAGTTGATGATACCCCTATAATTATTTTGTTTTTTTTCTTGTACTATCAATAATGTTAGATTTGTTTTTATAGATAAACTTTTTACTAAATCTATATAGTCTTCGTGAAAAATAAGAATTTTAGACTTACTATGTTTTAAAATGAACTCTATGCTTCTTTTTTCTAGTCTAGTATTCAATGAATTCAGAATAGCACCACTCATAGGTATTCCGAAATGAGATTCTATCATCTCAGGTATATTCGGCAACATTACTGAAACCACTTCACCTTTTCCTACTCTGAGCTTTTTTATCGCCGCTGATAGGTTTTTACTTCTTAAATAAAGTTGCTGATAACTTGCTTTTCTTTTGCCATAAATCCAAGCTAATCTACTAGGAAAAATGCTAGCTGTCCTATATAAAAAAGATAGCGGCGTCAATGCAGAAAAGTTTGCTTTATTTTTTGAGAGCTCTGACATTAAAATTTACTTTTAATTTTATATAACAAATTTTAAAAACTATAAATAATTTTTTTGGCGCCCCTGAGAGGATTCGAACCCCTAAATCATGATCCGTAGTCATGTGGTTTATCCAGTTAGCCTACAGGGGCATAACAAGCAAATAAGATTAAACCATAAAAATTAAATTAAATGTACACTAAACATACTTAAAGTTACTAGTGTTGTAAAAATATCACAAATTTAATTATCATTACTTTATGAGATTCTCACTATTGATTTATTTATATAGTATTAGTATTATTATCGTCTTAGAGGTAAATATGTATAAATCTGTATATAAAAAATTATTAATCTTATTTGCTGTTATTTATTTCAACAATTGTTCTGTAAGTGATTACACTGATTTATGGCCTACAGATGCAGAGGAAAATAGTGAAGTAGTTATTAGAGAAATTCCTGGAGATAGCTTTGATCCTGAGGACGCTGAAGAGATAGATATTGTTACTGGGTCTAATGAAGAAACTAATGAGATAACAATAATTGACGAAATTTCAGAAAATGAAGACAGAAACTTGGAGTTTGTAGATGATGAAACTGATATTTCCAATAACAATCTTCCTGAAATTGCTCCCATACAAACATATGTAGGAGATAGAATTTCAGAAATGAGAAATGAATTTACCAATTTGGATGATGAAATAAAACAAAATACTAATCTATTTAACTTGCTTAAAGCTAATGGTATAGCAAGTGCAGAAGTTTACCATTCTACAGTAGCAGCGATTTCAGCTAGATTGCAAATTGGTACAACACCAGGTAACCCGATTCTTCTTAATCAATACGAAAGAGCGCTTACAGAATTGGCAGCAGTGGGATCCCAAGGCCAAGAGATGGTAGAATTAGGAAATCAAATTTCACTATTATCTGCTAGAATTTCTTATTTAAAAGATCAAACAATGTCTGCTAAAAGATTACGAGGAGCAGTTGATGAAGACCATAGAAAGTTGTCGGTGTTACAAGATGATATAAAAAGAAGAGGTGTAGCTTTAACAAGACTATTAGAAAATCTTAATGAAACTATTAGAAGAAGAGATATTTATTTAGCTGCGGAAAGAAGAAGACTTACTCAACTTGCTAGTGCTATTTCTATAGGAGAATCATTTGGTAATGGGCTAGGAACACTTAACTCTCTTCCTGCTTCAAATGATGAGAATGTCATTAATCAAGATAAAAGGTCAGATGCTAACCTATCAGGAAACCCTATAGTAGTAATAAGAATTAAAGGAGAAGAGGATAAATTTAGCCAAGGCCTTTTCGGTGCAGTTAGTGCAGCTTTAGAAAGATCTCCTAATGCTTCCTTTACATTAGTTGCTGTTAGTTCTTCATCAGGAAACTCTAGTGAAAAAGCTGCTAGAGCTGCAAGTGCCAGAGAAGAAGCAAGTAAAATTATTAGCTCTTTAATATCCATGGGAATGCCTGCGGACAGGTTATCTATTACTGATTTAGCTCTTGCTAATGTTGAGGATACAGAAGTCAGAGTTTATACAGATTAAAAAGATTAACCTATACTTTTAATCAGACAATCTCATATTGTCTATTAGCCTTACCTTGCCTACTCTTACAGCTATAAATATTCTGTAAGGTTTATTTTTAAACTGTTTAGGGTTCCAAATTTCTAATGATTTCTCTTGCCTGATTTCTAGATACTCTATTTTTGTTACACCTTCTGAATATAGTTTTTTGGAAGTACTCTGTAATATAGCTTTATTTATTTTTAAGTCTTTAATTGATACCTCCTTTAAAATACTATTAATCTTGGAAGCTATATTTTTTTCCTCTTTACTAAGCAGTCTATTTCTAGAAGATAAAGCTAAACCATTTTTATCTCTAACAGTTTTCACTTCTAGTACATTAACATTTAAATTTAAATCTCTTACCAATTTTTTTATTATAAATAGTTGTTGGTAGTCCTTTTCACCAAAAAAAGCAATCTTAGGATTTATTAAACAAAATAATTTCAACACAACAGTTGCAACTCCAGAGAAATGGCCTCTTCTAGATTTTCCACATAAAATATTATCAAAGCTTTTTAATTCTATGAATGTACTAAAGCCAATTGGATAAACTTCCTTCGCTTTTGGAATAAAAATAATATCAACCTTTTTTTTACTTAATATATTTATATCTTTTCTTATTGAAGTAGGGTAATTGCTCAAATCTTTTTTATTATTGAACTGAATAGGATTAATAAAAATAGTAACTACTGTGACTTGAGAAAGTTTCAAACACTTATCTACTAGTGCTAAATGTCCGTCGTGAATAGCTCCCATTGTTGGAACTAGCCCTATTTTTTTATTTATAATTTTACGACTAGAAAGCGCTTCTTCTAAAGTTTTTAAATTTCTAGCAATTAAAGTAGCCACAATGTATATTCATTAAAGAAAAATGTTTTTTATTAATTCAATTCTTAAATGTATCAAATATATTTTTTTTCTACAATTATTATACTTTAATAATATTTTAGCTGCTGAACAAGATTTTAGATCTAGTCCCGAAGTAGGCCTTGAAAATCAAAAAACTACTTCTGCAGAATACTCCCAAAAATTCATGATAGTTTGTGCAGATGAAAGAGCAGCTATGGCTGCAAAAAAAATATTGAAGAAAGGTGGTAATGCAATTGATGCAGCAATAGCAGCACAAAATGTTTTATCAGTTGTAGAGCCGCAATCTTCTGGTTTAGGAGGTGGAGGATTTTTGATTTTTTACAACAAACAAAAAAATATTCTAGAAGCATGGGATGGCAGGGAATTTGCTCCTAATAGTGCTAAACATAATCAGTACTATGATATAAAAAATAAAAAAGTATCATTTAAAAAAGCACTTATAAACCCTGCCTCAATAGGAGTTCCTGGTCTTTATTCTATGCTGGCAGATGCTCATAGAAAAAATGGAAAACTTGCATGGAAAACCTTATTTGAAGATTCAATTATTTATGCAAATTCTTTCAATGTATCACCAAGGCTAAATAAAATGCTTTCGTGGGCATCTCATATTAATAATGATGAATATGCTAAAAAAATATATTTTAGAAATAATAAACCAAAAAAAATAGGATCAGCAGTTAATAATATTGAATTAGCGAAATCATTACATATAATTTCGCTGAATGGCTATAGTGTTAATAATGGAAAAGTTGCAAGTCTTATACATCAAAAGTTACACCCGTACCTGACTAAAAAAGATTTAAGTAATTGGAAAACAATTAAAAGAATGCCGCTTTGTAAAAAATATAAAGAGTATAAAATATGTGGATTTCCTCCTCCCACTTCTGGTGGCTTTGGAGTGTTACAGATACTATCTATTCTTGAAAACTTTGATACTAAGTTTGATTATAAAAATACAATGCTTGACGAACACTTGTTTTTAGAAGCTTCAAGACTAACTTATGCTGATAGAGATGTTTATATAGCTGATCCAGAGTTTTTTAAAGTTCCGGTTAAAGAATTATTAAGCGAACAATATATTAAACATAGGTCTAGTCTGATCAACTTGCAAAAAGCTGTAAAAAAATTTAAAAACGGAAATCCAAAAAAATTTAAAAAAAATAATTTACAGAAAGGAATAAACTTTAACCTTCCTTCAACTACTCATGTTAGTATAGTTGACTCTTATGGAAATGCAGTTGCACTTACTAGTAGTATAGAGTTTGCATTTGGTTCTGGAAAAACAGTAGGAGGTTTTTTTTTAAACAATCAGTTAACTGACTTCTCATTCCTAAGTCATAGTCGCGATGGAGTAAAAATAGCAAACTCAGTAGAGCCAAAAAAAAAACCAAGATCTAGCATGGCTCCTACTATAGTTTTTAAAAATGATGAATTGGTTGGCGTGCTTGGATCTCCTGGAGGTAGCAGAATTATTTGCTATGTCGCAAAAACTTTATTTTATATTATAAATTTTAATGCAAACATTGAAGAAGCTATTAGCTTACCTCATTTATGTTCTAGAAACAGATTTTCAGAAATAGAAAAAAAAGATTTTGAACTTAGTATTTATTCAAATCTTAAATTGCTTGGGCATGATATTGTTAAAAAGGAAATGAACAGTGGGTTAAATATAATATGGAAATATGGCGATTTTTGGGTAGGAGCATCTGACCAAAGAAGAGAAGGTGTTGCAATTGGTTTTTAATATTTTATTAAATGGTGAAAACAATTTTTATTAAACTTTTATTTAGCTTATTTTTAGTTTTTTTACTAAGATTAATTTTTCCTAGTATTGTAAAAGGGATAAAGCTTATGGTAATAATCTTGATAATATCAATTCTTTTTTTTAACATTGTATTAAATAATAATATAATTTAGACATGGTTAATAACATTTTAGCAGTTACTAATAGAAAGGGAGGAGTGGGAAAAACTACTCTTGCCGTAAACCTAGCTGCGGGATTTGCTGTTAATTATAACTTAGAATGTGTGCTGATAGATGCTGACCCCATTGGTTCTACCAGTCTATGGATGGAAAATTCACAAATTAAAGGCTTAAAAGTAAGAAGGCTTACACTTCCAAACTCTTCTAGCAATCTCCATCATGCATTACACACTTGGGGAGCAGCAATATCAAATATGGCATTGGATTGTGACGTTGTAGTTACTGATTTACCTCCTATAGATATAATTATTTTTACAGAACTATTAAGGCAAGTTAGAAATGTAATTATCCCAGTAGGGTTAAGCTCACTAGAATGGGAAGCCACATTTCCATTGATAGAAAGAGTCATATCAACCTTCAATGAGAATCAAGAAACTAAAGGTATAATAGTGCCTTCAAGAATTCATCCACAAAAAAATTTGCCTAGAGATAAAATAATAGAAGTATTGCCTTCTCAATGGAAACTTTCCCCCCAAATATCACTTAGGTCTGATTTTCAAAAAGGTGTTGAGTCTGGAAGTTGGATTGGTAAAAGCGCTCCCAACAGTTTAGCTCATAATGAATTAAACAGCGTTATAGACTTTATAGCTAGAGAGTTGAATATAAAATAAAAGGGAAACTAAGTTGATACAAGTATGTTAAAAATAAATAGTTCTTTTAATTTAAAAATAATATGTAACTTTTTTTTAATTATTAACTTCGCATTAACTATAGGTTTTTTAAATTCATCATGGTTGGGGTTATTAGCATGGATGATATTATTTTTATGCATATACTCTGGTAGCATATCTTTAAATAAAAAAAGCTGGATATTAGTAACTTTCATAACTGTATTTTCTTTATCTATAAAAAGTTACATTAAAACTCCCTATATTCTAGAAGGCAGCAATGTATTTATTGGCGGTAATTTTGAAAACAGTATTTTTAAGAATAAAATACCTCCTATAGTTTTTGAACATTTAAACGATGATTTCATAAAAAAATTTCCAAAAAATATTTCTGCACCAGCACCGTATCTATTTGATAAGGGAGTCTCTCAAATTATAAATAAAAGTCATGAAAGCAGATACGTAAAAGAAATAAAATGGGATAATCGTTACTCCTTTCAACAGGCTGCTTTTAATAATACAAAATACAATGCCTATGGGGACCAACAACCAAAAAGAGAATTGCTGCCTTTTTTTGTAAAATATACATTTCCTAATGATTTTAAAAACTCAGATTCTAAGCTATGTTGGAAAGGACAAGCTTATATAAAAATAGAAACTTATAAAAGCCTTAATCATTTAAAGAAAAAGTGTATATTTATAGATGATTTTTATAGGGAAGATAAAAATAATTTTTCTATATGGCTAATTGAAACTGGAATTACTCCTAAACTAAGTGTTGCTTTCTATCCTCAGAAAGAAATTATATTTAAAAATTTCTTTAAACAATTATTGCAATTTATTTTAGCCTCAATAATGTGTTTTATAATTTATAGCAAATTTAGAAAATTTAAATTGTTATTTTTTTTGCTTTCTTTTACTTTTTCATTTTCTATTATGTATATTTATCAACCATCTATTTTAGAAAAATTTCTCTTATTTGAAGGAGGAAATGATGGTCTGCTTTATGTGCATTTCGCTCACTTAATTTCAGATAGTTTAGCCAACGGAAATTATATTGAAGCCTTTAGGGGGGGTGAAAATGCTTATGATTTAATGCCTTTCTATAGATATATCTGGGTGATTAATTATATTCTATTTGATGAGTCTCCTTGGATGCTTTTCTTTATCATTACTTTCTTACCTTTAGTTTTATTTAGTATATTTAAAAATTTTCTAGGAAAACCTTGGGCTATGTTTATTATTTTTTGTTGGTTTCTTTTTCCTGTATTTGAGTCCTTTGGGTTTTTTCATTTTTATTATGTAAAACTTTTAATGAGAGGATTTGCTGAACCTTTATCAAACTTGCTATTTCTCTCTTCTATCGCCATGATAGCAAGTATACATAAATTCAAAGCCTCAAATATTAAACTTGAAAATATTTTCTTTTTCTTTTTAGGTGTTATATTAAGTCTATCCTTGGGACTTAGGGCAAATATACTTCCCGCTTTTCTAATATTTATATTATTTATTTTTATTTTTCTTATGAAAGAAAAAAACTATAAAGGCTTTATTTTATTTGGTCTTGGTTTAACCCCTTGTTTAATAATGCCTATTCATAATTATTATTTTACAAAAAAAATTATACCCCTCACTATCGCCGCATATAAAGATTGGAATTTAGGAGCTAAACCCATAGACTACGTAATGCTTATAATATCTTTATTAAAATTAAATCCTGATATTTTTCTATGGAAGAAAATAGTTTCTCATGTTTCAGGTGAGATAAAAATGTATGAAATTTGGTATCATTTAGCTATTATTTCTAATGTATATATAGCTTTAAATAAAAAAAGCGATAAAATTATCAGATTAATTTCTTGGGCAGCATTATCTATGCTATTTATGATTCTTTTTTATCATTTAGGCGGTAGGTATAGTTACTTAAATTGGACATTAAGTTTAATAGTATTTTTATACTGGATTAAAAATAATTTATTTCCATTTATGAAAAGGTTAAAAACTAATCATGCTTCTTAGCATAATCACTCCCACGTACAACGAAGCCTTAAATATTGAGCCTTTTATTTTAGCAATAAAAAAAACTATGAAAAATTTTGAAGACTATGAAATTATTTTTGTGGACGACAACTCTCAAGATAAAACATATGAAGTAGTAAAATTTCTTTCTAAGAAATATAAAAATGTTAGATGTATAAGAAGAATTTCTAGAAGAGGTCTTTCATCAGCAGTGATAGAAGGTTGCCTATCTAGTGCTGCCGATCTGCTAATTATAATGGATGCGGACTTGCAACATGATGAAAGTAAAATATTAGAAATGATTAAAATGCAGAAAAATTATAACCTTGATATGGTAGTTGGTAGTAGATTTTTAAAAAAAAAATTTACTTCTGCATTATCAAAAAAAAGAAATACTATTTCTCAAGTCGCAAATTGGCTTGCAAATAAAATATCACGCGTACATCTAAGTGACCCTATGAGTGGATTTTTTTTGGTTAAAAGAGAAATAATAGAAACACACGCGCCTAATCTAACGGGGTTAGGGTTTAAAATTTTATTAGATATATTTTCATCTGTTGGTAATAAGATAAAATATAAAGAAATATCCTTTAATTTTAAAACAAGGATGTTCGGTGAGTCTAAGTTAAATGCTTTGGTTGTTTGGGAGTACTTGCTTTTGTTATGGGAAACTAGGTTTGGAAAAATCATCCCAGCAAGGTTTCTTTCTTTTTGCGCTATAGGAGGAACAGGCGTGCTTGCCCATGTAATGATTTTATTTATTCTCATATATCATGATTTTAGTTTTATAGCATCGCAAAGCATAGCCACCTTTTCAGCAATGACTAGTAATTTTTTTTTGAATAATATCTTAACTTACAGAGATAGACAAAAAAAGGGAATTCAAGCTTTAAAGGCTTTAATAGTTTTTTATATTACTTGTGGATTAGGAGCAGCGGCAAATGTTGGAATTGCTAATTACTTATATTTGGGAAAGTTAAACGAGGTTTCTATAACATGGTATATATCAGGAGTAGTAGGCGCTTTAGTTGGAGCAATATGGAATTTTTTAATGTCATCAATGCTTACTTGGAAAGTTAGATAATAATTTATTCCACCAAATTATTAAATAAATCTTCAAGGCTAGGTTCATTTGTGACAATATCTTTTATTTTTATATTGTTTTTTAAAATAATATTTAAGATATTTTCCATTGAAATTTCAGAAGGTTTATAATCTAAGAGAAAGTAGTTTTCATTTTTTAGTGAGAAACCAAAGTTAGTTAATTCTTCAGGAAGTTTTTTTATTTGATTTTCTATATATATATTTACAGATTTATGATCTATATTTTTTAAAAGTTTCTTTATTTCTCCCTGAACAACAATCTCGCCCTTATTAATCATTACTACATCCTTACATAAATTTTCTGCCTCCTCTAAGTAATGGGTAGTGAGGAGGATTGTAGTTCCTCTTCTATTTAACTCCTTAATTGAATCCCATAAAGTTTGCCTTAGGTTTACATCTACCCCTGCTGTGGGTTCGTCCAATATTAATATAGGAGGATTGTGAACCATTGCTTTTGCTATCATTAATCTTCTTTTCATACCTCCAGACAAGTATCTAACATAAGAGTCACTCTTATCCTTGAGGCTAAGTTTTTCTAATAATTTTTCAGTAATATAGTTTTTTTTTTTAACTCCGTAATATCCTGACTGAAAGTTTAAGGTCTCTCTGGGAGTAAAATAAGGATCCATTACTAATTCCTGAGGGACTACTCCTATAGAGAGCTTTGCTTTATTGACAGATTTATCTAAATCAAAACCATTTATAAAAGCCTTGCCAGAGCTTTTATTTGTTATACCTGCCAGAATATTTATAAGAGTTGACTTTCCTGCTCCATTTGGGCCTAATAATGCCACCATAGAGCCTTTATCTATTGAAAATGAAACTTCATTCAACGCAATAATCTCCTTATTTTGAGACTTTAGGGCATACTTCTTTGTAAGCTTATTAACCTTAAGGGCATTATTTTCTGATTTAAGACTAAGTTTCATTTTAAAATTTTCCTATTATAATATACTAATATAAAACTAAAAAGAGCTACTAATGTCATTAGAAGATAACCCTCATCTCCTTTTGTATAAGAAATTAAGTGCCCACAAGAAATTGTTAAAATAGTAAGAAAAATCCCTCCTGTTAATGTGTGATAAAAAGATTGAATAAATAACTTTGATGACTCTCTTAATT
This sequence comes from Rhodospirillaceae bacterium, assembly GCA_902557845.1. GTDB lineage: Bacteria > Pseudomonadota > Alphaproteobacteria > TMED109 > TMED109 > JAYYAX01. Next base: position 133,368 of record CACEBX010000001.1, on the reverse strand, counting down.
TTTTGTTTATAAAAAAAATCATAGTATAATGGGTTAAAGCAAAAGTAACTCCATGTAAAGTTTGAATAATTAATAAAATATAAAAACTTTCTACTAAATAGGTTAATATCCATCTAATAACAGCAATAGTGGCGCAAAATAGTAAAGTTTTAAATAGCAAGGTTGTTTTAAAATATTTATCAATTTTTAAAAAAAGTAGTACTTCAGAAAAAATTGCAAAAGACCATAATATTCCAATTTTGAAGAAGCTTAATCCTTTATTCTCCCATAAAATAGTAGAATAACCATAATACATTGCATGAGTTGATTGTAACATACCGCAAGCCAAGATGAAGATCATTATACTTTTGTTATTTTTTGTAAATAGCGCTTTGTAGCCACTAAAACTATTATATTTTTGTATGCTAATTTTCTTTGGAATCATTAAAATACTAATACCAATAATGAGCAAGCTAATAACTAAAATTATAGGAAATATAGTTAAAGAAAATATATTAATAAAATATCCAAAGCAAAAGACAGAAAAGCAAAACGCAATGGATCCACTTATTCTAATTTTTCCATACTTTTTTAAAGGCTGCTTAACTAAACTTGAATAAATGGTCTCTATAAAAGGCAGAATTGGAGAAAACGCAATTAAAAAAAAAAGGACCATAAAAAAATTTAAATAAAAAGATAGCTCTTCTTTAAAAAAGTAAATAATTAAAAATTGCGTAATTGTAAAAACTATAGTGCATAAAAGGAAAGTCCTTAAATAATTTCCATTTTTTATAAAAACTGTAATAGATAAAGTGAAAATAACTTTTAGAATTCCAGACAAACTTAAAATATAGCCTATATAATATGGCTCTAATTCCAGAGATTTATTAAGCCACAAAGGAAAGTAAGCCGTTAACAAACCTATCACTAGGAAAACACTAGAATATAGGGAAATTATTGTATAATTTTTAGTTAACATTATTATATGATATATGAAATCTATGGTTAAAAATAAAAAAATTTCTTTAATTGATGGATCAGGATTTATATTCAGGGCCTACTACGCTTTACCACCTCTAACCAGCAAAAATGGAACGCCTGTAGGTGCTGTTTTAGGGTTTTGTAACATCCTACTAAAGCTATTAGAAGAAAAAAAGTCTGATAAAGTTGTAGTTGTCTTTGATAGTGCAAAAAAAACATTTAGAAATGGTATTTATGGCGCCTACAAGGCTAATAGAGGTGAACCTCCTGAAGATCTAATACCACAGTTTGAAATTATTAGAGAAGCTGTAGATGCATTCAAAATAACTAGGGTAGAGCTATCAGGATATGAAGCTGATGATTTAATAGCAACTTATGCAAATTTTTTTGATGAAAAAAAATGGAGTGTTGAAATAGTTTCTTCGGATAAAGATCTAATGCAACTTGTAAATAAAAATATAACTATGAAAGATCCTATGAAAAATAAAGTGATCGGAAGGGAAGAGGTATTAGAAAAATTTGGAGTTTATCCCAACAAAGTAATTGATGTTCAAAGTTTGGCAGGAGATAATGTTGACAATATACCAGGGGCCCCCGGAATAGGAATAAAGACTGCTGCGAGTCTTGTGAATGAGTTTGGAAGTTTGGAAAATATATTAAACAACTATAGTAAAATTAAACAAAATAAAAGAAGAGAGACAATAAAAAATAATATAGAAAACATCCTCATATCTAAACAACTTGTAACTCTTAAATCTGATATTGATATAGAAATTATTTTAGAGAATATTTCTGAGACATCCGTAAACAATGCTTCACTTTCAAAGTTTTTCTCGAAATATGGATTTAATAACTTACAAGCAAAAATCGGAAATCCTGAAAGTAAATTCTATGAACATGAAAAAAATACTCTGGTTAAAAGTTCATATAAAACTGTTACACAAGAAAAGGAACTTACTGAGATAGTAAATATAATAAAAAAAACTGGTTTTTTTTCTATAGATACAGAGACAGACTCTATAAAAGCTAATAACGCTAGTCTGGTAGGAATAAGTTTAGCTTGGCAAGAAGGTTTTGCATGTTACATACCCTTGCTACATGCCAAAAATATTTCTATGAATTCTTTATTAAATAAAGAGAAAGTTGCTTTCATTCTAAATCCTTTATTGAAAGATGCTTCAATAATAAAAATTGGACAAAATTTAAAGTATGATAAAATAGTTTTACAATTAAATGGATTTTCTGCAATTACTACAATTGAAGATACCATGCTAATTTCCTATACGCTTTTTTCTGGTCTTCACAATCACAATCTTGACCTACTATGCAGTATATATCTTAATTTTGAAAAAATTAAGTATAAGGATTTAGTGGGGTCTGGTAAAAAAGAAATACCTTTCTCTGAAGTTAGCGTAGAAAAAGCAACTACTTATTCTTGTGAAGATGCTGACTATACACTTAGATTATGGAAAAGCCTTAAAAAGCTATTAATAAAAAATAAACTCATGAGTGTATATCAAAACATTGAAAAGCCCCTTGTGAAAGTTATTGCAGATATGGAGATAAAAGGTATTAAAGTTGATAAAAAAAGTTTACTAAAATTATCTGAAGAATTTAAATCAGACATACTTAAATTACAAAAAAAGATTTTTTATTTTTCTGGAGAAGAATTTAATATCAACTCTACGAAACAATTAGGAAGCATTCTTTTTGAAAACCTAGACTTACCTCATAAAAAGAAAAATAAATCAGGAGGATTTTCTACTAATTCAGAAGTATTAGAACTTTTAAAGGATGAAGGTTTTGAAATTGCGGAACTAATCTTAAAATGGAGAGAGATCAATAAACTAAAAAATACCTATACAGATAGTCTAGTTTTAAATATAAATGAAAAAACTAAACGTATTCATACTACTTTTCAAATGACGGGTGCTCAAACTGGTAGACTTTCTTCCACAGATCCTAATTTGCAAAACATTCCAATTAAAACTGAAAATGGGAAAAAAATTAGAAAAGCATTCGTTGCAGATGAAGGCTGTAAATTGCTTTGCTTTGACTACTCCCAAATAGAGTTACGTCTACTTTCACAAATTGCTAATATATATAGCCTTAAAGAGGCGTTTTTAAAAAATCAAGATATTCATAAGTTAACTGCTAGTCAGATACTAAATATTCCTATAGAAAAAGTTTCGCAAGAAGAGAGGAGAAATGCAAAAGCTATAAACTTTGGTATTATTTATGGTCTATCAGCCTTTGGCCTAGCTAAACAAATTGGAGTCTCAAGAAGTGATGCAAAAAAATATATAGACGAATATTTTTTAATGTACCCCGGCATAAAAGAATATATGAAAAAAATAAAAGATACCCTTCAAAAAAATGGTTATGTAAAAACGCTTCTTGGTAGAAAAATTAATATAAAAGATTACAACAGCAAAAACCCAATGATAAGAAACTATGCTGAAAGACAGGCTATTAATGCTCCAATTCAAGGAACTGCTGCAGATATTATAAAAAGGGCTATGATTAAAATTAACAATATTAAGCACAAAAGTGATTTTTCTAAAACTGAAATGTTGTTGCAGGTACACGATGAATTAGTTTTTGAAACATCAGAAACGGATATGAAAAAAATTAAGAAGATAATAACCGATATAATGATGAACGCACATAAGCCCTTAATAAGTTTGGATATTCCTCTTGCTGTTTCAGTTGGAGAAGGCAGAAATTGGGAAGAAGCACATTAAAGTATGGACGAAAATGAAAACTTGACTTTTGTTCTAGGCCCTACAAATACTGGAAAAACCTATTATGCCATAGAAAAAATGTTAACCCACTCTAATGGAGTGATAGGATTACCCCTAAGATTGTTAGCTAGAGAAGTTTATGAAAAAGTCATAAATAGAGTGGGGAGATTAAAAGTAGCCTTAATTACTGGAGAAGAGCAAATTACTCCTACAACTGCAAAGTACTTTATAACTACTGTGGAAGCAATGCCCGCTGAGAAGTCTTTTGATTTTATGGCGGTTGATGAAATTCAACTATGTAATGATTTTGAAAGAGGGCATGTCTTTACAGATAGACTTTTAAACTTTAGAGGGAAATTAGAAACATTATTTTTAGGTGCTGACTCTATGGAAAAAATTTTAAAAAGTATTTTTCCAAAATCTTCTGTTTTAAAAAAAAATAGAAGATCACACTTATTTTATGTTGGAAAAAAAGGGCTTTTGTCTCTTCCTAAAAGGTCTGCAGTAATTGCTTTTAATTCAAATGATGTCTACAGTATTGCTTCTAAAATAAAAGCTATAAAAGGAGGGGCGGCAATTGTTATGGGATCCTTAAGCCCCCAAACTAGAAACTCTCAAGTATCTATGTTTGAAGAGGGTACAGTCGATTACATAGTAGCTACGGACGCCATAGGGATGGGTTTGAATTTAGATATAAAAAATGCTTCCTTTTCTTCTATTAGAAAGTTTGATGGAAAGGAAAACAGGCTTCTTAAAGATAATGAACTTGGACAGATTGCAGGAAGATCAGGTAGAAATTTTTCTGATGGAACCTTCTCAACTACTATGAATTGTCAAAGCTTATCAAACAAGACCATAAAGTCCATTGAAACTCATAATTACCAATCTACTGAATTTCTTTTTTGGAGAGAGAGCAATCTTGATTTTTCAAGTTTATATAATTTATTTAAATCTTTGGAAAAAAAAAGCCCTGATCCAAGGTTAATTAAAACTCAAAACAAAAGAGATGAAAATACTTTGAAGTTTCTTTCTAGCGTAGACATTGTTAAAGAAAAATTGTTTTGTGAAAGCAATGTTAAGCTTCTGTGGGATATAAGTACAATTCCCGATTACTTTAAAAATTTAGATAATATATTTTCTGACCTATTAGTAAAAATTTATTGTAGCATAATTAATAATGGCTTTTTAAACATATCCTGGGCAATTGCTGAAACAAAAAAGCTTCAAAACCTAGAAGGAAGCATTGATATGATTACTTTTAGACTAGCTAAAACTAGGTTTTGGAATTACATCTCTAATAGAACTCAGTGGACACAAAATAATCAGGATTTAAAACAATTAGCTCTAGAAACTGAAAGCTTTTTATCTGATGTTTTGCATGAAAGATTAACTAATGAATTTGTGGATAAAAAATTAAGAGTGTTTTTAAAAGAGTATAATATAAGAAAATCAATAGAAATCAAAATAGATAATAATAACGAAATACTATTAAATGATAGACCTATAGGTAAAGTATACGGGTTTCAGGTAAAAATTTATGATGAAGAGTCTTTGTTTAAAAATAAATTTTTAAAAAATGAGATTTCTAGAAAAGTAAAACTTTTGCTAGATGAATATGCTTGCAATTTAATCAATAATAAAAATCCCAATATTTTTATTGATGAAGAGGGAGAGCTTTATTTTAATTCTCAAAAAATAGGATATATGTGTAAGGGTGAAAAGCTTTTGGAGCCTCGAATAATTATAAATAATAATCATTATCTAAACCAATCAACTTATGATAAAATCCTAGAAAAATTACATTTAAATATTAAGAAAAAAATTTTTTTAATTTTTTGGAACCCTAATATCTCATCAAAAATAGATAACAGAAAAATAATTTCATTTATATATTCTTTAAATAAAAGTTTTGGTATTTTAAAATTAAATAATCCCAATAATGAATTAGTAAAATTAGATTATGATGAGAAAAAATCATTATACAAAAATGATATATTATTTGGTAATTCTCATGCTTTTTATAAGAGTTTAATTCAAAAAAAGTATAGAAATATAAGATGGGCATTAGGAAGTATTTACTTGAAAGGAAAAGTCTTAAAAAAACCTCCTAATCAGATTATTTTGCATAATATAAGTAATATATCAGAAAGTCTTCTTCATCTTATTGGTTATGTGAAAATAAATAATATTGCTGTTGAAATAAATTTTTTAGAAAGTTTTGTTACTAATATATTTAAAAAAAGAAAAAAAATTTTTTACTTTGATTACTACTTTTTAACTAAATTTAAATTATCTTCATCAGTTTTGCATAATATTTTAGGATTTTTGGGTTTTAGTAAAATAGCCGGAACTGCAGACGTTAGTTATTGGATTAAAAAGAAAATTAATCGTTATAAATCAACTTATGACAAAAATAGTCCTTTTTATGTTCTAAAAAAGTTGCAATAAATTTTAATCTGTATATATAAATTTTATGTTTAATTTATTTTCTAAAAAAAAACAAACTGCTATTGAGAAAGAAATTAACGACGAAATTCTAGCTGTTGTTTATCTTATGGTTGAAGCTGCTAATATAGATGAAGTTTTTGAAGAAAAAGAAAAAAAAATAATAGCTAAAGTTATTAGTAAACAATTTCAGATAGAAAGCACGGACCTTATTGAGAAAACCATAGAAAAGGTAAATAAAAGCTTAATAGATAATGCTGACTTGATTACTCATACAAGAAAGATAAAAGACAGTTGGAGTTTGGAAAAAAGAAAAGAAGTGATTGAAATGCTTTGGAAAGTTTGTTTAATTGATGATAGTTTAGATCCATATGAAGATATGTTAATTAGGAAAATAGCTGGTTTACTATACGTTGAAGCTAAAGATATAAATGAAGCTAAAAAACAAGCTTTAAAATCTTTAGAGAAATAGAAAGGAAGTTTTGTAATGCCTTATGTAGTTACTGAATCATGTATAAAGTGCAAATATATGGACTGCTGTGAAGTTTGTCCTGTTGACTGCTTTTACGAGGGGGAAAATATGTTAGTAATAAACCCTGATGAGTGCATTGATTGCGGAGTTTGTGAGCCTGAGTGCCCAGCAGAAGCAATTTTACCAGACTCAGATGATAAAGCAGAAAAATGGACAAAATTAAATGAGGAATTTTCTGAAAAATGGCCAAATATTGTAAAAAAGGGAGAAGCCCCTGCAGATGGTGACAAGTATAAAGATGAGGGGGAGAAATTTACTAAATATTTCTCAGAAAAACCCGGGGCAGGGTCTGCTGAGTAAAACAATGCAGTCAAAGTATCTAGCAAAACTAATAACCAATAACTCTACTCTCAACTATTACAGCATAAAATTTTTAGAAAAAGAATTATCTTTCTGTACTGACTTTCCTTATTCCTATAAAGTATTGGCTGAAAATATACTAAGAAATAGTTTATCTGATGAAGACGTCATTGAAAAAATAAATTTTTTACATGCCGGGTTAAAAGGAGAAGATGTTTTTGGAGAAATTGATTTTTATCCTTCTAGAGTTTTGATGCAGGACTTTACTGGCGTACCAGCTTTAGCTGATTTAGCCTCTATGAGAGAAAGTGCTAAAAAAAATGCAAAAATTGATGCTTTTAAAATAAACCCTTTGAAACCTGTTGACCTAGTTGTAGATCATTCTGTGATGGTTGATAAATATGCTTCTTCAGAAGCCCTTAGTATAAATACTGAGTTGGAGTTTGAAAGAAATCAAGAAAGATACAAGTTTCTTAAATGGGGTCAAAAAAACCTTGAAAACTTTAGAGTAATTCCACCTGGTGTAGGAATATGTCATCAAGTTAATATGGAATTCTTGGCAAAAGTAGTTTGGCATAATAAAAAAGATAATACTCTTTATCCTGATAGTGTAGTAGGAACTGATAGTCATACTACCATGATAAATGGATTATCTGTTTTAGGTTGGGGTGTAGGTGGAATTGAAGCTGAAGCTGTAATGTTAGGAGAAGCAATTGCAATGTCGCCTCCTAAAGTAGTAGGAGTAAATTTACATGGCAAATTAATAGGGAATGCAACTCCTACAGACTTAGTTCTTACCATAACTAATATTTTAAGAAGTCATGGAGTTGTAAATAAATTTGTTGAATTTCATGGTGAAGGACTAAACTCTCTTACTTTAGCAGATAGGGCTACAATTGCTAACATGGCTCCAGAGTATGGAGCTACTTGTGGTTTTTTTCCCATAGATACTGAAACAATAAAATATCTTAAAAATACTGGAAGAGATGAAAGTCACTGCTTGATAGTTGAAAAGTATGCTAAAGAACAAGGTCTTTGGTACGATTACAATAAAGAGTCTCAAATACAAAGATTATATAACGAAGAAATTGAACTCGATATATCCAAAATACATTCAGTTTTAGCTGGACCAAAACGGCCTCAAGACAAGGTACTGCTAGCAGATGTTTATAAAAGAAGTATAGAGGTAGTTAAAGAAGCCAATGTTGACCCTAAAACACAAAGGTCGAAGAAGCTTAATAACGGGGATGTAGTTTTAGCTGCCATAACTAGTTGTACAAATACTGCCAACCCTTACTTGATGATAGCGGCCGGTCTATTAGCAAAAAAAGCTTTTGAAAAAGGGCTATCAAAAAAAAGCTGGGTAAAAACTTCACTAGCCCCAGGAAGCCAAGTTGTTAAAGATTATTTAGAAAAACTAGGTCTTTTAACTTATTTAGAGAAACTTGGGTTTAACGTTGTTGGATATGGATGCACTACATGTATTGGAAACTCAGGGCCCCTAGATAATGAGGTAGAGAAAGAAGTTTTAAAAAATAATTTAAATGTTAGCTCTGTTCTATCAGGTAATAGGAACTTTGAGGGAAGAGTTCATCCTTTAATTAAAGCTAACTGGTTAGCTTCACCACCCCTAGTTGTTGCGTACTCTATATTAGGCTCTACCACTAAAGACATTACAAAAGAACCTTTAGGTTTAGACAAAGATAGAAATAACGTATATTTAGATGACGTTTGGCCAGACTCTAAGTTAGTCAACGATCTTCTCGATAAAATCGAGGCAGAACTGTATATTAATAGATACAAAAATGTTGGAGAAAAAAATTCAAAATGGAATAAAATCCAAGCACCAGAAAGTTCTACTTATAACTGGAACGCTGCAAGTACTTATGTCCAGAATCCTCCTTTTTTATCTGATAAGAATTTAATAGAAAATAATCTAAAAAACGTAAAAGGAGCAAGAATATTAGCTTTATTAGGAGACTCTATTACTACAGACCATATTTCGCCTGCGGGATCTATAAAAGAAGAGAGTCCTGCTGGTGAATATCTAAGCCAAAAACAAGTAAATAAGCATAACTTTAATTCTTATGGAGCAAGAAGAGGAAGTCATGACATAATGGTGAGAGGAACCTTCGCTAACGTTAGATTAAGAAATAAAATTACTCCTGAAAAAGAGGGCGGATTCACAAAGTTATTTCCTGAAAACAAAGTGATGACCATTTATGATGCTGCTGAACAGTACAAAGAAAGAAAAAGGCCTTTAGTCATATTTGCAGGCAAAGAATATGGAACAGGATCATCAAGAGATTGGGCGGCAAAAGGAACAAAGCTTTTAGGGGTAAGAGCTGTGATAGTTGAAAGTTTTGAACGAATACATAGGTCTAATTTAATAGGAATGGGAGTTTTGCCAATTCAATTAAGTCCAGATATAATTATTAATGACCTGCATTTACAAGGAAATGAACTTGTAGATATAAAAATAGATTTAGAAAATATAAGAAAAAGAAACACTAAAAAAGTAGAAATTAATATTTTTGACGATATTAGCAACAAAATTGTAAATAGCGTAACAGGTATTTTGAGAATTGATACAGCTAAGGAGTTTAATTATATAGAAAAGGGAAATATTTTAAATTATGTATTAGACGAATTATCTAACTAGTATCACTAAATCTAGCTTGTGAAGATATTTGTTTTACTAATATTTTTAATTTTTTTATTGCCCTATTTTCTATTTGCCTAACTCTTTCTTTACTTATTTTTAACAATTCTCCAAGCTTTTCTAATGTTAAGGGATCGTCACTCAGGTGTCTTAACGCAATAATTTGACTTTCTCTAACACCTAACTCCCTCATAGCTTTTTTAAACCAGGACCTTTTTCTTACTAAATCTAATCTTTCAACTAAATCTGTCTCTCCTAAACTTTTTTCATCAACGATGAAATTTCCTACTTCCTGGTCATAACTCTCAGATACTTTAGCATTTAATGATTTATCTGATCCTGAAAACCTATTCTCCATATTCTCTACATCAGAAGGCTTAACTTTAAGTTTTTCTGCCACTAGTAATCTAAGTTTATTTTGATCTTTCTCGTAGTGCATTAATTCTAATTTTAACTTTCTTAGACTAAAGAATAGTGATTTTTGAGAGGCTGTTGTACCTGTTCTAACGATAGACCAGTTTTTTAAAACATAATCCTGAATGGAAGACCTAATCCACCATCCAGCATATGTAGAAAATCTTATATCTCTTTGTGGTTCAAACTTAGCAATGGCTTGCATCAAACCAATATGACCCTCCTGAACTAGGTCTGTGATCGAAAGGCCATAGTTTTTATATTTCATAGCGTATGCTATTACTAACTTAGAATATGCTCTAATTATCTTATGCATAGACTTTTTATCACCCTCGAATGCCCAATTTTCTGCTAGATGCTTTTCCTCTTCTTTTGTAAGAACGCTTGTTTTCATAGCGTTGTTAAAAAACTTTCTATCTAAACTGTTTAAATCAATGCTTTTAAAATTAGCCATATGATTATTACGCTGTTAAACCTTGGGTTAGATTAAATTTATTTTGAAAACTAAGTGTTTAACTAAATTAAAACTGTTGCAAAAATACAACTGTTTTTACTTTTTTAATAAGTATTCTCACATTAATCTTGTTTTTGATACTTTAATTCTTAAAATAATAATCAGTATAAATTTAATTAATTAAACTTTTTTACGGGAGATATTTTATGAAGAAAATTTTTACTATAGCTTTAATAACTGTTGTTGCAGCTTTTACAGCATCAGTTTCTAAAGCGGAATTAAGTCTTTCAGGATACCAAGAGTTTTATGGTGTTTCTGTAGACCAAGGAACTACTGCTGGTTTCGACCAAGCTACAACTACTCCTAACTCAAGAAGTGGTTTGTCTAATGGTAGATTTACTAGATTAATTGCTACTGCTACTACTACACTTGATAGTGGAATTGATGTAACTGGTGTATACGCTATTGCTAAAGATGGTGGAGGAACTGCAGACGCAGGAACTCAGCAAGTTGCTGTTAACGAAAATTCACTTAGTTTTGGTGGTGGCTTCGGTACAGTTTCTGTAGGAAATATTTTTTCTGCAGGTACTATGATCCATAACAGAGGAACTACACTAATTCCAACTGCTGAGCCAGATAATGGTGTTGTTGGTACTGGTGCTGGTACTGGATATGCAACTGCTGGTGGTGCAACAGGTGGATACGGTGCATTTGACGAAGCTGGTTATGCACTTGATGATGTGAAAGTCAGATATATGAGTAACGTATATGAAGGTTTTCAGATTGCTGCATCTTTCTCAAGTTGTTTAGAGAAGGGTTCACAAAACGCTAGTGATGTATCTTGTTCTAATGAATCAACTGGTACAGTAACAAACTATGATGACGTGTTTGATGTTGCTATTGCTTACAATAGTAATTTTGAGGGTGTAGATGTTGGACTTACTTATGGTATGGTTTCAGGTAATTCTCAAATTCTTGACGGTGCTGAGTATAATGATTATGAAGGTCAAATATATTCACTTAGTTTAGGTATGGCTGGAGCAACAATCATCTATAAAAATCTTACTTATGGAGACTCAGGTCAGTTAGTTTCAAGAACTGTAGATGGAGATGGAGAAGGTAGTGTTTACGCTGCTAGATACGATATGGGTAATATCGGTATCGGTTACGTTCACACTGAAACTTCTTTCAAAGAAGGTACAAACTCATCAGAAAGCACAGCAGAAATTGATATTTTTGGTGTAAGCTACAACTTAGGTGGTGGCGTTGTACTCGAAGCAGCACACGGTTCTATAGAAGAAACTGATGGAAGTGATAGCTTAAAAGACACAGAAGCTGACATATCATTAGTTAAATTATCATTTGGTTTCTAATATTTAAGTAAAATAGATACCTTATTTATAAAAGGAGGGTTGCACAAATCCTCCTTTTTTTTTATACTTTTTCAGTAAATGGTTATTACTCTATTCATAAAATTCTTATTTATTATTATTGTTACAATGACATTAGTATCTTGTGGTGGTGAAACAAGAAAATTAACTACAGAAGAAATAATATACAATCAGAAAGATAAGCAAAGACTAAAACAAATGAATGTTGGTGGTGAGTTTTTATCAGGTATATTTAAAGATAAAGATGATGATGAAGGTGGTGGCTTTAGTGTTGTTTCAATTAAAAGCCCTCTTTGGAAAGCTTCTCTAGAAGTCTTGTCTTCTTTTCCATTATCTAATGTAGATTCTAAAAGTGGACTTATAATTACAGACTGGTATACAAGTGAAAAGAAACCTTCTGAAAGATTTAAAATTACAGTATTACTTCTTTCTCAAGATATTAGAGCAGACTCAGTAAAAGTATCAGTTCACAGACAAATTATAAGACAAAATAGATGGGTTAATAAGAATATAGATAGTAAAAAGCCTATCGCAATTGAACGTAAAATTATACAAAGAGCAATAGAATTAAACCTTTAACGGTTTGTATAATGAATGAAAAAAATACTGAATATCATGCAAATTCCATAGAAAAATACTGGCAAAATATTTGGCAACAGAAAAATATCTTCAAAATCAGTGAAGATAAAAAACAAAAAAAGTATTATGTATTAGAAATGTTTCCTTATCCATCAGGAAGGATACATATGGGACATGTTCGAGTCTATACCTTAGGAGACGTTCTAGCTAGATATAAAAGAGCTTGTGGATTTAACGTTTTACATCCTATGGGCTGGGACGCATTTGGAATGCCTGCAGAAAATGCTGCCTTTGAAAACAATATTCATCCAAGAACCTGGACAAATAAAAATATAATAAATATGAAAGAGCAATTGAAGATGATGGGGATATCTTATGATTGGGAAAGAGAAATAAGTACGTGTGATCCCGAGTATATTAAACAACAACAAAAGTTATTTATAAAGTTCTTTAAAGCAAATCTATTATACAAAAAAGAAGCATGGGCAAATTGGGACCCTGTTGAAAATACAGTTCTGGCAAATGAACAAGTGATTGATGGAAAAGGATGGAGGTCTGGGGTTAAAGTAGAGAGAAAACTTCTAAATCAATGGTTTTTAAATATAACTAAGTTTTCTGATGAATTATTATCTGATCTAGATTTATTAGAAAATTGGCCTGAAAATGTTAAAATTATGCAGAAAAACTGGATTGGAAAGTCTGTTGGTGCAGAAATTCAATTTGAAATTATTGATAAAAGCAAGCTTGGTTTAGTTAAAAAGAACTTAAATGTTTACACTACTAGGCCTGATACTATATATGGTGCATCATTTTTAGCTATAGCTCCTGACCATGAGCTATCTAAAATTCTTTCTAAGTCTGATTCTAATATAAAAAACTTTGTATTAAAATGGGAAAAAACTTTTTCAAATGAAGAAATGATAGAAAAGGGTCCTAAAGAGGGTATTTTTACTAACCTATTTGTAAAAAATCCTATTACAGAAAAAGAATTACCTATATATATAGCCAATTATGTTCTTTCTACATATGGTTCAGGTGCAATCTTTGGTGTTCCGGCACATGATGAAAGAGATTATTTATTTGCAGAAAAATATAAACTGCCAATAATACAAGTAGTAAGGCCCTATGATAATTCAATAAAAAGCCTACCTTACACGGGACCAGGAAAAGTAATAAATTCAGATTTTTTAAATAATATTGATACTGAAGAAGCTAAAAAAGAAATTATAAAAAAGTTAGAGGAGATTAACTGTGGAACTAAACAAACTAAATTTAGACTAAGAGACTGGTGTGCATCTAGACAAAGATACTGGGGTTGTCCTATTCCTATCATTTATAGGGAGGATGGAGAGGTTCTACCGGTGGAAGAAAATGAACTGCCAGTTCTATTACCAGATGATGTAGATTTTAGAAAAAAAACTGGGAATCCTTTGGAAAACCATCCTGATTGGAAACATACATCATGCAAAAAAACTGGTCTTTCTGCGGTAAGAGAAACAGATACACTAGATACTTTTTTTGACTCTTCTTGGTATTACCTAAGATTTATTGACCCTTTTAATAAAAACCCTATAAATAAGGATATAGTAGATGATTGGTCTCCTGTTCACCAATATGTAGGAGGTATTGAACATGCAGTACTACATTTATTATACTCAAGGTTTTTTGTTAAAGCGCTACATTCAATGGGTGAAATAAATTTTAAAGAGCCTTTTACTGGCCTTTTTTGTCAAGGAATGGTGTGTCACAAAACATATCAAGATTCAGACAATAATTGGGTTTATCCTGAAGAAGTAATTAAAAAAGAAGCAGGGCAGTTTTTACACAAAAGTAATGGAAAAAAGGTAAAGGAATTAAGATCTGAAAAAATGTCTAAATCTAAAAAGAATATTGTAGATCCTGTTAACATTATAGAAAAATACGGGGCAGATACAGCCAGATTTTTTATGTTATCTGACAGTCCTCCTGAAAGAAAATTAGAATGGACTAATAGTGGCATCGATGGTTCTCATAAATACCTTTTAAGAGTGTGGAAGTTTTTTAAAAGTGTATCTTTTGATAAAGTTGCTAGACATGAAAGCTACAATTATAAAGATAAAAAAAATATTCACCTGATATACAAAACCAACTATTACATTGATAAAGTTACTAAAAGTCTTGATAACTTTCAGTACAATGTTTCTGTTGCTTTAATAAGAGAATATTCAAATATATTCTTCTCTTTAGATATTGATACTTCAAATGAAGAGCAATTAATTGCTTTAAAGTTTTCTCTTACAAAGTGGGTTATTCTAATTGCTCCAATGGCACCTCATCTGGCAGAAGAGTTGTGGAAGCAATTAGGTTATCAAGAATCTCTAGTAAGTATACAGCCATGGCCTAAAGCTGACTTAAACTTTCTAATAAATACTGATGTAAACATAGTTATTCAGGTAAATGGAAAAAAGAAGTTAGTATTAAAGATTCCAAAAGACTTAACTGCTGAGGAAACAAAGGCTTTGCTTATGGAAAAAGAAGAAGTAAAAGAAATTGTAAGAAATAATAAAATTAAAAAAGTTATAACAGTACCGAATAAAATTTTTAGTATAGTCATATAATGAAAACTTTTTTATTTTTTTTTGTTTTAATTTTCCTAGGAAGCTGTTCAGGATTTACTCCCCTTTTTCAAGAACACAGTTTTCTAAATAATGAATTAAGAAATATTGCCATTACTACAGATAAAAAAAAAATGTCCTTATCTATAAAAAAAGACCTACTTAAAAAAATTCCTCCTAAAGCAAATAAATTTAGTCATATAATGAAAATAGAAACCTTAACTGAAACTAGCTCTACAGTGACTGCTTCAGATAGAAAAACCTCAGGATATGAAATTATTACAACGTCTAATATATTTCTTTATAAAAGAGAAAAGAAGTATGACAGAATAATTCATTCTTTCGAAGAAAAAGAGATTACTATGTTTGAGTTGTCACCTAATCAAGTTTTATCGACATTAGCTTCTAGAAATAAGGCATTTGAAATATCTTCAGAGAACCTCTCTAAAAGTATTTTAGACAGAATTATGATATACTTTTCAAGAAATAATAATGTTGATAAAAAATAGCCAATTTTATAATTTTTTAGATAATGCAAATTTGATCAATGGCTTTCTGGTTTATGGCCCAGATAACGGTCAAGTAAGGCATAGGTCTCATCAGATAGTAAAAGCTTTATTAAAACAATCCTCAGCAGATATAGTAAAGGTTTCTCCAGAAGATCTTGAGAACAACACCTTTATAGATTTGATTAATCAAACAAATATTTTTTCAAATAAATTAATAATAAACTTGAACTTAAATATAGTTCCGTCATTTAATTTAGATCTGAGTTTTTTTTCAAAAACTTCTTCTCCTTCTGCTAATTTTGTTTTATTAGAAGGAGGCAACCTTAATAAGAACAATATATTAGTTAAAACTTTCTCATCAGAAAAAAATCTAGCATGTATACCATGCTATCATGATACAAACAATACAATAAAGCATACCATTACAAAATATTCTAGAAAGTTTAACTTAGAAATTGATAACGATAGCATTAATTATTTATCACAAAAGCTAGGGAATGATAAGTTATTAACTTTACAAGAAATAAAAAAGCTTTCTATTTATGGAAGCGGGTCTCCAGTTTCTTACAATGATGTTTTAATTTCTATTGGTGATAGTTCACTAATTACCATAAATAAAATCTGTGATAGCCTATTTAACTCAAATAAAGCACCATACTTTTTTGATAAAATCATTGATGCTGGGTATAACAATATCATAGTAGTAAGATCCTTGCTAAATCACTTTCATTATCTTTTAAATTGCAAGAAAGATAATGCTGAAGGAAGCAGCAAAGTTAAAAACTTTATACATTTTTCTAGACATGATTTAATAAAAAGACAATTACAAGTTTTAAGCATAAAAAAAATTAATTTTATAATATCAGAGATTTTTAAATTGGAAAAAGAGTGCAAGTTGGAATACAATCTTGCAAATTTATTAGTAAAAAAGTTTCTGATATCTTACTCATCCCTATAGCTTTTTTATTTCTTATTAAAGATTGATATAATTTCTTCAAGTTGGTCTAAGGTTTTATATTTAACTGATAAAACACCTTTTCCCTTTTTGTCTTTAATTTGTACTTCATAACCTAGCTTTAAGGATAAATATTTCTCATAATCTGCTATGTTTGGATCCTTTTCATTTTCATTATTATCTGTATTTTTATGACTAAGATTTTGTTGCTCTTCTTTTATTAGTGCCTCTGTTTGTCTTACATTAAGGTTATTTTTAGAAACTATACTTGCCATTTTGCTAATATTTTTTGATGATAATAATGCCCTAGCATGTCCAAAAGTTATCTTGTTCTCCTTTAATAATTTTTTAGTATCTTCAGGAAGTCCTACAATACGTATAAAATTTGAAATATGGCTCCTTGACTTTCCAGTAAATTTAGAAATTTCTTCATGTGTTAAGTCATGTTCATTTATAAGACTATTATATGCTTCTGCCTCTTCTAAAGAGTTTAAGTCTTCTCTTTGAACATTTTCTATTACTGATGCTAGACTTGATAGTTTTTCACTTTTATTGCTAATAATTACATCAATATTTTTTAAACCTGCTATTTTAGAGGCTCTCCACCTTCTTTCTCCAGCAACTACTATATACTTATTTTTATTTTTTGGACTTTCTCTTACTATTATTGGATTAATTTGACCAATATTTTTAATAGAGTTTGATAACTCTAATAATTTTTCCTCATTGAAAGTTTTTCTAGGTTGGTTTGAGTTAGCTTCAATTAAACTCAAGTCAATTTTAGTTTTCTGAATGTTTTGTTCTATAGTAGTTTTAGGCTTTTTGTCATCTCCTAATAGAATATTTAAACCTGTTTTTAATCTTTTTTTTGTAATAATATACTCCTTTATTCTTATTAAATTCCTAATCTATTAATTAGTTCTTTGGCTAAATCAATATAAGCAACGGACCCTATACATTTTTGATCGTAAATTATTGCAGGAAGTCCATGACTTGGAGCTTCTGATAATCTAACATTTCTAGGAATTATTGTATCAAATACTTTTTTTCCTAGATGCTCCCTAGCATCTGCAACCACATCGTCACTAAGTCTATTTCTACTATCAAACATTGTTAATATAACACCCTCTAAAAAAAGATTAGGGTTTAAATTATCTTTTATTTTTTCTATAGTTCTTAAAAGTTGAGCTAATCCTTCCAAAGCATAAAACTCACATTGCAGAGGAACCAAGACAGAGTCTGATGCTACCAATGAATTTACAGTTAATATTCCTAGTGACGGTGGACAGTCAATAAGAACAAAGTCGTAGCCTTCTTTCAAGTCACTGATTTTATAATTCAATTTGTTTGTTCTGTCTTCATCAGTTGCTAGCTCAAACTCTATTCCAGAAAGATTTATATTTGATGGTATTATTTTTAAATTTGGTATTCTAGTCTCTTGAATTGTTTGGTGTATAGAAGAATCTTGTATAATTAAATCATAGGCACTTATTTTTCTTTGTTTTTCCGTTACTCCTATACCTGTTGATAGGTTTCCTTGGGGATCTAAATCAATCAATAATATCTTTTTGTCGATAGCAGCTAGAGCTGTTCCTAGATTTATGGCAGTTGTAGTTTTACCAACGCCTCCCTTTTGATTAACTATAGAAATTATTTTAAAATTATTCCTCATATTATTTTTTTTTTTATCTTTTCTATTTTTAAGATAGCCCCTTTATGACAAGTGATACTTTGATACTTCTCATATTTAAAAGAAAAAGATTGTTCTGCTTCTTCTATTTCCTGCTTGTATTTTTTTCCTTTATGAATTACTAAGACTGTTTCTATTGAAACAAGATGATAAATACTATTTAATAACTTTTTTAAAGAAGCAAAAGCTCTTGAAACTATAACATCTATGTTGCTCCTAAAATAATTCTCTATTCTATTGTTGTAAATTTCTATATCTAATGAGCACTCCTGTAGTATTTTTTTTAAAAAATAACTTTTTTTGGAGCTTTTATCACAAAGTATCACATTTTTTCTTCCCATTATAAAAAGAACTACTCCAGGCAAACCTGCTCCAGTGCCTACATCTAACAAAAACTTTCCTTTTCTCTCTTTTGGCAGGCACTTCATTATTTGCATGCTATCCAAAATATGCCTAACCCATATATTGTTTAAGGTGCTTTTTCCTATAAAGTTTATTTTTTTATGATTTTTTTTTATTTGAAAAACATAACTTTTCAGTAAGACTTTTTGCTCTCTACTAATTTTAAAAAAGCTATCCAATGTTTTAAGCACTTTTTTTGATCCTTGATTTTTTTGTGTACAATAAAACTGAGGTTAAGGCCGCTGGAGTAATTCCAGGTATTCTTGAAGCTGATGCAAGGTTAGAAGGCCTAGCCCTTTCTAAAGCAATACAGCATTCTTTAGATAAACCTCCTATTTTTTTATAGTTTATATGGAGTGGTATCTTTATTTTTAAGTCTTTTTTATAAGTTCTTAAGCTATCCGATTGTTTTTTAATATGAATATCATATCTAGACTCAATGATCAGCTGTTCTATAACATTATCTTTAATATTTTTACTTAGGTAGAGCTTTTTAAGCGTATCTATGTCAAGGCTTTCAAACCCAATTAAATCATAGAGTTTTCTTTTTTTTCCATCTTTAGACAATTTAATATTTATTTTTTCTGCTTCATTTGCCCCTAATGAAGTATTAGACATATACTCTCTTAATTTATCAATAGACCTCTTATAATTTTTAAATAATCTTTTTCTATTTTTTCTTAATAGATTTAACTCTATAGCTTTATTAGAAAGCCTCAAATCAGCATTATCAGACCTCAGATATAACCTAAACTCTGCTCTGGACGTAAACATTCTATATGGCTCAGGAGCACCTTTAGTTACTAAGTCATCTACCATAACCCCAATATAACTTTCTGCTCTGCTTAATGAAATGCTCTTATTGCTTAAAAACAAAACTGCATTTATACCAGCTAGAAGGCCCTGCCCTGCAGCTTCTTCATAGCCAGTTGTTCCATTAATTTGACCAGCAAAAAAAAGCCCACTTAATAACTTACTTTCCAAAGAGTGTTTCAAAGATCTTGGATCAATGTGATCATATTCTATTGCATAACCTGGCTGAATAATTTTTGATTCTTTAAGTCCTTTTATCGACTTTAACATTTTTTTTTGTTGCTCCAAAGGGAGACTTGTAGATATTCCATTTGGATAAATTAGATCACTATCTAAACCCTCAGGTTCAAGCATAATTCTATGCTTTTCTTTATCATAAAACCTATGAACCTTATCTTCTATTGATGGACAGTATCTAGGACCTCTTGATGAAATTGACCCATTATAAAGTGGGCTCTTTCCCAAAGAACTTTTTATATATGAGTGAGTTTCTTTATTTGTCCAAGTTACATGACAAGGAATTTGTTTATTATATGTTTCAGAGGTTTCTGATGAAAAATAGCTAGGGCGAACATCCCCTAAATCCTCTTTTAATACTGAATAGTCTATGGAGCTTTTAAGAATTCTTGGAGGTGTGCCCGTTTTCAGTCTCGCCATAGGCAGCTTTAGCGAAGATAAAAAATCTCCCAATTCATTAGATGCTTTTTCATTTACTCTTCCTGCAGATATTTTTTTATCTCCCATATGAATAACGCCATTTAGGAAAGTTCCTGTAGTTAAAATCACAGCACCTGCAAAAATAGTTTCCTTTTTTTCTAAAATTACAGCTTCTACTTTATTTTTATTTACTACTAACGAGCTTACCATTTTAGAAAGAACTTTAATATTAGGGTAAGTTTTTAAATCTTCGTTTATCGCTTTTTTATACAATGATCTATCTGCTTGACATCTTGGCCCTCTCACAGCAGGACCCTTGCTGCTATTTAAAACTTTATACTGTATACTAGCTTTATCAGCAGCATTTGCCATAATACCACCCATTGCGTCTATTTCCTTTACAATATGACCCTTTCCTATACCCCCTATAGCAGGGTTACACGACATTATTCCTATCTTTTTTGAGTCAGATGTAACTAACGCCACCTCAGCGCCCATCCTTGCTGCTGCCGCTGCTGCTTCTACTCCCGCGTGCCCGCCTCCTATTACTATTATATCATATATTTTTTTTATCATATCTAATTGCATATTACTTTTTTATAAAATTAATACAAGCATTTAGCAAAGCAGATGTTCCACGTGGAACAGTAAAAACTATCCTAATAGTAACATTAGAATTTATAAAACTAATGTTTCACGTGAAACATTATTTTCCTATACAAAAGTTAGAAAATATATCTCCTAAAATATCTTCTACATCTATTTTTCCAAGAATTCTTTCTAAATTCCTTGTGGCTCCCCTTAGGTATTCTGCTATAATCTCCTCATCTTTTTCTATAATTGCTGCTTGTAAATTTGTTAATGCTTTCTTGAGATCTGCTTTTTGTCTTTCGTTTGAAAAAAAGTATTGCCCTGTTTCTTCTTCTTTAGTTTCATGCAAGATGTGCTCATATATTTTATTTAATAGATCCTTAATTCCTTTTCCTGTTTTTGCTGAAACAAAAAAAAATTTTCCTTTTTCTTGTTTTATTAGTTTTTTTTCTTGATTAACTTTATCTATTTTATTTAAAACAACCCAATGCTTATAATTGTTTGAATATTTTTCATTTATTTTTTTAAAATTAGAAATATCTATTATTTTTAACACAATGTCTGCTTCTTTAGTTGCAGCTTTTGCTTTTTTTATCCCTTCCTTTTCTATCAAATTTTTAGTGTTTCTTATACCTGCAGTATCTAAAAATATAACTGGGCTTCCTTTTAAGTTTATTTTTTTTTCTACAATATCTCTAGTTGTTCCTGGAATTTTTGTAACTATAGATTTTTGTTTTTTTATAATATAATTAAATAGGCTAGACTTGCCTGAATTAGGTGGCCCTGCTAGTGCAACTTTAGTTCCTTTTGTTATCAACTGAAATTTATTTCCTTTTTCCAATACTTTTGTTATATCCTTTAGAATAATTTTGATTTCTGAGCTCATATCTATTATTTCTGGAACTCCGTCTTCATCTGAAAAGTCTATAGCCGCTTCTATTTTAGAAAGAACATTTATTATAGTATTTCTCCATTTATTTATTGGTATTGATAGTCCTTTATTTAACTGTTTTACGTTAAGGCTTCTTTGCTTTTCAGTTTCTGCTAATATTATTTCATTTATTGCCTCTGCCTGGACTAAATCAATTTTTCCATTAATTATTGCCCTTTTTGAAAATTCACCCGCATCAGCAAACCTTAACCCTTCAATTCTAGAAAATGCATCTATAAAAGCTCGGATCGTTGTCAATCCTCCATGACATTGTATTTCAAAACAATCTTCCCCAGTAAAGCTTTTAGGTTTTGGCATCCAACAAATTAGGCATATATCCAACAGTTCCTTTGAGGATGGATCATAAACTTTTTTTAATACGAGCTTTCTTGCTAGAGGTATTTTATTGCTATTAATTAAAGATTTTAAAATTTTTTTGCTCTTTTTACCAGAAAACCTAAAAACTGAAATTGCTGATATTCCATTAGCAGTTACAGGAGCAAATATTGTTTCATACATGTTAATTACTAATTACAAGTTTTTTTGTTAATCTATTATTTATTAAGTATTTTTCAATAATTAAGTCTATATCTTTTTTATTGGTAACTTGCAGCCATAACCCCTCAGGATAAATAACCATTAGAGGACCCTTTTTACATCTATTTAGGCAGCCAGAGCTATTTACTCTAATTCCTTTGATTCCAGCTGCTTTTATTTTTTCCTTCATATAAGCTCTCAGGTTATTAACTTCTTCACTACCGCAAGAACGTTTGTTCTTGTCTTTTCTCTGGTTAGTGCAAAAAAAAATATGTTTTTTATAGAAACTGTTCATTTGTACATTTTTTTTAATATTTTTAAATCTAATGAAAAGTAATAATATATTATAGAATAATACATAAGAAATAATAATTTTCAAATGTTGTACTACAATGATTAATTGTTTGTTTTATTTAATACATTTAATATAATTTTAAAATGAAATCTAAAACAATAATAATAAATACACCTGGTCCTGCAGAAAATATGAATTGGGAAGATTTAGAGGTTTCTTCTCCTGATAAAGGACAAGTCACTATAAAACATTCTTACATTGGTCTTAACTATATAGACACTTATCACCGTTCTGGCCTTTATCCTCTTCCTCTTCCTGCAACAATAGGTATGGAGGGCGCAGGAGAAGTTATTGGTGTAGGAAAGGAAACAAAATTATTTAAAGAAGGCGATAAAGTAATTTATGCCTTAGGCCCGCCGGGTAGTTACTGTGACGTTAGAAATATTAATGAAAATAAATTAATTAAGATACCTAATCATGTAGATGAAAAAACTGCTGCCGCAATAATGTTAAAAGGAATGACAGTAGAATATTTGACAGAAAGAACTTTTCCGATAAATAAGTCACATTATGTTCTTTTACATGCTGCGGCCGGAGGTGTGGGACAAATTGCAACACAATGGCTCAAAAGTAAAGGGGCAAAGGTTATAGGAACAGTAGGAAGTTTAGAAAAAGTGGAAATAGCAAAAAACAATGGTTGTGATGAGGTTATTTTGTATAAAGAAAAAAATTTCAAGGAAGCTGTAATGGACTATACAAAAGGTATTGGGGTTAATGTTGTTTTTGATGGTGTTGGAAAAAATACAGCCTTGCAAAGTTTAGACTGTTTAGCTCCATTGGGAATGCTCGTAATTTTTGGAAACTCTTCAGGAAATGCACCGCCGATAGACCCTTCTTTGTTAGCAGCTAAAGGAAGTTTGTTTTTAACTAGGCCTACATTGATGACGTATAATGCAAATAGAGAAGATATGCAAAAGAGTGCAGATAAAGTTTTCGAAATGCTTGGGAATAATGTTATTAAACCTAACCTTGGAGACGAGTTTTTATTAACTGAAATAGTAAAAGCTCATAAATCTTTAGAAAACAGAGAGACTAAAGGATCAATAGTTCTAAGAAACGATTATTGATTCATAGCATCAAAAAAATCATTATTATTTTTTGAAGATTTTAGTTTTTCTAACAAAAACTCCATAGCATCAGTAGTTCCCATTGGTGATAAAATTTTCCTTAAAACCCACATTTTAGACAAAGTTCCTTTTTCTACCAAAAGCTCCTCTTTTCTTGTTCCAGATTTTGCTATATCTATTGCCGGAAAAGTTCTTTTGTCAGCTAACTTTCTATCTAAAACTATTTCAGCATTACCAGTACCTTTAAATTCTTCAAAAATAACTTCATCCATTCTGGATCCAGTTTCGATTAAGGCTGTTGCTATTATAGTAAGGCTTCCTCCCTCTTCTATATTTCTAGCTGCTCCAAAAAATCTTTTAGGTCTTTGTAAAGCGTTTGCATCTACTCCCCCCGTTAAAACCTTTCCTGAGGATGGGACTACGGTATTGTAGGCTCTAGCTAACCTTGTAATGGAATCTAATAATATTACTACATCTCTACCACTTTCTACTAGCCTCTTTGCTTTTTGTATTACCATTTCGGCAACTTGCACGTGTCTGCTTGCAGGCTCATCAAAAGTTGATGATACCACTTCTCCCTTAACAGTTCTTTGCATATCTGTTACTTCTTCTGGCCTTTCATCTATCAAAAGAACAATAAGGTAAACTTCTTCATGGTTCTGCTCTATAGAATGAGCTATACTTTGAAGCAATACTGTCTTTCCCGTTCTTGGTGGAGATACAATAAGTGCTCTTTGCCCTTTTCCTATCGGAGAGACAAGCTCCATTATTCTTGGAGACATATTCTTCTTTTTTAATTCTGGATCTGATGAGTCTGTTTCTAAATGAATTCTAGAATCTGGGTAAAGCGGCGTTAGGTTATCAAAGTTACTTTTTGTTCTAATTTTTCCTGGATCTTCAAAGTTTATCTTATTTACTTTAATTAGGGCAAAATATCTTTCACTATCTTTAGGCTGTCTTATTTCTCCCTCAACTGTATCACCGTTTCGTAATCCAAATTTTCTAATTTGGCTAGGGCTGACATAAATATCATCTGGCCCTGGTAAGTAATTTGACTCTGGCGCTCTTAAAAAACCAAAGCCATCCTGTAAAATATCTATTACTCCGTCCCCATGTATAGAAGATCCTTTATCTGCCACAGACTTTAGTATGCTGAACATAATATCTTGTCTTCTCATATTAGCAGCATTTTCTATGCTATGCTCTATTGCTAATTCTAATAGTTCGTGTGTCTTCTTTTTTTTGAGTTGTTGTAAATGCATGATATAAGAAAGATATAAAAGAGAATTTAAAATTATAATAAATTTATTTTAAAGTCAACAAACTTAAAACTTTACTAATAAATAAATTTTAATAAGTATTAATATATGAAAGATATTAAAAAAAGAAACCAACATCCAGACGTAGCCTACGGTAAAACAGGAATTTTATTAATAAACCTAGGAACTCCTAACAGCTATAAGTGGTTAGATATAAGAAGTTATTTGAAAGAGTTTTTAAGTGATAGGAGAGTAATAGAAACAAACCAAGTACTATGGTTTTTTATTTTAAACCTTATAATTCTAAACCTTAGACCCCATAAAACTGCAAAAAACTATAAGAAAATTTGGTTTAAAAAAGAAAATGTTTCTCCTTTGAGATATTATACTGAGCTTCAGGCAAAAAAACTTAGAAAAAGATTTAACAAAAAAAATATTTTTATTGATTATGCAATGCGCTATGGAAGCCCTAGCATTAAAAATAAAATTTTTGTCTTGAAAGAAAAAGGTTGTGATAATATTATTATATTACCTCTATATCCTCAGTATGCTTCCCCAACTACAGCCTCTGTTTGCGATGAAGTTTTTAGAGTTTTATTAAAAATGCGTTGGCAACCAAGCATTCAAATAGTACCTCATTATGAGTCTAATCCTTTTTATATTGATTCTTTAGTCAGCAGTATTGAAGATAAAATGAAATCTATTTCTTATATCCCTGACTTGATAATTACTTCCTATCACGGTATTCCAGATAAATATTTTTTAAAAGGTGATCCTTATCATTGTTATTGTTATAAAACAACCAGGTTAGTTGAAGAAAAAATCAACTTGAAGATACCTTTTTTAGTAACTTTTCAGTCGAGATTTGGTCCTCAAAAATGGCTCACACCTTATACAGATAAAACTTTAGAAGAACTTCCTTCAAAAGGAATAAAGAAAGTTCTTTTAATTTGTCCTGGCTTTTCTTCTGATTGCATAGAGACTTTAGAAGAAATTAGTATCGAGGCAAGAAAGTCATTTTTAGATAGAGGTGGAGAAAAGTTTGACTTTGTACCTTGCTTAAATGATAGAGACGATCATATAGAATTACTATATCAATTGGTTTTAAAGTTTATATAATTACTATCATGTACTTATTATTTAAATCACTTCATATAATATCTTTCGTTGCTTGGATGGCTGGTTTGCTGTATTTACCCAGATTATTTGTTTATCATTGTGAAGAAAAATATAATACCAAAACTTACAATACGTTTTTGTTAATGGAAAAAAGACTTCTGAAATTTATAATGACCCCAGCCATGATAGGTACTTGGTTTTTCGGAATATCCCTTTTTTTAATTAATATAGACGCATTAGCCTTTTCATTGTGGTTTCCTGTAAAATTTATCTTAGTGATAATTTTATCAGCGTATCAGGGATATCTTTCTATTTGTAGAAAAAAGTTTATATCTAATACTAATAAAAATTCACCTAAATTTTATAAAATCATTAATGAGGTACCCACAATTATTTTAATATTAGTAGTTCTTCTTGCAGTATTTAAGCCAAGCTTTTAAAGCTTTTTACTACATCTATACATTTTATAACGTTACTGATGGGTGTTTTAGGTAAAATTCCATGACCTAGATTAAAAATAAATTCTTTTTCTTTCATATCATCCATTATAGTTAAAATTTCATCAACCATTTGATTACCACCAACTAGTAAATTTATAGGGTCTAAGTTGCCTTGAAACACTATTTTTTTTGGTAAAATATTTATATACTTTTTCATCCTAACTGAAGAGCTAAAACTAATAATGTCAATGTACTCAAAAAAATCTTTAAGATCATAATTAATATTCTTTGAGAAGTAAGATATAGGAGTTTTAGGATGCCTTTTTTTTAACTCTTTACATATCTTTCTTATTGGACCTACAGAATATTTTTCTAAAAGGTTATAATCTAAAACATTTGAATGGGTATCAAATATTTGAATTAAGTCTACTCCGCTCTTAATCTGAAAACTTAAGTGTTCTATTATTAGTTCGTTAAGTACATCTATAATTTTTTCCATTAATGCTTTATCTTTATATGCTAATTCTTTTACTACAGCTAAATCTTTAGTAATTGTGCCTTCAATTAAATAAGCAGCGACTGTCCAAGGAGCACCTGAAAACCCTATTAATGGTTTTTGATAAGTTTGTAGTATACTCTTTACTTCTTTAATGCTTTGATAAACAGGTTCTAGCTTTCCATAGTTAATATTTATATCTTTACTTTTAAAAATGTTATCATAGTTTTTATTGTGTACTATAGGTCCTTTTGCTGGGACAAATTCTACATCTATATTTAAAGCTTCTAAGATTATTAAAATATCTGAAAATATTATTCCTGCATCAAAGTTAAACTTGTTTATAGGCATCATGGTAATCTCTGTTACTGCGGATACATCTCTGCACATATCAAAAAAACTAGTAAACTTTTTTTTTATAATATTATACTCTTCTATATACCTACCTGCTTGTCTCATAAACCAAATAGGGTTTTTAGAAAAATCGAATAAATTATTAATATTACTATTAACCATATAAATATATATATATATATTTGTTGTTGTTGTAATGAATATAATTACAAGGATAAAATTTTATCAACATAATTATCAACATTACAGATGCATAAAACCTCTTAAATTCGTTCAAAAAAGCAGCTATATTAGATAATTCTACTAAGTTATACACAATTCTTAATAGGAATACAAAATAAAATAGATCTATGAATAAGTATATAATTTTCCTAATATATTAAATAAATTAAAAATTTTTTTAGTTATTAAAAAAATGTCCACAGCTAATCAACATATTTATCTTATTTCAGACTCTACAGGAGAAACAGTATCAACTATTGCAAGATCAATATATGCTAGGTTTGAAAATATAAACTTTCTTGAAAATAAATGGGCCTTAATAAGAACAGAGAAGCAGATAGATAATATTGTAAAGGTTATAGTTCACAACCCGGGCATAGTATTATATACGATGATAAATCTAAAGTTAGAAAATTACTTAAAAGATAAGTGTAGCTCTATAAATGTTATCGCTCACAATGTTTTGGACAACACAATTAATAAAATTAAAGAATTTTACGAAATTAAGCCAGACGTTGGACAAGTTCCTGGCAAACAGCACTCTCTTTCAAAAGATTATTTTGATAGAATTGAATCTTTGCAATATGCAATAGCTAATGATGATGGCCAAAGAAATTTGAACCTAGCACAAGCTGATATTATTTTTTTTGGAGCATCAAGAACTTCTAAAACTCCAACTTCAATATATTTAGCTAACCAAGGATACAAAGTTGCCAATATACCATTTGTTTTAAACCAGACATTAAATCTATCAAACATTAACAAGAGAACTTTAGTTATAGGTCTTTTTGCTAGCCCAGAAAGGTTACAGCAGATAAGAACATCAAGATTAAAAAGTTTAAAGGAAGATCGGTCTACCAATTACATAGATATTGACGTTCTAAAAAAAGAGATAGCAGAAGCAAAGAAAATATGTGCTAAAAATAAATGGTCTACTATTGATGTAACAAAAAAATCTATAGAAGAAATTGCAGCTACAGCAATAGAATATTTAAAAATTTTTAAAAGCAAAGAATCAAATAATGAAAAGTAAGCAATACAAAGTTTTAGGAATTTTAGGAAACCCTTTAAAGCAATCAATGTCACCAGTTTTGCATAACTATTGGATAAAAAAACATAATTTAGAAAACTATTACTGTAAATTTCAATTAGCAAATATAGATAATATAAAAACTGCAATTAAAACACTTGGATTAAAGGGACTAAATGTAACAATACCATACAAAAAAAAAATAATCAGGCATTTAGATAAAACTGATAAAACTACAGAAATGTTACAGGCAGTAAACACTATAAATAATAAAGAAGGTGTTTTAGAAGGATATAATACTGATGTAACAGGTTTCTTGTTAGGACTAAAAAAAATAAAATTAGATAAAAATAAACCAGCAATAGTTTTAGGAGCAGGTGGATCAGCAGAAGCAGTAGTTTACAGCTTACGGTTAATTGGTGTTAAAGAGATTTATCTAATGAATAGAACAAAAAGTAAAGCAAGTAAAATAGCAAGAAAATATCAAAAAGTTTATGCAGAAAATTGGATTAATAATGAATTAATAAACAATGCCGGCCTAATAGTAAATACAACTAGTTTAGGTATGATAGGTTATCCAGCGTTACCTGTTTCATTGAAGAAGGTTAACAGAGAAACTGTAATATATGACATAGTTTATAATCCTGTAGAGACAAAGCTTATAAAAGATGCAAAGAAACAAAAACTTAAATATGTAACAGGCTTATCAATGTTTTTAGGGCAAGCACAAGAAAGTTTTAAAATTTGGTTTAACATAAAACCAGAATTGAGTAGTTATTTGATATCTAAAATAAAAAAAAACATTAAAAAACTATGATAGTAATTGGTTTAACAGGTTCTGTAGGTGCCGGAAAAACAGAAACAAGCAATTTTTTCAAAAAAAATAATGTTCCAGTCTTTGATAGTGATTATCAAGTAAAACAAATCTATAAAAAAAAAATAGTAATTGAAAAAATAAAAACAGCTTTCCCTAATGCATTTATTAATAACAGTTTGGTGAAACAAAAATTGGCAGAAATAGCTTTTGAAGATCCTGAAAGGCTAAAGATATTAGAAAAAATTATCTATAAACATTTAAAAATAAATAGATACTATTGGATACGTAAAAAGTTTAGGGAGAAAAAAAAGGTTGTTGTATTTGATGTACCTTTGCTTTTTGAGAAAGACAATAAAACTAAATATGATAAAATAATTTTAGTGACTTGCTCAAAAAAAATACAGGAAAATAGAGTTTTGAAAAGAAAAGGCTGGAATGAAAAAAGATTGATGCTAACAAAAAAACAACAACTAGATGACAAAATTAAAAAAAAATTAGCAGATTTAATTATTAATACTGATAGAGGAAAAAGGTACGTTTTTAATAAAATTATTGGTGTATTAAAAAAGAGTTTTGATGCTAAAAACAGACCTAATAGTAAAATAATACTTAACTTTCAAAAATGAGAAGAGTTACATTAGATATAGAAACAACAGGACTAGAACCTTCAAAAGGTCATAAAATAGTAGAAATAGGATGTGTGGAATTAGAAAATAATTATCCTACTGGTAAAATTTTTCAACAATATATAAATCCAAACAGAAAAATGCCAGAAGAAGCTTTTAAAATTCACGGACTAACTGATGAATTCTTATATGATAAACCAATATTTTTATCAATAGCAGATAAATTTTTAGATTTTATTAAAGGCTCTGAGCTAGTTATACATAATGCCAAGTTTGACCTTGGGTTTTTAAATTATGAACTAGATGCTGCCTCTAAAAAAAACTTACTAGAGTTTAAAGTCTTAGATACGCTTTTATTGGCAAGAAAAATATTTCCAGGTGCAGCTAATAATTTAGACGCTTTGTGCAAAAGATATCATATTGACGTTACAAGAAGAAAAAAACATGGAGCATTACTAGATGCAGAGCTGCTTGCAGATGTTTTTCTTGAAATGAATGGAGGTAGACAAAAAGATATAGGGCTAGAGACGACAAAGAGCAAGTTGTTTGAAAAAACCTTTGTAAGCAAAGAGTTTTCATATTCAAAAAAAATAATATCTGCAGATAAAAAAGAAACTCAAGATCACGATAGGTTATTAAAATTCCTTAAAATGAACTATTGGTAGGTTTTTCATTTGTCAATTATTAATTAATAATTTGTATTTACATTATTTAATAAAAAAATTATAGATATATATAGTATAATTTTTTTTGAGAGGTAAATTCTGTATATAGACATTATTATATTTGCTATTATTGCTGGAGTGCTAGCGGCTAATTTATATAGGGTTTTAGGAAAAAAAGCTAATATAGAGAGCAAAGATTCACAAGATGAAAAAGTTAAGTTTGTAAATAACAATAATGAAAATTATGACACAAAACATAACAGCAATGAAGAGGAACTTATTAATGCAGATAAAGGTTTCACTATAGAGTCATTTTTACATGGAGCAGAAAGCGCTTTTAAAATCATAGTTTCTTCTTATAAAGATAATAATATAGAGTCTGCTGAACGTCTTCTAAGCCCAAAGGTTTTAAAGGCTTTTCAAGAACAAACAGAGAAACAAAGCAAAGTTAAAGCATTTCAAATAACTAATGTTAAATCCTCCATAATTAAAATAGAAATGGTCAAGAAGCTTGCAAAGATAAAAGTAATGTTTTTATCTACACAAAAAAATATACAAGAAAAGAAAGAAGAAACAATTGATGTTAAAGATGTTTGGACTTTTGAAAAAATTATAGGAAGCAACGATCCTACTTGGATATTATCTGAGGTTACATCAGAGTGAAAATAATTAGCCTAATGTTAGGGGTTTTTTTTTTGCTAGCTGTACTAATTTTTACAAGCCTTCCATCAAATATGCCAGCCCATTTAAATATTTAAGTGAAAATAAAAAAAATTTAGATATGGCAGTAAAAGCAATTTTTAAAGATTGTTTTGAGTTTAAAAAAATCGGGAGGACACATCCTTACCAAAAGACTTGCGATAAATATAAAGCATCTGAATACGATAAATTTTTTAGGGATATTGATAAAAATTTTGATTTTATAGCAATAACAGGAGACAAGCCTAATGATAAAAAAGGATTGTTAACAGGTTATTATGAGCCAGCAATCAAAGCATACAATTATCCTAAAAAAAATTCATACCCGATATACAGACACCCTAAAACTATTTCTGAAAAAACTGATTACAAAATTTCTAGAAAGGTAATTAACGAAGGACATTTTAAAAATAATAATTTAGAGATTGCTTGGGTAGAAAATGAAATAGAAGCTTACTTTTTGCACATTCAAGGTTCGGGAAGGTTGTTACTAGAAAACAATAAAGTTATAAAGGTGAGATATGCTGGTAGTAATGAAAAAAGCTATTCTTCTTTGGGGAAAATCTTAATAAAGCATGGTTTTATAAAAAAAGAAGAACTTGATATGCATAAAATTAAAAATTGGTTGTATAAAGATAAAAAAATATCTAGAAAATTTATGAACATGAATGAAAGGTATATATTTTTTGAGGAATATACTGGTGAAATAAAAGGAAGCGCTAAAGTAGACCTAGTTCCAAATGTGAGTATAGCGGTAGATAAAAAGTATATTAAAAATGGAGAAGCAATTATAATTCAAAGTACTAGCAACAAAAAAAATATTTTTTTAGGAGTAGCTCACGATGAAGGTTCTGCAATAAAGGGAAAAAGTAGAATTGATTTGTTTACAGGTTTTGGTTATAAATCTGAAAAGAAAGCCGCGCGATTAAATGAGAAAATATACACTTGGAAATTAATCCAAAAAAAATAGGAGTAGCCTTTGAATAAAATTTTAGAAATAAATGATTTAAAAAAGTTAGCGAAAAAAAAGCTACCTAAAATGTTTTATGATTACATTGATACAGGTTCTTATTCTGGAATAACATATGAAAGAAATGAAGAAGATTTTAAAAAAATAAAACTTAAGCAAAGAGTGGGGGTTAATATTAAAAACAGAGACTTAAGTACTTACATATTAGGAAAAAAATATAATTTTCCTCTAGGACTTGCACCAGTTGGAATGGGAGGCATGATGTATCCTAATGGTGAAATATTAGCAGCAAGGGCAGCTAACAATATGAATATACCTTACATTTTATCAACAATGAGTATCTGCTCTATTGAACAAGTAGCAGAATACTCTAAAAATACTTTTTGGTTTCAGCTTTATGTTATGAAAGATAAAGAGTTCGTTGAAAATGTAATTAATAGAGCTAAAAAA
Organism: Rhodospirillaceae bacterium; assembly: GCA_902557845.1. Lineage (GTDB taxonomy): Bacteria > Pseudomonadota > Alphaproteobacteria > TMED109 > TMED109 > JAYYAX01. Next base: position 100,639 of record CACEBX010000001.1, on the reverse strand, counting down.
GCAAAATGTGGTGCTCTTGTAGTAACTATGGACCTTCCGCTTTTGGCTCAAAGGCATAACGATATAAGAAATGGTTTATCGGCGCCACCTAAGCTAGGGATTAATCAAATTTTTCAGCTAATATCTAGGCCTGAGTGGTGTTTAAAAATGATGTTTTCCAAAAATAAAACTTTTGGAAATATATTAGGTCACGCAAAAGGAGTTAAAGATATTACTTCTATAGTATCTTGGTCAAATGAACAATTTGATCAAGAGTTAACATGGGACTATGTTAAATGGATAAAAAAACTATGGGGAGGACCGATAATCCTTAAAGGAATTTTAGATGTAGATGATGCAGTGAAAGCTGCAGAAATTGGAGCGGAGGCTATTATAGTTTCGAATCATGGAGGAAGACAACTTGATGGAACTATTTCTTCTATTTTGGCCCTTAACAAAATTGCAAAAAAAGTAGGTACTAAATTAGAAGTCTTTGTAGACGGGGGTTTTAGAAACGGAGCTGACATAATTAAAGCTAAGGCATTAGGGGCAAGAGCCGTTTTTGTGGGAAGGCCATACTTGTATGGATTAAGTGCAAAGGGTTTTGATGGAGTTAAGGCAATGATTGAGATATTTAAAAAAGAAGCAGATGTAGCCTTAGCACTCTGTGGCGAAACTAATATTAATAAACTTAGCATGAAAAATGTTTTACAATAAGTTATGAATAGAAAACTTTACAAGAAAGAACTAGCTTTATGGAAAGCAGTGACAAAAGAGGATATAAAAATTAATAGATATATTCCAGAGGAAATGACAGAGAGAAAGAAAGACTTAATTAAAGAAAAACCTAAACCTTTAAATCCTAATTTAAATCTTAATAAGAAAAAAAATTATCTAGACGCTGAAAAGGAAGTATTAGCCAATGATAAACTACAAGTGAACAAAAGAATGAAGTCTAAACTAGGAAGAGGATTAATTAGACCAGAAGCTATATTGGATCTGCATGGATATAATAGGCTTGAAGCTGAAAAAACTTTGAAAACTTTTATAAATACTTGCATAAATCAGGAAAAGAGATGTATTTTAATAATAACAGGAAAAAGAAAAACTGCCTTAGGGTCTAAAAGCATACTAAGAGAACTTATTCCCAATTGGTTAGACGAAGAAAAATACGCATCTCTAGTTTTAGCTCATAGCTATGCTATTCAAAAAGATGGAGGAGATGGAGCAAGATACGTTCTATTAAGAAAAAAAAGGCTTATAAATGAAAAGAATTGCTGAACTAAAAAGAAAAACAAAAGAAACTCAAATTAAATGCAAGGTTAATTTAGATGGAAAAGGACTACACAAAGTTCATACAGGTGTCGGTTTTTTAGATCATATGATAGAGCAGCTATCTAAGCATAGTGGCATTGATATTCACCTTAATGCAAGTGGGGATTTGCATATAGACGCTCACCACACAACAGAAGACATAGGTTATACTATAGGTAAAGCAATATCCGAAGCTTTATCAGATAGAAAAGGAATAAAAAGATTTGCTAGCGCCTATGTTCCAATGGATGAAACACTTTCAAGAGTAGTAATAGATTTATCAGGAAGACCTTATCTAGTGTGGAAAGTTTTTTTTACTCAAACAAAACTAGGAGAGATGGATGCGGAGTTATTTAAAGAATGGTTTCAAGCTTTATCCCAATCTTTAGGAGCTAATTTACATGTAGAAAACTTGTATGGCGTAAACAACCACCACATAATAGAGTCATGTTTTAAAGCTTTAGCATTATCAATTAAAAACGCTATCAGTATTTCTAAAAACCTAAAGGATTTAATTCCTTCTACAAAAGGAAAGCTAATTAATGATGGAGAAAAATGAAGGTTATAATTGTCAATTACAATTCGGGAAACTTAGCATCATTATATAATTCTTTTTTCAGGGTTGCCACAGATAGAAAAATAAAAATTAATTTGTTAATCAGCAATAACCCAAAAGAAATTGAAAAGGCAGACAGGTTAGTACTACCGGGAGTAGGAGATTTTTCTAATTGTAAAAATCAGCTTATTAAAATTAAAGGCATGGAACAAGCCGTATATGATTTCGTAAATATTAAGCAAAGACCTTTTTTAGGTATTTGCATAGGCATGCAATTAATGGCAAAAAAAAGCTTTGAAAGAATTGAAACAAAAGGTTTAGGTTTTATAGATAGTGAAGTAAAAAAAATCCTACCTGACTCTAAGATCATAAAAATTCCTCACATAGGATGGAATAATATTAAACTGGTGGATAATAGCTACAAAAAATCATTTAATTCATTAGTAGAAGGAGATTATTACTTTGTTCATAGCTATGAAATGGTTTGCAGCAGAAGTGAAGATATAGTAGCTACCGTAAACTATGGAAAAGACATTGTAGCTGTTGCTGGTAGAGAGAATATACTAGGTGTTCAATTCCATCCAGAAAAGAGCCAAAAAAAAGGACAAAAATTTATCAATGATTTTTTAAGCTGGAATCCCTAATGATTACAGTAAAAAAAACTTACTCTTTCAAGAAAGGGGAACTAGAAGAATTAACATCTGCAACAATGGATGCTATAAAAGAAGGAATAGGGTTTGGATGGGTTAAACCGCCTCCTAAAAATAAAGTTAGAAATTATTGGAAAGGAGTTTTATTAGTACCTAATAGATGGTTGTTTTTAGGAAGATATAAAGGACTTATTGCTGGCTCTCTGCAAGTTGTTACTTTTTCCTCATCGAATGAAGCATCAATGTTTAGGGTTTTTATAGATACTCACTTTGTAGCTACATGGGCAAGAGGACATGGCTTAGCTAAACTATTACTAGAAGAGGCGGAAAAAGAATGTAAGAAAAAAAATTTTTCACATGTATTATTAGATGTAAGAGAAACACAAAAAAGAGCGATAAAGCTTTATGAGCAAATTGGATACAAAAAATGGGGAGAGCTACCAGCTTATCACAAGTTAGATAATAATAAGATGGTGTCAGGAAAATATTATTATAAATATCTAGGGTTATCATGATAATTTATCCTGCAATAGATATTTCTAAAGGAAAAATAGTAAGGCTGCAAAAAGGAGATTTTGAAAGGAAAACTATCTACTCCAATAATATAAAAAATCAAGTCTATGAATTTGAAAAGAATGGAGCCCAATGGGTTCATGTAGTTGATTTAGATGGGGCATTATCGGGAAAAAATCAAAATCAAAAGGTCATCAATGAAATTTTAGACACTTCCGACTGTAGTATTCAATTAGGAGGGGGCATAAGATCTTTAAACACAGTGGAAGAATGGATAAATCTTGGAGTAAGCAGAGTTATTATAGGAACAGCGGCTATAGAGAATGAAACAATAGTAAAAGAAGCTGTAAAACTATTTCCTAAAAAAATTTCGGTAGGACTAGACCTGATGAATGATAAAGTTGCTGTAAAAGGATGGACTAAAATTATAAACGATAGAGATGCAGAATATTATTTTAAAAAGTTTTCCGACTTAGGAGTTGAAAGTATAATTTTTACTGATATCAGTAAGGATGGATTATTGAAAGGCCCCAATATTGATAAAATAAAATATTATAAAAACATAATTAAAGTTCCTTTAATAGCTTCAGGTGGAGTTTCTAGCTTAGACGATTTATCAAAGCTTGCAAATATTAAAGTATCAGGAGTTATTGTGGGGAAAGCTATTTATGATAAAAAAATTGATTTAAACGAGATGTTTAGTATAGGAAACAAATGTTAAAATTAAGAATAATTCCTTGTCTAGACGTTAAAAATGGGAGAGTAGTCAAGGGCATTAATTTTATAGATTTAATTGATGCAGGGAGCCCAGTTGAGCAAGCAAAAATTTATGATCAGCAGGGAGCAGATGAGCTATGTTTTTTAGATATAACAGCTAGTGTAGAAAATAGAGGTATTTTACTGGATATAGTTAATAAAACCGCAAACAATTGTTTTATGCCTTTGACAGTAGGAGGAGGAGTAAAAAATGTAGAAGACATAAGGAAGCTCTTATTTGCAGGAGCAGATAAAATTTCTATAAATTCTTCAGCAATTTCAAACCCTGATTTAATAATAGAGGGGGCAAATAACTTCGGAAGTCAGTGTATAGTTGTAGCAATTGATGCTAAAGCTACAAAAAATAGTAGAATTAAAAGTGGATACGAGGTATTTTCTCATGGAGGAAGAGTATCTACAGGGTTAGATGCTTTAGAATGGGCAAAAAGAGCAGTAAAACTGGGAGCAGGAGAATTATTAATAACGTCAATGGATAGAGATGGAACAAAAAAAGGATTTGATTTACCTTTAACAAAAAAAATAAGCTCCAATGTAACTGTACCGATAATAGCATCTGGGGGTGTAGGAGAACTTAAAGATTTCGTAGAAGGATTTAAATTAGGAGGGGCATCAGGACTTTTAGCTGCTTCTGTTTTTCATTTTGGAAAATACAAAATCAATGAAGTAAAAGAAAAACTAAAAAGAGCAGGATTGCCTGCAAGGATATAAAAATGAAAAAACAAGAAAATAATTTAGGATTAATGTTGACCTATCTTGAGGAATTAATTGCTAGCAAAAAAAAAGGTAAAAGTTCTGGTTACACACATAAGTTAATTAAAGAAAACATAAATAAAGTGATACAAAAAGTTGGAGAGGAGTCTACTGAAGTAATAATAGAGGCAACTCTTAAAAACAAAAAAAAAACAATTTATGAAAGCGCAGATCTTTTATATCACCTATTGATAATGTGGAGTAAGCTCAATATCAAGTTGGAAGATATTGCTAAAGAACTTCACAGTAGAAAGAAATAAAATATTATGGAGTATGACAAAAGTAATATATTTTCTAAGATTCTAAGAAAAGAAGCAGATGCGAAAATTGTTTATGAGAATGAATACGTCTTGTGTTTTGAGGATATTTTTCCTAAGTCAAAAATTCACATTTTAATAATACCTAAAAGTGAGTATTTAGATATTTTTGATTTTTCAAAAAACTCTTCTACAGATGAGAAGGAAGCTATCTTTCTAGCATTTGAAGCATTAATTGATATGTTCAAGCTTGATAAAAAAGGATGTAGAATCATAACTAATCATGGAATAGATGGAAGACAGGAAGTTCCCCATCTTCATTTTCATTTTTTAGGTGGGCAGGATATGGGAAAGATGATAAATATTTAATCAAAAATATATTTTTATAACACTTTTCCAAAACTTACCTGCAATGTTATCTCTATTAAAATAGTCAATTTCTCTAATGCAGGTAGGGGAAGTAACATTTATTTCCGTTAAGTAGCTATCTATTACATCAATGCCGGCAAAAAATAGCTCTTTTTCTTGTAAAGTTTTTTTAATTCTTCGACAAATTTTTAAATCATTTTTGGAGAGAGTTGTTTTTTTTGCTCTTCCCCCAATATGAAGATTTGCCCTTATCTCACTTTTGTTTGGTACTCTGTTTATTGCGCCAACTGGATCACCATTTATCAATAGTATCCTTTTGTCTCCTTTTGAAACTCCTTTTATAAATTTTTGGATAATAAAATGTTCTTCTTGTTCTAAAAACTTTTCTATAATTACGCTCAAATTTGGATCATCTATAGATGTAAAAAAAACATCTTTACCTCCATTCCCATAAAGAGGCTTAATGATGCACTCCTTGTGGACTTCTAAAAAGTTCTGAATTTCTATTTCATTTCTTGAAATTATGGTTGGTGGCATTAAATCATAAAAATTTGTTACTAATAGCTTTTCAGGAGAATTTCTTATAGAAGAAGGTTTATTCAAAACTATAGTTTTCCCTTGGACTTTTTCTAAAAGGTATGTAGCAGTTAGATATTTCATATTAAAAGGAGGGTCTTGTCTTATCAAAATTACGTCAAATGATTTTAAGGATTTTCTTTTTTTCTCAGATAGCTTTATAAAATCTATTTTGTTAATATCAATATCTTTTACTTCTTTACAAAAAACTTTCAAATCATTCTTTTCAAGAGTTAAGTCATCTACAGTATAGATGTGGACTTTATATGATTTTTTAATAGCTGCTTCGATTAAAGCAAAAGTGCTATCAGCCTGCTTATCAAGAAGCTCATGTGGGTCCATTTGTACGGCAATTTTTAAATTACTCATCCGCAGGTTTTCTACTTGGTGAATTTTTATCTATTACCAAATTTATAATTTTTTTTACTCCGGCAACATTAGAAGCGTGAGATAGAACTAGGTCTAATTCTTCCTTGTTTTGGGAGACACCTATAATATAAAGAATTCGGTTTTCTGTTGTACTTGTGTAGTTAACTTCAGAAATATTTTTATCGGTCAACAACTTTGCCCTAAATTCAAGACTTATTCTAGTATCCTTTAAGTAGTCTATTACGCTTTCTTTACCAATAACTATATAATTTGCTATTTCTTTAACATCCTTTAATTTTTCAACAATTGAAACCGCAATATTTTTAAAGCTTTCGTTTTTTACTGTTCCAACTAAAAGGACTCTCCCTTCATATACAATAACTTTTATCTTGGAAAATATATCATCATAATTAGTAGAAAAAAAAGATTCCTCAATTTTTGTTTTAATTAGTATATCTTTGCCTGCCTGCTCAGGAGTTCTTTCTTGAACTAAAATTATTCCTCCAGAAGCCGCACCACCTACTAGTACTTGTGTACATGAAATACAGATCATAGAAATAAAAATAGATATAGGAATAATAATTAAGTTTAATTTTTTCATATTATTTTGTTAAAGAAACACACCTTTTATAAATTTCTTCTCTGCTTTCACTAGAGCTCCTTGCCAGAATTGAGGCGACCTGAGAGGGCTTAAACTTTTTTAACTCTTTTAAAAGGACGCTATTTGAAAAAATGATTTTTTTTAGTTTCCTATTCAATTCTAATATAATGGTAAGTTCTCCTTTTAAATTGAAATCCTTTTTAATATATTTTTCAAAATTAGTGATGTCAACATATATGACTTCTTCATGCATTTTTGTAAGTTCTCTTGTTATTATAAAATTTGCTTCTTCAAACCAATTAAATACAATTTCAATCAAAAATTTAATTCTTTTAGATTTCTCAAATATAATAAGAGGGGCCTTTAAATCAGAGTACTTTTTTAATATTTTTATATACTCATTTTTTTTTCTTGATAGAAAGCCCACAAAGAAAAACTTATCTGTTTTTGCTCCTGAAATTATAAGGCTAGCAGTGATGGCACTAGGGCCAGGAATGGGTATAACTTTTATATTGTTTTTAAGGGCCTCCTGTACCATCTTGTACCCAGGATCTGAAAGCAAAGGAGTCCCTGCATCAGATACAAATGATACAATTTTATTTTTATTTATTTCTTCAATTATATTCTTGACTTTAGAGGGTGCATTATAGTCATTGTACGATATCCAGATCCTTCCACTAATTTTGATATTTAAAAGTGTAAATAGTTTTTTTGTTATTCTAGTATCTTCACAAACTATTACATTTGAATTATTTAAAATATATAAGGCTCTGAGAGTAATATCATATCTATTTCCAATAGGAGTAGATACAATATAAAGGCCGTTTTTAAGTTCTATCTTTTTATTATTAGTTAAATCTGTTAAAAGCATATAAGAAGTATGTTTAAATTTAAATATATTACTAAGGGTCTAAAAGTGTGCCTTACACTTTCAGTTATAACTTCTTGTACAGTTAATGACAAGGAGGCTTTTAATATTATTAATGAAGCAAAAAAAATTTTTTTAAATATCACTAATGATGAAAAAGAAAGTAAAGATAAAAAAGTTCATAAAAAAGAAAAAGCAGTAAAAAAAAATCCAGAATCTAAAAAAACAATAAATGAAAAAAACAATTCTTCTGAAGATGAGCGTACAGTAAATTTTAAAAATGAAAACAAATATAAAGAGGAAATACAAAAGTCTAAATTAATAGAAAGAAAAAAAAAGTTTATTAAAAAAGAAAAAGAAGAAAAAAAAGATAGTGTATTTAGCTCTTTGAATAGAAATAAAAGTCAGTTAAGAATAGGAGTTTTGCTGCCTCTAACTGGAGAGCACAAAGAAATAGGAAACTTAATTCTAAATTCACTAGAATTGGCATTATTTCAAACAGACAATAAGAATATTAAACTTCTAGTCAGGGATACTAAGGCAGATGCTAAAACAACTAAAGAAGCTTTTAAGGAGCTATTGGGTAATAATATTAAATTATTTATAGGACCACTTTATTCAAAGTCTCTAGTTTCAATAGAAAATTATGTAGATAAAAACATTAAAATTTTTGCTTTAACAAATAATACTAATTTAGCAAAAACAGGCATATGGACTTTTGGAGTAGATCCGAAGCAACAAACTAAAACCATAATAAACTTTATCACTTCTGAGGGAAAAAAAAATATAGGGGTGCTGTTGCCAGAGAATTCTTACGGTTACTTGCTTTATGATGCTATAGAAAAAGCTCTAAAAAAAAATAACCTTACTCCATTGAGAGTAGAGTTTTTTAAAGATGATATTGAGAGTCAACGATTGGCTGCCAAAAAAATTTCAAGAGGTTTTGCAGAATATGAGGAAGCTTTAAAAAAGGTAGAAGAAAATTTACAAAATGAAAATGCTGAAGAGCCCTTAACAGATGCAAGTAGCATAAATAAAAGTATTTTAAAAAAACCACTGGATAGCATTTTCATTGGTGCATCAGGGCAAACACTTACAATTTTGTCATCACAATTACAATATAGTAATGTAGACCCCAGAAAAGTTTCATATATAGGAACTTCAGCTTGGGAGGATACAAGTATATTGCAGGAACCAGCGCTTAAAGGAGGTTTGTTTGCTACAACATCTGAATTCTTACAAGATAATGTTAAAAAAACTTACTCAATAGTTTATGGATCAGATATTCCTAAGGTAGCTATGGTTGCATACGATATATTGTCTTTACTTAATGCTATTCTTCAGGAAAATGGAGAGATTGAAAGTAAATATTTGCTTAATGAAAACGGTTACTTAGGTTTAAGAGGCTTATTTCGTTTGAAATTTGATGGAACTGTGGAAAGAACTTTTCAAATAAAAAAAATAAGAAAGGCAAAATTTTTAATACATCAAGAGGCTCCAAAGTTCTTTGAAAATTAATTCGCTGCCAATAAATTTGATATAATACTATTAATTAGAAACATACCTTTGTGACTTAAAAAAAGTCTTCCTCTTTTTTCAAAGAGTAACTTTTTATCTTTAAGAGCATCAATGTTTTTAAAATTAATATATTTTAAAGATTGGGAATTTGTTAATTCTTCTAATTTTTTAATACATATTCCTTCAGTCTTACTCAAACCTAATAAAAGAAACTCTTCTAATGCATTTACTTTTGATAATATTTGTTTTTTGTAGGGGTTTTCTTTTGGATTCGACCATTCTTTAAGTATCTTACTATTTCGTATTTTAATATAATTATTTTCCTTAGAAATTCTACCATGCGCAGAAGGACCAATTCCAATATAATTATTCATTCCTAACACCGATATATTGTATTGTGATTGATATCCTTTTATTGCAAAGCTATTAATTTCATATAAAAAAAATTTTTTTTCTTCTAATAATAACTTATTTTTTTTTGAGAATAAATTATTTTGTAATTTATTTTTGTACTCAAATTCATAAAGTGAGATGTGTTTTATGGGAAGCTCTCTAGCAAAAATAATTTGTTTTTCAAAAGTATTTTTATCCTGACCTGGCAGGCCATAAATTAAATCAATGCCAGTATTCTCGAAATGCTTTGAAGAGTTAAATATAGATGATATGGCTTTTTTCTTATCATGATTTCTTCCTAAGAAATGTAAAGCTGAATTAGAAAATGACTGAACCCCTAAATTTAATCTATTGATGCCGATATTTTTATATTCTATTAATTTTTTATTTAATATATCTTCAGGATTAGTTTCAATGCTTACTTCTACATTTTCTTCAATTTGATATTTATTATAAATATATTCTAATATCTTTCTTAGTAATTCGACGTTCATTATAGAAGGACTTCCTCCACCTATATGTATAGATGTTATAGTTTTATCGTAAAAGTATTTTTCTAGAACTTTTAAATCCCTTATGAAACATTTATAAATATTTAAGTAGTTTATATTTTTATCTTTTTTAAATTTATAGTAATCACAATATTTACAGATACTTTCGCACCAAGGCCAATGTATGTAGATGCAGACACTATTTTTCAAGTAAAAACCTAATTAGTTTGTCTATCGCAATTTTACGGTGGCTAATATTATTTTTCTCAATGCTTTTTAATTCTGCCAAGGTTTTTTTTTTTCCACTGGGTATAAAAATTGGATCATATCCAAAACCTAATTTTCCTCTAGGTGGATACGTCAAATTTCCTTCTAATACTCCTTCAAAAATAAATATTTTTGAATGTGATTCTATAAGAGCTAAGCTGCAGCTAAAAAAAGCAGGTTGTCTTTCCATAGTTTCCCCTTTTTCTTGAATTTTATTTTTTATTAGCTTAAAAGCATCAGAATAATTATTATTCTCAGCCCACCTAGCTGAGTAAACTCCAGGCTTATTAGATAATATTTTTATACTTAAACCACTATCATCTGCTAAGCAGGGGAGCTTCCATTTAATAAGTTTTCCTGCAGCTTTAGCTTTTATTATGGCATTTTCAGAAAAAGTTTTTCCTGTTTCTTCTGGATTTACATTAGTAAGTTCTGAAACAGGTAAAAAAGAAACATTGTAGGGTTTAAAAATTCTGTTGAATTCAATAACTTTATTTTTGTTTTGCGTTGCTAATATAATCTTTATACTCGCTCCTTTACAGCAGATAGCTGCAATTTAAAAATATTTAGACAAGACTCTTTAGATATTTTAAACATTTCTGAAAATTGTGAGCTAGTTATAGCTTCTTTCTCCCCTGTACATTGTATCTCAATAATTTTTCCTTGATTATTGAAAACAAAATTTGCGTCTGCATCTGCGTTTGAGTCTTCATTATAATCTAAATCTAAAAAAACTTTATTATTAATTATTCCACAAGAAATTGCTGAAACACCAAAGGGCATAGGGTCCTCTTTTAATAGGCCTTTATTTTTAAGTTTATTAAGTGCTATTCTTGTTGCAACCCAAGCTCCGTTTATTGAAGCAGTTCTGGTTCCTCCATCCGCGGATATCACGTCACAGTCTATCTTTAAAACTCTTTCTCCTAACAAGTCTAATTTACATGCATTTCTTATAGATCTTCCAATTAACCTCTGAATTTCCTGAGTTCTGCCGGAAAGCTTTCCTTTAACAGACTCTCTATCTGTTCTAGTATGTGTTGCTGTAGGAAGCATTGAATACTCTGATGTAATCCAACCTTTTCCTTTGCCTCTTAACCATCTAGGAACCATTTCTTCCAGAGATACAGAGCAAATAACTTTTGTATCTCCATGTTCTATTAGACAAGACGATAATGGATTTGCCATATAGTCTTTAGTAAAAGTAATAGGCCTTAAATCAATTGCCTTTCGTTTTTTTCTCATATAAATATTTCTTTTGTATTAAGAGTAAGAATATTATATTAAAAAATACAGTATGAATAGTGATTTAGAAAAAATAAATAATGTGGGAGATAGAGCTAGAATTATTCTAAGTGAGATAGTTGAGTCATATTTGAATAAAGGAAGCCCTGTCTCTTCTAAAATTATTTCAGAAAATTTAAATTCTATTTTATCCCCATCTACCGTAAGACTAATTATGTCTAACTTAGAGGAAAAAGGGTTTCTTTACTCACCTCATACATCATCAGGAAGGATTCCAACAGATAAAGGGTTAAAATTTTTTGTAGATGGTATTTTAGAAATAGGAGATCTAACTACAGAAGAAAGAGATAGCATTCAAGCAAAATGCTCAGTTGCAGGTAAAACCCTTATGGAAGTTTTAGATCATTCTTCAAAAGAGCTTTCAGGTTTATCTAGTTGTACATCTCTAGTATTTGCTCCGAATAACATTGATGTTCCTCTAAAACATATTGAATTTGTTTCAATGGATAACAACAGAGCCTTAGTTATTACTATAGATATAAATGGTTTAGTAGAAAATAAGTTAATAGAATTACCAAATGGATTTACAAGTTCTTCTTTAATAGAGGCATCAAATTACATAAATTCAAAAACTTATGGAAGAACTTTAATAGAAGTCAAAAGCATAATCAATGATGAGCTTAAGCAAAAAAACTCTGAAGTTGAAACTTTGTCCAAAAAACTTGTGTCAGCAGGGATTGCTATAAAAAGTCAAGAAAAAGAAGATCCTCATTTCTTAATTAATAGGAGAGATTTTTTTTATGGAAAAATTAAGCAAAAAGAAGATATAAAAAAATTAGATTTACTATTAAATGAAATTCAAGATAAAAAAAACTTTATTAACATATTGCAATACACCCTTAAAGGGATGGGAGTTCATGTTTTTATAGGTTCTAATACTAAAGTTTTTAATTTAGCAGGGTGTTCAATGATAATTGCACCTTTGAAGAGAAACAGTAAAACAATAATGCCAAATACTCTGGGGGCTATTGGAGTAATAGGTCCATCTAGATTGAATTATGCTAGAATAATTCCCATGGTTGATTTTACAGCTAAAGTTTTAAATAAATTTTTGAGTTAATCTTGTAGTTTATTTATATAAACCCATTTTAAAAAAGAGGATAAATTATGACTGAAGAAAATAAAGAAAATAAATCAACAGAGGACCAGGATGAAGGCTTTGATGACAATCTAAGTTTTGAGAAAGAATCTAAAGAAAATATAAAAAATGATGAAGAGACAAGCTTTGACCAAGAATCCTCTAAAGAAAAAAAAGAATATGATGCCGAAGAAAAAACAATTGAAGGACTAGAAAAAGAGCTAGAGGAAACCAAGGATAAAATGCTAAGAGTTTTGGCAGAGAGCGAGAATACTAGAAAACAAATTGAGAAAAATAGGATAGACATGGCAAAATACGGGGTTCAGCCTTTAGCAAGAGAATTAGTAAATATATTGGATAATTTTGATAGAGCTTTGAATAGCTTGAGTGAAACTGGAGAAAAGAAAACATTAGAAGGTTTTGAATTAATCAAAAAAGAGATTAGTAATATTCTAGATAAGTTTAATGTAAAAAAAATAGATGCATTAGGGCAAACTTTTGATGCAAACCTTCATCAAGCTATGTTTGAAAAACCAACAAAAGATTTTAACGAAGGGGTAGTTTGTGAAATAGTTCAGGATGGTTATAAGTTTCATGAAAGATTATTAAGGCCAGCAATGGTAGGAATAGCTAAAAATAATCATAATAAAGAAGAAGATTATGAAAAAAAGGAAGAAAGCCCTAACAATGAGAAAGAAAAAAATTGAGTTTCAAGAAAAAAATAAAAAAGTAGAGTTATTAGACTCTACTGCCACTTTATATTTTCCAGAGTATTGCAATATACATATCAAAGATTCTAATACTCTTGAGGTTACATTTTCTGAAGAAAAGTATCCAGTTTTAGGTATAAATATTCAATGCTTTGATAACCCAAAATTAAATAATGAAGATAAAATAAAGAAATTCTTAATTGATGATGAGGATATGAATTTTAGATTAGAAAGAAAAGGTGATATTTTTTATACAAACTATGAAGTAACAGTAGAAAAAGAAAAACTAACAATATATAAAATACTTTCTTTTTTAAAACCAAGAACTTTTAGGATAATAAGGTTTGCGCTTACTTGGCCTGACAGCCAAGAGGCAAAAAAAGTAATTGTTCCAATTTTAAAGAAGCTTCCAAAAATTATAGGTAATGTTAAATTTAATCCATATAAATCAAAATATGATGAATTAGCTAGCTTAGATTACAATCTATCTAATGCAAAATTAGTCAGTAATAACTTTTGGGATACTATTAAATTAAGATTGCCCTTGAAGTGGAAGGTGGAGTTTGCAAAAGATAATGAATATGCCAATGTTTATATGGATTTTAAAGCAAACTTTGTATTTTTAGTTGAAAGGTTTTTTGTAAACCTGAATAAAAAAGCTAATAATAATGAAAAAAATCCAGATACATTGGTAGAAAATCTAATCCAAGAAATAACTCAAGAAGTAAATATTACTAATAGTAAGCTTAAAAAAGCAGGGAAGAGTAACTATTTGTTTTATTTTATTGCCTCAGAAAAAGATCCTTATGATAGCAATAAAATTAATAATAGTAAGATATGGTACAGGATTAAGGTTTTTGAAGATAAAATTGTAATTATTAGTTTTGTATTTCAATTAATCAGTAATATTCAGTTAGAAAATGAACTATATTTATCAAAGTTAGATCAAATTATAGGTTCTTCTGAGATTTCAGTTTAGATCTTGTAATTTTAAATACAAAGCCCATATGTAATAAGTTGATATTAAAGGAGCAAAATTATGAGCAAAGTTATAGGTATAGATCTTGGAACCACAAATTCTTGTGTTGCGGTAATGGAAGGAAAAAATGCACAGGTTATTGAAAATAGTGAAGGAACCAGAACAACTCCTTCTATGGTAGCATTCACGAGTGAAGGAGAAACTTTGGTAGGGCAGCCAGCAAAAAGGCAAGCAGTTACAAACCCATCAAATACTTTATTTGCAATAAAAAGGTTAATAGGAAGGAACTATCAAGACGATAAAGTGCAAAAGGAACTAAAAACTGCTCCTTATAATATTGTAAAAGCTGAAAATAATGATGCATGGGTAGAGGCAAATGGGAAAAAGTACGCTCCTAGTCAAATTTCTGCTTATGTTTTACAAAAAATGAAGGAGACAGCTGAGAAACATATTGGAGCAAAAGTAGATAAGGCTGTAATTACAGTTCCTGCTTATTTTAATGATGCTCAAAGACAAGCCACAAAAGATGCTGGAAAGATTGCAGGATTAGAGGTTCTAAGAATTATAAATGAGCCTACAGCAGCAGCTTTGGCTTACGGCCTAGATAAGAAAAAGGCTGGAACTATAGCGGTTTATGACTTGGGCGGAGGAACATTTGATGTTTCAATTTTAGAAATAGGCGATGGCGTATTCGAGGTAAAGGCTACAAATGGTGATACATTTCTAGGAGGTGAAGACTTTGATACAAGAATAGTAGAGTTTTTAGCAGACACATTTAAAAAAGAAAATGGAATAGATTTAAAAAATGATAAGCTTGCATTACAAAGATTAAAAGAGGCAGCAGAGAAAGCAAAAATAGAGCTTTCTAGTTCAAGTACTACCGATATAAACCTTCCATTTATAACAGCAGATGCTTCAGGGCCTAAACATCTAACGCTAAAGATGACTAGAGCAGATTTAGAGAAGTTGGTAGATGATTTGGTTAAAAGAACTATTGATCCATGTAGTGCAGCTCTAAAAGATGCAGGAATTTCTCCTAATGAAATAGATGAAGTGGTATTAGTTGGTGGCATGACAAGAATGCCAATAGTTATTCAAACTGTTAAAGACTTTTTTGGAAAAGACCCTAATAAGGGCGTTAACCCAGACGAGGTAGTAGGAATAGGTGCTGCAATACAAGGTGCAGTATTATCTGGGGATGTCAAAGATGTATTGTTATTAGATGTTACACCTCTGTCACTAGGAATAGAGACGTTGGGAGGTGTTTTTACAAGACTTATTGAAAGAAATACAACAATTCCAACTAGAAAAAGCCAAACCTTTTCTACGGCTGATGATAATCAGCCTGCAGTTACTATAAGAGTATTTCAAGGTGAAAGAGAGATGGCAAAAGATAATAAAGCTTTAGGTCAATTTGATCTAGTAGGAATACCACCAGCTCCTAGAGGAATTCCACAGATTGAGGTTACTTTTGATATAGATGCCAATGGTATAGTTAATGTTTCTGCAAAAGATAAAGGAACTGGAAAAGAACAACAAATCCAAATTCAAGCATCTGGGGGCTTATCTGATTCTGATATAGATAAAATGGTAAATGAGGCTCAAGCACATGCTGAGGAAGATAAATCAAAAAAAGAAACTGTTGAAACTAGAAATCAAGCAGATAGCATGGTTTATTCTACTGAAAAAAGTCTTGCTGAGCATGGTGATAAGTTAGATGCTAAAGATAAAGAGAACATTGAAAAGTCTATCGTAGATTTAAAAGAAGTCCTCAAAGATGAGAATGCAGATGCAGGAGAGCTTAAAGCTAAATTAGAAGCTTTAAATACAGCTGCTATGAAATTAGGAGAAATAATGTATAAACAAAACCCTCAAGCTAATCAATCTTCAGAAGGGGCTAAAGAGAATGCAAATCAAGGGAAGCCTGAGGATAAGGATAAAAAAGACGATAATGTAGTTGATGCTGATTTTGAGGAAGTTGATGAAGAATCTGAAAAGAAAAGCAACTAAGCTTTTTAGTTTTCAAAATGAGAGACTATTATGAAATATTAGGGGTTAATAAAAATGCTGATGAAGCATCTCTAAAAAGAGCTTATAGAGACTTAGCTATGAAGTATCATCCAGACAGAAACCCAGATAATAAAGAAGCTTCAGAAAAATTTAAAGAGGCTAGTCAAGCTTATGAAGTTTTAAAAGATTCCGAGAAGAGAGCAGCATATGATAATTACGGACACGCAGCTTTTGAAGGAGGAGGACCTGGGGAAGGTGGTTTTTCAGGTTTTCAAGCAGGTGGTTTTTCTGATATATTTGAAGACTTATTTAGTGAATTTACTGGAGGATCAAGGCGCTCTAATACTTCTAGTAATAGAGGAGCAGATCTCAGATATAATATGAATGTAAGCTTATCCGATGCTTATTCAGGAATAAAAAAAACTATTAAGATTAGAGCCCTAGCAAAATGTGACTCCTGTAATGGGACTGGATCTTCAGGAGGTGAAGCAAATATTACTACTTGTCCTACTTGTCAAGGGGCAGGCAAGGTAAGATCTAGCCAAGGGTTTTTTACAATAGAAAGAACTTGTAATGCTTGTTCAGGAACAGGAAGAATAATATCAAACCCGTGTAAAAAATGTTCAGGAACGGGGGTTGTTAATAAGGAAAAGTCTCTTTCAGTAAAAATTCCTGCTGGAGTAGATGAGGGAACTAGAATAAGAATAAGCGGTGAGGGAGAAGCAGGAAAAAATGCAGGTTCTTCTGGAGATTTGTATATATATGTTAATATGACATCAAGTAACATTTTTAACAGAGAGGGGGAACACCTTTTTTTAAATGTTCCTATTGATATCTATACTGCTGCTAATGGAGGTAGTATTGAAGTCCCTTCTCCTGATGGGAAAAAAATTAGAATTAGCATCTCTTCAGGCACACAAAATGGAAAAAAATTTAGACTTAAGGGGAAAGGGATGCCAATTTTACAAACAAGGTCCTATGGAGATTTGTATGTAGAAGCTGAAATTGAAACCCCAGTAAATTTATCAACTAAACAAAAGAAACTAATTTCTGAGTTTAGCGATAGTTTGACTGAGAACAATAACCCTAAAGTTAAGAGATATAAAAACTTTTTAAAAGAATTCTAAAAATGAAAATTAAAAAAAAACAGATTATTAAAATAGGAATAGTTGGAGTAGCCGGGAAGATGGGCCAAAAAATTGCTAAGTTAGCAATAAATGATCCTGCCATAACTATAAATGGAGGCAACGAATATTTTAAACATAAAATGGTAGGAAAAGATATAGGGGATTTGGTAGGAGAGTCGCCTATAAATATTTATGTATCAGATAGCATTCAAAGTTTCTTTAATAAGTTAGATGTAGTTATAGAGTTTGGCCTAGAGGAAGCAACTTTAAAGTTTGTCAAGGAAGCTAGTAAAAGAAACGTTGCTTTTGTCTCAGGTAGTACTGGGCTATCAAGTGACACTATAAAGTTATTTAAAAAATATTCAAAAAAAATACCAATTTTTTGGTCTCCAAATATGAGTATCGGCGCAAATATTTTAAATAAAACGGCTAGTGATATATCTCTTCAGCTAGCAAAAGATTTTGATATTGATATTACAGATATTCATCATAAACAAAAAATAGATACGCCTTCAGGAACTGCTTTGTCGATAAAAGAATCAATAGAAAAATCTTTAAAAAAAAACAAAATAAGAAAAAACGTAAGTGTTTCTTCTATAAGGGCTGGAGACTCAACAGGTGAGCATAGTGTAATTTTTTCAGGAGAAGGTGAAAAAATTATTATAAAGCATATCTCTACTTCAAGAAATATTTTTGCTCAAGGGGCAATTGAAACTGCTAAATGGGTTTATAAGAAGAAAGTAGGTCTTTATGATATGAAAGATTTTTTAGCTAGTAAAAGTAAATAGTTTTTCTCTTTCTATCAAAGCACTTTTTATGACTTTTGCTAAATCCTCTAACTCTTTTATGTTTAAAAATTTCCCAACTTCTACTGACTTACCACGAGAAATTATACTTAGGTATTGTTTTTTACTATCTGAATAAATCTTTAATCTTAACCACGTAGGGTCAATAATCTCCAAACTTCTAGTGCCTGTTTTACTAACATTAATAATTAATAGCTTTTTCTTTAGTATTATTCTGTCGTACATTTTGGAATCTTTATTATATTTAATAAATGCAAAATACAGCACGATAAAGTCTGCTAATAAAAAAATTGAAACTGGCCAAGCGCCTATAAATAGAAAATAGAATGATGCAAAAGAAGTGGCAAGAAAAAATATTATAAAAAAAATAATCAGAGTAAATAGTGTAAGTGACTTGTTGGGATAAATTTTTAAATTTAAAAAATTATATGGTTTTTGCTTAATCATAATATACTAATATAGATTTTCTTTATTTAATTACCACATGTTCATAATCTTTTATAGCTTTACTTTATTAAAAAGAAATAAACCTAAACAAAGAAATATTAGAATTGAAGCCATACCAGCCTTTTGACTTTCAAAAATTGCAGTGAAGGTGGCAACTAGTAACGGCCCCAGAAAGTTTGTTATTTTTCCTGACATAGCATAAACTCCAAACAATGAGTTAATATTTTGATTGCCCGATAAACCAATTAGGGCTGTTCTGCTACTGGATTGTATAGAACCTATAAAAAGACCCAGCATAGTGCCAAGTATCCAGAAATATAATTTATTTTGAATAATTAAAATTGTTAAACATACTAATATTAACAATATTAAAGAACCTATGATGACTTTTTTAGCACCAATTCTATCTTCTAGGAAACCAAATATGTATGCTCCCATTGCAGCAGCAATGTTTATGACAATACCAAAAAGTATTATATCATTAAAACTAAAATTAAAAGTACCAGTTGCGTATATTCCTCCAAAACTAAATAATGTAATAAGACCATCAGTATAGAGCATTCTAGCTATAAAAAATTTTATTATATTTTTATCTTTTTTTAAAACTTTAAGATTATTTAAAAAGTTAGATAGTGAGTATTCTTTTTTGTTAAATTTATTTTCTTTACAATTAATTAGAAAAGGAGCACTAAATATTAAAAACCAGATTCCTACTATAGGGCCACAAATTCTAATATTTTCATATTCTTCTTTATTTAAAACTAATATTGATTTTTCTGGAATTAAAAAAAGAGTTAATATTAAAATTAAACAAAATATTCCACCGATATATCCCGAAGCCCAAGCTTTGCCTGAAAATTCTCCATAATTTTTTTCACCTCTAAAATTAATTAACTGTGAATTATAAAAAGCTTGCCCAATTTCAAAAAATAAATTTGATATTAAAATTATTAATAAAAATAAAAGTATATTTATATTTTCATTTGCAAACCAGAGAGAAGAAGACAGCAGTGCAACAATTAATGTAGACAATACTAAAAAATTTCTAGAAAAATTTTTTTTGTTATCAGCTAAATATCCTAGATATGGTGACATTATAGCTATAAAAAAACCAGATAGAGCCATTGTCCAACCCCATAAAGTTGTTCCTGTAATTTTGTTACTTGCTATAGTATTAGTAAAATAACTAGAAAAAACAAATGTGATTACAATAGTTGAATAAGGAGAATTAGCCCAATCAAATAAATAATAATAAAAGTTATTTTTTTTGCTTTTTTTCATTAGAAGCTTTTAATCTTTTTAACGTTTTTGAAATCATTATTGCTCTTAGTGCATTACTTTTGTAGATTGTTGAAGATGATGAAATTAAACTAGGATTGAATACAGACAGCCTTCTCCAATAATCATTTACATTATCTAGAGAGTAGCCAGCTTTGAAAGCTATCTCCACACCCTTTAGGTCAGCTTCAGTTTCTTTGTTATGTGTGCTAAATAAAAAAAAGCTATTTAGATTTTTTAATTTAGGAATATCTAAATAGTTGATTGTAAAATTATTTGCTTCATTACCTTTTTTATAATTATAGTGATAAATATTATGAGCAAGCTCGTGTCCTATCAGAAAAGCTAGTTCATCTTCTGTTTTTGCTAACTTTATTGCCGCTAAAGTTATAAAGACTTTTTCTCCATCTGCATATGCATTAGGAGAAGGCGCCGGCATTGCTTGCACATTGTAATTACATGCTTGTATTCCTCGAACACTTTTTTCTATAATTTTATTATTTCTCAATATTGTAAAGTTTATTAAAGAAGAGTGGGTTAATGATTCTCTTAATTTTTTTCTAAAATTCCAAACTTTTTGACTATTGATTTCTAAAATAATATCTCTTTCAACTAGCTTTGACTCGTAAGCGGGGCTATTTTTTGCTACTGAGATAATAATGGGAAAGCTCTCTGTATTATATTTTTTAAAGTAATAAGGGTTTATGCCTCTATTAAGCAATAATTTATAGTAGCTAGAGTCATTTTTAGGCAAATCTTGTTCAGTAGCGAAAAGCACTCCTAATGAATATGAGCCCTTATGATTACAAATATCTATATTCTCTTTCAAAATAGGCCATGATGTTTTGTGAAGGAGTTTTGAGGCTGAAATCATTTCATGAATTAGTATTTTTTTTTGTAAAAAAACTTCTTCATCTTCATCTAGTTGACTTACTTTAGGCAAATGAAAAGATGTATTTTTGTTATTATTAGAACAAGAAGAAATAATAACTGCAAAGAAAATAATTAATAAATTTAAATAAACTTTCATTTTTTTTTGGAGCGGGCGAAGGGATTCGAACCCTCGACCCCAACCTTGGCAAGGTTGTGCTCTACCCCTGAGCTACGCCCGCTTAAATTACATAATAAAACATAATAGAATTTTAAGCAAATAACTACTGTTTATATGTTAATTATATTATTATTGAAATATTATAAAGAAATACTAGACTCTATAATGCAGATAATAAGATAATATGACTAATAACAAAGATTTTATAACAGTGTCCTGTGATGGAACAAACTCAAAAGAGGAATTAAAAGAGAATGAACAAAATAGCAAACATCCTCTTATTTATTTAAAAGTTCCTTTAAATAGTAAAGTTTTTTGTCCATATTGTGGTAGAGAATTTTTAAACGGAAGTATGTAGGCATGAATAGATGATAAATAGCTCAGATAATTTCATTGAAGATGTAGACGCTACTTCTTTTATTGATAAAGTAATAAAAAAATCTAAAAGTGTAGGGGTTATAGTTGATTTTTGGGCTCCATGGTGCGAGCCATGCAAGCAAATTACTCCAATACTTGAACAATTAACAGGACAATTTAACGGCAAAGTTAATCTGGTTAAAATCAACATTGATGAAAACCAACAGCTTGCACAACAATTAAATATACAGTCAATTCCTACTGTAATGGCCTTTTACGAGGGACAGCCCATTAATGGATTTGCGGGCTTAAAAAGTCCCGAAGAGATAAAGGCTTTTTTTGAAGAAGTTGTTTCAGTCTCTTCAGTTTCCGCTGACTTAATTGATAATCTTAACAAAAAGTTAGAGTCAGCTGAGTTATTTTTAGAAAAGAAAGAAGTAGAAAAAGCCATGGAAATTTTTTCTGAGTTAATAGCAACAGAATTGCCTAAAAAGGAAATGAGCAGATCTATGAGTGGTCTAGGAAAATGTCTTTTAGAAATGAACAAACTAGAGGAACTTGATGATCTTTTAAACCAGCTAGAAGAAGATCTTAAAAACAGCAACGAGATAAAAGAATTGATTGAAGCAAAAAATTTTTTTTCAAGTATATTAGAAAAGTCTGAAGCTGAATCACAAAGTTCAAATACATTAGATGATTTTGAAAATAAACTTAAATCTTCTAGGAAATTTATTTTAGAAAGAAATTACGACGATGCAGTAGATGGCTATCTATTCATTATTGAAAAAAACTCTAATTGGAACGATGGAGTTGCAAAAAATGAACTTCTCAGCTTGTTTTCTTTCCTAGGTAATAATAATAGTGTTACTATAAATGGAAGAAGTCGCTTACTAAATATTCTTTATAAATAATGATAAAAAACTTTTCTAAATCTGACTTACCTGATACTTTGCCAATATTCCCTCTTCCTGGTGCTGTAGTTTTTCCTTTTGGAAGCTTGCCCTTAAATATATTTGAGCCAAGATATATAGCAATGATAGAGTCTGTGTTGAGCACTCATAGAATCATTGGAATGATTCAGCCAGCAGTTCATAAAAATAAAAATGAGAAAAAATTATATCCTGTAGGATGCGCAGGAAAAATTATTTCATTTACTGAAACTAGTGATAGTAGATTTTTGATAGAGCTTTCAGGTACATTAAGATTTAAAATAAAAAAAGAGTTAACAATATTAAAAGGTTATAGAAGAATAGAGCCTGATTGGAGTCCATTTCTGAATGATTTGAAAAATGATTATCACCTCTTAAACTTAAGCACATTACTAATGGAATTAAAAAAGTATTTTGATAAAAATAGTATAAATGTTGATTTAAATGAAATTTCTAAGATTTCAAATGAACAAATTTTAGCATCTATTCCTCAAATCTGTTCATTTAAAGTTGTTGAAAAGCAAGCTATACTCGAAGCAACTACTTTGCAAGATAGAGTAGACGTTCTAACTTCATTGTTGAGAATGTATACTTTAGAGGGAAATGAAAATGATAACGATACTATTAACTAAATGAAGAAAGATAATAAAGATAGATTTGACGTTAGTCTTTTAGAAATAATAGTTTGTCCAGTTACAAAGGAAAAACTATCATATGACAAAAAAAATAATGAATTACTTAGCAGTAAAGCTAATTTAGCTTTTCCTATAAAAGAGGGGATTCCTATTTTGCTATTGGAAGAGGCTAGAAAGATCAGTCATTCTTAATAGAAAGTAAAGACCCTTTTGTAGCGTAATTTCTAAAAATATTTCTTGCCAACTTGCTTTTACTAAAAAATGCAAGCCCTCCTCTCCTTAAGCTTCTAAACAAAAAATTAGAGTTGGAAAAAAAAAGATTTAATTTATCTGTTACCAATATAAGCAAAGTTGCGTCAAGATAATGTTTATTTGAGTAATTAAATAAATACTCTTTTTTCCCTATATCTTTTGAGTTATTTACTTCTATTCTAGCAAAATTATAGATTTTTTGAATTCCTCTTACTGTTAAATTGAATCCTTGCCCTGCTAACGGATGGATAGAATGAGCTGAGTCACCAAGAAGTAAAATTCTTTCATCAATATATTTTTTAGAATGAGTAAGAGAGAGGCTCCAAGTTTTTATTTTTGAACAAACTTTAATTTTCCCGTAAATCTTTTCAAAATAATTTTGAATTAAAAGTTCAATTTTTTTTTCACCTTTTTTATCATGATATTTATAGTAATCAGGAAAATTACAAGACCAAACTACAGAGGAATAGTTTTTATTATTTTTTCTATTTATAGGAAGAATAGCTAAAGGACCTTCTTCTAAAAATTTTTCAATAGCTAAGTTTTTATGCAATTTTTCATGTTCTATATTAAATGTAAAGGCCTTTTGTTTATAGTCTTTGAATTTATATTCAATATTTGCTAATTTTCTTAAATAGGAATTTCTTCCATCTGCACCGATAATTAATTTGCTTTCAATGGTTATATTGCTATCTAGTGAGGCTAGGACATGGTTTTTCTGTCTATTAAATTTTAAAAACCTATTATCGTATTTAAAAATATTTTTATTATTTTTAGCTAACCCTAAAAGAATTTTAATAAAATTCTTATTCTCTATCATGTACCCCATTACTTTTTCTTTACTTGCATCTGCAGTGAAAGAAGTATTTAATTTAGATGATAGTTCTTCTACCAAAATTTTTTTAATAGGACACACATACTTTTTAAAACTATTCCAAACACCAATTTTTTTATAAAAAGATACTGAACCGCTAGATATTGCTGTAGTTCTATTATCAGGATAACTCTTTTTGTCAAATGTTAAGGGTTTTGGATCAATTAAAGCTATCTTGTAACCTAAAGAGGATAAGGCTAAAGATGTACTTAATCCTGTAAGCCCACTTCCAACTATTGTAATATCATAATTTTTTTTCATATAATTTATATAGAAGTGTAATATAAAATAACTATGAATAATAATTTAAAAATTTATTCTGCCTTTTATCTTGGTGTTTTGCTAGAAAAAAAGAAAATTGATCCTATTATTATTTTAGAATATTATCTTTCAAATTTCAAAAAAGCTAATAAAAACATCAAATTATCATTTAGTAAGGTTTTAGAAAAAAAAGCATACAAAGAAGCTACTCTATCTTGGAAGAGACAAAAAAAAAATCAAAGACTAAGCTTCTTTGATGGAATACCAATAGTCTGGAAAGACTTAGTAGACATTGAAGGCTTTCCTGCTTATGCAGGATCCAAGCTTATAGAAAAAATAAGAAAAAAAGAAAAAGTTAAAAATGCAAGTATTGTTAAAATTGCAAATAAAAATGGTTTAATTTCTTTAGCAAAAACTAGTACTGTAGAGTTTGCTTTTGGGGGTTTAGGAATTAATAAGTCATGTAAGCTTCCAACTAATATTATGTTTAATAAAAAAAACCATGTTCCGGGCGGTTCTAGCACAGGTGCTGCTTCAGCTTTATTTTCTGGATTAGCTCCATTATCAATTGGAACTGATACGGCAGGATCAATCAGAATTCCTGCAGCCTGGCATAGTTTAATAGGGTTTAAACCATCATCAGGTATACTTCCTATGGATGGAGTTTTGCCTTTATCTAAATCCTTTGATACCGTTGGTATGATTTGCAAAACTGTAAAAGATACAAAGATTCTTTTTGATATTTTATCTAATAAAAAATATAAGCAAGAATTTGAATTTTTAAAAAAAATTAAAGTTGGCTTTGTGTATGATTTTAATTTCAACCAACTTGATAATTTTTGCAAAAAAAAAATCGTTTTATTGAACACTAAAATGTCAAGGATTGGCTTGCATGTAGAAAATATTGAAGTACCAGAGTTTAAAGAAATTAATGATTTTTTTCTTTTTCATGGATCTTTAGTTAATTATGAAGCATGGAAATATTGGAAAGAAATAATAGAAAATAATTTAAACTTTATAGACCCTAACGTCGCTGAGCGATTTTTGATAGGCAAAAATATGGAAAATAAAAGTATTACTAAAATAAGAAAAAAAATAAGGGATTTAAAAAATAAGATAATGAAAAGGTTGGAAGAATATGATTTTTTTCTAATGCCTACTATTGCGTTAGAGCCACCTCTTACTAAAGATATGCGTAATAAAAATAAATATAAACTTTATAATAATGCTGCTTTAGATAATACTAGAGGTGTTAATATTTTTGATTTATGTGCAATATCATTACCATTGAACCTTGATAAAAAGAAATGGTTATCAATATCAATAATAACAAAAAAAAATAATGATAATAAACTTTTAGCTATTGCTGAAAAAATAGAAAGTATACTATGATAGTATTATATGAGCTTTTTAAACAATAATATAAATAAAATACCAGAATATCCTTTTACTAGATTGAGAAAGCTACTTTCCACGGAAAATGAAAGCAATAAAGATAATATACTAGACCTGTCAATAGGACAACCTTACCATAAGTTCCCACTTTTTGTTAAGAGTGTATTAGCTAGAGAAAATATTAAGTGGGGGTTATATCCTCCAATGAGAGGGCTTCCAATTTTAAGAAATTCCTATCTAAAATGGCTTAAAAAAAGGTTTAAGGTTAAAAGTTCTTTTTTTGGAAATGAAAATATCTTGCCATTGTCAGGCACACGAGAAGGACTTTTTTCTATATCGTTAGTCTTATCAGTAAAGCAGATTATAGTTCCTAATCCTTTTTACCAAGTTTATTTGGGATCATCACTATTTCAGAACTTGCCCATATCTTTTATGAATACTAATATTAAAGAAAATTATTTATTAGACATAGATAATCTACGAAATAAAATAAAAAAAACTCCTTCCTTAATTTATTTTTGCAACCCTTCAAACCCTCAAGGTAAATGTGCTTCAGCTAATTATCTAAAGGAGCTAATTGATGTGATAAGAAGATACAAATCTATTTTGGTTTTAGACGAATGTTACACAGACATCTACACAAAAAAAAAACCTGTTGGTGGAATAGAAGTTTGCCAAGAAGTAGGAAAAAGTTTAAAAAATGTTTTAATTTTTCATTCTTTATCTAAAAGGTCAAACGTAGCGGGGTTAAGGTCAGGATTTGTAGTAGGAGATAAAAGTATCATAAATCTATTTTCTAAATTAAGAAGTTATAGTGCTCCTGCTATTCCATTACCAATTCAAATTCTCTCGGCAAAACTTTGGAGTGATGAAAGACACGTAAATGAGAGTAGAGAAAATTATAATATTAAATTTAATTACGCCGATAAGATTTTATCTTCTTATAATTGTTACAGTAGGCCAGAAGCAGGCTTTTATTTATGGATGAATGTAGGAAACGGCGAGAAGTTTGCAAAGGCATTATATAAGAACTTTAATATAAAAGTTATGCCAGGAAAGTATTTATCAGTTGGAGCAAGAAATAACCCAGGAAAAAAATTTGTTAGAGTGTCTCTGGTTCATAGCAATTTGAAATCTAAGGAAGCTATTAATAAAATAGCAAAACAGTTAAAATGCTTTCAAAACTAAAAAAAGTAAGTTTCAAAATTACTATATATAAAATCTTAACTTGTGTTTTTTGTTTGTTCTTAGGATTTGCTTCATTTGTATCATTGTATACTCATAATAATTTTGACCCATCAATATTTACAGTTAATGATGAGCCTCCTTTGAATGTATTAGGGGTTTTTGGTGCAAATTTAAGCTCTTTGTTGCTAGTTATTTTAGGCGACGCATCTTGGTTGCTTCCCATTTCCATGATTTTTTTATTAAGGATTTTAGTATTAAAAGAGTATAGTTTTAAAAAATTTATATTGCGCTTTTTTGTTGTAATATTTTGTATTTCCCTAATATCTATTTCTCTAGAAGTCATTAAGTTAGATTCAGGAATTTTAGGAAAAATTATAGTAGTTAAATTTAGGACTATAGCAAAGGAGTTAATTCAATATGAACACCTAATTCTTTATACAAACTTACTAGTTTTTTCATTTTTATTTATAGTTTCTATATCTAAAACTAAAATAGGTTTTTTTGTTACTTCTTATAATCTAATTAAGCAACTAATAATAATATTTAAAAAAATATATTTTTTATTTTTTAATAGAAAAAAATTTTTTAAAAAAAGAATGAGAAATATTAAAAAAGAAGCTACTCGTTATAGAAAGATAAAAATAAACAGTAAAGCAAGTTTTATTTTACCCAAACTTGATTTCTTAGATGATGCAGTATCTGGAAAAAAATATAGGGGAGAAAATATTAATATTCAGGCAAAAGATTTAAGGAAAGTTTTAGATGATTATGGAATTAAGGGTTCTATAATAAATGCCAAAGAAGGTCCGATAGTTACAAGATACGAGTTAGAACCAGCACCCGGTACTAGATCCTCAAGAATTATAAGTTTATCTGATGATATAGCACGTTCTATGTCTGCAAAGTCTGCAAGAGTTTCAGTGCTTTATGGAAAAAATGCACTTGGTATAGAACTGCCAAATAAAAACATTGATGTAGTTTTTTTAAAAGAAATTTTATCTTCTGAGTCCTTTATTAATAGCGAAGGTTTGGCATTAGCATTAGGAAAGGATATTTCAGGAAAACCACTCATTTCTGATTTAAGTAAGATGCCTCATTTGTTGGTAGCTGGGACAACTGGCTCTGGTAAGTCAGTATCAATAAATGCAATGATACTTTCACTGCTTTATAAGTTTTCTTATACTCAGTGCAAGTTTATTTTGATTGATCCTAAAATGTTAGAGCTCTCAGTTTATGAGGGAATCCCACATTTGCTTCATCCTGTCGTGACTGATCCTAGAAAAGCGGTTTATGCTTTAAAGTGGGCAGTTAAAGAAATGAATGAAAGGTATAAACAAATGGCTAATTTAGGTGTAAGAAATATAGAAACCTACAATCAGATTATATCAAAAAAGGAATATAAGGAAGGGAAGCTAGTAAAGAAAGTACAAATAGGTTTTGATAGTACTTCAGGAAGACCCATATATCATGATAAAGAGATAGACATTCATCCTTTACCTTTTATTGTTATAGTAGTTGACGAAATGGCTGATTTGATGTTAGCTGCAGGAAAAGATATTGAAGTTTCTATACAATCTTTAGCTCAAAAGGCAAGAGCAGCAGGAATACATTTAATTTTAGCTACTCAAAGACCCTCTGTTGATGTTATTACAGGGACTATAAAAGCTAACTTACCATATAGAATTAGTTTCCAGGTAACTTCTAAAATTGACTCCAGGACAATATTAGGAGAACAGGGGGCAGAGCAGCTTTTGGGTAGAGGCGACATGTTATTTATGGCAGGAGGAGGTTATACAGAAAGAGTTCATGGCCCTTTTGTGAGTGACCAAGAAATTTTAAAAGTTGCTAATTTTGTTAAATCTCAAGGAGAACCAGACTATCAGCATTATATTACTCAAGGAGAAGATGAGGAGTCTGATGAACTAAATAATGAAGAAGAAATGGATCCTCTTTATGACAAAGCGCTAAGCCTAATAAAAAAGGAAAGAAAAGTTTCAACAAGTTTTTTGCAAAGACATTTTGCAATAGGTTATAACAGAGCAGCAAGAATAGTGGACTCTTTTGAAAGACAAGGGATAGTTAGTTCCGCAAACTCCATGGGAAGAAGAGAGGTTTTAATCGATGAATAAAGCTCATTTTTTTTTCATAACATATTTTAATTTAATAATTATAGTAATAAGCTTAAATGGTTTAAAATCTGAAGAGTTTCATAGTGAGTTATTAAATAAATTAGATGAAACTTTTCCTGCAGAAATTTATTTTAGTCAAACTGATAGTGATAATATTACTTCTAAAGGGTGGATGGTAATAGCAAAGAAAGGTTTAGCCAGAGTAGAGTTTGAGCCTCCTAATCAATTTATTATGGTGGCAGACGGAAATTGGTTAATAGTACACGATGCTCAATATGATAGGACCAGTTACCTTCCTCTAGATGGAGGTATACTTGGAGCACTATTATATCCAGAAAAATTTCAAGAAATTAATCAACTTAAAGTTACAAAAAATAATAATTCATACTATTCGGTAGTTTCTAAAAACTTTGACGGTACTGAACTAAGAGTTTTCTTTGATAAGAAATACAGAGCACTAAAAGGTTGGGATATAATAGAAAATAAAAGTACATCAATTAGTGTAAAAATTTCAAAAATAAAAAAAATAAAAAACTTACAATCAATGAACAAAAATATTTTTAAATTCCCAGAGTTTATGAGGGCAAATAAAGATGGCTTTCTTGGCCCGTATGAAAGAAAAATTAGAAAACTCCCAACCGGCAAGACTAATTAACTTACTTAATTAAAATATAACCAGATTTATTTTTTATAATTTTAATATTAATTTTTGAAACTATTATCTTTTTTCTAATTCTTGATATTAAGGTTTCTAAAACTCTAGTATTAAGAGAGTCTGCTTTGTCTGAATGTATTCCCCAAACTTTATACAAAAGGTTCTTTTTGTTTGAAGCTTTTTTACTGTTTTCTAAAAGAATTTCTACTAGCTTAAATTCTTTTTCAGTTAAATTTAATTTCTTTCCTCTTTTATCAACTAGACTAAAGTCTGAATGATTTATACGTATACTTAAATCATTAACATTATTTCTTATTTTTTTTAATATTTCTTTATATAAATCAATAACTTTAATAGGTTTTAAAAAAAATTTTAAATTTTGAATAGAGCTTACAGTAATATTTTCTTTTTTTGTCGTAATTATTAAATTGGCTTTATTTTTTTTAGAATAAAATCTTATAAATTTTAAGAAATCTTTAAAACTATCATCCAGAATTAATATAGAATCATTTAAGTTTCTTTTTGTAATATTATCAATATTTTTAATGATAAAGTTTTTTTTTATTTTAGACAAACTTTCTAAGGAGTCATAAATACTTTTATCACTTCCAAAATAGTAAATTATTTCCATAATAATTAAACTTCTCTTTCTCCAAATAATAAGCTTCCTATTCTAACATTATTAGATCCACAAACTATCGCTTCTTTATAGTCGTTACTCATTCCCATACTTATATCTTTTATATTTTCTTTATTGCAAATGTAACGCATATTTTCAAAGTACTTATGCGGTTTTTTATCTGCTGGCGGCATACACATTGCTCCAGTTATTTGCAAATTATATTTTTGATTACACATATTTAAAAAGTCAGCGAATTTTGAGGGAAGAACACCTCTTTTTTGTGCTTCTTCGCCTATATTGATTTGAATAAAAATCTTAGGCATTCTAAAGTTCTGACTTTTTA
This sequence comes from Rhodospirillaceae bacterium, assembly GCA_902557845.1. Taxonomy (GTDB): domain Bacteria; phylum Pseudomonadota; class Alphaproteobacteria; order TMED109; family TMED109; genus JAYYAX01. The sequence continues at coordinate 69,963 of CACEBX010000001.1, read as the reverse complement.
GAATAGAAAGTTTTTTTGCGGAGCTTTCTGTGTCCAAAGTTTCTATAACATTAAAAGTTTGAACTAAATCTTTAACTTTTTTAGACTGAAGTGCTCCAATGAAATGAAGTTGAGCCATTTTTTTGTCCAAGGAAGTCCATTTTTCTAAAGCTTCTTGTAGCCTATTTTCTCCGAATGTTTTATGTCCTGTTGATGCTAGACTTCTAATTTTATCAATATTTTGTTTTTTTGAAACTGCTACGATATTGATGGTTTTGTAATCCCTATTGAGTTCCTTGCATATAAATTTTATGCTTTCAGTTATTTTATTATAATTATCAATTACTGACATTTTCAGTACTATTTAATATGACCAAATTAAGTTTATTTTATACTATTATGAAAATAAATTCTATTTGTATAAAAAAATATCATCTTAATAATCCAATTTTGTGGATTTTTTTAGATGAAAATAGAATTATGGATGAATTAAGTTTTTTAAGAGAACTACCTTTCTCAAGGTTTATAGGAGTGGTAGTAAGAACAAAAAACAAGAAAAACCTTTATAAGAAAACAAAATTGGTTTCTAAGATATGTAAAACGAAAGGGTTTAAAATAATTGTATCTTCTAACCCTCAGATAGCTATGGCAGTGGGAGCTTATGGAGTACATTTTTCAAGAGAAATAAAAAATACCAGAATTTATAATAAGCTATCATACTCATGCTCTTTTCACAGTTTCTCAGATATTAGAAGAACAATAAACTTAAAAGTAAATAAGGTGTTTATTTCACCTATATTTAAAACTACTAGTAGTAATAAAAAAAAACCGCTAGGATTAACTAGGTTGTTATTTTTATCTAGATCGTTAAAATGTGAAATAGGTGTTTTAGGGGGAGTAAATAAGAAAAATATTTCTAAGCTAAGAAATAAAAGAATAACTCATATTGCAGGAGTAAGTCTATTTTTCTAAATTAGGTATATTGACTGATTATGCTGGCATTAAAAAATATTTCTGTTCAATTTGGAGGAATAAAAGCGCTTACAAATGTAAGTTTCGAAGTAGAGAAAAATAGCTTATTTTCCATTATTGGACCCAACGGAGCTGGAAAAACCACGTTGTTAAATGTAATATCTGGAAGATATAAGCCAATATCAGGTGATATTCATTACCAAGGAAAAAAGCTAAATCATTTACACCCTAATAAAAGAGCCTCATTAGGAATAGGAAGAACCTTTCAAAACCTAGCTTTGTTTAATCATATGACTGTACTAGAGAATATCTTTATAGGAAGACATCATTTATTAAAAAACAATTTTATCAAAGGAGCCTTTTATTGGATATTAGGTGGTAAAAAAGAAGAAGTTGCAAATAGATTTGAGGCGGAGAGAATTTTAGATTTTTTAGAAATCAGTGATATAAGAAAATCCTTGGCTGGAACTTTATCATATGGATTAAGAAAAAGAGTTGAATTAGCTAGAGCTATTGCAATTAACCCCAATTTAATTTTGTTAGATGAGCCAATGGCAGGCATGAATCAAGAAGAGAAAGAGGATATGGCAAGGTTTATAATTGATCTAAACAGAGAATGGAAGATTACTGTGATAATGATTGAGCATGATATGGGCGTTGTCATGGATATTTCAAAAAAAATAATAGTACTAGATTTTGGAAAAAAAATTGCCGAAGGGATACCGAAAGACATTATTAAAAATAAAAGAGTACAGCAAGCATATTTAGGAGAAGCAATATAATGCTGAGTAATTTGTTAACAATCCCTCATGTTGTTCATTCAAACTCTCAAAATTATCCTAATGATATTGCAATGCGAGAAAAAAAGTTTGGTGTTTGGAAAACTAAAACATGGCTTGAAACCTATAATGAAATTAAAGCTATTTCTTTAGCACTTAAAAGAAAAGGTGTTCAACCAAAAACCACAGTAGGAATAATAGGCAATAATAGTCCTAGATGGATAATTGCAGAAATTGCTTCTCAATCTTTAAAAGCTATTGCTTTAGGTTTATATTCTGATGCTTTGGAAAATGAGATAGAATACCTTCTAAAATTAACTTCATGTGAAGTAGTTTTTGTAGAAGATGAGGAACAGGCAGATAAAATTTTATCTTTAGATGAATTAAAGAATAAAATAAAGCTTATCGTTTATGATGAAGAAAAGGGTATGAATAAGTATAATGATAAACGTTTAATTTCTTACAAGAAGTTATTAAGTCTTGGGGGCGAACTAATGAAAAAAGATAATAATGCTTTTTATTCAATTCTGAGAGAACTATCTGAAGATGATATTTGTATTTATTGCCCTACATCAGGAACCACATCTAATCCAAAACTAGCAATGATATCGCACAAGCATTTATTAAACCATGGTAAGAGCTATCTTGATGCTGACCCTAAAAATAGTAAAGATGAATATGTTTCAGTGCTACCTCTGCCATGGATTATGGAACAAACTTATGCAATATCAAAATGGTGCTTGAGTAGAATGAAGGTCAATTTTGTTGAAGAGCCAGAAACAATGTTTGACGATTTAAGGGAAATAGGCCCAACTTTTTTACTATTAGGTCCTAGAGTTTGGGAGCAAATTGCAGCGGATATTAGATCTAAAGTAATGGACTCCTCATATATAAAAAGAAAACTGTTTGACTTTTTTACAAATTTAAAAAAAACCAATAATGGAATTATAGTAAATTTTTTTTGTGAGTACTTTTTATTCAGATGGCTTAGAGATCAAATGGGTTTTTCTTATCTTAAGTCTGCAGCTACTGGGGGTGCTGCATTAGGACCAGATACATTTAGGTTTTTTGTGGATATTGGAATTCCCCTAAGACAGCTTTATGGTCAGACTGAACAATTGGGAGCATACACTATTCACAGAAAAAATGATATTAACTATGAAACAGTTGGAATGCCTTTTAAAGGCGTTGAAATAGATATATCGGACCCAGATAAAGAAGGTTTAGGAGAGATTATTGTAAAAAATAAAAACTGTATGAATGGATATTTTTCAAATGATAGAGAAGAGAAAAAAATGTCCTCTAGAGAATGGTTTTATACTGGTGATGCAGGTTATTTTAATGCAGAAGGGCATCTGGTGGTGATTGACCGAATAGCAGATTTATCATTCACCTCAGAAAAGTTAAGATACTCTCCTCAGTATTTGGAGAATAAATTAAAGTTTTCTCCATTTATAGCGGAGGCCGCAGTGATCGGCTCGAATAAACCATATTTAGCAGCAATAATTTGTATCAGGTATTCTGTGCTATCTAAATGGGCAGAGCAAAACAGAGTAGCATTTACTACTTATTCGGATCTAGCTTCAAAAGCTGAGATAGAGAAAATTTTAATTGATGAAGTCAATAAGGTTAATGAGGCTGTTCCTAAAAAGCAAATAATAAGAAAATTTGTTCTTTTATATAAAGAGTTTGATGCTGATGATGACGAGTTAACTAGAACAAAAAAACTTAGGAGAAATTATGTTATAAATAAATATAATGAGATTGTGGGTGCAATTTATAGCGAAGAAAAATCTATTAAAATAGACACTTTAATAAACTTGCAAGATGGAGGAACCCAAAGGATTAAAACAGAATTAAACATTGTAAATATGGAGTAGAATAATGGCATTAGATTTTTTAATTCAGCTACTTGTTAATGGTTTTATAATAGGCTTATTGTACGGAGTGGTTGCTATGGCATTTGTATTAATTTATAAATCTAGCCTAGTGGTCAATTTTGCTCAAGGAGAGTTTTTACTTATAGGAGCTTGGGCTTGCTGGTGGCTGTTAGCAAAGTTTTCATTACCTTTTTATTTAGCATTTATTTTTACTTTAGTATTTATGACTATTTTTGGGATCTTAATTCAATTAATAATTTTAAGGCCTTTGATAGGTGAGCCAATAATATCAATCATAATGGTTACAATAGGACTATCTATATTTTTTCAGGCTTTGATGAATTGGATGTTCGGTGTTTTTGTTGAGCCTTTCCCTAAAATTTTTTCTACTGAAAGTGTAAATCTTTTAGGTTTAGAAGTTCAAACAGTATATATAATGAGTGGGTTAATAAGCCTTCTTATTATGATAAGTTTTGCGATTTTTTTTAAAAAATCTAGGCTTGGTTTAGCTATGAGAGCCACTGCCTTTGACCAACAAGCAGCACAATCTTTAGGAGTTTCTGTTAAGCAAGTATTTTCTGCTGCATGGGGGATATCGGCAATAGTATCTGCTGTTGCAGGAATTGTTTTTGGTATAGTAAATGGTATATCATCGGGAATAGCATTTATGGGCATAAAGGTTTTTCCAGCAGTCATCTTAGGAGGGTTAGACTCAGTATTAGGTGCAATATTAGGAGGCTTAGTTATAGGGTTACTTGAACACTTCGCACATTACTTAGATGTGCAATACCTAAATGTAGGTAATATGATAAGGATAGCTCCGTTTTATGTGTTGCTAATTATATTAATGATTAAACCGTATGGATTTTTTGGAACAAAGGACATAGAAAGAGTATAAAATGAGCATTAAAAAATTTAGGCCTTGCGGTGACTTTAGAACCTCATACTCATCTGATATGAGTTTGTTTCAAGATAAAGGTAGTTTCTATTTAACTTTGTTTGGTATATTTCTTTTACTAATAGCGCCTTTATTATTTGATTCTTATATAATTTCTTTACTGATTTATATAGGTTTTTATGGAATTGCTGCTTTAGGTTTAAATTTATTAGTAGGATGTACAGGGCAAATTTCAGTAGGGCATGCGGTTTTTTTTGGATTTGGTGCTTTTGCATCAGCATGGTTAAGTAATAAGTTTTTTTTTCCTGTATGGATTTCTATTCCTACTGCAGCAATAATGACAGCATTTGTTGGCTTAATTTTTGGTATACCCGCGGCTAGGGTAAAAGGTTTGTATCTTGCAATTGCCACTTTGGCAGCACAATTTATAATGGAAGATTTTTTTTCAAGAGCTTCTTGGTTTACAGGAGGAGTAGATGGTGCGTCAGCAGAGCCATTAAAAATATTTGGTTTTTATTTTGATACAGATGAAAAATATTTTTATTTAGTTTTATTCTGGCTAATCATAAGCTTCTTAATGGTATCTAACCTTATGCGAACAAGAGATGGCAGAGCCTTTTTAGCAGTAAGAGACCATTATCTATCTGCAGAAATGATGGGAATTAACTTAACAAAATACAGAATTTTATCTTTTGGGATCTCTTCTCTCTTTGCTGGATTAGGTGGTGCTTTGTATGGGCATTATTTAAACTTCGTATCTATAGAAGAATTTAATATTCAACTATCTATATTTTTTCTTGCCATGATAATAATAGGAGGCCTAGGTTCCATAAGAGGGTCTTTAATGGGTGCGGCTTTTATGGTTTTATTGCCAGAGGTTATGGATGCCCTAACAAGACTTCTGTCAGATACATCAATTGATCAGGCTCTTTCTTTATCTAGTGCCATTCCATTTATTAAAGAAGCTTCTATTGGCCTAGTTATTATATTATTCTTGATTTTTGAACCCAATGGACTAGCCTATCGTTGGGGGCAAATTAGAGCATGGTTTAAGTTATATCCATTTTCATATTAATTTAGGAGATTTAATGATGATTAAAATTTCAAAAGTATCTATTTTACTTTTAATAATTTATTTTTTTAAAATACTAAGTATTTCAGCTAAAGATATTCCAATAGGTCACTTAGTAGATTTTACTGGGCCAACATCCAGTGTAGGAAAGCCATTTGGCCAAGGTTTTATTGATGCGATTAAGTACATTAATAAAAATGGAGGAATTAAAGGTAATAAAATTAAAGTAGATACTGTGGATTATAGTTATAAAGCACCTAGAGCAGTAGCAACTTACAAGAGATGGAAATCAAGGTTAAAAGTAATAGCTGTTATAGGATGGGGTACAGCAGATACAGAAGCTTTGATGGGAACTATAGCTAGAGATAAAGTTCCTTTTTATTCAGGTTCTTATGCAGGTCAATTAACAGACCCCACTGGTACAGCACCTAATTCATTCAAGGCTGCTCCATATAATTTTTTTTATGGCCCTTCTTATTCTGATGCTTGTAGAGGTCTGTTAACATGGGCTTTAAAAGATTGGAAAACAAAAAACAAAACTGAAAAACCTAAATACGTACATATGGGCGATAATCATCCTTATCCTAATGCTCCCAAAAAGGCTTGCCAAGATTATGCTGAAGAACTAGGTTTTGAGGTTTTATCGGTTATAAATTATACCTTGGCGCCTGGAGACTTCACAGCGCAATGTTTGACTTTAAAACAAGTTGAAGCAAATTATGCTTATCTTGCTAATTCCTCTAATTCTACAACTTCTTTATTAAAGGCATGCAACACAGTGGGGGTGAAAACCCAGTTTATGACAAATGTATGGGGCGTGGATGAGCCTGTCATAAAAGCTTCTGGAAAAGCTGCGGATGGAGTAGTTTTTGCTGTTAGAACAAATTCTGTATGGGGGAATAAAAACAAAGGTATGGATTTAATAAGAGAAGTATCTGGAGTTTCTGGAAAAAAAAACAAATATAGGTCAGTCCATTACATTTCAGCAGTTTGTACAATGTTTTACATAGCAGAAGCAATGGAGTTAGCAATGAGTAATGATGACTTTAGCGGAGAAGGAATTAAAAAAGCAATGTATGAAAAGGAAAATTGGACGCCAAAAGGGCTTGATGGAGTTTGTTTGCCTTCAACTTGGAAGGAGGATGATCACAGAGGACTAATGGACGTTCCTATCTACAAAGTTAAAGTTAATGGAAATACAGAAAAAATCACTGTGGAAGAGCTAATGAACAAGAAAATTATTGAATTAGTTAAAGTAGATCAAGTTACACTGCCAAGAAGGCCAGAGTGGAGAGGCTATTAAGATTAAATTTTTTCAATATGCTAGAGTTAAAAAATATAGAGGTAGTTTATAACGAAGTAGTATTAGTTATTAAAGGTCTAAGCCTTGAAGTAAAAGAGGGAGAAATAGTTTCTTTATTAGGCGCAAATGGAGCAGGCAAATCAACTACATTAAAGGCCGTATCTGGATTGTTAAAAAATGAAGATGGAGAAGTTACAAAAGGTAATATTCGTTTTTTAGATGAGGAGATTACAAACTCTAATCCATCAGAAATTGTTAAAAGTGGATTATTTCAGGTTATGGAAGGCAGGAGGTGTATAGCAGATATGACAGTACTAGAAAACCTTCGGCTTGGAGCACATACTAGAAGAGATAGAAAAAATATTAATGATGATATAGAAAAAGTTTTAAATTACTTTCCAAGGCTTAAAGAAAGAAATGGTTTGTCTGGATATTTATCTGGAGGGGAGCAACAAATGTTAGCTATTGGAAGAGCATTAATGGCTAAGCCAAAAATAATTCTTATGGATGAACCTTCTATGGGTCTATCTCCATTATTAGTAAAGGAAGTTTTTGGCATTATAAAAAAACTTAATGAGGAATTAGGTATAACTATTTTACTTGTGGAGCAAAATGCAAGACTAGCTTTAAATGTTTCTAATAGAGCATACATTATGGAAAATGGAAAAATAGTTTTAGAAGGCTCATCTAAAGTTCTAGCAAACAACGAGGATGTAAAAGAGTTTTATTTAGGAGGGAGCAAAGGTGAGAGAAAGTCTTTCAAAAACCTTAAATCATATAAGAGGAGAAAACGTTGGTTGTAAAAGACTTTGGTTTTAAAGGCTCTTTTTTTGATAAAAATGAAACTTTAGAAAGAGAGGTTAGAGAAAAAATACTATTTAAAAACTTTTCTCAAAGAATTAAAAATATAGTGGACGTATCTAAAGGCTGGAATAATATTTTAAGTGGCATTGATTTATCAAAAATTAATAGTAGAGAAGATTTAATACAACTTCCTATAACAAAGAAGTCTTCATTTCCTTTATTACAAAAAAATGCTTTTCCTTTTGGAAACCTTAATACCAAGCCGTATAACCAATTCCCATTTATGTTTGCATCACCAGGTCCAATTTATGAACCAGGAAATAAAAATGATTTTTGGAATATATCTAGAAGTTTATATGCAGCTGGTTTGAGAGAAAAAGACATTGCTTATAATACTTTCTCTTACCATCTAGGGCCAGCAGGTATTATGATGCAGCAAGCTTGCAATAACATTGGATGTACAGTAATACCAGGGGGTATAGGGAATACTGAACTACAGTTAGAAACCATTAAAAATCTTAGGCCTTCATTTTATTTAGGAACACCATCTTTTCTTAAAATCTTATTAGAAAAATCAAAAGAAAAAAAAATTGACATATCTTCTCTTAAAAAAGGTTTAGTGGGAGCAGAACCATTTCCTCCACCATTGAGGGAAAAGTTAGCTGAAGAAGGGGTTGATGTTGTTCAAATGTATGGAATTGCAGAGATAGGCTGCATAGCTTATGAAACAAAAGACAGTAGAAACAATCTAACGGAAGGCATGTTAATTGAAGAGGAAGTTATTTTGGAAATTGTTAGACCAGGAACATCCAAAAGTTTGCCTCCAGGAGAGGTTGGAGAAATAGTTGTTACAAAAATTAATTCTGACTACCCTATGATCAGATTAGGAACTGGAGACTTATCAAAAATTATAATAGATCCTAGCCCTTGTGGAAGAACAAATTTCAGAATCCATGGTTGGATGGGAAGAGCCGATCAATCAACAAAATTTAAAGGAATATTTGTAACGCCTGACCAAATAAATAAAATAACAGACAGTTTTAAAGAAATTTCTAAAGTAAAATTTGTTATTAATACAAAAGAACTCTTGGATAATGGTGAGCTTTTTTGTGAGACAAATATACATGATGTAGAACTGCAAAATAAAGTAAAAGAATTTTTTAAAAGTAATTTTAAGCTTAATATTAATGTTTCTTTAGTAAAGAAAGGCGATATATTAAATGATGGATTAGTAATACAAGATAAAAGAGTACTAAATTAATTTTTTGATGAGCAAAGAGTATTTATTAAAAGTAAAAAACCTTAGTTGTGAAAGAAACTATAAAATAATATTTAATAAACTATCATTTAATCTTTATCCTAGAAATATTGTTTTTATAGATGGAAATAATGGTTCTGGAAAAACCACACTCTTATTATGCGTATCCAATATTTTAACCTATTCAGGGGAAGTATTAATAAAAAAAGGTATAGATAATTTTGGTTATGTAGGCCATAGAAATGGACTTTATGATACTCAAACAGTAGATAGCTTTTTATATTTTTGGAAAAATATTTTTAACTATAAAAAAAGTTATCAGGCCATTATAGAATATTTTAATTTAAATAAGTTTATAGATGTACCAGTCAGTTCTTTGTCTTTTGGACAAAAAAAAAAGCTATCCTTTGCAAGGTTGATTATGATGAAAAGCAAAATATGGCTTTTAGATGAGCCACTATCAGGTCTGGACAAAAAAACAAAAAAAATAATTTTAAAACTTATTCAAGAACATCTTTCTTTAGGAGGTGGGGCATTAGCAACATCACATGAAAGGATAAGTTATTTTGATAAAAATAAAGTTACTAGAGTGAAAATTGATTAAATTATTTTTCTTATTTTTGCTAAAAGACTTTAAAAATTACTTGCTAGATTCTAATAAATCCTGGTTTGCAATATCTTTTTTTTTATTATGTTTATTAATTTTTCCTTTAACATATGGCAGCTCAGTAGATTTATTAAAAAAAACTGCCATAGCTTCTATATGGATATGTGCATTGTTTTCTAATTTAATTTCATTAGAGAGTTTATTTAAAGAAGACTATCAGAATGGTGTCTTGCTTCAATATAGAATTAATAATATTCCCTTTTTCATAATAGTAATGACAAAATGTATTAGTCATTGGGTTTTTACTAGTTTACCAATAATTTTTTTCTCTCCAATTTTTCTAATTTTTTTAAGTGGGTCTTCAAACGATGCAATGGGGTTGTTTTTTTCATTATTATTTGGAACGCCATTATTTAGCCTTGTGGGTATGCCTATTGCAGCTTTAACCTTGGGAGCCTCTGCCAGAGGACCGTTGTTGATTTTTTTATCAATCCCCTTTTTTCTTCCTATAATTATTTTTGGAGTATTAGGTGTAAATAGTTTTAATAATGGATCTTACTCTGAATATTATTTACTATGTGCTATTCTAAGTATTAGTATAGTAATTTTACCCTATATAACTATAAAGATATTATGGGAGAGTTTAAAATAGAATGTTAAAATATTTTCATAAATACGCAAATCCAGTGAAGTTTTTAACTATAGTTTTACCCGTAAGAAAAATTATGGGAATACTTTCTTTAGGAGTACTATCTGTAGGTCTTATATTTGCCTTATTTTTATCGCCACCAGATTATCAGCAAAAAGAAACTGTTAGAATAATGTATATTCACGTACCAGCTGCTTGGATGAGTTTAATGATATATGCATTTATTTTTTTTAGCAGTGTCGTATTTTTAGTCTGGAAGTTTCCGCTGTTTTTAATATTAGCTAAAGAATCCGTTACTATAGGAGTAATTTTTACTTTCACTGCACTCTTGACTGGTTCTTTATGGGGAAAGCCTACTTGGGGAACTTATTGGGTTTGGGATGCAAGACTAACTTCCTTTTTAGTGTTATTTTTTATTTATTTAGGCTTAAAACTAATTATGGAGTCATTTTCCTATTCTTCTAAAGGTGATTATACTTTTGCATACTTAGCATTAATAGGGGGATTTAATTTGCCTATAATTAAATTTTCTGTAGATTGGTGGAACACCTTACATCAACCAGCTAGTATACTTAGAACCGGTGGAATTTCCATCAACAGTGAGATGTTAATACCTTTATTTTTAATGGCTATAGGTTTCTTATTTCTTTTTATTTATATTTTATTAGTTTCAGTAGATATAAACCTCAAAAAAAGAAAAATAATGTATTACAAGAATAAACCTAATAACTAAAATGATAGATGAAATATTAAATTTTATTAATATGGATGGACACAGTTTTTACATATGGACAGCATATTTTATTCCATTAACATTAATTTTTTCTTATATATTAATACAAAGAAGTAAATTAAAACGTATGAAAAAATATGAAACAAAAATATAAGAGACTAAACATTCTATTAATTTTTATGATTGCTATAGGTAGTACAATTTTTTTTGTCTTAAAAGCTTTAGAAGAGAAAATAGTTTTTTTTTATTCTCCTACAGAAATTCTCAATAAAGAAATTAGTTTAAGTGAATTGATAAGGGTTGGCGGTTTAGTTGTAGATAATAGTATAGTTTTCGATAGTAGTGGTTTAGAAGTTTTATTTAGTATTACCGACAAAAAGAATATACTTCGTATTTCCTATAAAGGAATATTGCCGGATTTATTTAGAGAAGGTCAAGGAATAGTCGCAGAAGGAAGTATAGATAAAGGAAAAAAAGTTTTTTTAGCGAAAAAGGTTTTAGCAAAACATGATGAAAACTATATGCCACCAGAAATAGAAAAGATGATAAGAAATTAACATGTTACCAGAAATAGGAAATATTTTTTTGATTATCTCTTTCTTGCTTTTTTCAGCACAGTTAGCATTGTCTTTTAAATTTAATTCATTAGATTTAAAATATTCTTTTTTTGATGTTATAAAAAGGCTTTCTTTTTTTTCTTATATTTTAGTATTAACCTCTTTTTTTATTTTAATAATAAATTATGTATCTTCAGACTTTAGTGTTTTAAACGTATATAACAATACACATACAAATAAACCTCTGATTTATAAAATTACTGGAACTTGGGGCAACCATGAAGGATCATTGCTAATGTGGTTATCAGTTTTATCATTATATGGATTATTGTTTTTAATTTTTATAAAAAATTTACCTAAACGGTTTGCATTTAAAGTAATGGCAACATTAGCTTTAGTAAATCTAGGATTTGTTGGTTTTACAGTATTTACTTCAAATCCTTTTATTAGAACTTTTCCAATACCTAGTGAGGGATTAGGTTTAAACCCTGTTCTTCAGGATCCTGGGCTAGCTTTTCATCCTCCACTTTTATATCTTGGCTATGTTGGGCTAACTATTCCTTTTTCTTTTTCAATCGCAGCTTTATTACAAGGGGAAGTTACAAGAGAATGGGCAAAATGGGTAAAGCCTTGGATTTTAATATCATGGATTTTTTTAACTTTGGGAATTACTTTGGGATCATGGTGGGCTTATTATGAGCTAGGATGGGGAGGATGGTGGTTTTGGGACCCAGTTGAAAATATATCTTTATTGCCTTGGCTTCTTACTACTGCTTTATTGCATTCTGTCAAAGTAACAGAAAAGAGAGAAGGGTTAAAAAGTTGGACAATTCTATTATCTATACTTGCTTTTTCATTAACATTATTAGGAACTTTTATTGTTAGATCTGGTTTGCTAACATCTGTACATGCTTTTGCTTCAGATCCAGCAAGGGGAATTTTTATTTTAACTTTCTTAGTTATTGTTACTGCTGGTTCACTACTATTGTATGGCATAAAGTTAGAAAAAATAGAAAACAAAAAAAATATATACTTAGTTTCAAGAGAGGGCGGTTTGTTGTTAAATAACATTTTTTTATGTGCTTCTGCAATTACCATTTTACTAGGAACTATATGGCCATTAGTCATTGAAGCAACGACAGGCCAAGATATTTCAGTTGGAGCGCCATATTTTAAAATAGTTTTTCTTCCATTAATTTTTCCAGCCATATTTTTAAGCGGCGTGAGTATTAATCTTAATTGGAAAGTAACTAATTTGGATTATCTTTACTCAAGGTTTTGGAAGTTGATGATAGTTTTTATATTTCTAGTTTCTATTTATTATATCATTTATGATGTGCCTGTCCTAATTCTATTAGGAGTGGCTGCGACAATTTGGATGCTATTATCAGTAATAGGAGATTTTTTTAGTAAACTTCATGATAAATCCAAAGGTTTCAAAATTAATTTGAATAAAACAAAAAAAATAAGATTGTCTATTTATGGAATGTATTTTGCCCATATTGGGGTAGCTGTATTTATTTTAGGAGTCTCCCTTTCAGAAGGAATGAAGACTTATTATCAAGGTGTAGAAAGTTTAAATAGTAAAATTCATGTAGAAAACTTTACTATAACCTTTTTTAAATTAGATAAATTTAAAAAAGAAAATTGGTTCTCAGAAACAGGAACTTTTTTAGTTAAAAAAAATGATAATGAATTTAAAATGAAAGCAGAAAGAAGAGTTTACTTAGATACAGGAATGCCATCCACTGAAGCAGCTATAAAGAGAAATTTTTTTAGTCATTTGTATATTGTTATGGGTCAGGAACAACCAATAGGATCAGGAAAGAGAATAATCAGAGTATATCATAATCCACATATAATCTTTATTTGGTTGGGAGCAATTATTATGGCTTTCGGGGGAGTAGTATCTCTAATAGATTACAGAAAAAGCTTTTTTAGAAAGTTGTAAATATTAAATATGAAATTACTTAAATTTTTACCTTTAATAATCTTTTTAATAGTTTCTATTTTTTTATATAATAAAATAAAGTATCAAAAAGAATTAGAGCCATTAAGCTCTGCTTTAATTGAAAAAAAATTCCCTTCTCTAAAAATCAAAAGTCTAGACAATAATGATAATATTAATGATTTTATTAAAAATAAGTTTGTAATAATTAATATATTTGCTTCTTGGTGTGCCCCATGTCGAATAGAGCATGAGGTTTTAAAGAGCTTTTCTGAAGAGTATACTATTGTTGGACTTGCATATAAAGATAGTATAGAAAATATAGAAAGCTTTTTACTTGAATTAGGAAATCCGTATAAAAAAGTTTTTTATGATTTTTCTGGTAAAGAGTCTATAAATTTAGGTTTATATGGTGTTCCTGAGACTTTTTTTGTTAACGAAGATAGTAAAATTTTATATAAACATGTAGGCCCTATAAACAAGATGGAGTTTAAAAAGATAATTTCAGGAATTATACATTAGCTTAAACTTTTTATGTTATTAATTAAAAAAATACTACTTACTTTACTTCTATTATTTGTTTTTACAAGTTTAGCTAAAAATATTGAATTAGAAAAAGAAAAGATGAGAAAACTTGCTGCAGAACTAAGATGTGTAGTATGTCAAAATCAGTCACTTCTTGAGTCAGATTCTCAAATAGCAAAAGATCTCAAAGAGCTAATATTAGAAATGTATATGAGGGGTAAATCTGAAAGTGAAATTAAGTTATTTTTGGTTGATAGATATGGAGAGTTTATTTTATTTAAACCAACATTTAGTTTTAATAATATATTTCTTTGGCTTGCACCATTATTTTCTTTTTTAGTATTAAGTTTTATAGCCTCAAAAAAATTAAGCTTTTTTAAAAGAGAAAAATGATTTTTTATTTATTTATTATAATTTTTTTAATAACAATAATAACTTTATTTAGTTTTAGGGGATTAATGCCCGTTAAATCAAAAAGTAATATTAAAAAGTTCAAAGTTATATTTATAGCAATAACTTCCTTTATAGGAGTTTCTTTATATATTAATCTTTCAAACTATTGGATAGGAGAATCAGTGCTAGAAAAAATGGAAACTCAAACTAATATTGGAAATAGGGAAGCAAATGAAGTTGCAATTATAAGTGAACTAATGCTCAATTTAGAAGAAGAACTTATTAAGTTCCCTGACGATGTAGAAAAAATAATAGAGTTAGCTGAGACTAAATTTTTTTTGGGCTATTTAGCTGATGCTTTAACTTTGTATAAAAAAGCACGAGATTTGGCTCCTGCAAACATTAATATAATGAAGGCAGAGGCACAAGTGAGAGTTTTATTAGAAGGTGAAAGTTTAGGCAATGAAACATTGATTCTGTTAAATGATATACTTTCCTATGAGCCGAAAAATATATTAGCATTATACATTTTAGGAAATTATGAATATCAAAAAAAAAACTTTTCAAAAGCCTATAGTATGTTTGAGAACTTAAAGAGACTTTTAAATAAAGACTCTCAAGAGTATAATCAAATTAATAATAAAATTCTTGAAATGGAAAGAATTAATGAAAAATAAAATAAAAAATATTTCAATTATAATACCAGTGCTCAATGAAGAAGAAAATATAGAAAATTTATTAGATGAAATTAAAACCAATCTTTATAATAAAATAGGTTATGAAGTTGTAGTTGTAGATGACGGATCTACTGATGGAACTATTAAAAAAATTAAAAAAAAATTAAAAAATCATTCATGTCTTAAACTAGTTGCTCACAAAAAAAACTATGGTCAGAGTTTAAGCTTGCGTACTGGTATTATTAATTCAAAATATGATTATATTGTTACCCTAGATGGAGACGGACAGAATGATCCCTCTAATATTTTAGATTTAATTAGTTATTATAAAAATAATATTCCTTTTTTTTTAGTTATAGGTAATAGGAAAAAAAGAAATGATACTTTTGCAAGAAGGGTTGCTTCTAGGGGTGCTTTTTTTATAAGAAGACTTTTACTAAATGATAATGTACCAGATACAGGTTGCGCATTAAAGCTTTTCAAAAAACAAGAATTTTTATACTTGCCATTTTTTAATCATTTGCATAGATTTTTACCTTTTTTATTTTTGACTATGGGTGGTAAGATAATCTCAATCAATGTAAACCATAGAATAAGAAAAAGTGGTGTTTCAAAATATTCTAACTTGCAAAGAGCATTAGTTGGAATTTATGATCTATTTGGTGTAATATGGTTAAGAAAAAGAACGCAATCTTCTATTGTAATAAAAGAAATTTGTGAATCTACCAAAAATAAAAGAGGAAAATATGGAAATTAGTTTATCTTGGCTCATAGTAGGTTTTTTAGGACAATTATTTTTTTCAGCAAGATTTATAGTACAGTGGATATACAGTGAAATTAATAAAAAAAGTATTATACCACTAGCATTTTGGTTTTTTAGTATTTTAGGAGGTTTAACTTTGCTTGCTTATGCAGTTCATAGAAAAGACCCAGTTTTTATATTAGGGCAATCAGCTGGGTTACTTATTTATGCTAGAAATCTTTATTTTATAAATAAACAAAATAGAATCAATATATCTTTAACAGGATTACAGAAAGGACTAGCCGATATCTTAAAGAAGTTTAAGAAACTATTTGGTTGAGCTATTTTCTTTCTTCCAATTCAATAACAAATATAGATTATATTGCTTAACTTTTTCTCTATTAAAAAATTTTAACTCTCTGAGTAATTTATAAGAAGTACTTCTTTTAATCATTTCTGCAGTGGGTTCTGTTCTAGTAAGAAATAATAAGTTATAGCCTGAAAGATTATTTACGTCAGTTGTAAGTTCAAAGTGATCATCAATATTAATATCTCCATTCCATTTAGCTCTTTTACCTTTGAAGTCTTTTGCATAGTAGAGCATTAAGGCAAAATCTTCTCTATCATCTGCCATAAAGGCTACATTTTTTATATCATTAAGTTCTTTGGTGATAAATGAAGCTAACTTTTTTGCATGTCTTTGTTTTGAAAAAGGATCTAAGAAAATATTATTTTTTCCTAATAAAATTACTATTATTATTAAAACACTCAACAAAATTTGAGATAAGACAAGTCTAAATTTTTTAAACAGCATCTCTTTATTATTGAGCACTACTGCTAAAAAAATAATTCCAAAAGGAAATCCGACTGCTGCCCAATTAGCATTAGCCCTTGAAAACAAAGATAAAAAAGAAATGATTAAGATAGGAGTTAAAAAGAAAATAAGTAATATTTTTTTTTCGTTATTTAGTTGCTTGTATTTTAGGACATTTTGTAAAATACAATACAAGGGATATATGCCAAATACAATAAACTGACTTAAAATAAAAAAAAAAGGTTCTTTAAAGTTTAAATTAATACTTTCAATATTAGCATTATGAACTGTGTGGTTAAAAGTCACAAACCCATTCTTAAAATTCCAATAAACATGTGGAATAATTAATATAAAGAAAGTAAAAAGAAAAAAAAAGCCTCCATAATTTAAAAATTTTTTCCTTAAGCTTTTAAATGTGATTATTGATATACATAAAGAAATTAACAAATAGGCCATTGCATACTTGCTTAAGAAGCCTAAAAAAAAAACAATGCCTAAAAGAAAAAAATACAAGTGTGAAGGATTCTTTTTTTTATAAATTATCAAGAATACATAAGAAAATATTGAAGAAAATAAAATTAAGGGCACATCAGTAGTAGTTACAAAAGATGAAAAAGTAATGCCAGGGATCAAATTAAAAGTTATAGCAGCAACTGATGATATAATTTTATTTCTAGTTAATAAAATGGAAGAATAAAATATAAATATTGTTGCAAGAAAGTACAAAATTGGAACTGGTAGTCTAATACAAAACTCTGTATCACCACAAAAATAATTATTTGCTCCAATAATCCAAGCTAGCAGTGGTGGCTTTGAAAAGTATCCCCACTCAATATCTTGAGACCAACTCCAATATTGTGCTTCATCAAAATGCAAAGGAATATTGGTGGAAGCATTCAAATAAATTCTAAAAAACAAAAGTAATGTTATAGACAGAAAAAAAACAGTATTTTTTGAAAATGAAAAAGACACTTTTCTTTTAACTTTTATCAAGCACAGTATCCCAATATAAGAAGTCAGTCCATGAATGATGAAGGTAGTTAGGAGGAAAAAGTTTTCCTGCTTCTTTAAGACCGTATTGAGTAGGTTTAGTTGGGACTTTCACAAGCTTCATTTTTGCTTCACTACACGAAAGACTCCCTTTTTTATTGTTACATTTAAAGCATGCTGAGACTACATTTTCCCAATTAGACAAACCTCCTCTAGATCTGGAAACTACGTGATCAAATGTTAATTCAGATGCTTTATATTTGGTATTGCAGTATTGACACCTGAATCCATCTCTTAAAAATAAGTTAAATCTTGTAAAAGGTATATTTTTTTTAATGGGAATAAATTTTTTTAAAGAGATTACACTAGGAAGTTTCATTGAAAAAGAACTAGATTTAACAGATATATCATATTCAGCAACTATATTGACGCGGTTTAAAAAAACTGCTTTTATAGTTTCTTGCCAACCCCACAAGGAAAGAGGAAAATAACTTAGGGGCTGATAATCAGCATTTAAAACTAAGCAAGGGCTACTATTCAAATTTCCTTTCATACAAAATATTATAAAATTTTCGTTAATGTTTCAAGACTATTACTAATTCATCAAAACCTTTTTTTAATAAATTCACTTCCTAAAAATAGACCTTCTTCATTTATAGAGTGTTCTAATTGAGCATATACTTTTGTTTCAATCTTATTACTCATACCCATTAAACTTTTTTCTGCTTTTTTCATTCGTTCCACCGGAACAACTGAGTCTAATTGACCATGTATTAATAAAATATCATTTTTAAATATTTTATCTGGTAATTTGCCTTCCAAAAAGGCACCAGAGTATCCTATTATTCCTTTACATTTTCTTCTTATAGAAGTATGCAAAGAGAGCATAGTTCCTTGGCTAAACCCTACTAAAAAGAAGTCTTCTTTGCCAAGTTTATATTTTCTCAATTGTTCATCTATATATTTATCTAATAAAGAGAATGAATGATCTAATTCATTATACATTTTTTCATTATCTTCTGTAAGTATATCAAACCACTGTCTTCCACTTGGGTTCTGTGGGCAAGGTGAAGGGCCATGCGGAGCATAAAAAGCAGTCTTATTAATTTCTTTTTCCCATAAATTAGAGATTTGTATTAAGTCATTTCCATCAGAGCCCCAGCCATGTAAAAAAAATATTAGTTGTTCAGTTTCTGTTTTTGATTTGTTCACTGGTCCAATTAATTCTTTTTGACTATTCATGCGATCAATTTTTACTTTCCTAATATTAATACATAATTTATATTTAAATCATGGAGATATTTTTAAATTACGCAATAGTAATTTTTTCAGTTGCTGTTTTTATAGTATTAGCATTAGGAGTTTTAGCCATGGCAAGAGGTGATGCTTTTAATAAAAACTGGTCTCAAAAATTAATGAGGATGAGAGTTTTATTTCAGGCTATTGCTATCTTATTAATTGTAATCATTTTTGGTTTTTTAAGTTCTTAACTAGTAAATTAAGTATTTATTTAACTTTACATCTTTAACTACATCTATATATAATTATCTTATATTAATTACATATCAATATTTTTGAGTTTATATGAAAGCTTTAGTGGCAATTAAGAGAGTCATTGATTATAATGTTAAAATTAGAGTCAAAGAAGATGGCTCTGATGTAGAAAAAGATAATGTAAAAATGTCTATAAATCCTTTTGACGAAATAGCTTTAGAAGAAGCTGTTAGATTAAAAGAAAAAGGTGTCGTAAATGAAGTTTTGGTAGTTTCCATTGGAGACAACAGTGTTAAAGAAACAATTAGGGCAGCATTAGCTATTGGTGGTGACCGAGGTATTCATATTGGTACTGAAGGGGCTCTTGAACCTTTAGGAGTGGCAAAAATACTCGCTGAAATTTGTAAAAAGGAAGCAATTAATATTGCTTTACTAGGAAAGCAGGCCATAGATGATGATTTCAATCAAACGGGTCAAAAATTAGCTGCAATATTAAACTGGCCTCAAGTAACTTTTGCATCAAAAGTGGAAATTAAAGATGACAAAGCCATAGTGACTAGAGAAATAGACGGAGGTTTAGAAACTTTAGAGGCAAACTTACCTGTAGTAATTACCTCAGACTTAAGACTAAATGAACCTAGATATGCTTCATTGCCAAATATAATGAAAGCAAAGAAGAAAGAAATAATAGAAATGAATGCAGATGAATTAAATATTGATTTTAAACCTAGACTCAAAACAATAAAAATAACAAGCCCTAAAGAAAGAGGGGGAACTGTAAAAATGTTTTCTAATGCAGAAGACTTAGTTAAAACGTTAAGAGATAAGGAAGGTTTAATTAAATGAGTTGTTTGGTAGTCTTAGAATTAGAAAATGGAAAGCCTAATAGACCAAGTTTGGCAACTATTTCTGCTGCAAAAAAGCTTTCCCAAAATATAGATGTATTAATTCTAGATGGTAAAGCAAAAGAAGATGTTGCAATTCTTACTGATGCAAAAAAAATATACTATTTTTCTTCAAATCAACAAGATGTTTTAGCAGAAGAAATAGTTGATATTTTAAAGCCTTTATCTTCTAAATATAAATTTTTATTGGCACCATCAGGTACATTTTCAAAAAACTTTATGCCTAGATTAGCAGCAAATTTAGACAAACAGATGATTTCTGATGTTATAAATATTCATGATAATGATACTTTTGATAGGCCAATATACGCAGGAAATGCAATAGCTACAGTTAAGTCAGAAGAAAGCATTAAGCTTATAACAATTAGGGCTACTGCTTTTGAACCATTTACAACTAAGACGGGTTCTTCAGAGTTTATTCAACTAAAGGAACCAGAAAAAGTAACCTTTAATAAGTTTTTAGAAAGAGAAGAGTCTAAAAGTGAGAGACCAGATTTATCATCAGCAAGTATAGTGATTTCTGGAGGAAGGGGTATAGGATCATCAGAAAATTTTCAAATAATAGAGTCTCTTGCAGATAAACTTGGAGCTGCAGTTGGTGCTAGTAGGGCGGCTGTAGATGCAGGATTTATATCAAATGACTATCAAGTAGGACAGACAGGAAAAGTAGTTGCTCCACAACTTTATATAGCTATAGGTATTTCTGGGGCTATACAGCATTTAGCTGGTATGAAAGATAGCAAAGTAATAGTTGCTATTAATAAGGATGAAGAGGCTCCAATCTTTCAAATTGCAGATTATGGACTTGTTGGAGATTTATTTTCTACTATTCCTGAAATTATTAAATTAATCTAGAGGGTGTTTTGCATTTTATAGGAATTGATTTAGAAGGAGTTTTAGTGCCAGAGATTTGGGAAAGCTTAGCAAAAAAAACTAAAATAAAAGAATTAGAACTAACTACCAAGGATATTCCCCATTATCAGGATTTGATGAAGCATAGAATTAATGTTTTAAATAAAAAAAATATTAAAGCAAAATTATTATTTGAAATTGCAAAAACTATTAAACCTTTTAAGGGGGCTTTAAAGTTTTTATCAACAATACGAAAAAACCATCAAGTTATTATTCTATCAGATACTTTTTTTAATCTATCCCAACCTATTTTTAAGAAACTCAACTTTCCTACAGTACTATGTCATCATTTGGTAGTAAATAAAGGGATGGTAGTAGGTATGAAAAAGTGCACCAATGATCATAAGAGAAAGGCTATTATTTTTATGAAAAAACTTAGTACTAATACCATCGCAATTGGGGATAGTTACAACGACTTAAACATGCTTAAAGAAGCAAGATTTGGAATTTTATTTAAATCAACAAAAAAGATTATTTCAGAAAACAAAAAGATTTATAATTGCAATACATACAATGCTTTGTTAAATGTTATCAATAAAAAAAGTAGAGAATGGAACAATGAATATGCTAAATAGAAGAAGCTTAGTATTAGGCTTATTATCAAGTAGCCTTATTTTTTACCAAAGTAAGTTGACTTTTGGCCATGATAATTCTTCTAATTCAGGTAATATAGAACAGTATAAAAGTAGTGAAGACGTATTAATTATAGTTGATATGCAAAATGATTTTTGTCCAGGCGGTACATTGCCAGTTCAAAATGGAGATAGGGTTATTGAAGTAATTAATAAAATCCAAAAAAAATTTCAATATATTATTTTGACTCAAGATTGGCATCCCGAAGATCACTCTTCTTTTGTTACTACTAATCCTAAAAAAGAGGTTTTTTCAACTAAAAAAATGCCTTATGGAAATCAAGTAATATGGCCTCCTCACTGTATTATAGGAACTAAAGGAGCAGAATTTCATAAAAATCTAATAACAAATAAAGCTAGCTTTATTATCAGAAAGGGCTTTAGAAAGCATATTGACTCTTATTCAGGATTTTTTGAAAATGACAGAGTTACATCTACAGGCCTAGATGGAATATTAAGGTCGCTAAATATAAAAAGAGTTTTCGTAGCAGGCTTAGCTTTAGATTTTTGCGTTCAGTACACAGCAATTGATAGCGCAGTTTTAGGATATAGTACTTATGTAATACAAGATGCAACTTTGCCTGTAAATATTGGAAACTCAGTACAAGAAACTGTGAATAATTTTAAAAAAAATAATGTTGGTTTTGGAAAGTTAGAAGAGTTCATTTAATTTTTTTCAACCAATCTATAAAAGCCTCTGAGTCCCATTCAATTATACCTTCAACTTTGGCAAAGGCTAAAAGGTCTTTCTTGAATATAAATGTAGTAGGAAGCCCCCTAAGTGTAAAGTTTTTAGATATTGTTTTATCGTAATCATAATATTTTTCTAAATTTTCATACTTATTTTTTTTAAAAAACCTATTTGCATCTTGTATATCTGCATCTTGGCTAACAGTTATAACTTTAATTTTCGTAAACATTTTTTTAAGGTTATCTAAGCTTTTCATTTCTTTAATACAAGGAGCACACCAAGAAGCCCAAAAGTTAACAATATAGAAGTCTGTACTTTTATCGACTATATCAATAGTATTTTTTTTGAAGTCATAAAAGTTAATATTTTTTAAGGAGGCACTATATTGAATTTTTTGAATTTTCTCTAAATCACTTGACCAAACTGCAGGTGAAACTAAAATTATAATAGAGTAAAATAAAATAAAAAAAAATCTATTAAAAGTATCGATCATCGTAATCCTTAAATATAGAGGTTAAATGAAAAAAAAGACAAATAAAAGAAAAAAAAATCTTTGGGCGGGAAGATTTAATGAGACTCCATCTGACCATATGTCCATTTTAAACGCTTCTATAAATTTTGACAAAAAACTTTATGAAGCTGATATTGAAGCTTCTATTTGTCATGCTGAAATGCTTGCCGGCCAAAATATTATTAAAACTAAGGAGTATGAAGAAATCAGAAAAGGTTTGTTGCAAGTTAAAAAGGAAATTAAGAATAATAAAATTATTTTTAAAAATGAATTAGAGGATATTCATACTCATATTGAAACTAGATTAATAGAAATAATTGGTTCTATTGGAAAAAAACTTCACACAGCAAGATCTAGAAATGATCAAGTAGCAACTGCAACCAAAATATGGGCAAGAGAACAATGTAAAGAAATAGACGGTTTACTAAAAACGCTACAAGAGTCTCTTTTAAACAAGGCTAAAAAACATATAGGTGATGTTATGCCTGGGTTAACTCATATGCAGCCTGCACAACCAATTTTATTATCACACCATCTTTTAGCTTACGTAAATATGTTTGGCAGGGATAGAGAAAACTACTCGAGTTTAAGAAGGCATAACTTTTCCCCTTTAGGGAGCGCGGCGTTAGCAGGAACCACATTTAATATTAATAGACAAGAAACAGCAAATAAACTTGGTTTTGAAGGAGTTATGAGGAATTCTTTAGATGCAGTATCGGACAGAGACTTTATTTTAGATATATTAAATCTATGCTCTTTGATTTTTATGCATTTAAGTAGGTTGTCTGAAGAAATAATTTTATGGAGTTCTCCTGGCTTTAACTTTATAAAACTTTCTGATAAATATTCTACAGGATCTTCTATAATGCCTCAAAAAAAGAATCCTGATGCAGCGGAATTGATTAGAGGAAAAAGTGGAAGAATAATAGGTAATTATGTATCCGTGTTTAATGTAATGAAAGGTCTGCCTTTAGCTTATTCTAAGGACATGCAGGAAGATAAAGAGCCTTTATTTGATAGTTTAGAGACTACTAAAATTTGCTTGCTAGTAATGATTGGTATGATTGATAGTATAAAGTTTATTCCAGAAAATATGAGATTGATGTGCTCTCTTGGTTTTTTAAATGCTACTGATATGGCGGACTGGTTTGTGGAGGAGTTGAACGTGCCTTTTAGAGATGCTCATAAGTTAACAGGTAATATAGTAAAAATGGCAGAATTAAAAAACTTACCCTTAGAAAAGTTGAGTTTAAAAGATTTAAAGAAGTATCATTCTAAAATATCAAAAAAGATCTATGCTATTCTTGACATAGAAAGTTCAATTAGGAATAAAATCAGTGAAGGGGGAACTAGCCCATTAAATGTTAAAAGAGAAATTATATTAGCAGAAGAAAAATGGTTAAAATAATATTAATAATAATATTATTATTTAGTATTCAAGGGTGTGGTAAAAGAGGAGATATTCCGAAGGTCAAATCAGATTTAGATGCTGAGCCTGCAAAAATAGATAAAGAAAGGATTTATAAATTTTAAAAATGAATAATTTTGAATACAAAAGAAAAATACTTTTTTGTGAAAATATTGCAGTAGAAGAGATTTGTAAGAAAATCAAAACACCATTTTACCTATATTCTAGCAAGCAAATATTAGATAACTTTGATTTATTAGCTAAAAAATTTAAAGGATGCAATGTTCTCATTGCCTATGCAGTAAAAGCAAATTCAAACAAATCTATTCTAAAATTATTGGCTAAAAAGGGAGCTGGTGCTGATGTAGTTTCATATGGAGAAATGTCAAGAGCATTAAAGGCAGGAATACCACCAAATAAAATAGTATTTTCTGGAGTTGGTAAAACAGATTTAGAAATTTCTAGGGCCATAGAGCACAAAATTTTACAGTTTAACATAGAGTCACAACAAGAATTTTTAATAATTGAACAACTAGCCAGAGAAAAAAAAATAAAAGCAAATATTGCAATAAGAATTAATCCTGATATTGAAGCTGGAGGGCACCCTAAAATTTCTACTGGAAAGAAAACAGATAAATTTGGTGTATCATCTGATGAAGCAATCAAGATATATATATCAGCTAAGAATAGCCCTTATTTAAATATAGTAGGTGTAGATATGCACATTGGGTCACAGATATTGCAAATGAAGCCGTTTAAAAATTCTTTTAAAAAAATAGAAAAATTTTGTAAAGAGCTAGAAAAAAATAAAATTAAGATTAAACATTTAGATGTAGGCGGAGGGCTAGGAATTAATTATTCTTCAAAAAAGATTAAGGATATTACTAAAGAATATACTAACTTAGTAAAAGATATATCACTAAGAACAAAAAAGAAAATTATTATTGAGCCTGGAAGGTTTATAGTAGCTAACGCTGGAATTTTAGTAACTAAGATATTATACAAAAAAAGTAATGAAGAAAAAAAATTTATTATTGTTGATGCAGGAATGAATGATTTTATTAGGCCTGCTTTATATGATGCCAAACATTTAGTAAAGCAAATTAAATTAAATAAAGATAAATATAAGGAAGAATACTTTGATATAGTTGGGCCTATTTGCGAGACAGCAGATGTAATTACAGAAAATGCAAAACTAAACAAAAGCATCGAAAGAGGAGACTTTTTGTTTATTGAGAAAGTAGGCGCTTATGGCTCTGCAATGTCTTCAACTTATAATAGCAGAGGGCTCATACCTGAAGTATTAGTAAGCAAAAATATGTTTTTTGAAATAAGAAAAAAAATGAAAGAGGACGACTTTTTAAAACTTGAAAAAGTACCTTCTTGGATAAAATAACAAATGTATTTAAATCACTTAAAGATAAGGTTTATTCAAACACTTCTAAATTTAAATAAAAACTTTAAGTATTTTTATATTATATTTTTATTTTCTTTATTTTTTTTAAGTTCTACTATTTTCGGCTTTTGGAATTTTCTTGTAGGGTACTATCATGTATTTGCTCTAACGCTTTTTTTAGCAACTATAGTTATTTTTTTTAAAGTCAATAAAAAACACTTCAAATTTGTTTCTTACAAATATTCAGTAAACTGGTTAGAAGAAAAAAACTTTAAAAACAGCAATCCTTTTGTTGCAATACAGGATAGGCCTGCAGAAAACAATCATAATAAAGCATTATGGAAAGCACATATTAAACAGTCAAAAGCATACATGAGTAATATTAATTTTTTTATTCCAAAAATATACTTTGACTCAGAAGACCCGCTAAAGTTGCGATTATTATTTATATTATTTTTTATCATTTCCTTGTTTTGGGGATATAGTAATAATGTCATAGAAAAGAATATATCTAAAATGTTCAAAGTCACCTTTAAAGAAAATAATTTTAATAAGGAAAGTTTAAATATATTAGCATGGGTTGAACCTCCTACTTATACTAATTTAGCGCAAATAAATATAGAAATAGATGAATTAAAAAATAAAATAATCCATGTTCCTTTTGCTAGTGAACTATTAATACAAACTTCTGGTTTAGATACTAATAATATTAAAGTTATTGTAGGAGAAAATCAGGAGTATAAACAGAGTACCAAAAGTAATAATTTGGATATAAGGCATAAAATAACTAAAATGGAAAATATTAAACTTGTAGTTGCAGGAAAGTTAGTTTCAAATTTTAACTTAGAAGTTATTAAGGACTTTCCACCAGAAGTAAAATTTATGTCAAAACCAGAAACTGTAAATGGAGTTAGTTTAAAGTTTTCTACTTCTGCTAAAGATGATTATAGAGTTAAGAAAGCTAATGTTAGCTTTTCAAAACCAATGTCTTATGACCACTTTAAAGATGACCCTTTATTATTTGGACTCTTAATTGCAAATGAGAGCGCTAAGGACGGAGTTAAAAGTTTTTTTTATGAAAATTTATCCGATCATTTATGGGCAGGAGAAAGTTCAAAGGTGATAATTACAGTATTTGATGATTTAAACCAAAAAGGATTTATTGAAAATAATTTGAAGCTTCCAGAAAAAAAATTTTACTCTCAAAGTGCTAAATTAATTTATAAAATCCGATCTAACTTAGCAAAAAGAAAAATATCCTTAGAAGAAGGAAAGCATGCTATAGATAAGATAATTTTAGGAAAGCAAGAGTTTTTAAATAATAGCTTGGTTAAAAATAGATACGAGTTAGTCACTTTAAACTTTAAAGAAATAAATTCGTTGCCTTTATCTAGTGAAGATTTATTTTATAAAAATCTATGGGATTTAGCTATCTCTATTGAAGAAGGAACTCTTGTTTCTTCTAAAAATCATTTAGAACAAATAGAACAGAATCTATTTGATAGTATCAAACAAAGAGAAACAGATAAAATTAGCACAAATATAGAGGAATACAAAGAATCAATAGAAAGTTTACTTGATTTAAATAATGAAGAGGGAAAAAATTCTTTAACAAACAATGAAAATAATAAAAATATAAAAAATCAGATAGATAAAGCAGCAAACGCATTAGAGGATTTATTAAAGACAGGAAGCAAGGAAAATCTCCACCAAAAAATTCAAGAATTGAAACAGCTCTCAGAGTCTATAAAAAACCCAAACAGACTAGATAAAAGCGAACTTTTAAAGGAACAAATGAAGAAAGACGTTATAAATAAATTATCAGAACTTCTTAATGAGCAAGAGATAATTATGGAAGAATCTTTTAATGAGGCGGCTAACAGAGGCAAATTCAAGCAAAGCTCTGAAGGTAGTGGAGGCCGAACATCAAAAGAAAAACAAGAGAATCTAAGAAATACACTTGGAAATATCATGCGAGATATAGGAGAGTCAGAAAATGAAATTCCTCAAGAGCTAGGAAGAGCAGATAGAGCTATGAGACAAGCCACTAGGGAATTAGAGAATGGCAGGCCAGATCAAGCTTCAAACGCTCAAGGAAGAGCAGCGGAGATGCTACAAAGAGCAATGAATAAAATTAGATATAACAATGACTTAGCTCAAAATATTCCTGAAAGTAATAGGGAAGACTTAACAAGGCTAAATGAAAAAAGCTACACTAACCCTATTGATGCACCAGACTATCAAGGCACCTCTTCAGGAGGAAATCTAGAACTACCAGATACTATTAAAGTCCAGGAGGCTCAAAAAATAGCTAGAGAGCTCTATGGCAGATATAATGAAAAAGAAAGAAGCGCGAAAGATAAAAGGTATATAAAAAACTTACTTGATTGGTATTAAATTTAAAAAAAACTTATAGAACTCCATCCAAAAACTATTGGAATAAACAAGCTTTTCCTTAAAAAGTATTAATGCTAAAATAGTTAATAAAAGAATAACTAGGTTAAGTATGAGAACATATGAGTAATTATTTTCTTTTCTATTCTTTCTATCCAAACTAGGCTTTATCTTTTGTGGTTTAACTTTCCAGATATGCTGACAAATACTACATTTAAAGTTTGAAAAACTTTTTTGTTCTATACTATCAGCAAAGTTAAAAGTTGACTTACATTTTGGACATTCAATTATCATAATTTTTAGTAATTAACTTCTTTATTAATTTGAATTAAAATATAACAAATAACTTCTAAAGGGTAAATATATTGATAAGACTAGAAAATCTATCTATAAATCTTAAAAATAGTAAAACATTAATAAGTAATATTAATATTTTTATTCCCTCAGGTACCCTAGTATCCATTACTGGAGAGCCAGCTTCAGGAAAAACTAAACTATTCAAAGTTTTTGGGTTGCAAGAAAAAGCTGGTTCAGGAAATCTATATATATTAGGAAAAAACACCAATAAGCTAAATAGAAATGAAATTGCTAAACTTCATAATGAAATAAGTTTAATAGAAGAAAACAATGATTTGATTAATAATTTAGGAGTAAAAGATAATATTATATTACCTTTAATTTCAGCAAATAAAAAAAAGGATGAAATAGAAATAGCAGTCCAGGAACTAATTTCTTGGTTAAAAATAGATAAAATCTTAGTCATGGAAACTGTAAATTTAAGTCAATATGAAAAAAGGATAGTACAATTTGCTAGAGCAATCATCACTAGACCAAGAATATTATTATTAGATAGCTTTTTTATAAATTTAGATCCTGATTTACAAAAAAAAATTTCGTACTTATTGCTGGCTTTAAAAAAGATAGGAACAACCATAATTACTTTTAGTGCTGATATTAACAATAGCCTATTAGAATATGATGAATGTTATAAAATCAAAAATTTAAACTTAGTTAAGTTATGAAATATATTATAATAAAGTTTTTTCCATCAGCCAAAATAGATTATATAAGCCATTATTTTTTTAATTTCTTATTTTCTCTAATATTTATTACCAACATTCCATATCTAGATAATCTATTATTTTTTAGGGATAAACCTGTTTACACCCTGCTAATACCTTTTACAGAAGAGTCTTATGAAGAAAATAAAGATCTAATTTTTTCTAGATTAAGTGTTAATGATAGAATCATATCAGTTAAAAAAATAGAAAAAAAAGTTATTTTAGAAAAATTAAATAAAAAAATAGAATCTGAATCAATTTTAGAAGACTTTATACCTGAAGCTTTTGAAATTGTAATTAAAAAAAATAACTACCTAGACATAAATAAAGAAAATAAAAATATAAAAGAAATAATAAAAGGATCTGAAATTATAGAAAAAACTACAATGGATCAAAATACTAAGTTTTTTAGTTTTTTTTCAGTATTTATTTCTACAATATTTTTTATGACCTTATTATCAATCTTGCAAATAAACTATATAAAAAAAATAAAGACTTTTTTAATTAAATCTAGAATTTATGGAGGTAGGGATTGGGACATAATATTTAATGTAAGTTCGGGCTACTTTTTATTTCAAGCGCTAGGAGTTTTGTCTAGCTATTTTTTAATATATATATTAGAAACTGAATATAAAATTCTGAATTTCTCAATCATAGGTAATATAGGAACAATAATAATTTTAGCACTTATACAAAATATTATTTGTACTCTTAGTTTAGGATACTATTTAAAAAGCCAGCTTAGAAAGGTATTATAGATTTGCAATTAAGGTTTTTATTTTTTTTAACGCTTTTAGTTTTAGGATTGCTCTTTTCTTTCAACTTTTTAAAATTTTTCAATAATATACAAAATTTCGATACTGCAAATAAAGAATTAATAGAAGGTGTAGCAGTTTTAACAGGCGGCAAAGGAAGGATAGCTAAAGGAATAGAATTATTTAAAAATATACCTAATAGTTATCTCATAATTTCAGGGGTGGACAAAAGCATAAAAAATATAGAGGTCCTTTCTAAGGAACTTTTAGAAAATAAAAGAGTGTTTATTGATAAAAAGTCAGAAACTACAATCGACAATGCTGAAGAGATAATTAAGTGGGCTTACAAAAAAAATATAACTAATGTAAAAATTATAACCTCTGATTATCATATGCCTAGAAGCATGCTTATATTAAAAAAAAAATCTAAAAACTTAAAATTTTTTGCAGATCCTGTTACTAGTGACATTAGTGTTAGAGAAAATCTAGTTAATAATTTTCAATTATTAATATTTTTATCAGAGGAGTATTTAAAGTATTTATTTTGTTATTTGGTATTATAATTCTATGTTAGTTAAATCTATTATTTTTAATTTAATATTTTATTTCTCAATTTTTTTCTTTGGAATAGTATTCCTCCCATTTCTGATCTCTGAAAGATTAACTAGAAATGTAGTAAAATTTTGGGCACTTTTTATAATTTTTTTTTTAAAAAAGCTTATAGGGGCTAAAGTTAATTATGAAAATAAATACATTGCTGATAACAAAGGGTATTTAATAGCGGCAAATCATCAGTCAGTATTTGATACTATTTTCTTTTTGAAAGAATTTGACAAAGTAGTTTATGTGGTTAAAAAAGAGTTGCTGTTTGTCCCTATTTACGGATGGTATGCTGCTAGGCTAGGAAATGTTTTTGTTAATAGAAAAGAAAGAGTAAGGTCAGTAAAAATTATTTCTGAAAAGGTTTATAAGTTTTTAAAAAAAAATTATAAGGTAATTATCTTTCCAGAGGGTACTAGGCAAATAGAAAATAGGATAGGTGAAATGAAATCAGGTATTTATGCTATTCAAAAGTTTTGCAAGTGTCTAGTTTATCCTATATATATTAGTTCAAACTTAGTATGGCCAAAAAATACTTTTATAAAAAAAAATAAATCCATAAAAGTTAAGATATTAGCGCCCATTGAATTTAAAGAAAGCAAAAAAGAATTTTTAGCTAAACTAAAAAATGATTTAGAAATAGAAAATAAAAAAAATAAATGAATACATTTACAAAATATAAATACTATTTTTATCCTTTATTGGTGTTCGTAATATTACTTTTAATATTACTAATATTAAAAGTATTCCAAACAGAGGTAATTAGCTTGGTAGAAGATGAAAAAAAAATACTTGTGCAAACCAAGACAGTTTATCCAGAGGAAATAAGGCCACAGTTTTTATTTTTTGGAAGAGTTGCTGGTAAAAATGAGATAAATATAGTTTCTAGATTGAGCGGAAAAGTAATATATGTTTCAAAAAAGCTGTTTAACTCTGATGAGGTTAAAAAAGGCGAAGTATTGTTAAAGATTGACCCATTTGAGTTTGAGCAGGAACTAATAAGTAAAAAAGCTTTATTGGATGAGTTAAAAATTGAACTAGATAAGACCAACTTAATTTTAACTGAAGTAGGAAAGCAACTGAAGTTAGCAGAACAAGACTATAAAAGAAAAAAGAAGCTATTTGGAAATACAGTTTCTCAAAAAGCCTTAGATGATGCTGCTCTCAAAGTATCAAAGGCTAAAACACAATTTTCTCAGGAAGAATATAAAATAAATACTATTAAAGTAAACTTAAGACAAGCAGAAGCTTCTTTAAATGTAGCAAAAAAAAATCTTTCTTTTACTAAGTATAGAGCTCCATTTGAAGGGAAGGTGACCAATAATGTCATTGATGTAGGTAGTGAGATAAAGTCTGGAGAACTCCTTGGCAAGCTTATAAACACTGCGGAATTGGAAGCAAAGTTTTTTGTTGGTGAAAGTATATTTACAGAATTAGTAAGTAGTGAAGAACTAAAAGGAAAAAAAATTAAAATAAGATGGAATAAATCTAAATTTAATAAAGTTTATGAAGCGCAAATTACTAGAATTGATAGCGTAATAAGTGAGGAATTAGCAGGATTAAATATGTATGCAAGAATTAACAATATTAGTGATGATGATCCAATTAGACCAGGAGTATTTTTAGAAGTTTTATTTGACGGAAATGTTATTAAGGGTGCCATAAAAGTGCCAGAAAATGCAGTTTATGAAGAAAAATATGTATATTTTTTAAATAATAATAATGCAGTAAGAACGAAAATAAATGTCGAAGGTTATATAGATAACCAGTTAATAATTTCAGGAGATTTTTTGCTAGGATCTCATATTATTTTAACAAGATTAGATAACTTCCAAAATGCAAACAAATACTATTCTAAAAATAACTAAAATATGAAACAAGGCTTCTTTCATAAACTTTTAGAGCACAAAACAGCGGCTAATCTTTTTCTTCTGCTAATGATAATTTTAGGTTTTTATGCGTCTAAAGTTTTAAATACTCAATTTTTTCCTAATTACTCTATTGATTATATTACTGTAAATGTAGAATGGCCTGGTGCAAGTCCTAAAGATATTGAATACTCAATTATAAAGCCTATTGAAGAAAAAGTTAGATATATAGATAAAGTTAAAAATACAAAGTCTACTGCAAAAGAAGGTATCGCTAATATTCTTTTAGAGTTTAGAAGTGGAGCTGATATGCAAAAAGCCTTAATAGATGTAGATAGGTCTATTAAAGCAATTTCTAATTTACCTGATGAATCGAAGAAACCAGAAAGCAAAGTTATTATACCTTATGAACAAATAGGCTTAATACTATTATCTGGAGATGTCCCAGAAACTCAATTAAAAGTAATAGCAAGAGATATAAAGCAGATGTTGTTGGATAAAGGCTTAGATAAAGTTGAAATTGATGGCTTAAGAAAGCAAGTGATTTATATAGATGTAGATCCTGTTGCTATGTTTTCTAATAAATTAGATATAAATGATATTAACACAGAAATTTTTACTAATTTGAAGAGTATTCCTTCAGGAGTTTTCAGGGATGATAAATTAGTACAACTGAGAACTTCTGGTACAAAAGATACAATAAGCAAAATTAAAAAAATAATTTTGAGTTCTCCTTATACAAAACAAGATATGATTGTTCAAGATTTAGCAAAAGTATACGAGTCTACCAAAGAAACAGAAAGCTATGGGTTAAGTAACTCTAATCCAGCTCTAACACTAAGAGTCTATCGGTCCCTAGGAACGGATACTTTAAAAGCAACTAAGGCCTTGGAAGAAATTATTTTAGATTACAATGTTAATATTAATAAAGATATCAAAATAGAAATATATGATCTTTCGTCTCAATTGATAAGAGATAGAATCAACTTGTTACTTAAAAACGGAGTAGGTGGTTTAATATTAGTCCTAATTATATTGTTTCTATTTTTAAGATTTAAAGTTGCAATTTGGGTAGCATTGGGGATACCTGCAGCCTTGTCAGTTACCTTGGCAATTATGTTAGCAACCGGACAATCTATTAATATGATAAGCCTTTTTGCTTTAATTATGATGCTTGGAATTATAGTTGATGATTCTATAGTAGTTGCTGAGCATATTGATTACCAATATGAAATGACAAACGATCCATATAAAGCGTCTTTTCTTGGAGCAACGAAAATGCTAGGACCAGTAACTGCTGCTTCTTTAACAACTGTAGCAGGGTTTGCTCCTGTATTTTTAATATCAGGGGTTATAGGACAAGTAATAGAGGCAATACCACTAGTAGTTATCAGCGTAATATTAGCTAGTCTATTTGAATGTTTTTTTGTTTTACCTGGTCATTTGAATCATGCGCTTTCAAATAACAAAGCGAGTATTGAGAGGAAAGTATTAAATCTTAATAGTTATTTAACCTATTTTAATAAAAATTATTTTTATTTACTTTTGAAGAAGTCTATTGAATTTAGGTACACTACTTTTTCTTTAGCAATTTCCTTTTTAATATTTTCTATATTTCTTTTAAAGAATGGAGTAGTTAAATTTTATTTTTTTCCATCTCCAGAAAGCAATATAATATTAGTAAACTATAATTTTTTTCCAGGAAGCTTAAAAAATAAAACTATAGAATTTACAAATGAACTAGAAAGTTCTTTAAAAAATATTGACGAAGAAAATATCGTAAAAAATATATATTCAACTATTGGGAAACCTATTTGGGGAAGCAGAGACTCCACTAAAGAGGAAGGTGATCATATTGGTGGAATGATAATAGAGTTAGAGCCTTCTGAAAATAGAAATATTAGAACATCAGAATTAATAGAAGAGTGGAAAAAGTCAATAGAACCAAAAGAAGGATTAAGAAGTTTAATAATCAAGGAAAGAAAAGGAGGTCCTCCAGGATTAGATGTTGATATTAGATTAATATCGAAGAATACAAGCTTGAATAAAATGAAAGAAGCATCTGAGTTTATAAAAGAAAATTTATTTTTATATGAGGGAGTAAGCGACATAAAGGATAATTTGCCAGTAGGGAAAAGAGAAATTTCTTTTATAGTTACAGAAAAAGGAAAAAGCTTGGGGTTTGATAATAGATATGTTTCGAAAAAAATTAAAGAAAGCTTTGATGGTGTATTAATTTCTAATTTTTTTAGAGGGGAAGAAGAGGTTGAACTTATAATAAGGACTGACCCTAAAAGCATTAGCATTTCCAATATAAACTCTTTTTTAATTAAATCTCCAACAGGAGGGCTTGTTCCATTAGGAGAAATTGTAAATATATCTAAACAACAAGATTTTTCAGTAATAAAAAGAAGGAATGGATTTAGAGAAATCTCTATTACTGCTGAAATAAATGAAAATATATTAAACCCTGATTATTTTTTTAAAAAATTTGAAAATGAGGTTCTTTACAAAATAAAAGATGACTATAACATAAAATGGAAACTAGCTGGCAGGTCTGAAGAGCAAGCAGATACATTTGGAGATATGAAAAGAGGGGCGTTTTTAGCTTTGGGTGTAATTTTTGTAATTCTTGCATTTATATTTCAATCCTATTTATTACCATTATGCATTATGTCAATTATTCCTTTTATACTTATAGGTGTAATATTAGGTCATTGGATTACTGGTTTTGATATTACTATACTTTCATTGGTGGCTATACTTGGTTTAGCTGGTATAGTAGTAAATGATTCTATTATTTTAGTTTCAAATATATATGAAAAAATAAATTCTGGTAAAAAAGTTTTAGACTCAGTTATTCAAGGTTCTCAAGAAAGGCTTAGAGCTGTATTACTAACTTCTTTTACAACAATAGGAGGGCTTACTCCTTTATTATTTGAAAAAAGCTTGCAAGCCCAATTTTTAAAACCCATGGCTATCACTATTGTTTTTGGATTGTTAGCAGCGACTTTTCTGGTTTTAATTTTGATACCTGCTCTGATATTTATAGGCTCTGAGCTTAAGCAAATTATTTTTGGGTCCAAAAGCTGGGAAGAAGTAGAACAAAGAAAGCAATAAACTCTAATCTGCCCATAATCATTGCTAAAGATAAAGTTGCTTTAAGATTAGATGTCAAACTGCCGAAGTTTTCTTCTGGTCCTATTATGTTTCCTAACCCAGGTCCTACTACTGAAATAGATGTAATAGCAGCTGATATACTAGTTATAAAATCATAGCCATGTAAAAAAAATATTAAAGAAATAAAAAAAATACCAACAAGGAAAAAAATAATAATAATCATAACTGAATTTATGATGTCATCATTAATAAGTTGATTTTTATAATTAGAAGAAAAAATTGCTCTTGGTGAATTAATTTTTTTTAACTCTTTCATAATAATAAAAAAAAGAATTTGAATTCTAAATATTTTTATGCCTCCTGTTGTAGATCCTGTGCAGCCACCTATCAACATCATAATTAAGAACAACGAAGTAGAAAATGATCCCCAGCTAGAAAAATTAGCTGTAGTATATCCAGTACCTGTCATAACAGAAACGCCATTAAACAAGGCTAGTCTTAAAGATGTAAAAAAAGCTATATTATTAGCAAAACAGTTCCATAAAGTTAGGGCTAGAGTAAATAAAAGAATTAATAATAAAAAAATAATTACTTGAGAGTCTTTAAAAGCTTTTAATCCTTTATGTAATGAGGATAGGTACAAGGTAAAAGGTAAACTAGCAATTATCATACCTACTACTATAGTTAACTCTATCAAGGTATTGTTGTAATGGGCAATAGAGTTATTATTTGTAGAAAAACCACCTGTGGCAACTGTAGTTAAGGAATGGCAAAAGGCTTCAAAGAAAGGCATGCCAAGTATCCACAAAATTAAAAAAATAATTACAGTAAATAAAAAATATACACCTCCTACTAATTTTGCTAATTCTTTTGATCTATGATGAAGGTCAGAGTCTTTTTCTTTCCAATCCTGAGTAAATAATTGCATGCCTCCTATATTTAGAATGGGGAGAATAGCTATCGCAAAAATAATAATTCCTATTCCTCCTAACCATTGTAACAATGATCTCCATACCAACAATCCTTTAGATAAAGCTTCAACATTGTTGTATATACTAGCACCTGTAGTGGTTAAACCAGATGTAGCCTCAAAAAAAGCTTCAGAGAACATGGATATATTTTTATCAAAAAAAAATGGAAGGCTTCCAAAAAAACATAAGACAGGTAAAGAAAGCACAGTAACTATTATAGTATCGTTTACACTAATTTTTCTATCATTATTTCTAAAAGCTAATATTAAGCTTAATCCTATGAAAGTAGAAATTAAAAAACTAGGAAAGAAAACAGATAAACTATTATACAAAAAATAGTCTAGGATTAAGGGTAAGGTCATGCTAATACTAAGAACTAATATAAGCACTCCTAAAATAAAAAAAATAATCTTTAAATTAATCATTAAATTGTTTTTAAAAAAACTTTGTTTTTTAGTTATATATTTTTTATCATTATTATAATCATAATATTTTGAGGAAAATATAATAGAAAAATTTAATTTAAAGGAAAAAAATAAGAATTTTGTTTCTTATATCATTACTTTATATAACAAAAAAAACTATATTTCATCTGTTATAAGAGCGTTAGCAAAAGAAGGCGGTGCTCATAAAAGGGAATATATTTTTATAGATGACGGCTCAACTGATAATAGTTTGTTAACGTTAAATACTTTTAGATACAAACTCCCTGGAAAAGTTAAGGTTATAAAGAGAACAAATATGGGCGCATCATATTCAACTAATGAAGCTATGTTAATGGCAACAGGCTATTGGGTAAGGCTTTTAGATGGAGATGACATAATAGGATATAAATCAACTGCTAAAATGTTACGCTTAGCTAAACAAAAAAAAGAAGAGTTTGTTTATGGGTTGATTCATGAAAGTAAAGTAGTAGATCAAAAGTTAAATAATTTTAATTATGTTCTACAAAGCAAAAATGAAGGTCTAGCTAAATTCATCAGAAATTGCCCTGCTAACTCAAGCTGTATTCTTTTATCAGTAAAAAGATTTTTCATTTCAGGAGGATGCGATGAAAGCTTTGTATCACCAGATCAAATTTTATTTTTAAGGTTATTTTCATCTGGAAAAGGTATTTTTTTAAAAGAATTAGTAGCAAGAATGCCAAAAAATCAATCATCTCGAAGTTTGTCTACTCAAATAAGAAGAAGTAGATATGAGTCAATTCTAGCATTAATTAAATTTTGTGAAGAAAATAAGCATATTGATAAAAGTTTAAAAAAGCTTGCTTTCAAAAGAGCTTTATCAAGAGCACATAATTATAATATTACTTTGAATAATAGATTTATTTCTTTACACTTCATAAATTATATATTATCGAAGTTTTATTTTCCTAAAAACTATATTAATTTAATGTATAAAAGCCTACGAGTTTTTACTAAAAAAGGCTATGTTAGGAAAAAAAGTTGGCGTACAGGATTTGAAAAAAAATTGACTTATAAAGTGCAATTAAGAGAATATTAATATGTGTGGATTTGCCGGGTATATTCTAAGTGATAAAGTTTGGGAAAATGAAGATTATGCAAAACAAGACCTTTTAAATATTTCAAAGCTCATATATCACAGAGGCCCAGACGATAATGGGGTTTATTCAGATAAAGAAAATAAATTAGGCCTAGCTTTTCAAAGACTTAGTATTCTAGATTTATCAGTCCACGCTAAGCAACCTATGATTTCTAAAAGCTTGGACTGGATTATAGTTTTCAATGGAGAAATTTATAATTACTTAGATTTAAAGAATACTTTATCAGATAAGAGTATTATTTGGAAATCTAGCTCTGACACAGAAGTTGTCTTAGAATGTATTGCTAATTATGGTTTTGCAAAAGCGATTTCAATGATTGATGGGATGTTTGCAATAGCGGCTTATAATTTTAAATCTAAGAGCCTTTGGTTGGCAAGGGATAAATTTGGAGAAAAACCAATATATTATGGAAAAGATAAAAAAAATAATTTTTTTTTTAGCTCAGATATAAAAGCTTTAATGAAGTCTAAGTACTTCCAGAAAAAAATAAACTATAATACTTCTGCAGATTATTTAAGATATGGATATGTGCCAGATCCATTAAGTATTTTAGAGGATATTCACAAATTAAGTCCTGGTCAAATTCTCAAATATGATTTTAATAAAAAAATAAAAATTGATGAATATTGGAATACATATTATGAGTTTTTGAAAATGAGAGAAAATCCATTTAAAGGAACTTACGAAAGTGCTAAAGAAGAAATGATTTTCAAAATAAAAAATGCTACTAGTTCAAGGCTTGCAGCAGACGTTCCAGTAGGAGCATTTTTGTCTGGAGGTATAGATAGTTCAAATTTAGTCCTTTCACTAAAAACTCAAGGGCATGATTTAGATACTTTTTCTATAGGTTTTAAGGATAAAAATAAAAATGAAGCACAATACGCAAGTGAAGTAGCAATTAAGCTTAATACAAATCACAATGAAAAAATATTAAATGATAGTGATTGTATTAATATTATACCTGATATAGTAAGATGTTTTGATGAACCTTTTTCTGACCCTTCTCAAATTCCTACTTTTTTATTATCAAGTTTTGCAAAAAAAAAAATTAAAGTAGCTATTTCGGGAGATGGGGCAGATGAGTTATTTGGGGGATATCCTAGATACAAAAACATTTCAAAATTATGGAGTAATTTAAAAATGTCTCCTAAATTTCTAAAAAAAAATATTGAATTTTTACCTTATTTTTTTAGTGATAGCAAAAACAAACTTATAAAGTCATTAGGAAAAAAAATAAGAAAAATAAGTCATAGTTGCATAGAAAGTTTGTATAATGATGAACTATCAAGATGGAGGCCAGATGAGGGAATGTATGAAAGACATCTAAATAATAATAGCAATTTTAACAAGGTTTTTAATTATCAAGGAGCCAATATATCAGATTACAGGTATGTTATGTTTAGAGATCTTATAACTTACCTTCCTAGTAACTTATTAGTTAAAATTGATAGAGCCTCAATGGCTAATAGCTTAGAGGTTAGAAGTCCTTTTCTAGACCCTAATCTTGCAAAATTTGCATGGAGTCTACCAGATAAATTTCTATATAAAAATAAATATGATAAATTTATACTACGTGATATTTTGTCGAAAAAATTTTCAAGTAAAATTTATGCTAGAAAGAAACAAGGCTTTGAGCCACCATTAGATTTATGGCTTAAAGGACCACTGAAGGAGTGGGCCTTAGAAATAATAGAAATAAATGACGACTTTATAAATAAAAATAAACTTAAATTTTTTTATCAATCTTTTTTAAAAGGAGAAAAAAAATTGACTTACAAATTATGGAGTTTAATAATGTTTAAAGCATGGAGAGACCATAATGCATTATAAATCTATTTTAGAGAACAATATTGACTGATACTTTTATAAGAAACTTTGCGATAATTGCCCATATTGATCATGGCAAATCAACTCTAGCAGATAGATTAATAGAATTTTGTGAAGGTCTTTCAAAAAGAGAAATGAAGGATCAAATACTAGACTCAATGGAAATAGAGAGAGAAAGAGGAATTACAATCAAGGCGCAAACTGTAAGGTTAGAACATAGAGAAAAAGAAAAAAAATATATATTAAACCTGATTGACACACCAGGACATGTTGATTTTAGTTATGAGGTGTCTAGGTCTATGGCAGCATGTGAAGGAGCTTTATTGATCGTTGATGCCACACAAGGAGTAGAAGCTCAGACATTAGCTAATGCTTGGCTTGCTATTGAAGCAAATCTTGAAATTATACCTGTTTTAAATAAGGTAGATTTACCGTCATCAGATGTAGAAAAAGTTAAAAAACAGATTAATGAATTGATAGGAATTGATACGGATGATACAATATCAGTATCAGCTAAAACGGGACTTGGTATAAAAGAGCTTTTAGAAAAAGTCATTACCAAATGCCCCTATCCTCAAGGTTCAGAAAGCGGACCTCTCAAAGCTTTATTAGTAGACTCTTGGTATGATTCTTACCTAGGAGTAATGGTTCTTATTAGAATAAAAAGCGGTTTTTTAAAAAAAAATATGAAAATTAAATTATTGATATCAGATACAGAATACATAATTGAAAAAGTTGGAGTTTTTACTCCAAAACCAGTTGAAGTTGATATTTTAAAGGCTGGAGAAGTAGGTTTCATTACGGCTAATATTAAAGAAACTTCTCAGGCTTGGGTAGGTGATACAATTGTAGAAAGCAGGAATCCTGATAAGTTAATACCTCTTCCTGGTTTTAAACCAAGCGTTCCAGTAGTATTTTGTGGGTTATATCCTTTGGATGCTAATGAATATGATGCCTTAAAAACGTCCTTGGGAAAATTAAAATTAAATGACAGTTCTTTTACTTATGAAAATGAGTCTAGTGCTGCTTTAGGTTTAGGATTTAGATGCGGATTTTTGGGGTTGCTTCACTTGGAAATAATTCAAGAAAGGTTAAAAAGAGAGTTTAATTTAGATTTGATTATTACACCTCCTAGTGTGATATATAAAATTATAAGAACTGATGAAATAGAAGAGTCAATTCATAACCCTGCTGAGTGGCCTCAGCAAACTAAAATTAAAGAAATTAAAGAGCCGTGGATAAAAGCAAGTATTTTTTGCCCTGAGTCTTATATTGGGCCTGTAATTCAGCTTTGCACTGAAAAAAGAGGAGTTCAGAAAGAAATTAATTTTACAGGTAACCGAGTATTATTAGAGTATTATTTACCTTTAAATGAAGTTATTTTTGATTTTCATGATAGATTAAAGTCTATAAGTAAAGGATATGGAAGTTTTGATTATGAAATGGATGAGTATAAGGTTGGAAATCTTCAAAAAGTTAGCATCTTGGTAAATGGCGAGATAGTAGAAGGTTTATCTTTTATTACACATGTTGAAAAAGCAACGACTAGAGGTAGAGTTATTTGCAATAAATTAAAAGAAAGTATTCCCAAACAGCTTTTTAAAATTGCAATTCAAGCCTCAATAGGCTCTAAAGTAATAGCTAGAGAAACTTTAAGTTCTTTAAGAAAAGATGTTATAGCAAAATGCTATGGAGGTGATGTTACAAGAAAGAGAAAGTTATTG
Organism: Rhodospirillaceae bacterium; assembly: GCA_902557845.1. Taxonomy (GTDB): domain Bacteria; phylum Pseudomonadota; class Alphaproteobacteria; order TMED109; family TMED109; genus JAYYAX01. The sequence continues at coordinate 28,550 of CACEBX010000001.1, read as the reverse complement.
GATAAACAAAAAGCGGGTAAGAAAAAAATGAAACAAGTTGGAAATGTTAATATTCCTCAGGAAGCTTTTTTAGCTGCTATAAAACTAGATAATTAAACATGGCTCAAAAAAAATTTATAGGATTAATAGGGTGCGGATATTGGGGTAAAAATTTAGCACGGGATTTAAATTCTTTTGGAGTACTAAGCAGCGTTAGTGATAAAAACCCCAAAGCTATAAACCTTGTTGGTAAAATATCTAAAAATATTAAATTTACTACCGATTATAAAAAAATCCTTAAGGATGAAAGTATATCAAGTATTGTTATTGCTACTCCTGCTAAAACTCATTATAAACTAGTTAGGGCAGCTTTAATTGAAAAAAAAAATGTATTTGTTGAAAAGCCATTATGCTTAAAATACAGTGATGGAAAAAAGCTTTTACTTTTGTCAAAAAAAAACAATGTTAAATTAATGGTAGGGCATTTGATGTTGTACCATCCTGCATATATAAAAATGAAAGAAAGTATTAATAAAGGTCAAATTGGAAAAGTAAGATATATTTATTCAAATAGATTGGCCTTGGGGAAACTAAGAAAAGAAGAGGATGTGTTATGGTCATTTGCTCCTCATGATATTTCAATGATACTTGATTTAGTGAGTGAAAAACTAATTAATGTAAAAGCTTTTGGAGCAAAATATTTAAACAATAAAGTTGCAGATACAACAGTAACTTTACTAAAGTTTAGAAATAAAATAAAATCTCATATTTTTGTATCATGGTTGCATCCTTATAAAGATCAGAGGCTAGTTGTGGTAGGAGAAAAAGGAATGATAGTATTTGCTGATGTCTTGAGCAACGAAAAAAAGTTAGTACTTTATAATCATAAAGTAGGTTGGGTTAAGAATTTTCCACTAGTACAAAAAGCAGAAGGAAAAAAAATTCTATTTAATTATAATGCAGAACCTCTTAAGCTTGAATGTAAAGCATTTATAGACTGGGTAACTAAAGGAAAAACCCCAGCATCTAATGTAGAAGAAGGGTTAAGTGTTTTAAAAGTATTAGAGTTGGCAAAAAAAGATTTAATAAATTGGTAGAACAGTGTTTATACATAAGACAGCAGTTATAGATGATAATACAATACTAGGAAAGAATATTTCTATTTGGCATTTCAGCCATGTTATGTCAAAAAGTCGCATAGGTGATAACAGTATCTTAGGTCAAAATGTAATGATAGGCAGCAATGTAGTTATAGGAAAAGGTTGTAAAATTCAAAACAATGTTTCTGTATACGAAGGAGTTGAACTTGAGGACAATGTTTTTTGTGGCCCTTCTTGTGTTTTTACAAATGTTATTAATCCAAGGGCATTTATTGATAGAAAAAAAGAGTTTAAAAAAACCTTAGTAAAAGAAGGAGCTTCTATTGGAGCTAATGCTACAATAATTTGTGGAGTTACTGTAGGAAGTTTTTCTTTAATAGGAGCTGGTTCTGTTATCACTAAAGATGTTAGAGACTTTTCTATAATGGCTGGAAACCCTGCAAAAGAAATGGGATGGGTTTCAACCAAAGGATATAAGCTTGATGAAAATCTGACATGTCCAGAAACAGGAGAAAAGTTTGATTTAGATGGAGAAATTTTAAGAAAGAAATAAAAGATGTTACAAATTAAATTTTTAGACTTATCAAAACAACAAAAGACCATTGAAAAAAATCTAAAGTTAAATTTAGATAAAGTACTCTCTGATTCGAAGTTTATAATGGGGCCTGAAGTAAACAAGCTTGAAGTTAGTTTAGCAAATTACACAAAGGCAAAATACTGTATATCTTGTTCTAGTGGAACTGATGCACTCATTTTATCATTGTTAGCTCTAAATATAGGAAAAGGAGATATTGTTTTTTGTCCTAGCTTTACATTTCCTGCAACAGCAGAAGCAATCTTAATGGTAGGAGCAAAACCTGTTTTTATTGATGTAGGAAAAAATACTTTTAATATATGTTATAAAAACCTTCTAAATGCTATAGATAAGTGTAAAAGTAAAAAGTTAAGAATAAAAGCTATAATGTCTGTTGATTTGTATGGATTACCAGCAAATTACGATAAACTTAATTCGATAGCAGAATCATTTAATTTAAATATTATTGCAGATGGCGCTCAGAGCTTCGGGGGTGTATTTAGGAACAAAAAGGTAGGAAATTTAACAGAAATCACAACAACATCGTTTTTTCCTGCTAAACCTTTAGGATGTTATGGAGACGGTGGAGCAATATTTACTGATAACTTAGACATTAAAGATAAGTTAGAAAGCTTAAGAGCGCATGGAAAAGGGAAAGGTAAATACGATATAAATTATATGGGCATGAATGCTAGGCTTGACACAATTCAAGCTGCTGTTTTATTAAGTAAATTAGAAATTTTTGATTGGGAGATAAAAGAAAGAAATAGAATAGCAAAAATTTATTCTGAGGAACTTAGGTCTAGCTTTCAAATTCCAGAAATTCCTAACGATAGTACTAGTGTATGGGCGCAGTATACTATACAAAGTTCCAATAGAGACGAAGTTATAGGTTTTCTGAAAGATAATAACATTCCTGCTATGATATATTATCCAAAACCTATGCATGAACAGCCAGCTTATAAAGCCTTTTCATTAAATAAAGATTTATCTGTAAGTACTAAACTATCTAAAAATGTTTTTAGTATACCAATACACCCTTATTTAACTGATTTAGAAGTCGAATATATTATTGAAACCCTTAAGAAAGCAAATAATTTACTTTTGTAAAGAGATGAAAAAAAAAAAACTACTTGGTATTCTACCTTCTTATTCAGTAGGTGGAGCAGAAAAAATTATGTTATTGTATTTTCATAATTTTCAAAAAAGACCTTTTTTTTTTAAATTATTTGTTCAAAATAAAATGGGTCCATTAAAAACTAATTTAGTAAATACTGTCGAGTATAAATATGAAAGATTTGTTTATGCCATACCAAAGATTCTTTTATATATTAAAAAAAATAAATTCAATATTGTTTACTCAACTTTCCCTCATATTACTTTAGGTTTAATTATAACCAAACTGCTTAGATTGCACGATTGTAATATTGTAGTTAGACAACCCAATATGTTATATCCTTCACTAAGTCATTCCTTTAAATTAAGAGTATTAAGATTTTTGTATCTCAGGTTAATTAATATTGCAGATATAATTATAGTGACTTCGGTTACTATGTACAACGAAGCTGTAAAGTATAAAGTTAAAAAAAAAAAAATTTTTCTTTTACCAAATCCTTTAGATGTAAAAAGTATAAGAAAAAATGTCATACCTGAAAGAAAAAAAGGAGAAGGAGTAAAATTAGTTTTTGTTGGCAGACTAACCTATCAAAAAGGTTTGGATAGAATTTTAAGTTTGTTTTCAAAAGTTGATAATGCAGAGCTAACAATAATAGGTGAAGGTTCCCAAAGAGAAAATCTAGAGAATATTGTCAAAGATAAAAAACTTCAATCAAAAATCAAATTTTGCGGGTTTATTCATAGGCCATATAACGTTATAGCAGGGGCTGATTATTTATTGCTTCCTTCAAGGTGGGAAGGAATGCCTAATTGCGTGCTTGAGTCTTTGGCATTAGGGACACCAGTAATTGCTTTTAAAGATATCTCGACCTTGAACGACTTGACCTTAAATGTAAAAAATAAAACTATTAATATGGTAAAAAATGAAGAATCCTTGCTAAGGCATTTAAAAAGTTTGCAACCCAGAAAAGATAAACTAAACCCTAACTTAAGAGAAAGCTTGCTTAATGACTTTTTAAGTGAAGCAGCATATAGAAAAAAGTTAGATAAATTTATTTTTAGTACATTATGAAAAAATATAAAAAAGTAATTCACATAATTGCAAACCTAGGAAACGGAGGAGCGGAGAGACAATTACTAGAATTATTAAAACTAAATCCTAGTCATCAATTATTAATTTTGAAAAATGCTGATATTTATAAGAAAGATTTAGAAAAATATAAAATAAATTATACGGAGTTAAATATTGACACTAAGTTAAAAGTCTTCTTTTCTATTCATAAGATAAGTAGACTTATTATTTCTTCAAACTCTTTAATTGTTCATGCGTGGATGTATAATGCTTGTTTGTTGGTGTCATTAATAAAGATTTTTTTTAATAAGAAGTTAAAAATAGTTTGGGGTATAAGGTGTTCTAATATGCAACTAAAATACTATTCCTGGACATTAAAATTTATAATATTTCTTTGTAAATCAATTTCATTTTTAGCTAATTCTATAATTTATAATTCTAATGCAGGTCGAAAATACCACACTAGTTTGGGATTTTCTAATAAATTTAGTAAAGTAATTCATAATGGTATTGATGAAAAAAAGTTTTTTTTTTCAAATGGTATTAGAAAAAACTTAAGAAAAGCCTTAGGAATAAAAAGTAATAGTATAGTTATAGTTTTTGCTGGCAGAGTAGATCCGATGAAAAATCATATCAATTTACTTGATGCATTTAAAATAATTAAAAAACAAAATAAAAACATTATATTATTGTTAATTGGAAAAGGGACAGAAACTTTGAAAGTACAAAAAGGAGTAATTTTTCTAGGCATGAAAGTAAATATAGAAAAATATTACAGTGTTGGAGATATTATAGTACTTCCTTCGAAGTTTGGAGAAGGCTTTTCTAACGTATTAGCTGAGGGGATGCTTTGTAAGTTGTTTCCGGTGGCAACAAACGTAGGAGACTCTAAAGATATATTATCTGATATTGGATTAATAATTAAAGATTCTAGTAGCAAGGAGATTGCAAAATGTTTAATAGATGCTCTAGATCTAAAAAAGCGAGATTTATCAAAACTTAAGGAAAGGTCACGCGAAAGAATCAAAAGAGAATTTAGTATTAAAAAAATGTCTTATTTATACAACAATACTTACAGAGAGCTGTTATAAAATGTGTGGACTGGCAGGAATAGTTAATCTGAATAAATTAGACGACAAAGAATTTTTAGAAAGAAAACTAAATAAATCTTATACTTATTTAAAAACTAGAGGACCAGATGCAAAAGGTATGTGGCATGATAAAAATGCTTTTTTTTTACATACAAGATTAAAAATACTAGATTTGCAAAATACTTCGTCTCAGCCTATGGAGTCTAGTAACTTCGTATTAAGCTACAATGGAGAAATATACAATTTTAAAGATTTAAAAAACATTTTAATAAGAAAGGGATATAAATTTAAATCTTCAGGTGATACAGAGGTCCTGCTAGCTTGTTGGGATTATTGGGGAATAGAGGCTTTAAATAAATTAGATGGAATGTTTGCTTTTTCAATATGGGATAAAAAAAAGAAAACTCTGTATTTAGCAAGAGATAGGTTTGGAAAAAAACCTTTAGTTTTTTCTTCATCAGAAAATACTATAGCATTTTCCTCTGATATAAGAAGTTTAAGAGAAATTGCTAATGAAGGAAAAGTGGACCAATTAGCTATTAAAAGCCTATTTAGGTTTAGGTTTATTCATGAGCCTCTTACTATTTATGAAAATTTTAAAAAACTACCTGCAGGGAGTTTTTTAGCTTTCAATTCTTCTGGCATCAAGATAAGAAAATGGTTTTCTTTAAACAATAAAGTTTCTAAACATAATATTGAATATAATAAAAAAAGAATTTTTGACTTAACTGTTAAGGCAGTTGAAAAAAGGTTAGTATCTGATGTTCCTTTAGGTGTCTTCTTGTCAAGTGGATTAGACTCCGGAATAATTAGTGCTTGTTTATCTGTTCTAAATAAAAAAATTCCACATTTTACGGTCGGATATAAAAATCAGGGTGATTATTATGATGAATCAAATCATGCATCAGGGTTAGCTAAATATTTTGGATTTGAACATAATAAATTATATCTTGATGCTAAAACAACTTATCCTATGATAGAGCAAATTATTGGTACCAGCGATGAACCGTTTGCTGATTCAAGTGCAATTCCGATGTATATGATCTCAAAAGAAACAAGTAAACACATAAAAGTTGCTTTATCTGGTGATGGAGGTGATGAAATATTTGGTGGATATAGAAAATATATTGCATATAGATGGAATTTACTTACCAACTTAATCCCTAAAGTTATTAGAAAATCAATAGGTTCTTCTTTACCAAATCTTAAAAGCAACTTATTTAATGAGAATTTAAGAAAGTTAAAAAGGTTATTATTAAACAGCACGCTAAATTTAAATGAAATGCAATTTAATTTTCTAGACCAATTATCAAATGAGGAGCATGAAGGTTTTTTTGGTAAAGAAAAAACAGATATTGAGCAAGAAGTTTATAATGAATTAGATTTTCATGGGGATAATTTAAATGAAGTATTGGCAAGAGATATTAAATTTTCTTTATCGGGAGACATGTTAGTAAAGTTAGATAGATGCTCAATGAGACATAGTTTAGAAGTAAGATCTCCTTTTTTAGATACTGATTTAGTTAATTATGCATTTAGTATACCTGGAACTAAAAAGGTAGGGTTATTATCAGGAAAGAAAATTCTTAGAGAATCATTTTCTCATTTGTTTCCAAATAATTATTTAAACTTACCCAAAAAGGGATTTGAAGTACCTCTAGATAAATGGCTTGCTAATGAGCTAAGATATTTAGTAGATTATGCTTCCTCTAGTAAAGTCCTAGAAAGCCTTAATGTAAAAGACAACAGAATTATAGAGAATTGGAAGAATGAATTTTTTTTAGGTAAGAAAGATAACTCCTGGAAATTATGGACACTAGTTTGTTATGCAAAATGGGCAGAAACAAATAAATATGTATAAAAAAATATTTTACAAGAAACTTTTCACAAAATATAAATTCATGAGATAATATTTTAATTTATGACTAAGTACTATAAACATATATTTCTTTTATGCCTTTTTGCTATCTTAAGTTTCCCTATCTTTTCAAAAGAGCTTAAAATTGCTGTATTGAAATTTGGATCAGTAAATTGGGAGTTAGATGTTTTAGAGCATCATGGTTTGCATAAGCAGTTTCAATTAAATTTAAAAAGAGTTCAAATGACAAATAAGGATGCAGCTGCTATTGCTTTTTTATCTGGTTCAGTAGATATTTTTGTTACTGATTGGATTTGGGTAAGCAAGCAAAGATATAACGGCAGTAAAGTTTCATTCTTGCCATATTCTACTGCTGCAGGAGGCTTGATTATAAAAAATAATAGTGAAATTAATGAATTAGATGATTTAAAAAATAAAAAAGTTGGAGTAGCAGGAGGGGCTATTGATAAATCTTGGTTATTTTTTAGAGCATTTTTTAAAAAAAAATATGGAAAGGAAGCTATTAGCTATTTTAAAACTTCATTTGCTGCCCCCCCTTTAATTAATGGTTTATTAAAAACAGGGGATTTAGATGCAGGGATTAACTATTGGAATTATAATGCTAGACTAGAGGCTCAAGGATTTAAGAGTATTATTAATATAGAAGATATCCTTCCTATTTTGGGAATTAAAGGCGATCTGCCTCTTATAGGATATGTTTTCAAAGAGGATCTTTTGACAAGAGACCAAGATTTAGTAAAAAAATTTTTAAAGGCAACAAATTTATCAAGAAAAATTTTAGAAGAGTCTGATGAAGAGTGGAATAGAATTATGCAGATGACTGGAGCAAAAGATAAGGAAATGCTTATCAAAATTAGAGATGGTTTTAGAAAAGGAATTCCCAAAAGCGATATAGAAACACTTAATAGCAATATTATAAAAGCATATGATATTTTAAAGGAAATTGGTGGTAAGAAATTAGTCGGAGAAGGGAAACATTTAGCGGAAGGAACTATTTGGAATGCCAATTAGAAAGTATTTAAGTTCAATTAAAGGGTTTTCTTTTATTTTACTATTTATTTTATGGGAGCTATTGTCTAACTTTTCTAATCCTGCGACATTTCCTTCTCTTTTAAGTATAGGAAAAACTTTATTTGCAGAAGTTTTAGATGGTGAACTGATTTTTCATTTAGGTATGACTTTATATAGAGTCTTCGTTTCTTTTTTTATAGCAATGATAGTTGGAATATTAATTGGGATGCTTATGGGCAATTATAAAAACTTTGACTCTTTTTTTGATGGATGGAATATATTGTTTTTAAATATACCAGCCCTTGTATTAATTATATTATCTTATATCTGGTTTGGGCTAACCGAAGTAGCTGCTATTGTAGCTGTAAGCTTAAATAAAATTCCAAACGTTGTAGTTACAATTAGAGAAGGAGCTAAGTCTATAGATAAAAGGCTTCTACAAGTAGCATTTGTCTATAAAGTATCTAATGTAAAAAAATTTTTTATATTTTATATACCTCAACTTTTTCCATATATAATTGCCGCAGCAAGAGGTGGTATTTCTTTGATATGGAAGATAGTTTTAGTAGTTGAGCTTTTAGGTAGAAGCAATGGAGTAGGATTTAAAATACATGAGTTTTTTCAGTTTTTTGATATTAAATCTATATTAGCTTATACAATAGCATTTGTAATAGTAATGATAGGTTTAGAATTATTATTTTTTAAACCACTAGATAATTATTCTAGAAGATGGAGAACCTAATGTCTACGAGCATAAAAATAAATATTAAATCAAAAGTTTTCCAAACTAATACTAACAAAAGAAAAAAGCACTTTGCTATTGGCAAGCTTAATTTAAATATTTCAAAAGGAGAGTTTTGTTCTATTATAGGTCCATCAGGATGTGGAAAAACTACCCTTCTAAATTTAATATCAGGTTTAGACAAAAGTCTAAATGGTAAAATTATTTTTGATAAAAAAAAACAACTGAAAGATATTAGAACAGCTTATATGTTTCAGAATCCTAGATTGCTTCCATGGCTTACAGTATTAGAAAATGTAGAAGTAGTTTTATCTAAGGAACAAAAAGAATCTAATAGAGCTAGAGAGATTTTAAATATAATGGGTTTAGAAGAATTTCTTGGTTATTACCCTAGCCAATTATCCGGGGGCATGCAACGTCGCGTAGCTCTAGCAAGATCATATTCAAGTCAACCTGAATTATTTTTATTAGATGAACCTTTTGTTTCTCTTGATGATGAAATGGCAAATAAACTCAGGGATATGTTGATTAGTTTATGGACTAATGAGCCAACAACAATAATTTTTGTGACGCATGATTTAAGAGAAGCAATTTACTTAGCGGATAGAATTATTTTTCTTTCCTCAGCTCCTTCAAGAGTTTTAATGGATAAAAAAATAGGTATTAGAAGACCAAGGAAGTTAGATGATAGAAAAATAGAGTCTTTGAGGAAAAGTATAATTAGTAGAAACAAACAGATATTAAAAGGAGTAGACACTAATGCTTAAAGAGAAGTTTATGTTAGAAATAAATAATATTAAAAAGTATTACGGATCTTTTTTAGCTTTAAATAATATTTGTTTAAAATTAAAGCCTAATCAATTAGTCGTGCTATTAGGACCAAATGGAGCAGGAAAATCAACATTGTTCTCAATTATTACAGGGTTGGTAAGAGCAGATAGTGGAAGCTGTGTTATTAATGGAAATAACATTGCTAGTCAGAGTATTGGTGCATTAAAAAATCTAGGAGTTGTATTTCAGCAGCCTACTATTGATCTAGAGTTGACTGTGAAAGAAAATCTATTATTTCATGCTAGATTGCATGGACTGAGAGTTGCAAGTTTAAAAAAGATAATTGAAAAAGAACTAAATGAAAATGGTTTAGAAAAAAAAATAAATAAAAAAGTTAGAACTTTATCTGGTGGAGAAAGACGAAAAGTAGAATTAATCAGGTCTTTGTTACATGAACCTAAAATGCTTCTTATGGATGAACCTACAGTCGGGCTTGACCCGAGAAGTAGAGCAGACCTATTAAAGAAGATATTAAATCTTAAGAGTTCAAAAAATTTATCTGTTTTATGGACCACTCATTTAGTGGACGAAGCAGAAAAAGCTGATAAAATTATAATTTTAGATAAAGGTGAAATAATAGCTATAGGGTCTAAAAAAGAAATTTTAAGTATGGCAAAAGAAAATAAATTAGCTAAAGCTTTTTTAAAATTAGTTGAGGAAAAATAATATGCACAATCTATACATGGTAATAGTAATCTGTATAAATTTATTTTTTGTTTCATTATTTTCACAAGCAAATTATATTTTTGTGAGCAATGAGAATAGTGATACCCTAGTGGTTTTAGACAAGGTATCAAAAAAAATTATTAAAACAATAGATACAGGAGGTAGGCCTAGAGACATAAAGTTTAATAATGATTTTTCTAAGCTTTACGTAGTTGTAAGTGAAGAAAACCATATTTTAGAAATAGATACAAAAAAGCTTAAAATTTTGGATAAAATAGAAACAGGGGATGATCCAGAAATCTTTGATATAGATCATGAAAACAAATATATAGCGGTCTCTAATGAAGACGACAACCAATTAACTATAATTGATCTTAAAAATAAAAAAATAATAACAAGCATTAATGATGTAGGCGTTGAACCTGAGGGAGTAAACTTTTCACCTGATGGGAAATTTATTTATGTTACTTCAGAAGGAACTAGTTCAGTTCTTATAATAGATGTTGTTAATAAAAAAATCGTTAATGAAGTATTAGTAGGAAATAGGCCAAGAAGAGGGTTATTTGTTAATAGTGGCAAAGAGTATTGGGTTAGTAATGAATTAAGCGGAACTGTAGGAATAATAGATACTGAAAAACAAGAGTTAATAAAAACTATTAAATTTTCCATTAAAGGAATAAGAGAGCAGCAAATTACACCGGTTGATTTTGCCTACGCTAAAAAGAAAAATATAGTATTTGTTACTTTAGGTAGCGCTAATCATGTTGCAGTTGTAGACGCACACACTTATGAAGTTAGAAAATATATTCTAGTAGGGGATAGAGTTTGGGGTGCAGATATAACTGGAAATGAAAAAGAACTAGTTGTTACCAATGGTAACAGTGATGACATATCTATTATAGATTTAGAAAGGCTAATTTCTACTTCCGCAATACCGGTTGGCAAAACTCCCCATTCTGTAAGAATCAAGAAATAAAATGAAAATAACGTTTATAACATTACCTTTATTATTGCTGTATTTTTTTTCTTATGCTGAAACTAAGATTTTCAAAATAGGATATATTGATTTAAAAGATGATATAAGATATTCAGATTGGGGAAGACATCCTGTTGATATTAGATCAAGTCATAGAAATGAACATAGAGCCATAGATGGTGCTAAGTTAGGAGTAATTGACTCAAAAAAATTTGAAAGAATAACAAAAACACAAATTGTTCTCGATCACTTAAGGTATAGTGATGAGAAAAAGCTAATAAACTTTTTTAAATCAGATGTAATAAATGAATACAATGCTGTTTTATTAGATCTGAATTTGAAAATCTTACGAAACTTACAAAGTAGTATTAAAGTTAAAAATCAAGTAATTTTTTTCAATATCTCAAATCCAAATAATTCATTGAGAACAGATATATGTATAGACAATTTATATCACACTTTCCCTAGTGATATGATGAAAACAGACGCTTTGGCTCAATTCTTAGTACAAAAAAAATGGAATAAAACTTTATTATTAACAGGAAGCTTAAATGATGACAAAAACTCAAGTACTTCATTTAAAGCATCTTCCAAAAAGTTTGGTGTTAAAATAGTAGAAGAGAAAAATTTTGTGAACTCTAATGATCCTCGGGTTAGAGAGAAAAATGATCTTTCTTTTTTAACAAAAGGAAGAAAGTTTAAAAGTGTATTTATTTCAGATATAGATGGAGAGTTTGCTTTAGGTGTGCCCTATTCTACTATGACTCCAGTGGCTGTGGTCGGATCCTCTGGACTATTACCAAAAGCTTGGCACTGGTCCTATATGAGGCATGGTGCTCCTCAAGTTAATGGAAGATTTGAAAGAAGTTTTAATAGAAGAATGAATGAAAAAGATTGGGCGTCTTGGATAGCTATCAAAAGTATTTTGGAAAGTATTTTAAGAACTAAGTCAAATGATACAAATATAATAAAAGTTTTTTTATTAAGTGATGAGTTTAAAGTCGACGGATCTAAAGGAATAAGCTTAAACTATAGGAAAAAAACTAAGCAATTAAGGCAAACTATGCTTCTTGTTTCCTCAAATAATTGGGTCGCTGAAGTCGCACCTATTGAGAGCTTTAAAAATAGTAAAAATAACCTAGATACACTAGGAATAATTCAAAAAGAAATCGAGTGTAATATTAATAATTATGAAAATTAGGCATTATATAGCAGCCCTTTTAGGACTATCAATTAGAGAAATTATTAAGTTTTCTAATCAAAAAGGAAGACTTTTTTCAGCTATAGTTAGGCCGGCCCTCTGGTTGTTTGTATTTGCAGCAGGAGTAGGATCTGCTAAAGGTATACAACCTGCATTAATAAATTTCTATCCTACTCAAAATATAAATTACTTTGAGTATATTACGCCTGGTTTGCTGGGAATGGTTTTATTATTTAGCGGAATGCAATCTTCTTTATCTATGGTGTATGATAGAGAAATGGGAGTAATGAAAATTTTACTCACCGTTCCTTTACCAAGATGGTATATGCTAATATCAAAATTAATTGCTGGCACTATTCTATCAGTAATACAAGCATACTGTTTTTTAATAATTTGTTTGCCTATTGTAAATATTTATACTCCTTTTTTAACAAGTTTTACGGGTTGGTTTTTGGCGTTCCCCTTTATTGTATTATTTGGGTTAATGCTAGGCTCATTAGGTCTCTTGTTATCAGTATACATTAAACAATTAGAAAATTTTGCTGGAACTATGAATTTTGTTATATTCCCTATGTTTTTTATCTCTTCAGCTTTATATCCTTTATGGAGACTTATCGATAATGGGGCTCTCTATGTCTACCATATAGCAAAATTAAATCCATTTACATATGGGGTAGAAATGGTAAGAGCCGCAAGCTTGGGAAAATTTTACCTAAATGGTTTTCTAGTATGCTTAATTTGCACTTTAATTTTTTTATTTTTAGCTGTAAGAGGTTATAATCCACAAAATAATGCAATTAAAAAGTCTAAGAGTAAAAATGGATAGAAGCATAAATTTCTTTTCAGAAAGCATAGCTGATGAAGTAGGAAACACGCCATTGATTAAATTAAAAAAAGCATCTGAAATAACCCAATGTAGTATTTTAGGAAAAGCAGAATTTTTAAATCCTGGACAATCAGTAAAAGATAGAGCTGCATTATATATAATTAATGAGCTAGAAAAAAACAACGACCTTAATAATAAAATAATAGTTGAAGGAACAGGAGGCAACACAGGAATAGGTTTAACTGTAATAGGGAGCGCAAAGGGATATAAAACAATAATAGTTATGCCAAATGACCAAAGCCAAGAAAAAATTGTATTATTAAAACAGTTAGGAGCAGAAGTGGTATTAACTGAGAAAGCGCCGTTTACCGACAATAAAAATTACATACAATTATCAAAAAAAATTGCTCAAGAAAAAAATGCAAATTGGTCTAATCAATTTGATAATCTTGCGAACAGAAAGGCTCATATAGAAACTACCTCAAGAGAGATATGGGAACAAACTCAAGGAAAAATAGATGCTTTTATTTGTTCTATAGGTACGGGAGGTACATTGGCTGGTAATTTTTTAGGGCTTAAGCATAAAAATAAAAATATAAAAATCTTTTGTGCTGATCCTTATGGCTCTGGTATGTATTCTTATATAAGAAAAGGAAATTCTAAAGCAGCTTATAGTTCTATTACTGAAGGAATAGGACAAAGTAGAATTACAAAAAATATTGAAGGTATAGAGTTTGACGGAGCTTTTAAAATTTCTGATCAATCTGCATTAAATATAATTTATGATTTAATTAGAGAAGAAGGTTTATTTCTAGGCCCAAGTAGCGGTATAAATATAGCGGGAGCTATAAAACTTGCAAGGCACTTAGGTCCTAATAAAACTATAGTAACAGTGCTTTGTGATTATGCTGGCAGGTATTCTAATAAAATTTTTAATAAAGAATATTTGACTTCTAAGGGTCTTACTTATCCAAACTGGTTATAAATATGTTAGTAAGTGCGCATTGGTTAAAAAAAAATATTAAAAGAAAAAATGTAAAGATTTTAGATGCTTCTTGGTATTTACCCAATATTGATAGAGACCCTAAAAAAGAATATAAAAGTAAAAGAATACCAAAATCAGTTTTTTTTGATATCGATGGTATTTGTGATGCAAGTTCTAATTTGCCTCATATGCTTCCAAGTGCCAGTATATTTGAAAATAAAGTATCTGATTTAGGAGTAAAATCAGATGATATATTAGTAGTTTATTGTAGAGAAGGTGTATTAAGTTCTCCTAGAGTTTGGTGGATGTTTAAGTATTTTGGACATAAAAAAGTATTTATATTAAATGGAGGTTTTAAAGCATGGACTTTTGCTAATGGAAAAATAATATCTGGTCTAGAAAAAATTACTCAAACTAAATATAAGGTAGGTAGGTTAAAAAAAAAATTAAATTTAACCTATGAAGAATTATCATATATAAAAAAGCAAGATAATAACTATTCTATTTTAGATGCAAGGCCTGCTAGAAGATTTTTAAAATTAGATCCTGAACCCAGAAAAAATATAGGTAAGGGTAATATAGAAGGAAGTAAAAATTTAGAAGCTTCAATATTAGAGCTCAATGGTTTTTTTAAAACAAAAAGCAAGGTTAGAAATATTTTAAAAAAAGTTATTTTCAAAAACAATAAAGTAATTTGTACTTGTGGTTCAGGTATAAGTGCTTGCTCTATAGCTTTCTCACTATCTTTTATAGGAAACTTAAATTGGAGTGTTTATGATGGCTCTTGGACAGAGTGGTACTTAAGAACTAAGAGTTAAGCTTTTGCAAATTTAACTTTTTTTCAATTTTTGCAACTACGCATGATACAGTTGCATCACCAGTAACATTTACAGCAGTTCTAGTCATGTCTAGAATTCTGTCAATGCCAATAATTAATGCTATGCCCTCCGCAGGCAAGCCAACTTGATTTAATACCATAGTAAGCATTATTAGTCCTACACCAGGGACTCCAGCTGTTCCAATTGATGCTAAAGTAGCTACTAAAATAACTGACATGAAATCAGCTAAACTAAGATCAACTCCATAAGTATTAGCTAAAAAAACAGTAGCTACTCCTTGCATTATAGCAGTGCCATCCATATTTATTGTTGCCCCTAATGGAACCGTAAATGAGGCTACTGATTTTTTCACTCCCAAACTTTCTTCTACAGTTTTCAAATTAATAGGTATAGTAGCAGCACTACTAGAGGTGGAAAAGGCAAACAGCATAGAGTTTTTCATCTTAGAAAAAAATTTAAAAATATTAATTTTTCCTAATATTAATAAGAGCCCACCATAAGTAAAAAATAAATGAATAATTAATACTAGTAAAACTGTAAAAAAGTATTCTCCTAATTCAAAAATAGTTTCGAAACCTTGAGTAAGAAAAGTCTTAAATATTAGAAAAAAAACTCCATAAGGTGCAATATACATTATGACTTCAATCATTTTTAAAAATAGATCATTAAACTGGAAAATTGCCTCTTTTAATTTAACGTTTTTTTTGCTTATTAAATTCAATGTAATACCAAATATTATAGCAAAGAAAATTACTTGCAGCATATTAGCATCTGAAAAGGCTTTAAATATATTGCTAGGTACAATATTTATAATAACATTTTTTAAATCAGGGGTTTCCTGCTTTATAAAAGTTTCTACTTCCATTATATTTTTCTTAATTCCAGGGTCAATAATATTAGAAAAAACTAGAGCCAAGGTTATAGCTATACATGTAGTTATTAAATATAATAACACAGAAATAGTTCCTATCCTGCCCAAAGTAGAAACATTACTAAGTCCAGTGACGCCGCTAACTATAGAAAAAAATACTACAGGGACTATTAACATTTTAAGTGAGGATATAAATATACTTCCAGGTACTTCTATAAAATCTAAAAATATTTTATTTTGAAAAAGGTCTAGGTAATTAAAAAGTGAGCCAAAGAGAAAACCAACTCCAAGCGCTAAAAAAATTTTTTTTGATAAATTCATATATATATTTTATAAAAGATTTGAGAATATGCACTTAAAAAAAATAAAAACTTTATTCTTTGTCTTTTTCTTTTTTCAAGCTTTTAACTTTTCAAATGCTTCTGAGTTAAAGTTTGGGTACGTAAACATTGAAGATTTTATGTTTAAAGTTGAAATTGCTGATACAAAAGAAAAGAGAAGAAAAGGGTTAATGTTTAGATCAAATTTGAATATAGATCAAGGAATGCTATTTATATTGCCTGAGTCATCTTTTGCAAATATTTGGATGAAGAATACTCAATTAAGTTTGGATATAATATTTATTTCTGAAGAAAATATTATAGTAGACTTGCTTGAAGAGGTAATGCCTTTAAGTGAAAAAATTTATACTTCTAAGATGGTTACTAAATATATTTTAGAAATAAATTCTGGTTTAATAGATAAACTTGGAGTTAACATAGGGGATGAGGTTTATATTGAATACTAAAAAAAAAAAATTAATAAAAATTAGAATTCAGATAAAAAATAATTTTTATGTGGGACCGGGTAAAATATTATTGCTAGAAAAAATTAATGAAAAAGGATCAATATCTAAAGCTGCTGAGAGTATAGGGCTATCGTATAAAAAGGCTTGGAAATTAATCAATGAGTTAAATAACCAATCATCAAAAAAATTAGTTGATGCTAAATCAGGAGGAAAAGGAGTGAGAGGATCTCAATTAACTCATGAAGGAAAAATATTTATTAAAATTTTTAGAAATATAGAAAATAAATTAACAAAACTTACAAGCAAAGAAAAAAAGGATTTAGAAAGTTTGTTTGGTGATATATGATTAAAAATGCTTTCTAATCAATATAAAACAGCATTAGTGACAGGTGCTTCTAGTGGCATTGGAGAAGCAGTCGTAAGACTGTTAAGCAAAAAAGGATATAAAGTTACTGCTTTAGCTAGAAGGAAATCAAAATTAATAAAGTTAAAAAAAGAGACAGGCTGCGAAGCAGTAATAATGGATATAAGAAATACGAAAGAAATTGAAAAGCTTAAAAAAATAAAATTTGATATTTTCATTAATAATGCCGGTTTAGGAAGAGGTTTTGATAAAATTTACAAAACTAAAGCTGTAGATATTGCAACTACAATTGATACTAACGTTCAAGCATTCCTTCAACTACTAAGGTGTATAGTTCCAAGCATGGTAAAAAGAAAAAAAGGACACATTATTAACATAGGATCAATCGCAGGGCTATATCCTCTATCTAGTTCAGTATATGGAGGGTCAAAAGGAGCTGTGCATTTAATTAATCAAAATCTTAGATTGGAACTCTCTGGTACTGGAATAAGATGCACAGAAATAAATCCTGGTAGAGTAGATACAGAGTTTTTTGATGTAGCCTTTGATGATAAAAAAGATGCTATGAATATGAAAAAAGGATTGAATATGTTAAAAGCATCTGACATCGCAGACTCAATACTATTTGCTATTGAATGTCCAGCACATGTAAATGTTTCAGCTATAGAGATTACACCAACAGAGCAGGCACCTGGCGGTGTTAAAATAGAGAAACTAAGGAAATTATAAGTTTATTTAATTTAAAACTGTTACTATTAAATAAATAACTCCAGCTGATGCTAATAAAGTTATTAGTGTAACTAGCGCAATACTTCCATAGTTTTTATTATCTTCTTTTTCCATATTGTATAATCCTATTGCTTTTTTGGAGACATATTAATTGAACAATGTGTTTGTCCATAAGAGGTTGTAATTTGAATTGTGACAATTCTTTGATCTTTTTCATAAGATAAAACACTACTTGTAGCTCTAACATTGGTAATTTCTTTCCAGGAAAGATTAGGCATTTCATATCTAAAAAAATCAAAAGTTTCTGCATGACTTAAACGAGGATTTATTGATAATCTTCCGAACCACTCATCATCACTTCCAAATATAACTGTATTTTCCATATCCATAACTGCTCCGTCAGGTATAGCAATGTCTTTAAACTTAGCAAAACTCAACTGTTCAGGTGGTAGCCCTTCAGTTCCTGAAACTCCACTACTCATTAGAGGAACACCATTTTTGGTACATCCCGTAATGAAAAATAAAGCAATTATAGTTAAAAAAAGTACTCGCATATTAAACAATAAATATAGCATAATTTAGTAAAGTTAAAAAAGATTATTTTATGTTAAGGCTTTTAATTAATTTTTAAAAAAAATCTAAAGCTTCATATCTGTGTAGACTAATTTAACTAGATTTTAGTAAATATAGAGAGTAATAGTTTCTTTCATCTTTAAAGTCATGCACGGTCTCAAGTCCTGAGTTTTGAAAAATTTCATCAATTGATGAATCCGAAAATTTCCTGCTTATTTCAGTAAGGATTTTTTCCCCTAGGTTTATTTTAATATTTTCTATGTGAGAATTAATTTTTTGATCGCTGATAGCTTTGAGATACATTTCAATCTGATTTTTATCTTCATTAAATTCTGCAACATGTCGAAACATTTTAGGGTTAAAGTTTAAATCATATTCTTTGTTAATAACATTTAGGATATTTTTATTAAACTTTTCGGTTATACCTGCTTGATCATTATATGCAGCTTTAATAATTTCTTTATTTTTTATTTTATCAACACCTAATAAAAGAAAATCATTTTTTTTCATTTTTTTTGAAATATTAGATAGAAATTTTATGGCTGTCTCGTTATTAAAGTTTCCAAGTGTACTTCCTAGAAATAAATATAATCTTGGTTTATCAGTATGGTCTAGTTTTTCTAAATCATTTATAAAGTCTCCTTTAACTAGCTTAATATTTAGATTTGAGCTTATATTTTTTAACTCTTCATAAGACATCTTTAATGCTTTTTCTGATATATCAAATGATACATAAGTTATATTATTTTCTACCTTTAAAGCTTCTAGTATTAACAGTTTGGTTTTTTTTGAAGACCCACTTCCTAACTCCAATAATTCACGAGCTCCTGACTCATTAATGATTTTAGAAGAATACTTATTAAGTATTTTTTTTTCTGTTCTAGTTAAATAATATTCTTTAGTATTACTTATTTCTTCAAATAACTTACTTCCTAAATCATCATATAAAAATTTAGTAGGAATAGATTTATTTTTTTTTTTTAACATTAAATTTAGCTCTTTTAAACTAAAAGAATCATCTACTTTACTTATTTGTTGAATATCGTGAGTGTGAGACAAAGTATTATTTCCAATAAAATATAAAAATTATAAGTAACATAAAGTTATAATTAATAAAATATTTTATTTTCATTTAATGTTTTGTATAGATTACAATTAATTATTAATAAAATAAAATTATGAAAAAAATATTACCATTAGTCTTTTTAATAATTGCAGGTGAGCTAATATTTGCTCTGCCATTTCATGTAATAAGATTTTTTAGACCATCACTATTAGAAGATTATTATTATACTAACATGCAGCTAGGTATAGCGTTTAGTATCTATGGAATTACTGCTTTTCTTAGTTATTTGCCTGGAGGATATATAGCAGATAAAGTGACACCTAAATATTTACTGTTTTTTTCTTTATTTATGACCTCCTTAGGTGGAGTTTTCTACATGACAAATCCGAATATTTATGGCTTATATTTTTTATTTGGATATTGGGGCATAACTACTATTCTCTTTTTCTGGGCGGCTCTTATAAAAGCAACTCGATCTATAGCTGGAAACAATCAGGGTGCTTCTTTCGGTGCTCTCGAAGCTGGAAGAGGTTTAGTAGCTTCTTTATGTGCATCCGTCGCGGTGCTTCTTTATACAAGTAATACTTTATTAGATTTTTTAAAAAATATTATTTCCATAAGCCTATCGCCATTGGCTTTAGTAATATTTTTTTATTCATTTGTAACTTTTCTATCATCAATAATAATTTTATTTTTTTTTAAAGAGGAAAAAAATCATACTAAAAATAAAAAAATTAAATACAATTACAACGAAATTTATAAAAATAAAAAACCAATATTATGCATTTCAATAATTGTTTTTAGCGCTTATACTTGTTACAAAGCAATAGATTATTACTCTTTATACTTTTATGAAATTTTAGAATTTAGCAAAGAGAAATCTGCATATGTAATGACCATTTTTTCCTATACTAGGCCTGTAGCTGCATTGCTGGCAGGTTTTATTGCTGATAAAATTACACCAAGAGTTTGTACTAAATACTTATTTTTCTTTATGTTAGTGTCTTATGCTTTTTTGAGTATTTTTAATCTAGACAAGGAGATTATCTCTATTGTGTATTTAAATTTAACAATAAGTATGATAGGAGTTTTTGCACTAAGAGGGATTTTTTATAGTTTACTAGAAGATTCTTGTATCCCTAGTTCTATAACAGGAGCCGCTGTAGGAATAATATCATTTATAGGATATTTGCCTGATGTTTTTATTGGCCCACTATTTGGGTTTTTGCTTGATCTACAAGACATTAAAAGCGCTTTTCAAATCTTTTTTATATTTTTATTGCTAATTTCTACATTAGGTTTACTAACATCAATTTATCTTAAAAAAAACTAAATGCACAAACGACCACCTGAAAAAATGTATCTAGCATTCGGTTGGTAAAAATTTCTAAAAGATTCTCTTCTAACATCTTTTAACGTAAAAGCACTAGAACCTTTTAAAGTAAAGTAATTTTGATTAAACCATGGATAAGAATATTCTTTATACGGATAAGGTTTAAAATTTTTATAACCAAAAAAAAGATTTGAGCTCCATTCCCAAACTTTAAACTTTTCTTCTAATTTATTAGAGGCTACCTCCCATTCAAACTCATGAGGTAGTCTAAGTTTATTCCAAGATGCAAAAGCTTCTAGCTCATACTTGCTTATATTACTTACAGGCAAATTATTTTTTGGAATAATATATCCATCTGGAGTAGAAAGTGAAAAATTATTTTTATTTTTAAAAACCCAATTCATTGGAAATTTTATATTATTTTTAACACGCCATTTCCATCCTTGGGCAGACCAAAACTCTTTTCTTTCGTATCCATTTTCTTTCATAAAAGCATACCACTCAGAAATTTTAATTAACTTTTTTGAAATAATATAATTTTTTAAATATATTTCATGTCTTGGATTTTCATTATCAAATGAAAAGGCTAATTTTTTTGCACCAACTTTATAAATTCCTTTGCTTATTTCAATTCCAGAAAATTTATATTCTTTAGGATAAATTTCTTGAGCAAAGTCTTTAAATTTTGTATTAAAATTTAAATTGTGTAAGCTTATTATGATGTTCATAATTTCTATATGTTGTGAATGATGTTGATTAAGAAAATTAATAATATAGCTTATGGTATACCTCTTTTTTATTTTTCTAGATAATAATTGTTTAATAAGTAGTATATTTTCATGGAAAAAAGTTTCTGCGTAGGTTTTTAAATCATGCACATTAGGAAGCCCAAGATGTCTTTTATTTACGTTTATTTTAGTAGCATCAGCAAGATGTTTAAATTTGCTTACAATTGTTTCATCTGAATAAAAGTAACTTCTAATCCATGTAGCTTCGACAAAAATACAGTGTAATACGTGCCACCCTAGGGGGCTTAATTCAGAATGTATTTTCTTATTTATATTATGTTTATTAATCTTAAGCAATTGATTTAAAATCATTTTTTGCTTTTTTTGTAGGGTATTAATATATTTAATTGATTGCAAGATTGCTAATATCCATAATTTTAAATTTATTTTTACTGCATTCTATTAAAGAGTTATTTTTTACTGATGCCCACTTTTTTTTATCAAGTTTTTCAGAGGAAATAAAAATACTTTTATTTTTATTGACCTGATAATAAAGCGAAGGTGGTGATAATTTTATTGCAGTTTTAGTTGCATATAGTTTGTTTTTTGTCCCTTTAAACTCTGCTATTATAAAATTTAGCATAGCAGCTTTACATAATTCAGAGAGAATTTGTAATGTTTTCTTTATTGCTTTTAATAGGCTTTTCTCTTTTTTATATATATTAATAATTATGAAAAAAATTAACTCAGAGTCAGTATTTCCTTTTATTGCAGATAATAGGTTATTGTCTAATAAACCTAAAAGCTTTCCTTTAATTACAGGTTCAAAATTTTCAATAAATCCATTATGAGAAAAGAGTAAGTTTTCAAAAACAAATGGGTGAGAATTTTGATATCCAATATTAGTTAATAAAGTTGCACTTCTTACATTTCCTATCAATAAATTAGTCTTAATATTTTTTGCAAAAGAATTAAGGTTTGGGTCATTCCAAATTGGCATATAGTTTTTGTAAAGAAAAAATCCTTTTTCATTCTCTATGCTGTTCCAGCCTATTCCAAAACCATCAGCATTAAGCTTAGCATTTTCCATTTCTTTTGGTTGAAAAGCCATATCTATTAAAGAGTGATTTTTTTCAAGAATGATTTTATCAATAAACTCTTTATTTCCAATGTATCCAATATGTCTACACATTTTACATTATTTATTTTTTTAATTATTTAGATTTAATAAAATTATATATACCAATAAATATTTAACAACCATAGTATACTAAATATTAATTTGAATTATATTTAGTCTTTAATTTTAAAAAATAATGACATATAATTTTTGACTAAGTCCTCGTAGCTCAGCTGGATAGAGCATCTGCCTTCTAAGCAGAGGGTCGCAAGTTCGAATCTTGCCGAGGACGCCACTTTCACAGTTAGGTAAAGATAGTATGAAAATAATTGAAATTTTAAATAAAAGGACATTAACAGTACTATTTCTTGTTAACTTTAATATAGTATATAATTCTTATTCAGTTCCCAATGCAGGGAGTTTATTAAACTTTGAGGAAGAGTTAAGAAAAGTAAATATATTACCTGTTCAAGTTCCAGAAGGTAAAGAATTGATTAATGGAGTTTCTGGACAAAATGGCGAAAAAATTGAGGTAAAAGGTTTTAAGTTTGATGGGCAAACAAATGGTTTTACGGATAAACAACTAACAGCTGTCATTTCCGATTTAATAGGAAAAAGCTTATCTTTTGATGACATACAAAAAGCTGCAAAAAGAATTCAAGATTTTTATAGAGATGAAGGTTATTTCTTAGCTCAAGTATATATACCAGAACAGGAAGTAAAGAATGGAATTATAATAATTTATATATCAGAAGGAAAATTAGACAGTAAGCAACCTTATGAAATAAAAAAAAATAACCTCAGACTAAGAGAAGGAGTTTCAGAGAGTTACTTTATTGAAGGCATGAAGGGAAAGTTTACTCAAAAAGGTCTAGAAAGAGCTATATTAAACTTTAATGAAGTTCCGGGAATAGACGCTAAGGTTACATTAAAGCCTGGAAAAGATGCTTACTCAACAAGTATAGTAATAGATGCTAGTGAAGGACCTGCTGCAACAGGATCAATATTCTTAGATAATTATGGAAATAGGTATACCGGTCAAAATAGAGCCACAGGAACAGTATTTATTAATAATCCTACTAAAACAGGAGATCAGATTACGTTTAATATGATTACTGCTCCTACAGGTAACTTTAGTTTAAATAAACTAGGGTATAACTTCCCAATTGGCAGAGATGGTATGAGAGGGACATTATCATTAAATCAGCTAAAGTACAAGATAGGAAAAGACTTGAAAACAAGCCCTCAGTCTAAAGGAGATGCTTTTACTTATACAGTTAATGCAAAATATCCTATATTAAGAAGCGCAGAAAGAACACTGCTCATTTTAGGTGGCTATAATCTTAAAGATATGTATAATGAGACTACTGGAGTAGAGACTAGTGATAAAATCATTGAAAGTTATGACTCAAGTATTTTATTTCAAAATATAGACAATATTTTTCTTGGGGGATACATGCAAGCTTTATTTAAACAATCTTTTGGTGAATTAGATTTATCTGGAGCGTCTACTGATTTATCAAGTGATCAGGGTTCAAGTGGCGCTAAAACTGACGGAAGTTTTAGTAAAACTTATATTCAACTTCTTCGTATTCAACGAATCGTAGAAAGACTTGATTTACAAATTTTAGGTTCCATGCAGTTAGCTAGTCAAAACCTTGATAGTTCAGAAAAATTCACACTTGGAGGAATTGGAGGAATTAGAGCTTACCCCTCTGGAGAAGCTAGTGGTGATGAAGGAAGGAAAGTGAGTATTGATCTGAGATATAAACCAAATAGTTCTTATATAAACTTGTTTGATAGTATGCAATATGGTTTATTCTATGATTATGGAAACATCAAACAATACAAAGACTTACTGAATATTAGCATGACTACACCTAACAAATATTCACTAAAAGGTTGGGGTGCATTTTTAGATATGTTTTCAGGCAATGATTACAGTTTAAAATTAGGTGTTGCCGATTCGATATCTGGCAATCCAGGAAAGACTAGTTCTGGAAATAATAGTGATGGCAAAGACGATACTTGGAGGTATTGGTTTCTTGGTGTTTTTAACTTAAAATAGAAAAAAAATGAAACAGTTTTTACTTAAAATTTTAAATGATAAAATTTACAAAAATATCTATGTCTCTAGTAGTCTCTACTGCTCTATTTTTGTCAAATTTATCATCCCAAGAAATACATAAAGATACTCTTCCTACAGGAGGAACAGTTGCAGGTGGCAGCGCAACAATTAAACAAGAAAATAATAACTTATCGATTAATCAATCATCAGATAAAGTAATTCTAAATTGGGAAACTTTTAATATAGGAAAAGAAGCAAGTGTAGAGTTTTTTCAACCTAGAAGATCTTCTACGGCTTTAAATAGAGTTTTTGCTAATGATCCTTCCCATATTTACGGAAGTTTAAAGGCAAACGGCCAATTAATATTTATTAATCCAAGCGGAGTTATATTTCAAGGAGGATCGAAAGTTGATGTAGGAGCAATGATTGCTACCTCCTTGAATATGAGTTCTGATAATTTTTTAAATGATAAGTACATTTTCGAAAAAGATAATAATTACAATTCTTTAGTACAAAACAATGGAGAATTAAATGCTTATGAAGGAGGAACAATAGCATTAATAGCCAATAGAGTAGAAAACAATGGATCTATAAATACTCCTTCTGGGTCTTCTGCATTACTTTCTGGTGATAAAGTTAAATTATCCTTAGATGGAAACCAATTAATAAATTACAGCATAGAAAAAGGTTCGTTAAATTCATTAATAGAAAATAATCATGCAATTAATGCAAATGATGGAGCAGTTATTCTTTCTTCAGAGGGAAAAGATGAAGTTTTATCTGCCGTAATCAATAACAAGGGAACAATTAAGGCCAAGGGTATTACAAAACAGGGAGGAAAAATATTTTTATCCTCGAAAAAGGGAAAAATAAAAAATTCTGGAACTATGGTAGCCTCCTCTGAAGTATCAATTGGAGGAAAAATAGAGTTAACTGGCGAACATATTACATTAAAAACAGGATCTGTAATAAATGTAATAGGTAAAACAGGAGGAGGGCAAGCCTTAGTAGGTGGAAGCTGGCAGAATTCTAATCCTGATGTATATCAAGCTAAAACTGTAGTTGTAGAGAAAGATACAAAAATTGATGCATCTTCCATAAAATATGGAATTGGAGGAGAGATTGTAGTTTGGTCAGATATTCACAATAAATCTGGAAAAACCACTGTGAAAGGCGCTTTGTTAGCAGAGGGTGGACTAGAAGGGGGTGATGGAGGAAGAATTGAAACCTCTGGATATAAGTTAAATATCAATAATTCAAGAGTTTCTACAAAATCCTTTGCAGGTAAAGATGGAGAATGGCTATTGGATCCGTATAATATAGAAATTTCTTCAAGTGGAAGTTCTGATTACACAGCAAATGAGGATGATGAAGTTATCAGTGCTTCTACTCTAGTTTCTGCTTTAGCTAGCAGCAATATAACAGTTAGAACAGATGGTGGAGGGTCTCAAGATGGAGATATAACTGTTTCATCAGCGATATCTTCTTCTAGTGGTAATGATCTTACTCTGCAATCAAATAACGATATATTCATAAACGCTAATATTACAAGGTCTGGTTCAGGAGGATTGGTACTGACACCAGGCTCTGGATCAGTATCTGGTTCAGGTACTATTAGTTTGGGAGGAGGATCCTCAATAAGTTCTGCAAGTGGGAGCACTATTTCAAATAGTATTTCACTTGCAAGTGGGGATGCAACTTTTAATCAATCTGGTACTGCCACCTATTCAGGAGCAATATCTGGATCCGGAAATTTTATTAAATCAGGATCCGGAACTGTTACTTTAAGTGCAGCTAACACTTATACAGGTGATACTACGATAAGTGCTGGAACAGTAACAGTTTCAGGGACTTTATCTGATAGTACTGATGTTATAGTTAATTCTGGATCTACCTATGATGTAAATACAAACGATACTATCCAGTCACTTACAGGAGCGGGTACAATAGATATCGCGAGCTCTAGAACTTTAACTGCAGGGGGTGATAATGGAAGTGAAAATATTTCAGGAAATTTCACTGGAAGTGGTAATTTTGCTAAACAAGGTACAGGAATCTACACTTTTCAAGGAGGGAGTAATAGTATATCCGGAGTCTTTACCTCTTCTGCAGGAGAATTAGTTTTTAAAGGAACATTTTCTGGCAGTCCTCATTTGAGAAATAATGCAACTTCTACTCTAGATAATGATGTTACATTTGCTTCTGTAGAAGGATCAGGAGCTTTTTCTATACCAGATACTTTTACTTTAACTACTGGGGATAATGGTAATAATACAATTTCAGGAACAATTTCTGGAAATGGTACTTTAGTTAAGCAAGGGAATGGAACCCTAACATTATCTGGAACAAACTCATCATTTACGGGAGCTATAAATATTAATGCAGGAACAATAGCTGTATCAGCTTCAGATAATTTAGGAGCAACGCCTGGAAGTGCTGAAACAGATATAGTTCTCAATGGAGGAGCTCTACGATCTACAGCAGCATTTACTTTGGGAACTAATAAAAGCATATCCTTAACTAACAATAGTACAATAAATGTTGATACTGATGATACTTTAACTTACGGAGGCGTAATATCTGGATCCTATGGTTTAACGAAATCAGGGGCGGGCACATTAGTTCTTACTGGAAATAATAGTTATACCGGTAGCGCAACTTTATCTGCCGGAACGCTTCAAGTTGCTTCCGATGCAAATATAAGCGGAAGTCCAGGTTCAACAGATGCAGATAATATTATATTTAGCGGAGGAACTTTAAATAATACCTCTGGGTTTACTTTAGACTCAAATAGGGGAATTACATTAAGTAGTACGGGCACTATAAACACAGATAGTAGTACAACCTTAAGTTATGGTGGAGTGGTTACAGGTTCTGGGGCAATTACTAAATCAGGTGATGGAACTTTATCATTGTCTGGAGCCAATACCTATACTGGTAATACAACAATTTCTGCAGGAAAATTAACTGTTTCAGGAACACTCTCTGATAGCACTGACGTAATAAATTCAGGAACTTATGATGTTGATACCACAGACACAATTCAATCTTTAGATGGTTCTGGAGCAATAGAATTAGCCAGTGGTATAACACTTACAACAGGAGATTCTAATGATCAAACTTTATCAGGAGTCATTTCAGGTGCTGGAGGACTTTCAAAAGCTGGAGCAGGAACTCTCACTCTTTCTGGTTCAAATACTTATTCAGGTTCTACAACTTTATCGGCTGGAACAATAGCTATATCATCTTCAGCTAATATCGGAGCTACTCCAGGATCAGCAGATGCCGACAATATAATTTTTAATGGAGGAACTTTAAACACAACTGGAACTTTTTCTTTAGGGACCAATAAAGGTATTACACTGAATGGAAATGGTACGATTAACGCTAATTCCTCTACTGAATTAACTTATAGTGGAGTGGTCACAGGATCTGCTAATTTAACAAAATCAGGTGCAGGAACACTTGTTTTAGGGGGAACTAACACATATTCAGGTACAACTACGATTTCTGGAGGAAAGATAAGTATTAGTGCTGACAATAATTTAGGACAAACGCCCGCAAGCGCTACTGCAGGATCTTTAGTTTTGAATGGAGGAAGTTTATTATCGACATCTAACATTACTCTAAATTCAGACAGGGGGATATCACTAGGTGCCAGTGGAGGAACTTTAGAAAATTCTTCAAGTACAACGCTTACTTATGGTGGAATTATTGCTGACTCAGGGGCTTTAACAAAATCAGGAACAGGAACATTATTATTATCTGGAGCTAATACTTA
Source organism: Rhodospirillaceae bacterium (assembly GCA_902557845.1). GTDB lineage: Bacteria > Pseudomonadota > Alphaproteobacteria > TMED109 > TMED109 > JAYYAX01. The sequence goes on along the minus strand of CACEBX010000001.1, from coordinate 242 downwards.
TACAGGAGACACAACAGTTTCTGCAGGAACTTTAACTGTTTCTGGTACTTTAGCAGATACAACGGATGTAATTAATTCAGGAACCTATGATGTAGATGCTACGGATACGATCCAATCTTTAAGTGGCTCTGGAACAGTAGAGTTAGCTAACGGTATAACACTAACATCAGGGGATTCTAATACTCATACGTTATCAGGAGTCATTTCAGGTGCTGGAGCATTTACAAAAGCTGGATCAGGAA